>NZ_JAAEAH010000040.1 GCF_010998615.1 Myxococcus sp. CA023 | reverse complement strand
CCCTTGTCCCCAGCGCCCGGGCCCATGTCGATGACCCAGTCGCTCGCGGCCACCACGCGCATGTCGTGCTCGACGAGGATGACGGTGTTGCCGGAGGCCACCAGCCCCTCCAGCTGCGTCATCAGCTTGTCCACGTCGGAGGGGTGCAGGCCCGTGGTGGGTTCGTCCAGCACGTACAGCGAGCTGCCGCGTTGGGCCCGTTGAAGCTCCGTGGCCAGCTTGATGCGTTGGGCCTCGCCGCCGGACAACTCCGTCGCGGGCTGCCCCAGCCGCAGGTATCCCAAGCCCACTTCCCGCAGGACGGCGAGCGGCCGCTGCACCAGAGGGTCCTCGCTGAAGAAGTCGTGGGCCGCGTCCACCGTCATGCCCAGCACCTCGGCGATGTTCTTGCCCCGGTACTGAATCTCCAGCGTCTTGGCGTTGTAGCGGGCCCCCTGACACGTGGGGCACGGCGCGTAGACGCTGGGTAGGAAGAGCAGCTCCACGCTGACGAAGCCCTCGCCTTCGCACGTCTCGCAGCGGCCCTTGGCCACGTTGAAGGAGAAGCGTCCCACGTCGTAACGCCGGGAGCGTGCGGCGGGCGTCGCGGCGAAGAGCTTGCGGACGTTGTCGAACAGCCCCGTGTACGTCGCCAGGTTGGAGCGCGGCGTGCGTCCAATGGGCTTCTGGTCCACCTGCACCAGGCGCTTGATGCCCTCCATGCCGGAGACAATCCTGCCGCCGGTGGTGTGGATGACCGTGCGCTCCAGCGCCTCTCCCTCGTCCTCGTTCTCCGGCACCGCGTGGCCCAGGTGTCCGGCCACCAGCTCCACCAGGACCTGGCTCACGAGGCTCGACTTCCCGGAGCCGGAGACGCCCGTCACCGTGGTGAGGACGCCCAGCGGGAAATCGACGTCCAGTTCCTTCAGGTTGTTGCGCGACACGCCCTGCAGGCGCAGCCAGCCCTTGGGAGAACGCCGCGTGCCGCGGTGCTTCTCCGCGTCGCCAAAGAGATAGCGCCGCGTCCGGGACGCCTTCACCGCCTTCAGGCCTTCGAGCGGACCGCTGTAGAGAATCTGTCCGCCCTGCTCACCCGCGTCGGGCCCCACGTCGACAATCCAGTCCGCGTGGCGGATGACCTCCACCTCGTGCTCCACCACGAACAGCGAGTTGCCTGAGCCCTTGAGCTGGTCCAACGCCTTCAGCAGCGCCGCGGTGTCCGCGGGGTGCAGCCCGGCGGACGGCTCATCGAGCACGTACACCACGCCGAACAGGTTGGAGCGCACCTGAGTGGCCAGCCGCAAGCGCTGGAGCTCGCCAGGAGACAGCGTAGGCGTGCCGCGCTCGAGCGACAGGTAGCCCAGGCCCAGCTCCGTCAGGACGTTGACGCGCTCCAACACGTCGTGGGCGATGCGCTGGGCCACCAGCGCCTTCTCCGGATGCACACGGGCAAGCGTGGCCACGTCCTTGGCCGTCCCATCCGCCACGGGCGCGAGCAGAGCCGTGAGCTCACTGAGCGGCAAACGCGACAGCTCGCCGATGTCGAGCCCCGCGAAGGTGACGGACAGGGACTCGCGGCGCAGGCGCTTGCCGTGGCATTCGGGGCAGTCGCCGCTCACCATGTACTGCGAGACGCGCCTCTTCATCAGCGCGCTCTGCGTGGTGGCGAAGGTCTGGAGCACGTAGCGCCGGGCGCCCGTGAAGGTGCCCATGTAGCTGGGCGGCTCCTTGCGCTTGAGGGCCCGCTGCGTCTCGGCCGGAGTGAAGCCCGCGTAGACGGGCACCGTGGGCTGCTCTTCCGTGAAGAGCATCCAGTCCCGGTCCTTCTTCGGCAGTTCCCGCCACGGCCGGTCGACGTCGTAGCCGAGCGTCACCAGGATGTCGCGCAGGTTCTGGCCGTGCCACGCGAGAGGCCAGCCGGCAATCGCCCGCTCGCGGATGGTCAGCGTGTCATCCGGCACCATGGACCGCTCGGTGGCGTCGTAGATGCGGCCCAGCCCGTGGCACTTGGGGCACGCGCCCGCGGGCGTGTTGGGCGAAAAGGCATCCGAATCCAGGTGCGGCTGGCCGCGTGGATACGTGCCCGCGCGCGAGTACAGCAGCCGCAACGAGTTCGCCAACGTCGTCACGCTCCCCACGGACGAACGCGTGGTGGGCGCGCCCCGGTGCTGCTGGAGCGCCACGGCAGGGGGCAGCCCGTCGATGGCGTCTACCTCCGGCACACCCGCCTGGTCGATGAGACGGCGCGCATAGGGGGCCACGGATTCGAAGTACCGCCGCTGCGCTTCCGCGTAGAGCGTGCCGAAGGCCAGCGACGACTTGCCCGAGCCCGACACGCCGGTGAACACGACGAACGCGTCACGCGGAATTCGGACGTCGACGTTCTTCAGGTTGTGCTGGCGAGCGCCGCGCACCTCCACGAAACCCTGCTCGGCGGAACCTGATGTATCTGGGTGCTGCTTCGAACGACGAGCCCTGGCCATAGGCCCCACGCTGAGTTGTCGGAAGGGATGAAATCCGGCGGCGTTGTACCCGAGGCGGATGTGGGAGACACGCGCGAACACGGGCCACGGCCCAGGCCCCGACGAACGCTCCCAGGCTCACCGGCCAGGCAGTGTCAGCAGCACCCGCGCGCCCGGGCCCGGACTCTCCACCACGCGCGCGTCGCCACCATGGCCCCGCGCCACCTCGCGCACGAGACTGAGTCCCAACCCCACGCCCCCCGCGTCCCGCTCCAGGCGGTGGAAAGGCGTGAAGACGTCCTCACGGTGCGTCTCCGGGATGCCGCGCCCCTCGTCCTGGACAGCGACTTCCCAATGCGCGTCCCGGTGCGCCAGCTCCAGCCGCACCTCGGACCCACGAGGCGCGTAGCGGAGGGCATTGGCCAGCAGGTTGTCCACCGCTCGACGAACGGCCATCGCATCCATCCGGCAGTCGGCCTCGTCGGGGCCCACCACGCGCAGCGACACACCGCGACGGTCCGCCTCCGCCCATGCGCCCGCGGCGGCTTCGTCGAGCAGTCCGCGCAAATCCCCCTGCTGCAAATCGAGGGCACCGCCCGCCGCCGACAGCTCCAACAGCGCACCGGCGACGCTGGCCAGCCGGTCCACCTCGCGCCGGTTCTCCTCCAGCACGGTGCGCAACTCCTCCGCGCCACGCTCGCGCCGCAGCGCCAGGTCCAAGCCGGTGCGCATGAGGGCCAGCGGCGTGCGCAGCTCGTGCGCGGCGCGCGCGATGAGGCGTTCTTGCGCTTCACGCGCCGCGCGCACGCGCACCGCGGCCTCGGTCAGCGCCAGGCGCACCTCCATGATTTCGTCCCGGGGCTCATCCACGGGCACGGGGGCCACCATGCCTCCGTCACGCGAGCGAGCCACCTGGTCCGCGATGCCGTGAAGCCGTCGCGCGAGCCCCCTCGCCTGCCAGCCCTGGATGCCAATCAGCACCCCGCCCAGGAGCAGCGCCAGCACGGTGGCGACGGAGGTGAAGGTGCCCACCGCCTGGTCCACCGTCCCCAGGGACGCCACCAACTGCAGGACATGGGGCACGCCCTTCGGCGAGCGCACCTGCACCGTCAGCACGCGAAGCCGCAGGCCCGTGCCCAGACGCTGCGTCTCCAGCCGCGACGTGGGCCCGTCCTCGGGTAGCACCCGTTCGTAGACAGTGGGTGACTCGGGCGGGAAGACGGAAAGCAGCGTCCCATCCGGTCCGTAGAGCCGGGTCGCGGGGACGAAGGCACGCACCTCTCCCGCCAACGGGGAGGGCTCCACGTGCAGATGCGGGCGCCCATCCGGAGCGTCGAAGAGGCTCACGCTCTCCGCCGCGGCTTGCGACAGCAAGGCTTCGTCCAGGGTCCGCTCGAGCACCACGCGGAACACCTGGACGGCCACGCCCAGCGCGGCGACCACCGCCACCACGGGCACCACCGCGCCCCACAGCCACATCCGCCGGACCAACCTCACCGAGCGCCCTCAATCACCAACCGGAAGCCCACCCCACGCACCGCCTGGATGGTCACCCCTTCCGCGCCCACCTCGGTCAGCTTCGCGCGCACGTAGCCCACGTAGACATCCACGATGTTGGGAGGCCCATCGAAGCTGGGGCCCCACACCTTCGCTAGCAGGCTGGAGCGGGTGTGGACTTCGCCCGCGCGCGAAGCCAGCTCACCCAGCAGGGCGAACTCGCGGCCCGTCAAGGCCACCTCACGGTCGCCACACGTCAACATCCGCCGCCGGGCATCGATGTGGATGGACCCTCCGCCCCAGGACTGCGTCTGGCCCTCGGAGCGGCGGTGCAGCGCTTCCAGGCGCGCGAGCAGTTCCTCGAAGGCAAAGGGCTTCACCAGGTAGTCATCCGCGCCAGCGCGCAGGCCCGTCACCCGCTCTCCCACCGTGCCGCGGGCGGTGAGCATCAGCACCGGCGTCATCAAGCCGCGTTCGCGCCAGCGCCGCAGCAGCGCCACGCCATCCATGCCGGGCAGGGCCCAGTCGAGGATGATGGCGTCGTAGGCCACCTCGCCTGCCTGGTCGAGCGCGTCCTCCGCCGTGCGGCAGGTGTCCACGAAGTGGCCCTCTTCCCCGAGCCCTCGCCGGAGCAGGTTCGCCATCCGCTCCTCGTCTTCCACCAGCAGCAGCCTCACGGCACCGGCCTCCTTCACCCCATCATGCACGCGTCTGCGTGCGCGTCCCACCCGCGAACCATGGGTAGAGCGTGGGGAGGATGACCAGGGTCAGCAGCGTGGAGGTGACGAGCCCGCCCACCACCACCGTGGCCAGGGGCCGCTGCACCTCGGCGCCCACCCCGCGAGCGAGCATCATCGGGATGAAGCCCAGCGCCGCCACCAGCGCAGTCATCAGCACGGGCCGGGCCCGCTCGCGTGCCGCCATCACCACCGCCTCACCGGGAGCATGGCCGTCCGCTTCGAGCCGCTGTTCGCGCGACATCAGCACGACGCCGTTGAGCACCGCGATGCCGGACAGCGCGATGAAGCCCACCGCCGCGGAGATGGACACGGGCAGGTCCCGGGCCGCCAGCGCCATCATCCCGCCCACGCACGCGAAGGGGACGTTGGCGAAGATGGCCAAAGCGGGACGCATGCGGCGGAAGGCGAACAGCAGCACGGCGAAGATGAGGAGGGCCACGGCGGGAAGCACCAGCGAAAGCCTTTGCCGTGCCTCCGTCAAGGTCTCGTACTGACCGCCCCACTCGAGCCGATAGCCATCAGGCGGAGCGAGCGCCTGCTCCACGCGGCTCCGTGCCCGCTCCACCACCGTCCCCAGGTCCGCGCCTCGCACGTTGAAGCCCACCACCAGCCGGCGCTGGCCCCCTTCCCGGCTCACCAGCCCGGGCGAGGAAGTCAACCGCACGTCCGCCACGCGGGAGAGCGGCACCAGGCCCCCCGTCTCCGTGGGGAGGGGCAGCTCGGCCAGGGAGAAGGCATCGGACGCGCCCGTCAACCGCAGGACGATGGGCACGCGCACCGCCCCGTCCCAGGTGGCGCCCACCTCCACGCCACTGCGCACCGCGCTCACCGCCTCCAGCACATCGACCGCGCCCAGGCCCGCACGGGCCGAATCCAGCGGGCGAGGCGTCACCTCGAGGAGCGGCACCTCCGGCGGAGCGAGTACACGCACGTCCACGGCACCCGGTTCCTGGCTCAACAGCGCCGCTGCCCGGCGAGCCAGGCGCCCGAGTTCGGTCAGGTCCTCGCCGTAGATGCTGAGCGCCACGTCCGTCACCGCGCCCCCGAGCAGCTCGTTGAAGCGCATCTGGATGGGCTGCGTGAAGGCCGGGTCTCCACCTGGGACACGGGCTTCCAGCACCTGCCCCATCTCCTCGATGAGCGACTCACGGGTGAGCCCGGGCCGCCACGCCTCCCTCGGCGCCAACGACACGAAGACGTCCGCCATCTCCAAGCCCATGATGTCCGTGGCCACCGCGGGGCTGCCCACGCGCGAGACGACCTGGCGGACCTCCGGAATCGCTTCAAGCAGGACTCGCTCCATCCGGCCCGCTTCGCTCACCGCCGCGTCCAGGCTGATGTCGGGGACACGCGTGGTTTGAATCACCATGTCGCCTTCGTCCAACTGCGGCGTGAACTCCGTGCCCGCTCGAGCGAAGATCCACCCACCCACGGCCAACAGGAACACGGCCACGGCGGCCACGGGCACGCGCCGGCGCACGCTCTGACGCAACGCCGGGGCGTAGAGACGCTCGAACCAGCGGACCAGCAGTGGCTCACGCGCGGGGACGTGCTCGGGGCGAATGAGCCAACTCGCGGCGGCGGGGATGAAGGTCAACGACAACAGCAGCGCGGTGGCCAGCGCGAAGACGACGGTCATCGCCATGGGCCGGAACATCTTCCCGTCCACGCCTCGCAGGGACAGGATGGGCAGGTACACGAGCAGGATGATGAGCACGGAGAAGAAGACGGGACGGGCCAGGGACACGGCCGTCTCCTCGACGTGCTCACGGGGCGGCCGCTTTTTCTCCTCCGGCGACAGATGCGCCAGCCGGTGGAACAAGCCCTCCACCATCACCACCGCGCCATCCACCAACAGGCCGAAGTCGATGGCGCCCAGGCTCATCAGGTTGCCGGGGATGTCCAGCGCCACCATGGCAGTGGTCGCGCCCAGCATGGACAACGGAATGGCCGAAGCGACAAGCAGGCCCGCGCGCACGCTGCCAAGCAACAGGAAGAGGACGCCCACGACGAGCAGCCCTCCTTCCAGAAGGTTCTTGCCCACGGTGCGCACCGTGCCGCGCACCAACGTGGCGCGGTCGTAGACGACGTCCAACCGCACGTCCTCGGGCAGCAGCGCTCGCACATCGGGGAGCGCGTCGTTGATGGCGCTCGTCACGGCGAGCGCATTGGCGTCCCGGAGCATCTGCACCATGACGTAGACCGTCTCGCCGCGCCCATTGGAGGTGGCGCTGCCAATGCGAGGCAGCGCGCCTTCGGTGACCTCGGCCACGTCGCCCAGGCGCACGGCCATGGCCCCAGGCCGGGGAATCAACGCCTCCGCCAGGTCAGCCGGCGCCCGAGGCCGCGCCACGGCGCGAATCAGGACGTGGCGCTCTCCCACCGGAAGGCTCGCGCCCGGAGCGCTGCCGGTGGCTCGCTCCAGCGCGTCACGCAACTGCGCGAGCGTCACGCCCCGCTGGGCCAGCCGCACCGCGTCCGCGCGCACCTCCAGCGTGCGCTGGTGGCCTCCCCAGCTGTTGACCTCCACCACGCCCGGCACCGTACGCAGGCGGGGCGCCACACGAAACTGCGTCAGCTCGAGCAACTGCGCGCCCGTGCGCTCCGGCGAGGACAGCGTGAAGTGGAAGACTTCGCCCAACCCACCGGTGAGCGGCCCCAGCTCCGGTGGGTCCACGCCCGGGGGCAGCGTGGAGCCGAGCACGTTGAGGCGCTCCTGCACCTGCTGCCGGGCCCGGTACGGGTCCACGTCGTCCGCGAACACGGCGGTGACGGAGGAAAGGCCATAGCGGGACAGGCTGCGCTGCTCCTCGAGTCCGGGCATGCCGCCCAGGGCCACCTCCACCGGCCGCGTCACCAGCCGCTCCACCTCCTCGGGCGTCAGGCCGGGCGCACGCGTGAGAACGAGCACCTGGTTGGTGGTGATGTCCGGCATCGCGTCCAGTTCCAGGCGGAGCGACACCGCGACGCCCGCCAGCGCGAGCACGCCCGTGAGGGCCAGGACCCAGACCCGGTGACGCACCGACCAGCGAACGAGGGCTTCAATCACGGCGTCACCTCATCGCCGTCACCGGCCTGAGACTCCAACAGCAGCGCCGCGCCGTCAGCGGCGACCGCGTCCCGGGCAGACAGCGGCCCTCTCACCAAGGCCTCCGCGCCGGAAGTGGCCAGCACCTCCACCTCCCGGCGCACGGGCTGCCCCTCACCGCCGCGCGTGAAGACGACCGTGCGCGCACTGTCGAAGGCCAGGGCGCGCGCGGGGACCAGCACCGTGTCCTCGCCCGCCGCGGCCTGGATGCGCAACCGGCCCCCCTGCCCCGCGCGCAGCACGGCGGCGGTGTCCTCTGGCTCGAACCACGCGCGCCACGTTCCATCCGCGGCGTCCACGACCGGAGACTGACCCACCCACCGCACCGGAACAGCGATGCCCTGAGACGACACGAAGGCGAAGCTGGCGTCCTCGGGAGGACGCACGGACAGCCGGGCCTCCAGGCGCGCGGGACCGTCGGCGGCCACCCGCACCAAGGCGGCACTGGCCTCGGGCTGCATCTCCCCCAGCACCGCGCGCACCTCGGTGACGATTCCTCCGATGGGGCTCTTGAGCCAGACGGTGCCGCGCTCCGCCACGCCCCGGGCTTCCCCGGGAGCGATGCCCGCCACGCGCAACACCGCGTGCGCCGCGACCAGGGCGGCGCGGGCCTCGGCCTGTTGCGTCTGGGCGTCGGCCAGGTCGGGCAGCTTCGCCAGGCCCTGGGCATGAAGCGCCTCCAGGCGTTCCACCTGCCGCGAATAGGCCTCCAGCCGCAGCGAGGCGGCGCTGGCGGCCCCCGCCGCCTCCACCACCTCCGGCATCAGCACCTCCACCAGCGGGTCTCCCGCCTTGACCTGCTGACCCGGCCGCGCGCGCACCTGCTGCACTCGGGCGCGAAACGGCGCGGAGAGCGCGGCGACGGCGTCCGGGCTGGACAGCACCAGCGCGGGGGCCTCCGCCAGGGCCACGCGAGACGCCGCGCGCACGGGCACCCACGCCGAAGGCGCGGAGGCGCGCGCGGGGGGCGGCGCGGGAGGAGCCTCCGCGGTGGAGGAACCGGACGTGCACGCCCCGGACAGGGCGAGCATCGGCACAGCGACGAAACGGCGGACGAAGGGCGTCATGGCAGAGCGGAGAGCAGGAGGTGGAGCCGCGCGGCGGCGAGCGAGGCTTCGCCACGAGCGAGCGCGAGCCGGATGTTGGCGGCGGCCCGGGCGCGGCGGGCGCGCAGGACGTCAGGCAGCGTGCTCTGGCCCGCGCGCAGCAACACGTCGGCCAGCCGCGCGGCCTCTTCGGCCTTGGGCGCCAGGGACTTCTCGACGACGGAGAGCTGCGCTGCGGTCTGCTCGCGCTCACGGAACGCCAGGGCCAGCTCCGCGGCGGCGCGCAACGCGGCTTCCTGGGCCTCGCCCTCCAGACGTTCAGCGGCGGCGAGGAGCGCGCCACGCTCGCGCTGACCCGCGTCGAACATCGGCGGCGTCACGCCCACCATCAGCAGGCCACTGAGCCCGCCGTAGTACTCACGCACGCCCTGCGCGCCCACCGTCACCTGCCAGCCCCGCGCGGCCCGGACCTCCGCCGCGCGGGCCCGCTCCGCCACACCCAGCAGGCGCCGGGCCTCCGCCTCTGGAAGCTCGGAGGCGCGCGCCAGCCACCGCGCTTCTTCGGAAGGCGGCGGCAATGCCACTTCCGGCAGTGCCTCCGCGACCACCAGGTGCGCATCGGGCTGACGGCCCACCAGTACCGCCAACGACAGCCGCGCGTGGGTCACCTCCGCCTCGCGAGCCAGGAGCGCCACCTGGGCCTCGGCCTCGAACCCTTCCGCTTCGGCCAGCTCCAACCGGGTGGCGCCGCCCAGCGCCAGCGCATCCGCGACGGAGGTGCGCAGCGCACCCGCCAACGTCGCTTCCTGCTCGGCCGTCGCCGCGGCCTGCTGGGCCGACCAGAGCGTCAGCCAGGCCCGCGCCACCTCCAGCCGGCGGTTCAGCAACGCGGCCACGGCTTCCCGCTCCAGCGCCCGGGTCTCCGCGCTCGCCGCGTCGCGCTGGGCCCCCGCCAGGTTCGACAGGAAGAGCGGTTGCTCCACCGACACCGTCAGCTCGAAGCCTGGACCCTCGGGCTGGGCGCGCCGCCCCGGCACCACGCTGAGAGTGGGGTTGGCGGCGAGCCACGGCAGCCGCGCATCCCACACGCGCCGCGTTTCCACGGCGCGCGCCAGACTCGCGGGCAGCGCGGCTTTCGCGGCCAGCGCCTGGGACTCGGCGAAGGTGAGTGGAGGGGACTCTCGCGCCGGGGCCGCGGCGAGGAGTGTAACGAGAAGGACCCACATGCCGCGCACCCTAGGGAGGGCGCGCGCGTGCCGTTTGAGGGCATCCTGAGAGAATTCTCAGAGAAGCCCTATGGGGTTTGACTGTTGCGCAGCGCGGCCGCCTGTCTGCACGCCACCAGCAGCATCACGGTGAACGTGGCCACCAGCACGACGACCTCTTCCCAGTCGGCCAGCGGGTCCTCGTTCTCATTGAGCAACGCCAGGCTGAGCAGGCACAGCACCAGGTGCACGGAGAACACGGGCAGGGACGCACGGCCCAGCGCCTCCAGCACGCGGGGGCGCAGCCAGCGGAACACCTTGGGGCTCAGCCAGCTCGCCAGCAGCGCCACGGCCAGGAAGTTCACCAGCCGCACGGGCGCCAGGGTCCACTTGTCGATGAGGGCGCCATACAGGCCCAGGTCGATGCTGAAGATGCCCACCTGGTAGCGCATCAGCAGCAACGCCACGCTCACCACCAGCGCCCCGCTGAGCAGCACGGGCGAAACGACCTCGCGCTTCTCCGGCGCCGTGGCACGGCCCACGCCCAGCCACACGCCCAGCACCCACAGGAACTGCCAGGCGAATAGGTCGAAGGCCCCCGACAGCTCGATGCGCAGCGGTGGCCACGGCAGCACCGGGATGAACACCAGCAAATCGTAGAGCGCGCGCTTCAAGCCCAACTGCGCCGACAACCACACCAACCCGCTCAGACACAGGATGCGCGTCCACCCCGCCTTGCGCGCGCCCAGCAGGATGAAGGGCGTCAGCAACAGCAGCACGACGTAGAGCGGGAGGATGTCGAGCAGCGGTGGACAGTAGAGCAGGAACAAGCTGCTCCACAGCGCGGTGACGGGGTCCTCGTGGAAGAAGCCCAGCAGGTTGTGGATGGCGGGACGGTGCGTCGCCATGCCCAACGTCCCGATGACCGCGAACGCGAAGGCCAGCAGCGCCACGTGGTAGCCGTAGACCTTGAGCGCCCGCTGCCAGAGGCTGCGCCACAGCACGTTCGGGTCCGCCGCTTCAATCTTGTTGGCGTACACCACGCCCACGAGGAACGCGGACAGGAAGACGAAGCCCTCGGCCGCGGAGACGAATCCGAATGGCTGGTTGCTGATCGTGTTCAGTCGCGTCGGCAGGTGCGTCAGCGTCATCAACACGAGCAGGATGCCGCGCAGGCTGTCGAGCTCGGGTCTGCGATTCATGTGGACGAAGGTCGGCTTGAAGGGTTCTCGGGTCAGGTGGGCCGTTGAGGATGCCCTCAATGGAGGATTCCACACTGTCCATAACCCATTCCGACAGAACAGGCCCAGCACCCACACACAGGGCGCCTCATCCAAGGAAGCCCCCCACGGCCACATCGACGTCACCACACACGCAGTCTGTGTAACAGCGAGCACAGCGCACACACACGCTCCGTAACTGGCTAGGCTGTGGGCGCCTCGGGCCCACCGGGCGCCGCCGCCAGTGGCAGCGCATCCAGGTCAGGCCCCGCGGCTGCACGGCGGGCCGGTCATGGCCCTCTCACTGCCCGGCCTCGCCGGGTACAGGAGAACCTGGATGCTCACATCGAAGAATCCCCAGCGCTTTCTGCACGCGGCACTCCTCTGCGCCCTGTCCTGGAGCGGCCAGGCGATGGCCTCCGGCGCGGAGGAGCTTGCCCCCACCGACGCGAAGGCACGGATCCATCCCCAGAACGCGAGGGCCCTGATACGCGCGGAGCGCCTCCTCGCGTCCGAGCCCCACTTCCTCCCCCCGCCCCTGCCTGATTGTCCCGGGATGATCGACCACGGCGTCGTCCGGCTCGGCGTCGCGCCCGCGGGGCACCTGAACCTCCCCTGCCCCACCAACACGGTCTCCAGCGGCACCTTCGGCACCCGCACGATTGGCTTGCGCTACCTGCCCACCAACGGCGAGGCCGCCGCGCCAGGGAGCGCGTGTGAGGGCTGGGGCGTCGCGAGCGCCGACCTGGGCATCTCCGGCTACAGCTCCGCGGACTGCGGCGCGTCCTCGAACCTCACGGTGGAGATCAACGCGCCATCGCCCATCTCCACCATGTCGGTGGTGCGCGTGGGGAACACGTTCCGGGTGACGCACATCTACACGCCGTCGCCGGTGACGAACCATCTGTACCAGGTGGACGTCCTCATCGAGAACATCGGCACGGCCTTCATCTCCGACCTGCGCTACACGCGCGGCATCGACTACGACATCCTGCCCAACACCTTCTCCGAGTACGTCACCGTCGCGGGCACCGCGGGCAACCCCTGGGTGGTGAGCGCGGTCGACAACAACTTCGTGTCACTGGACCCGCTGGCCATCAACTACTCGCTCATGGGCGGCACGGGTGACTTCACCAACGTGGGCCCTGGTGACCTGGGCGCGCAGCTCGACTTCCGGCTGGGCTCGCTCGCCGTCGGGCAGGTCCGCTCCTTCCGGACGTTCTATGGCGCCGCGGGCAACCAGGCTGACGCGCTCAATGCCCTGTCGGCCGTGGGCGCGAGCACGTACTCGTTGGCCAAGGGAAACTGGAACGGCACCGGAGACCCGCTGAGCCCCACCGGCGCACCTGCGGGGACGTTCGGCGTGACCACCGGCCAGCCGAACACCTTCATGTATGGCTTCCGCCCGCCGGAGTCGCCGACGAGCTGCACGGTGGAGTGCCCCGGCTTCCTGTCCCACGGCGTCTACACCGTGGACCACTCGGGCGACCTGGACCGCTGCGTCGTCAACGGCCAATACGCGAACAACACCGTGGCCGTCACCTACCTGTTCGGCGAACGCGTCGAGTTCACCTGCAGCGACTACGGCAGTCCGCATGGCAATCCGTGCAACGTCGGTCCCGGCGCTGACACCTGCAACCTGGCGGCCTTCCAGAGCCTGTGCAGCAGCCCGACGTTCGCGCGGTACTGCCTGTAAGCGGCCGCGCGCTCAGACCTTCAAGCTCGACTGCGGCGGCGCATCCGGAACGCGCCGCCGCAGGAGCGAAGCCCCCACCAACAGCGCGACGCCCGCCGCCACCGCCCCACTGGTGAAGGGCGCACCAGGCCCCAGCCGTGAGTAGAGGAAGCCGCTCCACACCGGCCCCACCACGCGCGCGAGCCCGCCCGCCGACTGCACCACGCCCAGCACCCCGCCACGCAGCTCGCGCCCCGCGAATCCGGAGGCCAGGCTGGCCATCAGCGGCTGCAACAGGCCCGTCCCCGAGCCCACCAGCACCATGGCCAGCACCAACATGGCACCGTGGCTCGCGGCGGCGATGCACGTGAGCCCGGCCCCCATGCACGCGGCGCCCACCAGCACCAATGTCGTGTCCCGGACCCGGCGCGTCAGCCAGCCGATGACGAAGGCCTGAAGCACGAAGGTGACCAGGCCCATCAACGCGAAGAGCCGCCCGATCTCCTGTTCGCCCCAGCCGAACCGCGCCTGGGCCAGCAGCCCCAATGACACCTGGAGGTTCGTCATCCCGATGAACACCAGGAACGTCAAAGCCAGCACCGCGCCCAGCCCGGGCCGGGCCAGGACGTCGGACAGCCGCACGCGGGGACGGCCTGGCTCCTCGTGCCGCTCCGCCTGCGGGCGGTGTGTCTCCGGAAAGAAGAAGAGCACGCCTAGCATCGCCGCCGCCGCCATCACCGCGCCCGCCAGCGGTGGCGCCCAGGCGCCATGCACATGGAGGAGGCTGCCGATGACGGGCCCCAGCACCATGCCCAGGCCAATGCCCGCGCCGACGAGTCCCATGCCCGCGGCCCGCCCACGCTCGTCCGTGACGTCCGCCACCGCCGCCTGACACGCCGCCAGGTTGCCCGCGGTGGCTCCCGCGAGCAGCCGCGACGCGAACAACCACGGCAGCCATTGGACGTGGGTGGAGTACGCGAACAGGGCCATGGAGATCGCGTTGCCCAGCAGGCTCAGCAGGATGACGGGGCGGCGCCCCACCCGGTCCGACAGCCGCCCCAGCACCGGCGAGGCGACGAGTTGCGCGAAGGAGAACAACGCCAGCAGCACACCCGCCGTCGTGGCCGTCCCGCCCATGGACTCCACGTAGAACGGCAGCAACGGGATGATGAGGCCGAAGCCCACCAGGTCCAGGAACACCGTGACGAAGACGAGCGCCCGTACCCGTCGCTGCACGTTCCGGGGCACGGGAGAAGTCCATGATGGCGGGGGCATGCGCCAGATGATTGACGGCCCCGCCCGCCAGGGGAACAGGTTTCGCGTCCGGTGAATGGCCAGACCCAGCCGTGATAGACTCTACATCCCCGGAACCCCTGCGCAGCGACAGGGCCCCAGCCTCGGGGATTGAGAGGAACTTCGCCATGCCTTCCCGTCGACACAGTCTGTCCTGGAGCGTCGCCGTCCTGCTGACCTTCGCGGCGACCGCCGCGAGCGCAGAGTCCCCTGAGCCCAACGTTGCCGTGGCGAGCGCGGCGGTGTGCTCGCAGAGCGTGCAGTCCGACGCGGAGGTCAGCGAGCCGGACCTCTCGGGCCTCGCCTGTGTCATCGTCCGGTGCAGCTCCGAGCAGCAGTGCTGGGACGCATGCCCAACGGCGCGAACGGCGACATGCTCCCGCAACGCTTGCAGCTACACCTACGGCGGTGGAGGCGGTGGTGGAGGAGGAGGCGGCGGCGGTCCGAAGTGCCCGGTGACCAAGTGTAGCGATGACGCGGACTGTGTCTGCCAGGGCGTCCAGGGGTACTGCGCGAACCGGGCCTGCGCCTACTGAGAAGCACTGCCCGCCAGGGTCCGCCTCAGCGCCGCTTCGCGGGAGGCGGGCCCACGGGTTTGGGGACCAGCAGGTCCTCGAAGAGGGAGAACACCTGCTCCGCCCCGCGTTGGAGCGCCGGCACTCCGCTGTGCGCCCACTGTTCGAGCAGCCACCCATCCGTGGCCTGTCCGATGCCCATGAGGGACGTCAGCAGCAGGGACTCCGGCACATCGCCACGCACCGCGCCGAGCGCGCGCCCGTCCGCCAGGACACGCTGGAACCACGCCACTAGCGGCCCTTCGAAGCGCAGCCACGCCTCCTGGAGCTTCGGATGGGTGCGCGCCTGCGACATGCTTCGGAGAAGCCGGGCCGAGCGCTCGTCGTTCACGATGTGCGTCGTCAGCGCGAAGTAGCGCTCACGCAGGGCGCGCCAGAAGCCGTCCGCGTCCGCGGGACGCTGCCAGGCCCCGAATCGCTGCGCCAGCGTGTCCAACGTGAGGGCCAGCACGGCGGCATAGAGGTCGTCCTTGCCCTCGAAGTAGTAGTACGCGACCCCCTTCGAGAAGCCCGCGCGCTCCAGGATGCGGTTGTAGGAGGCCCCATCGAAGCCGTGCTCCGCGAACTCCTCCGCGGCCACGGCGAGGAGTGTCTGTCTGCGCTCGGGATCGAGCCTGCTGGCGCGGGGACGGGGCATCGGACGCAGCGTTTCTATCAGGATGCGCCAGGAGTGTCGCCGAGCGCCGCGCGATGCAGCTGATGCCACGCGATGATGGCGCGGTCCGCCCGGATGAGCGTGCCGTGGGCCAGCGCACCGGAGCGAGGCAGGCTGGAGCGGACCATCCGGTAGTCGTCCGGCTGGATGAAGCGGAACTCGAACGCAATCGCCAGCCGGGCAGCGAGCCACCGGAGCCCTGGCAGCCGGACATATTGCTGGTGGAAGCGCGCCGCGATCCACGTGTGCTCGGCATCAACGGGGGTGCAGACGACGGCGGCGACCAGCCGGGGCGTGAAGCGCAGGTGGAGGACGCCCGGGTAGCCCACGTCGATGGCGAAACGAAACCCCGTCCCAGGCGGACGTGTCTCCTTGCGCAGCCAGCCGACGGTGCGAATGGCCCCCGCGTCCACGTGGACCTCATAGGGGTCCAACCGCGTGTAGCCCGGCGGGACATAACGCCGGTGCGCGAAGGGAAAGTGATGGAGGTCCAACATCCCCTCCATGACCCGGGTGAAGCGTGCGTTCCAGACCTCCTCCACCGCGGCGCTGCTCGAATCAGGTTCCGGCGCGTCCGCGAGCCAGGGCAGCGCGGGAAGGGACGCGGGCGCCCTGCCCCCCAGCCACGCCCAGATGAACCCATGCGCCTCTCGTACCGGATGCATGCGCAGTGCGAGGCCTCGCGAGGGCTTCGCGTCACGCCCCTCACAGGGCATGGCCAGACAAGCGCCGCCACCGTCGTAACGGAAGCCGTGGTAGGGGCATTCGAGCGCCCCCTGCTGCACGCGTCCGAGCCCGAGGTCAGCGCCCCGGTGGGGACAGGCCGCGTCCGCGCAGTGGGCCTCGCCCGCGGCGTCCCGCCAGAGCACGAGCCGCCGCCCCAGGCGCTGGATTCCCAAGGGCCGTCCCGTCCCGAGCGCCGGTGACCGCGCCACCGCGTACCAATGCGCCGCCCACTGTTCGGCGTGCTTCGAGCCTGTCGCCTCGTTCATCGAACACCCAGCCTGGACCGATGGTTGGACCACTGGTCTAATACTGGTGGCCGACATGGGGGCTCGCAACCGAAAACGCGCGGGAGTGGCTGCCTGGCCGGCTCAGGACGCTTCCGGGCGAGGCGGGAAGCGCGACAGCATCTTGTGCACGGCGTCGTTGATCTTCTTCTGGAGTGCATCGGGCGACAGGTCGCGGTGGAGCTCCGCCTGGGCCGTGCCGCGCCAGACCAGCCGCTGCTCCCGGGCATCCACGCCGTCGAGGATGAGCGTACCCACGTCGTATTCGCGGACATAGGTGCGCGGGCCACCCATTCCGTACGGATAGCCGTAGGGCCCGTAGAAGGAACTCCAGGGGCTCCAGTAGGGGCCCCAGGGGTAGCCATAGAAGGAGTCCACCGTGTCGACAGACACCTTGGTGTCGATGGCGCCCTGCCACCCCACTAAAAAGTCCGGGTCCTCGCCCATGTCCACCCTCTGGTAGCCGCGGGCCTTCAGCTCCTGGTCCACCGCCATGCGCACGCGCACGTCAACGATGTCGTTGTAGACGCGGGCGTCCTTGCCCTGGGGCTGCGGCAGCCAGGCGTACCGGCGGAAGTCATCGATGCGCTCGACGGCCGTGGGGTCATAGTTGGTGTTGACGCGGATGCCCGAGCAGGCCGCCAGCGCCAGCCCCAACAGCACGGGGGTGATTCGGAACAACAGCCGCATGGGAGCCTCCTGGATGTCGGGGCGCGGACACATCGCGGCCCCGGCTCCCTGCAAACCTAGGCGTCCGTCACGCGCCCCTCGGGTACAGCCCGGCCGTTCGGCGACTGTGGCGGAGCCGGTCCGGGCGAAAGGTCCGCCCGCTCGGGATGAAACCGCCGAATCCGTTGTTCGGTCCGCGCCTTCACACGCCAGACCGTCTATATCCCCGGTCTTCGGCTCGCAGCCCCCTGTTTCAGGAGCAATCCTTGACACATCCCCATCGACGTTTCCCCGGCGCCAGGCATGTGCTGGTCTCCGCGTGCACCACTGCGCTGCTCACCTCCTGCGCGTCTTCCACCTCCGCGGAGAAAGCAGAACCGCCCGCGCCTGTCGCCACGGCGCCCGCCGAGGCGCCCGCGTCCAAGCCGAAGCCCACGTATGGGACCTTCGGCTTCGACACCGCCGGCATGGACCGCGACATCGTGCCGGGCAATGACTTCTACGGCTTCGCCAACGGCACCTGGGTGAAGCGGACGGAGATTCCGCCGGACCGCTCCAGCTACAACATGTTCACCACGCTGGCGGAGCAGGCGGACCAGCACAACCGCGAGCTCATCGAGGCGCAGCGCCAGGCCCCCGAGGGCAGCGAAGCCCGGAAGGTGGGCGACATCTTCGCCAGCTTCATGGATGAGGCGGCCATCGAGGCCAAGGGCGTGGCGCCGCTCAAGCCGGAGTTGGAGCGCATCGCCGCCATCGGGCAGCGCAAGCAACTGGCCACGGTGCTGGGCGCCACCCTCCGCGCGGACGTGGACGCGCTCAACATGGGCGACGTCACCACGGACCGGCTCTTCGGCCTCTGGGTGGCCGAGGACCTGAACGAGCCGTCGCGCTATGCCCCCTACCTGCTGCAAGGCGGCCTGTGGCTGCCCGACCGGGACTACTACCTGGCCGACAACCCACGCTTCACCGAGCTGCGCAAGCGCTACCAGGCCCACATCGCGGCCATGCTGAAGCTGGCCGGCTTCGATGACGTGGAGACCCGCGCGGGTCGCGTCTTCGCCCTGGAGCGGAAGATGGCCCAGGCGCACGTGTCGCAGGTCGACACGCGGGACATCTCCAAGGCGAACAACCCCTGGCCGCGCGCGGAGTTCGTGAAGCGCGCGCCCGGCCTCGCCTGGAAGGAGTTCTTCGACGCCGCGGGCCTGGGCACGCAGGAGCAGGTCATCGTCTGGCAGCCGAGCGCGCTGACGGCCCTGTCGAAGCTCGCCCAGAGCGAGCCCCTGCAGGCGTGGAAGGACTACCTGGCCTTCCACGCGGTGGCCCGCGCGGCCCCGTACCTGCCCAAGGCCTTCGTTGACGAGAGCTTCGCCTTCAACGGCAAGACGTTGAGCGGAACGCCCGCCCAGAAGGAGCGCTGGAAGCGTGGCGTGGACACCACCAACCTCTCCATGGGCGAGGCGGTGGGCAAGCTCTATGTCGCGAAGTACTTCCCGCCGGAGGTGAAGGCGGAAGCGGAGGCCATGGTCCGCAACATCATCACCGCGTTCGAGAAGCGCATCGACGCGCTGACGTGGATGTCGCCCGACACGCGGACCCGCGCCAAGGAGAAGGTGGGCTCGCTCCAGGCAAGCATCGGTCACCCGGAGAAGTGGCGTGACTACTCGGGGCTCGACATCGTGGCCGGTGACGCCTACGGCAACGCCGAGCGCGCCATCCGCTTCGAGTACCAGCGCAACATCGCCAAGCTGGGCCAGCCCGTGGACCGGAAGGAGTGGTACATGGTCCCGCAGTTGGTGAACGCGCTGAACTCACCGCAGCAGAACTCCATCATCTTCCCGGCCGCCATCCTGCAGCCGCCCTTCTTCGACGCGAACGCGGACCCGGCCGTCAACTACGGCGGCATCGGCGCGGTCATCGGCCACGAAATCGTCCACAGCTTCGACGACGTGGGCGCCAAGTTCGACGCGCGCGGCAAGCTGGAGAACTGGTGGACGAAGGAGGACGAAGCGAAGTTCCAGGCCGCGGGGAAGGCCCTGGCGGCCCAGTACAACGCCTACCGCCCGCTGCCGGACCTGTCTGTGAATGGCGAACTGACGCTGGGTGAAAACATCGCGGACATGGCGGGGGTGGCGGTGGCCTATGACGCCTACCAGCTCTCCCTGGGCGGCAAGCCCGCGCCTGTCATCGACGGCTACACCGGTGACCAGCGCTTCTTCCTCGGCTTCGGTCAGGTGTGGCGCGCCAACTACCGCGAGCCGTACCTGCGCCGCATCATCATGACGGACGGCCACGCGCCGGGCCCGTACCGCACCGCCACCGTGCGCAACCTCGATGCCTGGTATGGCGCGTTCGATGTCAAGCCCGGGCAGACGCTGTTCCTGACTCCCGAGCAGCGCGTCCGCATCTGGTAGACGTCATTTGACGGCTTCTCCTGGGTTGAAGGACTGTCATTCCCTCACCCAGGAGGAGCCGAATGATGCGGTCGTTCCCGCCAGGCGGTCTCATTCGCGGCCGACTGGCGGTTCGAATTCAATGCCAAACATAAAGGCGCTTGAAATGTCTCACCTGGCGAGCAATGGCCCCATGATCGAAACACAGCGTCTCATCCTCCGGCCTCCCCTGGCCGAGGACCTGGATGGCTTCGCGGCGCTGTCGGCCGACCCGGAGTCGGCGCGTTTCATCGGAGGGGTGCAGCCGCGCGCGATGGCGTGGCGCAACCTGTGTGTGCTGGCGGGCTCGTGGTCGATCCAGGGCTTCGCGATGTTCTCCGTGCTGGAGAAGTCCACGGGCGCGTGGGTGGGGCGAGTGGGCCCGTGGAAGCCGGAGGGCTGGCCGGGAACGGAGATTGGCTGGGGCCTGCTCCGCGAGTACTGGGGCCGGGGCTACGCCACGGAGGCGACAGCGGCGACCATGGACTGGGCCTTCGACCACCTCGGCTGGACCGACGTCATCCACTGCATCGTGCCGGAGAACACCCCGTCCCAGCAGGTCGCGCTCCGGCTGGGGTCGCGCGTGCTGGGACAGGCACACATGCCACCGCCGTACGACACGATCCGCGTCGACCGCTGGGGGCAGAACCGCGACGAGTGGCGCGCTCGGCGGAAGTAGGCGCCGCGTTGCTCCAAGGCAGGGTCCGCCTGCCCGCCCCCTGGGGTGGCTGGCACCCAAATCGCCAGGAAAGACGGGAAGTTGAGGGACCGGCTAAGCGCATGTTACGACCGGCGACGGCCAGTCCCTCCTCCCCCGCATTGGCCATTCGGAGCCGGCTTTCCATGAGCGAGCGCAACGACGTCCCGAGGACCACTGTTCCCGTGGCCCCCCTGCCTGTGTCTGGCGCGCCCGCGAGCCCGAACGCTCCGGTCACGGAGACGCAGGCCCAGGCCGCGACCACCGCCCCCTCGGCTGCCGCGAACACCCGCGCCGAGGATGAAGCGCGCGAGCGCATCGCATCCCTGGAGCGCGAGGCCAAGGCCCTCAGCACCGCGGAGCCCCACGCGGCGGCGCTGCTCTTCCACGAGGTGGGCCTGCTCTGGGAGGAGCCGCTCAAGAATCCGCGCAACGCCGCGGTGGCGTTCCAGAACGCGTACAAGCTGGCGCCGCGCTACCTCGTCAACATCCGCGCCGCCCGCCGGCTCTTCGCGGACGTGGGCAACTGGCAGATGGTGCTCCAGTTGATGGATGCGGAGCTGGCGGCCACCGACGACGCGCGCCATCAGGCCGCGCTGCTCTTCGAGAAGGGCATCATCCTCCAGGAGCGCCTGTCGCGGGACGAGGAGTCCGCCGCGAGCCTGAAGCAGTGCCTGGAGCGCCGGCCCACGGACGTCGTGGTCCTCACCCAGCTCGAGTCCGTCTACGCCGCGCGCAACGACGCGCTTGCGCTGGTGGAGGTATACCGGCTGATCGCCGCCGCCGTGCAGCAGCCTTCGCTGCGCGCGCACTACCTCACCGCCGCGGGCCTGCTGCTGGAAGAGCGGCTGAAGCAGAAGGAAGGCGCCGCGGCCCTGTTCCGCGAAGCCTTCGCGCTGGACCGGTCGGACCTCCAGCTCCTGGCGGCCATGAAGCGGCTGGCCGAGCGCGAGGGCCGCGTGGATGAGCTGCTCGCCGCGCTGGGTGCGGAGGCGGCCGCGCTGGGCGCGCAGGCGGCGCCCGCGTACCTGCAGATTGCCAAGGTCTACGAGCGCAACGACCGCAAGGACGACGCGCTGGCCGCGCTGCTCGCCGCGCGGCAGGTGTCCCCCAACGAACCGCTGGTGCTGAGCGAGTTGGCCGGCATCTACGAGACGCAAGGCCGCTTCGAGGAGCTGTCGGACGTGCTGCTGGCGCGCGTGGGCTCGCTCAACGACGAGAGCGAGCTGGTGGCCACCAACCTCCGGCTGGCGGCGCTGTACGAGGAGGTCCTCAAGCGCGAGTCGGACGCGGCGGCGCGGTATCAGGCCATTGTCGCCCGCATTCCCGGCCACGCGGCAGCGCTGGCGGGCCTGGGCAAGCTGTACTACCGCATGCAGGACTGGGAGCGGCTGGTCTCCGTCTTCGACGCGGAGGTCGCCGCCGCCGAGGACGCGAAGCAGAAGGCCGCGCGCATGTACAAGGCGGCCGAAATCCTGGAGGAGCGGCTGGGGCGGCAGGAGGACGCCATCTCCCGCTACAACGCCTGCCTCCAGCTGCAGCCGGGCTACCTCCCCGCGCAGAAGGCCCTCACGCGCCTCTACGAGCGCCAGGGCCGCTTCGCGGAGCTGGTGGCGATGTATGAGCAGGACCTGCTCCAGACGAGCGACCGGGATCAGCTCATCACCACGTTGAACAAGATGGCGGTGGTGTACGAAGACCGCCTGGGCGACCTGGACCACGCCATCGAGTGCATGAAGCGCATCCTCGACCTTGCGTCGGACCACCTGCCCACCATCCGCAACCTCGCGCGGCTCTACGAGCGGGCCAGCCGCTTCCGCGAGCTGCTGGAGACGCACGACCTAGAGGCGTCGCTCGCGGGTGACACCAAGCAGGTGCTGTCGCTGCTACACCGCAACGCGGAGATTCTCGACGAGAACCTCAAGGACCGCGCGGGCGCCATCTCCGCCTATGAGCGCGTGCTGGCGCTGTCCCCGTCATACCTCCCCGCGCTCAAGGCGCTGGGCCGGCTGTACGCGCAGGATGGCCGGTGGGAGAAGCTGGTGGACATGTACCGGGCGGAGTCGGAGAGCTCCGCCTCCACCGAGCAGGCCGCCGCGCTCATCTACAAGATTGGCGAGTTGTACGAGCAGCGGCTGAACCAGGACAACGAGGCCATCGCTTCGTACAACGAGGCGCTGATGCTGGCGCCCAGCTACTTCCCGGCGCTGCGCGCGCTGGCCCGCATCTACCGCGCGCAGGCCGCATGGGAGAGCCTGGTGGAGGTGCTGCGCGCCGAAGCCGCCAACCGCACCGACCCGCTGGAGCGCGCCAACGCCCTCTACCAGGCGGCGGCCATCTGGGAGGAGCAGCTGCTTCGGCCCGAGCTGGCCATCGACACGTATCAAGAGGTGCTGCGCCTGACGCCGGCCCATGCCGCCACGCTTCGCGCGCTGGAGCGGCTGTACCTGGCGCAGGACAACGTGAAGGAGCTGGTCGGCATCCTGGACCGCGAGACGCAGGTGGGCAGCACGTCCGCGGCGAAGGTGACGGCGTACCTGAAGCTGGCGCGGCTGTACCTGGACCGCTTCCAGGAGCCCTCCCGCGCGGCCCAGTGCTGCGAGGCCGTGCTGGCGCTGGACGCCGGCAACCTCACCGCCCTCACGCTGCTGGAGCGCATCCGCGCCTCGGACCGGCCGCGCCGCGCCGAGCTGCGCCAGCGCATCGCCGACCGGGTGAATGACCCGCGGCTGGCCATGGCCCTGCGGCTGTCCGCCGCGGTGGACCTGGACAAGAGCCCCGCCGAGGGCACGCTGGAGGCCTACAAGCGCGCATTCGAGGCCGACCCGGGCGATGCGCGGCTGGCCTTCGTGTTGGAGCGCGGCCTGCGGCAAGCGGGTGACGCCGCGGGGCTGGCGCGCCTGTACACCATGCGGCTGGCATCCGCGCAGGACGCCGACGAGGCCCTGGAGATGCTGCTGCGCACCGCCGAGCTGGCGGACACGCGCTTCAACGACTTGGAGAGGGCGGCGGCGCTGTACCGGCAGGCCCTGGAGCTCCAGTCGCAGTGCCTGCCCGCGATGCAGGGAGCTCGCCGTGTGGCCTTGAAGCGGGGCGACTTCGCGGGAGCCCGCGCCGCCCTGGAGGCCGAGGCCCGGGTGTCGCGCGATCCGCGTGGCGCCATCGAGGCGTTCATCGGCGCGGCGAAGCTGGCCGTGGGCCGGCTGAATGACGCGGACGGCGCCACGGCGCTGTACCGGCAGGCGCTGGAGAAGGATCCGCTGCACGCGGGCGCCCAGGCGGGCCTGGAGGAGCTGCTGGCGCAGCGTGGAGGCTCCGCGGACCTGGCGGCCCTGCAGGAGCGGCGCGCCGAAGCGAAGCTTGCGCAACGGGACGGACTGGCTGCGGCCACGGCGTTCGTCAGCGCGGCGCGGCTGCACCACACCGCGCTGAATGACCGCGCGCGGGCGCTGGCCCTGCTGGAGAAGGCACTGTCCGCGCAGCCGGGGCACCCGGAGGCTCTGGAGCTGCGTGGCGCGCTGTTGCTGGAGGCGCAGCAGTACCCCGAGGCCGCGGCCATGCTGAGCCAGCGCGTGCAACTGGGTGGCGACCCACGCGTCCTGGCGCAGTTCCACATGACGCTGGGGAACCTGTACGCGTCGCACCTCAATGATCCGAGCCGGGCCGCGGCGCACTACCAGACGGTGCTGGCCACCCTGCCCCGTCACCTGGAGGCGCTGGAGCGCCTGGCCGGGCTTCACACGCAGGCGCGCAACTGGGCGGGCGCGGTGGACTGCCTCCACAAGCTGCTCCAGCAGGAGCTGCCGCCGGAGCCGCGGGCCCGCTTCACGCTGGAGCTGGCGCGCACGTATGACGAAGGGCTGGGGGATGCGGGCGCGGCCACCCCGCTCTACCGCCGCGCGCTGGAGCTGTCCCCGGGCAACCCCGCCCTCGTGGACCGGTTGGTGGTCCTCTACGAGCGCGCTCGGAACCTGCCGGAGCTGGCGCAGTTGCTGGAGGCCCAGGCCGCGGGCCAGCTGGCCGTGGAGCCCAAGCGCGCCGCGACGCTGCGGATGCGGGCCGCGGACCTGTACGCGGGTCCGCTGTCCGAGCCTGCTCGCGCCACCGCGCTGTACCGGCAGGTGGTGGATGGTGACGGCACGAACCTCCAGGCCCGCGCGGTGCTCGCGGAGCTGTACGCGCGGGACTCGTCATCGGTGCCGATGGCCATCGAGGAGCACCGGCAGATTCTCCGGCAGGACCCGACGCGGGTGGACAGCCTGCACGCGCTGTTCAAGCTCTGGGAGGGCCTGAAGCAGCTCGACAAGGCGTTCTGCGCGGCGGCGGCGCTGCACTTCCTGCGCTCCGCCAACGAGGTGGAGCTGGCCTTCTACATGGAGGCCCGCACGCGGCTGGCGCAGGAGGCGCGCGAGGCGCTGACGCAGACGGATGTGGACTCGGTGCTGATGCACCCGGGGGCCCGGGGCCCGCTGCTCGAGGTGCTGCGCGCGATGGGCGAGCACCTGGAGAAGGTGTACCCGCCCAACTTCGAAATCGTGGGCGTCAACCCGAAGGCGGACCGGCTCAAGCCGGACTCGGCCGTGTACAAGGCCATCCGCGCCGTGGCGCAGGTGTTCGGCGTGGAGAGCTTCGAGGCCTACCAAGCGCGACGCGGGCTGACGGTGCTGGAGACCACGGAGCCCATGTCGGTGTGCATTGGCCAGGACGTGGTGCGGCGCTTCAACGCGCGCGAGCAGAAGTTCCTCCTGGGCCGCGCGGCGCTGGGGCTGCTCAACAAGACCGCGGTGCTGGAGAAGCTGTCACAGGGCGAAACGGCGGACCTCTTCGGCAGCGCCGTCCGCTTGCACGCGCCGCAGTTCAGCGCGCTGGGCCGGCGTAACGACGAGTCGGTGAAGCAGCTCAAGCGGGCCTTCCCGCGCAAGGCGCTCAAGGCGCTGGAGATTCCGGCGATGTCGCTGGGCGACGCACAGAAGGTGGACCTGGCGCCCTGGCTGGAGGCCATCGACTACTCGGCGGACCGCGCGGGCCTGCTGATGTGCGGCGATGTGGCGGTGGGCCTGGGCATGGTGCTGCGCGAGGACCCGAACTTCGCGGGTGCCCGGCTGGATACGCCCGAGCCCATGATCCAGGCCGTGCGCGAAGGTGAGCGCCTGCGCACGATTCTGGCGTGGGCCTTCACGGACGACTTCTTCCGGCTGCGCCAGCGGCTGGGACTGGGGCTGTAGGCGCTTTCGGAACGCGGCGGGAGCCCTACTCCCGCCGCACCACCGCGCCTTCCGGCAGGCCCGTGAGGATGCGCGTCAGCGCGTCATCCACGGGCCCGCGCTGGGCGGACTCCACCGTCACCTTCACCCGGTAGTCCTTGTCCGGGTCGAACTCCGGGTAGGAGCCGATGGCCACGTGCGGCATGTCGAGCGCCACCCGGTCCAGCACGGCGGCGATGTCGCTTTCGCCCAGCCGGAGGTAGAGGCAGCTCACGGCCACGGGCGACCCGCTCAGCCGCGCGAGCACCGTCTCCAACTGCATCCGGAACAACTGCGGCACACCGGGCAGCAGGAAGATGTCATCCACCGTGAGCACGGGGAACCACATGTCGGCCTGGGGAAGCAGCACGGCGCCCTCCGGGGCATCGGCGAGCCGCAGTCCTTCCGCCGTCACCTGCCGCTCCTCGGTGGCACGGGACATGATGAGGTCCAGCATCTCCTGCAGCCGAACTACCTTCCGTCCCATGGCCAGGGCCACCGCGCGCACGGTGACGTCGTCATGGGTGGGGCCGATGCCGCCGCTGGTGAAGACGTACCGCGCCTTGCGCCGGGCCCGGGCCACTGCGTCCACGATGGCGTCCACGTCGTCGAGGACCGTCTCCACCGAGTGCAGCGGGATGCCCACCTCGCGCAGGCGTTTGATGAGATGCGGCCCGTTCAGGTCGTGGACCTTCGCCGTCAAGACCTCGTTGCCGATGATGACTGCCGCTGCGCCGGTCCGCTCCATAAGAGGCGGGATTCTAGTCGAATCCGACCGGGGATGGTGATGCGTCAATACGCGCGCCATGCCGTAGCTTGCGGGGCCGAGCTCCGATAGCAGAGCCTCCACCGCGTGCGGCGGCACTCACTGGACGCGCTTGAGGTACGCGTCCGGTGCGCAAGGCCGCAGCCGCCTGAGCGCAGCCTCGGCGCCCTGCCTTGACGGCAGGAAGCTGGCCACCACCCACTTGTCCCGGGTGAGCCGCGCGAAGTCGTTGGTGTCCACCATGAGCAGCGTCGAGCCCTTGCAGTCCGCTTCCAGTTGCGCCTCGGCCGCGCGGGCCGCCGGCACCGAGTCCTCCGTACGGAGGATGACGGCCCAGGCTTCGGCGGGCCGCTCCACCACCTTCTTCCGTCCCGCGTCCCAGCGCAGCTCGGAGAGGGCCCAGCTGTCCGCCGACTCTCCCACGCCGATGTCGAGTGTGCGTGAGAAGAGGAGCCGGCCGTCCTGGACCTCCACGCTGGAGTATGTGGGGCCCTGCCCCTCGGTCCCTTCCCAGGCCCGGGTCACGCCCTTCGCGTCCGCGAGGAACAGGGCATGCTGGCGGTGCACATGTTCGTAGCCGGCCGCGTGGGTGATGAGAAGCGCCGTCGGCCCTCCCTGGAGGTCCACGGCCCGGAGTTGGAGGGCCCAGGATGTCGACTCATCGCCACCGGTCCAACTCCATCCAGGCGCCGTGGCCTTCGCCACGTCGCACGTGAGCGCATCATACGGCTCGGACAGTGTCGCCGTGCGCTTCGCGTCGCCGCGGCGAACGCGCAGCGCACGCTGGCCCCTCTTGCACGGCATCGCCACGGCCTCGATGCGCGGGTCGCTTTCCGCTGCCCCCAGCACCTGCTCCTGGGCATTTTCCGGCGCGGCTCCGCTGAGCAGCACGACGGCGGCGAGAACGAGGATGGGGCCCGAACGTCGGCGCATGGGCATGGGAACCTGGGGCATGGACATGGCCATCTGGGCCTCCGCGAGAAGCGCTTCGCGGAACTCTGCACTCACTCCGCGCCTCGCAAAAGGGGGCAAGGTTTGGAGACAGGCCACATCACCGCCAAGGACTTCGACCAACTATCAACGTGGGGTGAACCGCACCCGCGCTCACGGTATTCGCTGGTGAGCCTCCTCCACCGGCGTTGAAGCGAACCTCCGGAAGAAGCTGTTGTCGTTCCAACGCGGGCGCGCGGGGGTGTTGGCCACGGTGAGGGTGAGGTCCGAAAGCAGCCGAACGAACTTCGCCGCCGCCTCCCGGTCCATCGGCTGGCGCAGGTCATCGGAGGGCGCGTGGTAGTGCCGGGTGTGCCAGGCATTCATCGTGCGCTCCTCGGGAGAGCCCGGCGCATGGCCGAACTTGAAGAACAGGGCGGGCACGCCCTTCCGGATGAAGGCGTACTGGTCGCTGCGGATGAACAACATGCGGTTGGGCTCGGGGTCCGGGACCAGCGTCACCCCATGGGCCGTTGCCACCTGCTGAAGCGGCGCCTTCAGGGAGGACTCCTCCTGCCCCAGGGCCAAGAGGTGGCGGAGTGGGAACAGCGGAAGGAACATGTCCAGGTTGAAGTTGGCGACGATGGAGGACAAGGGCACCGTCGGCTTCGCGGCGAAGTAGCGAGCCCCCAAGAGCCCCTTTTCCTCTCCCGTCACCAGCAGGAAGAGCACGGAGCGCTTCGGCTTCAGTGCCTGAAGGGTGCGTGCCACCTCCAGCACCGCGGCCACTCCCGTCGCATTGTCCATGGCGCCGTTGTAGATGGCGTCGCCCTTCACCGGCCCCCCGACGCCGATGTGGTCCAGGTGGGCGGTGAGCACGACGTATTCCTTCGCCAACGTGGCATCACTGCCGGGCAGCACGCCCACGACGTTGGCGGACTTCACCGGAGATTCCTTCCACTCGGCCCGCGCCTCGAGCCGGGTGGGCAGTTCGAAGCGTGGCAGCGGCCGGTTCGCATCCGCCATCGCCAGCACCTCCTTGAAGGAGTGCTGCGCGCCAGCGAACAGCTTCTCAGCGTGGCGGGAGTTGAAGACGACACTCACCTTCAGGCCCTGATTCTCGACCAGTGACGGGTCGGCGAAGGTCATGGCCGGCTCGAACCGCGTCGTGGCGATGCGCGCCCAGGGCAGCTCCTCGCTCTTCGGAGTCTGCAACACCACGACCCCCACCACGCCTGCCTTCCGGAGCACCTTGACCCGCTCCTCGAGCGAGCTGTAGTGGGCCCGGAGCGCACCGGGGATGTGGTCGGGCCCTCCGTAGAGGATGACGCCCACCTTCCCTTGGAGGTCCAGCCCCGCGAAGTCGTCATGTCCCGCCTCGGGAATCGAAAGGCCATGCCCCACGAACACCAACGGGGCATCCACCTGCCCCGATTCCCCCAGGTATGAGGCGATGATGGCATCGCGGTCGATGACCAGCGGCATGCGCCGGCCCCCCCGCACGAGGGCCAGCCGCGAGCTCGCATCCACCAGTCGCCGCGAGACCAGCTCCACCTCCTGAGCATAGCCATCCCCCGCGCCCGGCTTGATTCCCATCGCCGAGAGCTGCTCCACCACGTAGCTCGCGGCCTTCCGATAGCCCTCGCTGCCCGTCTCCCGCCCCTCCATCGCGTCATCCGCGAGCACGCGAACGTGACCCCACCAGCGCTCCGCTTCTGGAGATGCGGCGGCGGAAGCCATCGCGGGCAGGAGGACGAGCAGTACGAACGGCAACGGGCAGCGGAACATGGGAGCACTCCATGACAATGGCCTGCATCATCTACGTCTGACGGACGTCGCGATTGCCTCGGCCCGGAAACATCATCGGCAGGCGCGCTCCGAGACGACGCATCTGGTCCTCTCCCCGGTTCTCGTGGGTGGAGGCAAGCCATACTTCCCGCAGCTCGATCACCTCGTCCCGCTGCGCCTGAAAGAAACCCACACATTCCAGTCTGGCGCGCTGTACCTCCGCTACCAGCAGGCCTGAGCAAGCCCCGTTCGATGTCGCTCAAGCGGGACGGCCACGGTTGAGCGCGGAACCACGCCAGTTGACAGGATGCTGTCTCGACATGGGTGCGGCCAGAAACAGGTTGACGCACAAAATCCCCCCGAGAATACTCGGAGTAACAATCAGGCATTTCTATTGTAAGGACTACACCATGGGACTCGCCGAGCGTCGACGCATCGCTGCCATCAAAGACTCTCACTCCGCTCGATTTCAGTCAGAACTCAACGCGGCGATTGGATTCGATTTGCCGTTTGCGATTGATATTGCGAGCTTCCCCGAGGACAAGACGATCCTTGATTGCTACGACAGCTACTACGAGTCATATGGCCCGGGCCTCGTCGTCAATGTGATGAAGGAAATCTGCAAGGATGACATGGGCCGTGAAGCCGTCAGAGCAAAGTTCAACAGGATTGTTTTCCTGAATGTCGCCAAGAGTGCCGATGACCCGGGCACGAAGAGTATTGAAATCAAAGACCAAACCCTCTTCGTGCGCGAGAGCTTCTACGGCTACTCAGACCAGCTTTATGGCGAATCTGAACTTCAGTCGGACCTCGAGGCGATTCTCTAGCGGCCCCCGGGCTCACTGGAGGTCTCCAGCGTTGGGCTCGGGTCAGGCAGGTGCGCCGGGATCGACCAGGGCCGGGGCATTCACGTCGATACCGTCCCGGCGCAGCTCGTCCGAAGAGGCCGCCACGGCCAGCGTGCCGGGCGGGTTGTCGTACCAGCCTGGGTCCGCGTAGCTCTTCAACCGTGCGCGAACCTTGAGCACGGTGAACATGCCTCCCGCCGTGATGTAATCGTGCTTGCCCTGGGCCCCCAGCATGGGAATGGAGTTGGGCGGGACGGGCATCCCCATCTCGCCCATCTCCGCCATCCCCGTCTGGCCCATCGTCATGTAGCCCGGTAGCAGCGTGCGGACCCTCGCGTCCAGCCCCCCCGGCTTCACGCCAATCATGTTGGGGAACGCATGGCCCATCTGATTCATCATGTGGTGCGTCATGTGACAGTGCATGGCCCAGTCCCCGGGCACGTCCGCCACGAACTCGATGACGCGTGTGCTGCCCACGGGGACGAGCACCGTTCCCTCCGGCTGCTGCGCGGACTCGGGGACGCGCCCGCCATCCGTCTCGGTGATACGGAAGTGGAAGCCGTGCAGGTGGATGGGGTGATGGTTCTGCGGACTCAGGTTGCCCAGCCGGATGCGCACCCGCTCGCCCTGGCGCACCACGAGCGGCTCCGTGCCCGGGAACGCTTTCGCGTTCATGGTGAGGACGTTGAAGTCCGTCATCTCATTCGGATTGGGCCGCTCCGTTCCGACATCGATGCGCCATTCATGCAGGAGGATGACGAAGTCCCTGTCGACGCGGGGCCCCACGGGTCGGCGCGGGTGGATGACGAACATGCCCGTCATCCCGAGGCCAATCTGCGTCATCTCGTCATGGTGCGAGTGGTACATGTTCGTACTCGCCTGGCGCAGGGTGAACTCGTACCGAAACGTCTCGCCCGGAGCGATGGACTTCTGGCTGAGGCCGCCCACGCCATCCATACCGCTGGGCAGCAGGAGTCCGTGCCAGTGGACGGTGGTGGCCGCGGGTAGCCGGTTCGTAACGTAGATGCGTACCCGATCCCCCTCCACCGCTTCGATGGTGGGCCCGTGGACTCGACCGTTGTAGCCCCAGCAGAAGGCTTTCAGTCCCGGGGCAAACTCATGCTCCACCTCTTCGGCCACCAGGTGGAAGACCTTCACGTTGTCCACGACCTTCCACGGCAGCTTGGAGCCATTGGGCACCACCACGGGCCGGTAGTCCCGGTCGGGCATTCCGGGGCGCAGCCAGTCCTGCCGCGCATACCGCTGGCCGGTGTCCGCCGCGGAGCCCTCGCGAGGCCCGCGGGCTCCTGGGACGGCTGACTGGGCGCGCGCCGCGGAGCCACTCAGCAGCAGCGAGCCTCCCGTGAGCGTGGCTCCCGCCGTGGCAAGCATGCTCCGCCGCGTCAGCGTTCCCTCGGCTCCAATCGCCGGAGAGTCTCCAGGGGCTCCCCTGCGCTCCAGAGCTCCAGGGGCGTCATCCTCACGGCCCGGTGCGCGCTCGGTTTCAGTCGTGCGGGTGCTCATGGGGGCTCTCCGTGCCATCGGTGACGTCCTGTCCGTGCCCTGTGGGCTTCCCGGGTTGTGCTGGCTGCGCAGGTGGGCCGGGTGGCCCAGGTGGTACGTGTTGGGAAGGCTGCAAGGGTGCCGCGCTGCCCTCCCGCAGCCGGCCACCCACGAGTTGCTCAAGGTCGGCCCGCGCCATCCAGTAGTCGCGGACGGCCTCGATGTAGCCCTGATACGCCTCCACCTGCTCGCGCCTGGCGGAGAGCAGTTGAAAGAGACCTATCTGCATGGCGTTGTACTGGAGCTGCGACTGCTCGACGACCTTCTCACGAAGGGGCAACACCACTCGCCAGTAACGGTCGGCCACCAGGCGAAGCGCCAGCAGCCGGGCGCGGGCGGCGCGCACTTCCGAGCGGGTGTTGACGGACAGCTCCATCAGCCGCCGCTCACCCTGTCGGTGCTGAGCTTCCAGCCGGGCGATAAGAGCCTGGCGCTGGTCGAAGATGGGCAACTCCAGAGACAGCGTCGGACCAAAGAGCCTGGGGCCGTCCGCGTCCCGGTGCTCGTGAACGCCCACGTCCACGCGCCCGAAGAAGCGAGTACTCCGCGCGAGTTCCAGCGCATTCCAGAGCAGCATGACCTGCTTTCGGGCAGCGTCGATGTCCAGCCGTTGACGGATGGCGAGCGACTCCAGATGCGCCAGTGAGACCTCCTGGTCAGGCAACGGCGGGAGCTTCTCGGAGAGCGTCCATTGCGTACGTGGCCCCCACAGCCCCATGAGGCGGTTGAGGTGCTCCCGGGCCTCCACCAAGGCGAGTTCACCCTCCGCCAGCTCGAGCCGGGCTCCCTCGGCGGCGGCTTGTTCACTCGCAAGCTCCAGCTCGGTGATGTTGCCCGCTGTGCGCAGCCGGGCGGAGAGGTCCGCCGCCGCCACGGCCGCCTGGAGCGCCATGCGGCGCAGCTCCATGAGCTGTTGGAGGGCCTGCACCTCGCTGAAGGCCTTGCGCACCTTGGCCGCGGTGGCCAGCGCCTCGTGCGCCACCCGTAGCGTGTCCGCCATGAACTGCTCCCGGGCGACGCGCTTGCGCAGGGGCAGCGTGAAGAGCTCCACGAAGTCCTGAACCAGCGAGACCTCGTGCTCTGACACGCCGCGCCCGGAAATGGGAAAGCCGATGCTCCCGTCCAGAGTCGGGTTGGAGAGCAGGCCAGCCTGAACCATGTCGGCCTGCGAGACGCCCAGGTCCTCGTAGGTGGCCTGGAGCGCCGGATTGTTGAGCAGGGCCACCTCCACCGAATGGTCCGAGGTGAGGTCCTCCTTCAGGAGCGCGTCGAGATGGCGAACGACCTCGGCATCCTCTGGAGTGCCCTGGTTCCAGCGCGTCTTGCGGCCCAGCCGCTCCTCGACGAGCGCCGCAACCTCCGCGTGGCCTCGCTCCTTCTGGATGGACGCGCAGCCTCCTGCTAGCAGTGCCGCGCCCACGAGCAAAGACAGCCTCACGGATGCCCTCCGTGCCCGGGGGCGTGGTCATGGTCGGCCGGTGCAGCGCCGGGTGACCCTGCGTCCCTTACCTCCGTGTCTCCAGGCTTCTCCGGAACCAGCTTCATACCGCACTTCGGGCACCTTCCTGGCTTGCTGGACTGCACGTCAGGGTGCATTGGGCACGTGTAGACAACAACGCCTCCATCCGAGGATGCACCGCGATGGGAGTGCCCCATCTCTTCTTGCGACTTGCCAAGCGCAGACACTTCCGGAGTGAAGGCCGCGAATGCGGTCAACTCGGGCGCAGGCGGGGCCTCGGGCGCATCTGGATTCGATGGGTCCATGGAGGCGGGCAACCTCTTCGGCTCGGAGACACAGGCAGCGAAGGAAACGATGCTCGCCAGCAGCCATAGGTTTCGGCACATGGGGACCTCGATTGGGGTGCCGTACCACCTGCATCCGCTCGGAGAAAGCCACTGGTGGCGCACTGCCTCTCCGGGACATTGGAACTGTCAGGAACACGCAGTTTGGGCCGAGAACACGGAGCACGATGCTCAAAAACTGAGGTTGCCTCGTCTGGAGTTGCCCCCGTCACATCAAAGCCACTCCCCTCTCCCTTTGGAGGTGGAGATGGCGGCACAGAGGCTGTCCATGAGGAAGTTGGGAGAGTTGTTCCGGCCGAGGTATGAGGCGAAGCTGACGACGCGGTCGATTGCCACCAGCCTGGGCATCGGCAACGGCACTGTGTGCGACTCCCTGGGGCGAGCTCGGGCCACGAAGCTGCCATGGCCGCTGCCGCCGGAGTTGGACGATGACGCGGTGTTGACTGTCAGGGACCGGGGGAGCCACCCCCGGCGGAATCAGGTTCAGCGGTCGCACGGGCTGCTGCGCGGGCGAAGGCGAAACGGACTGGAGCGTGGGAAGCCGGGAAAGGGACGAACCGTCGCGGCGGATGGAGGTCATGGGCGTGGATTCCGGTGAAGAGTATGGCTGACCAGTTTTTCTTGGAGTTTCGAGGGTAGTTGCGGACGGTTCCAGGAGGCTGTGAGCGGCTTCACAGCGGCCCTCGGGATGCTGCTCTTTCCAGCCTCTGGCGTCGCGGGTGCCTCCGCCCTGGACAAACCTCACGAGGCTCCACGGTGTCTTCGCTCCAGGCGCGAAGGTGCGGTCATTTCCGCCCACTCGAACTCAAGTCCTCGCACGGACGGCGTTTGGAAATTCCCATCAAGACGCAATCGCTTGCAATCAAGACAAAGGCTCTCTATAAAAACCAGGACTCCTGGCGGCCGGGCGCCTGTGAAAGTCGATTCCCTCAGCACCTGGGCAGCGCATCCGCTCGCGGCAGGAGTTCCACTGTCCATCATGAGTGACCTCCTGGAGCGCCCGTCCGAACGCCCAAGCCCTGTCCCTCCGTCACGGCTCGTCCGCGTCTGTGCCGCGGTGCTTGGCGCGGGGACGCTTGCCCTTTTGTGGCAACCGCTGGGGTGCGTGGGGTCGAGGAGAATGGGCCCCGATGCGGTCCGCCATTCAGGCATGGGGCGCGAGGGGGAACGGCGTCTGATGCCGCTGTGTTACAGCCCTTGTGAGAATCGCTGGGAGGATGCTGGCGAGTACCTTTGTCACTGCCCGCCAGGTTTTGACGGGGGACTTCCCGATGAAGCCCCCTCATCCCCGCAGGACTCGGGCCACCGAATTCCCTGACGTCCCCCCCTGGTGAGAGGTTGGATGAACGGCAACGATAGATGCAGCGCTTGGTGGCGGCATGGGCAAAGGCAGGCATGGGTGAGCATGTTCGCCCTCTCGGCCATTGTTGCCTGTGGCCTGAGGCATCCCCTCATATGAAGCCGAGTGCTTCCTGGAAGACGGGATGGCGGTGAAGGAGCTCGGAGAAGCGCTCGATAAGCGGAAGCAGCCGCTCCTCCTTCATCATGGGGATGGCCTGGTAATACATGCAGCCCTGACGGGGTAGCGAGTAGGTGCGAGTCTTCACCGTGTTGGCCTTCAGCCCCTTCTCCGTGCCGAGGCTTTCGCCAGCGGCTCCCAGCAGTGTCAGCAGCACTTGGGCCAGAGCGCTCACCAGCAGCAGCCTGTCGCGCCGCTCGGGACTCTTCACGTGCACTGCGGACAGCCCCATCCCGAATCTCAAATCCTTGACGTCCCGGAACGTCTCCTCGCACGAGAAGCGCCGGGAGTAGATATCCACCACCTGACGTGCGCTAGCCGTGTCCAGGCTGGTGGCCAGACACCACGGCTCCTTCATGCCCTTCTGGTGCACCAGCACCACCGCCGGCACCGGCGTGCGGTCCGCCGTCACGAGCACGTCCGTCAGCTTCTTGGCGTGCCCGCTGGTGGGCATCCACCCGGACGCCGGCTGCTGCGAGCCGCCAGCCACTTCCACCCGCACGTCCTTGCGGAAGCGCACCACGTACTCGAAGCCCGCCTGGGCCAGCAAGGCGTACAGCCGTTGGTCCGCGAAGCCCCGGTCCGCCAGGACCGTCACCTTCACCCCGCGGGCACGCACTCCTTCAACCGCAACAGCAGCTCATCCTCCGCTTGCGCGCGGTTGCCCGCCAAGGCGCTCTTCTGGAGCGTCATCCACAGCAGGGGCGTGGTACGTCCATGCGAGGTGACGAGGCCGGCCACCACCGTGGTGTGGTCGTCGGCCTCGAAATCCGTCCAATCCAGCGCCACCAGCGCCTCAGTGCGCTCGGCCAGCACGTACGGCACCCACGAGGCCGCCAGCGTCCATACGTCCACCGCCTCGTTGGACAGCAGCCGGTCTACCTGCTTGATGCCGTGTTTTTCCACCCCGCCCCTCGCCCATGCCAGCGCCTGCCCAATAGCGTGCACCGACAAGGACGCGGCATGCACCACGCCCAGCGTCGCGTGCGACAGCGACAACACTCTCTTGGCGTGCAGGTCCTGCTCGAACACGCCCGACAGGAACTCTCGCACCTGCTCTTCGTTGATGGCCACCTTGCGTACCAGCATGGCCTCTCTTCCTGCTCCGCACCATCTCGCCTCGCACGCAGCTGCCAAGTAAGCGGCTGGCGATCAGCTTGCTCAAATGCGGGGATCGCTCAGCTCGCCGTTGCGGCTGGGAGCGCTACTGCCACTACCCTCCAACTGCTCCTTCCAGTTGCGGATGCTCTGCTCGGTGCAGCCGAACTCTCGTGCGAGGCTCTTTCCGGAGCGGCCGGCTTTCAACAGCTCGATGACCCGCTCACGGAACTCCGGCGGGTATGGGGGGCGTGACTTCGGCATCGTGGGACCCTTTTCGCACAGCGGGGGGAACTCCACGAAACCGGGGCAACTTCAAGAGTGAGCAGTACGGAATTCGCGGGGTGACTTCATCTTCAGCCCGCGGTGCTGGTGGCAGCGGTTGTAGTCGTCGAACCAGAGGGGCAGTCGGGCCGCCTCCAACCGGCGCTCCTCCAACTGCGCTGCCGTCAGCTCTATCGACTGCCACGCCATGAGAAGCATCCTGCCTCCTCATGGCGTAACATCCTTCTCCCTTCGGAAACGTCCCTGAAGGGGGATTCGGGATGAGGGGCGCGTCCCTTGAGAAATGGGCTTCCCCCCTGGCAAGCCATGGAGTCATCTTGATGCGGAGCAAGTGGAACATGGGGCACCCGAGGTCCAATGCCTTCCGATGCGCGGGCGGGGTGCTCGCCCTGCTCATCTGCGGTTGTCCGGCGGCACCTCGCGAGGTTGAGCTGGCGGTCAACCTTGGACTCGAGGACGTGGAAGTACAGGCCACCCTCCGGGATGTCCAGGTCTGGACCCAGGAGCCAGCGGAGGCGCTCCTCGCCGTCCATCAGATCGCGGGTCCGGAAGCACCCTTCGCGGCATCGCTGCTTCGGCAATACGCATGGCTTCCGCGACTCCAGAAATGGGAGTGGCATGTCCGAGGCGACGCACTGGATCTGACCCTGTTGGGCTCGATGCCTCGGTCACGGTTCGACGCTTGCGCGGCACTCCCTCCCAAGGCCCGGCCCGATACCCCTCCCGGGAATTCTCCCTGCGCGGGTTTCCCCTTGTGGAAGTCAGGGGAGGAGTATCACTCCATCCTGGACATGAACCACCAGGATCCCGCGGCGGCGGATTGGACTCCCGCACCGCGTGTCGCCACGCGCTGGCCAGTCCGCGCGGACAGGCTCGAGACACGCGTTCTGCTGGGGAGCAGGTGGTTTCGTCCGTCAAGCAGTTCCGCGTTGCCGCCGTATCATTTGCAGACCCGCGCTCCGGAAGTGGTTGCTTCCTACGCGGCGCTCATCGAACGGCAGCGTCTGGCCTTCCGAGCGGGAAACACCGCGGACAGCAAGGCCATACAGGCCGAGGCCACGAAGACCCTGTCTCCTGAGGTACTGTCGCTCTTTCAGGCCCAGACACGCCGCGAGCGGCTTGGCTTGATTCAAGCCATGCTCCGGCGACACGGGATTCGCCCGGCGAAGCTCCTCCGGAGACCCTTGGATCAGCAATTCGACGACGCGGGCCCGGAGGACTATGCCCCGTCGCTCATCCCCCTCAAGCCGCCACCCGAAGTGCTTCTGTTACGGCTTGCCCGGATTCATGATCAGGCGGCCGTGCGATTCGGGGTGGACTGGGAAACGGGAACCCGGGACTTCTCATCCTGGCTGGACGAGTCCGCACTCCGAGGGGTTTGCGAGGACCTGAGCCGGAAGGCTTCCGGGTGGCGGCGACCCTGCAAGCATTTGATGGACACCGTCAGCCCAGGCACTTGAGAAGCGTGTTCGGAGCATCGCGGTCGCCTGAGATCCGGAAGAGCCTCGGCAGGTCGAGGCTTGCCAGAAGGTTCTGCACGCCGATTGTCAGCAGTGAGTTCGGGGCCGCGCGGGTGATGAGCCGCGCGACTGTAAGTACCCGCGACGGTCTGCGTCTCCTTCTTCGAGCCGGCGATGAACGCCGCTTGATGATGGAGCCACCCGATGACCCCGAATGATGAGACCCTCCTGAAGGTCGAGGGAATGTCCTGCCGGTCCTGCGTCAGCCACATCAACACCGCGCTGCGGAAAGTCGAAGGCGTGCAGGACGTCAACGTGCGGTTCGAGCACCGCCAGGTCCTCGTGAAACACGACGCCGCGACCGCGAACGTCAACATCCTCATCGAGGCGCTCCGCGACGCCGGGTACGAGTCCGCCCCCACCGCATGAGCTGCCCCCGTGTGCGGACGGGCCTCCTTGCCCGTCCGCACCACCAGCCCCTCCCCACACCAGGTCCCTCGTGTGAGGCGCCGTCGCGGCAATGACAGCCAACCTGCGCGTGGAGCCCAGACGGACTCGGGCTCCGCGCGGCTTGGCTGCGCCCATCGACTGGAACGGCCGGGCATGTCGCTTTGGAGCCGCGGTCAGATCATGCCTTCGCGCTCCCGCAGCCCCCGGCCTTCTTCTCGGAGCCCTGCGTCGCGCACGTGCAGTCCAGACAGCCGTGCGAGGCGCACGTACCGCACGAAACCTCCAACTGTTTCTTGAGCGCCTTGCGAGCACGGTGCAGTCGCACCGCCGCGTTGTTGGACGTGATGCCCGCCTCCAGGGCGAAAGCCGGGACGCTGACGCCCTCCACCTCAACACGCCGCAGCGCCTCGGCATACTCGGGCTTGAGGGTGCCGGCCAGCCGGGCCACGCACTGGCAAACAGCCTGCGCCAGTTCCGCTTCCGGTGCATGGCCCTCCTCGAGCTCGCTGGCCAGCGAAGCCAGCGCGCGCTCCGTCGTGCCACGACGCCGGTAATGGTCGATGACCGCGTTGCGCAACACGCTGTAGAACCATGCCACCAGCGACTCATCTTCGCGGAGCGTCTCCGCCTTGCCCATGCCACGGACGAACGCATCCTGAAGGAGGTCCTCCGCCACCGCGCGGCTCCCTACCCGGCGCTCGAGGAAGCGCAAGAACTCCCGGTGGTTCTCCACCAGACTGGAAATGACGTCGGCGGACAGGGGCCGCACCGCGCCATCGGTCTCCGCGTCCGCTCCCTGATTCATGTCACTCATGCCGTTCAGGTACAGGGACGGAGGACCTGGTGCAAGCCGTCCTCTGCCCCCTTCGCCATCAAACAAAGCGCACGTCCGGATTGATGCCGTCCGCGTCCATGCGCACCGGGTCGGCCTTGTCCGCCACCGTCCCCTTCGGGTGCACGTACCAGCCGCATCCATCCTCGGTGTCCGGGTTCTCGCGCACCTTGAGGAGCGTGAACATGCCGCCCATGTCGATGGGGCCGAAGGGCCCCTTGCCGCCCTTCATGGGAATGCTGTTGGCCGGCATTGGCATGCCCATCTCTTCCATGCCGCCCATGCCATCCTGCCCCATCGTCATGTACCCCGGCACCAGCGCCTGCACCCGCCGGTCGATGGCCCGTGCGTCAGCGCCCAGCGTCACTGGAGCCGCGTGTCCCATCTGGTTCATCACGTGGTGGGTCATGTGGCAGTGCATGGCCCAGTCACCCGGTTCATCCGCGACGAACTCGATGACCCGGGTGCTCCCCACCGGCACCAGGATCGAGGTTTCCGGGTAGCGGGCGGACTCTGGGACGAAGCCCCCATCCGTCCCCGTCATTTCGAAGGACAGGCCGTGCAGGTGAATGGGGTGGTGGTCCATGGCGGACAGATTCCCCAGGCGGATGCGCACCCGCTCCCCGCGTCCGATGACGAGCGGCTCGGTGGCCGGGAAGGCCTTGGAGTTGAACGTGAGGACATTGAAGTCGCTCATCGCGTTGGGGTCCGGCCGGCGCATGCCTGGAAGCACCTTCCACTCGTGCGTCATCAGCGCGAAGTCGCGGACCACTCTCGGGCCGCGCGGACGCTTCGGATGGACGATGAACATGCCCATCATCCCCAGCGCCATCTGGGTCATCTCGTCGTAGTGCGGGTGATACATGTACGTGCCCGGCTGATTCAGCGTGAACTCGTAGGCGAAGGTTTCTCCGGGAGCGATGGGGCGCTGGTTCAGCCCGGACACGCCATCCATGCCATTGGGAATGATGAGCCCGTGCCAGTGCACGGTGGTCGGCTCGGGCAGCCGGTTGGTGATGTAGATGCGAAGGCGGTCTCCCTCCACCGCCTCGATGGTGGGCCCTGGCGTCGAGCCGTTGTAGCCCCACGCTTCCACCTCCAGCCCAGGGGCGAAGGTGTGCTTCACAGGCATGGCCACCAGGTGGCCCACCTTCACGCCCCCCACCTTCCTCCAGGGCAGCGTGGAGCCGTTGGGCGTGGTGACAGCCACCTGCCCGCCCGGAGCGACGATGCTCGGAGTCCTGGCGCGTGCGCTGACGGGAGCGGCAGGCGCGACGTGGGACTGTCCTTGCGCGAGGGCGTGGTTTGCGACCAGCGTGCCCCCAGCGAGCGCTCCGAGCTGAATGAACTGCCTGCGGTCCATGGTGGTGTGTCCTCTCGATACCGAAGTGTCGTGAATGCGAAGGTCAGTGCGCGTCCGCCGCGGCGGCCGGACCGGAGCTCGCGCTCATCGACGAAACGCGGATGGAGCCCAACTCCAAGCCTTGGTGACGGCCCGCAAGGAGTTGCTCCAGCGCCGAGCGGGCGCGGTGGTGGTCGAGCAGCGTGTCCACGTAGGTGCTGGCCGCGTCCGTCACGGCGGCCTGGGCACGCAGCACCTCGAAGACTCCCACCTGCATGGCGTTGTACTGGAGCACCGTCTCGTCGAGCACCTGGCGCCGGGCCGGCAGGAGCACGTCACGGACGTGCCGCGCTCGTCGCCCCGTGGACTCCACTCGGCCGCGGGCCTGGCGCAGCGATGCGCGGATGGCGGTGGCCGTGGCCTCGTAACGGGCTTTCAGGGACTCGCGTGAAGAAAGGGCCGCCATGCGCACGCCCTGCTTGCGGTCGAACAGCGGCAGCCCCACCGTGAGGTGCGCCCCCATCTCCCACCGGTCCTCGTCCTTCTCGCCGTGGAAGCCGCCGGACAGGTGGGGCAGGAAACCCTCCGTCCGCGCGAGCCCGTGGCGCCGGTCGGCGGCCTCCATGCGGCCGCGCAGCTCGGCCAGGTCGAGGCTCGCCTCGATGGCGCGCGCCTCCAGCCCCTCCCCCGAATCGAGGTCGTTGACTGGGTCGGCCAGCGGCGCATCCACCGTCCACTGCGTGCGGGGACCGAAGAGGCCCAGCAACACATTGAGGGCCTCGCGCGAGTCCAGCAGGGCGTTCTCGGCTTCGGCCACGGCCAGGCGCGCGGCCTCCACGGCGGAGCGCTCGGTGGCCACCTCCAGTGCGCGGACGTTGCCCGCCTTCTCCAGCTCCACCGCCGTGCCGTAGCCCGCCTGTGCGACTTGCAGAGCCCGGTTGCGCAGCTCCAGTTGCTGGTGCCGGGCCTGGACCTCGTAGAAGCCCAGGCGCGTGCGGTAGGCCAGGTGCAGCACCTCGCCCGCCGTGAGTGCGCGCGCGGCCGTGCGCTCGGCCTGGGCCACCCCGCGACGCTGCGGCAGGAGGATGAGCCCGGACAGGTCGTACTCGAGCCCGATTTCCCCTTGCAGGGGCTGCCCGCCACGGGTGGGCTTTCGCATCTCCAGCTCCACCTCTGGATTGGGAGGAAGGCTCATCTGCACCAGGTTGCCAGTGGCGACGCCCAGCTCGTGCATCGCGGCGCGCAGGTCGCGGTTGTTCAGCAAGGCGATGCGGACGGCCGTGTCGGCGGTGAGCGGCTGAGCCAGCAGCGCCCGCACGGCCGCGTCTGCGTCCTCTCCCCTGAGGGCCTCGCTGGTGAGCCCGACGACCGGGCCCCCAGGCGTCCAACGAGCGCCGAGCGTCGTGTGCACGTCACGCGCATCATTCGCCAGGGGAACGGTGACGCATCCCCCCAATGCGAACATGGATGCCACGAGGGTGCCTGCGGCGGGCCGCTTCCAGCGTGACGATGACCAGGTCTTCATGGTGCCTCTCTCCGTCGCGGGCGGCTAGTGCTGGTGATGGTCGTGGCTGGGGGCGGGAATGCCGGCATCCGGGGCGCTACCAGAGTGCCCCCCGTGTCCCTCGTGAGCGCTCCCCTGCTTCGCGCCATGCCCCGTGTGTCCACCATGTCCCGAGTGCCCAGAGGTCTGCCCCGTCGCGTTGCCTTGCCGAGCGGTGCCACCATGACCGCCTGGGTGCCCGTGATGGCCCGAGTGGTCGCTCCCCTTGACTCCGTCCTCGGAGGCAATCCCCGACGGCGCACGCAGCGGATCAGCATCTGTCAGCACTGCGACCAGATTCGGACGGGGGGCCTCCGGAGCACGCAGGGAAGTGGGCGACGTGGAATCCTCGTCGAGCGCGCTCCAGGGAGCGGCGGCGCAGGCAGTGAGGGGAGACAGCAAGGAGAGGACGATGAGCTTCTTCAAGATGTGATTCCTTTCGGAGCAGGTAACCGGCTTCAGCCCTTGGACGTGGCAGGGGCTGGCGACTTACAGGCCCGGGGCTCAGACCTCTGCGATGAGGCGGCCGCGCAGCATGCTCATGCCGCAGGTGAAGTCGTACGCGCCGGGCGTGAGCGCGGGCAGGTCGATGGTCACCACGCGCCCGGTGGGCAGGATGCGCGAGACGCCGAGGTCGCCGAGCACGAACTGCTCCGAGCACGTGGAGCGGTCCGTGCGCAGGACGTTGAGCTTCACCGGCACGCCCGCGCGCACCACGATGCGGTCGGGGCGGTAGCCGCCGTCCACCATCAGGTCCACTTCCTGCGCGCCGCCGACCTCGCTCCGGGCCCGGGTGCGCTGGCGCGGGCCGAAGAAGAACAGGACGGTGGCCGCCGCGGCCAACACGCTGCCAGAGACGACTCCCACTTCGATAGAATCCAACATGACGCTCTCTCCCTGGACGCAGGTTCCACGCGGCAGGCCAGGGAGCAGGTCGCGCCCTCATGTCCACCGCGTTCACCCCTGTTGACGGGCCAAGAGCCGGGCTCTTACAGGTGCCGTGAATGCACGAACGCCACGGTCCCGAATGGAGGACCGTGGCGCAGTGGAGACTTCGTGAGGAAGGTCTGGCTCAGGCCGCCTGGGGCGCTGGCAGGCGCAGGCGCCGCAGACGTAGGCTGTTGAGCAGCACCGACACACTCGACAGGGACATGGCCACGCTCGCCAGCATCGGTGACAACAGCCAGCCTGTCAGGCCGTAGAGCAACCCCGCCGCGACCGGGATGCCCAGCACGTTGTAGAGGAAAGCCCAGAACAGGTTCTGTCGGATGACCCGCATCGTGGTGCGAGCCAGCCCGAGCGCCGCCGGCAGTCCTCGCAAATCGGAGCGCAGCAGCGCGACGCCCGCGGCATCCCGGGCCACGTCCGTCCCCGTCCCCATGGCAACTCCGAGGTCCGCCTCCGCCAAGGCCGGCGCGTCGTTGATGCCATCCCCCACCATGGCCACGCGCCGTCCCTCCGCCTGGAGCGTACGCACCACGTGCGCCTTGCCGGACGGCAGGACACCGGCGAAGACCCGGTCGATGCCGAGAGCGCGCGCCACCCGTGCGGCCGGTCCCTCATGGTCGCCCGTGAGCATCACCACGTGCAGCCCCATGCTCCGCAGGGCTTGGACCACCGTGGCGGCCTCCTCCCGCTCTGGATCCGCGATGCCGATGGCGCCGACCCAGCGCCCGTCCACCGCGACGAGCACGGGCGTCTGCCCGTCCGCCGTGAGCACACGCTCGGCGTCCTCGCTCCCGGACACGCCTTGCCCGTCCAGCATCCGACGACTGCCGACGAGCACCCTGCGCCCGCCAACCTGGGCCTCCACGCCATGTCCCGGAGTGGCGGTGAACGACTCGGGCGTGCCGACCTTCAGGCCCCGGTTGGCAGCCTCGGACAGGACGGCACGGGCCAGCGGATGCTCGCTCGCCGACTCGGCGGCGGCGGCGAGGGTCAGCACTTCCTCCTCCGTCATGCCGCTCGCGGTGAGGACGCGGACCACCGCCGGGCGCCCCTGGGTCAGCGTTCCCGTCTTGTCGAGCACCACGGTGTCGATACGGCTCGCTCCTTCCAACGAAGCAGCGCTCTTCACCAGCACTCCGAGCTGCGCCCCCCGCCCCATCCCCACCATGAGCGCCGCGGGCGTGGCCAGGCCCAGGGCGCACGGGCAAGCGATGACCAGCACGGCCACCGCGTTGAGCAGGGCCATCGTCAGGCGCGTCTCCTCGGGAGCAAGGACGAACCAGGCCGCGAACGTGGCGATGGCGATGAGCAGCACTACCGGAGTGAAGACGCCGCTCACCACGTCCGCGAGGCGCGCGATGGGCGCCTTGGTGCCCTGGGCCCGCTCCACCACCTGGACAATCTGCTGGAGCGCGGTGTCACTCCCCACCTTGGCCGCGCTGAAGACCAGGCGGCCCGTACCGTTCATCGTCCCGGCGAAGACCTCCGCGCCCGCTGCCTTCTCCACCGGCAGGCTTTCCCCCGTGAGCATGGATTCGTCCACCGAGGAAGCCCCGTCCACGACGGAGCCATCGACGGGGATGGACTGCCCCGGACGCACCACCACACGGTCCCCCACCCGCACCTCGGCGAGAGGAACCTCTCGCTCGACGCCATTCTCCAGCACGGTGGCGATGGAAGGGGCCAACGCCTGAAGCCGCCGGATGGCATCCCCTGCCCGGGTGCGTGCTCGCGACTCCAGGAAGCGGCCGAGCAGCACGAAGGCAATCACCGCGGCCGCCGCCTCGAAGTAGATGGGAGGTGCGGCTTCGTGCCCACCATGACCTCCGTGGTCCCCGGTGACCATGAATGTCGGCCACACGGTGGCCACCACCGAGAAAATGAAAGCCGCGCCGGTCCCGAGCGCCACCAGGACGTTCATGTCGGCCGACCTGTGCCGCAACGCGGCCCACGCCGCCCGGAAGATGGGACCACCGCTGTACGCCATGACTGGCAGCGTCAGGCCGAGCTGCCCCCAGGTGGAACCGGTGAAGTCGAGCGCTCCGTGGGACATGGCCAGCACGACCACCGGCAAGCCGAAGAGCACGGCCACGGCGAGCCGGCGCCGGAGCCCTCGCTCCTCCGCGGCGTCCGTCTCTTCGGCGGTGGAAGCCTGCGGCACCTCAGCGCGATAGCCGGCGTCGGCCACCGCATCGGCCAGTGCACTGACGGACGTGGCCCGAGCGTCAAAGAGTACGCTGGCACGGCGGGTGGCGAAGTTGACGCTGCACTCCTGGACCCCCTCCACCTCGCTCAGAGTGCGTTCCACGCGGCGCGCGCATGCGGCGCACGTCATCCCCGACACGGCGAGGTCCATCCGCTCCAGGGCGCCCGCGGGAGACCGGGACGAGGCTGCTTCAACGGCATTCATGGGGCTTCCTCCTGCCCGCGAGCTAGCGGGTCACCCCACTGACGCGCCTCCCCCAAAAGGCTTACACCTGCGAAGAGGTCCAGCCGCGGTGGCCAGCGCCTCGTGCGCCACCCGCAGCGTGTCGGCCATGAACGGCACTTCACGGCTCCGTGGAACGACGCTGCTTCACGCTCCACCTGTGACCGTGCCGGTTACAGCGAAACCCATCTGGGTACTCCGGACGGGCGCCGCGCCACGGCAACCCCGCATGAACAGGCGCGTTCAGTCCTCGGCACGCGTTGTGCTCCAGCGGACCGACTTCACAGGATGCCGGACGTCCCCGAGGGCATCCTCACTCTGGGAGCAACCAAGCGATGAAGAAGAGCCTGATGGGACTCCTTGCTGCACTCCCCCTGATTGCCGCGGCCCCCGCGGTCGCGTGTGACGAGCACGCCAAGCACGGCGAGCACGCCAAGCACGGCGAGCACGCCAGCCACGGCGAGCATTCCGCGCACGGAGGCACGGCCAAGAAGGCCGCTGCGCCCGCGCAGAAGCCCGCCTCGGCCCCGGCCACCAGGAACGGGGTCCAGACCGTGGACCTCACGGTGACCCCCAAGGGCTTCGAGCCCTCGGACGTGAAGGTGAAGGCGGGGCAGCCCGTCCGCCTCGTGGTCACGCGCAAGACGGCCAAGACGTGCGCCACGGAAATCGTCATGGCCGACCTGGGCATCAACAAGCCGCTCCCCATGGACACGCCGGTGACCGTGGAGTTCACGCCCAGCGCGTCGGGCACGCTGCGCTACGCCTGCGCGATGGACCACATCAGCGGGCTCGTCACCATCCAGTAGATCGCCGTTCCGGGCAGGCTGCGCACCGAGGTCGCGCGCCTCGGGGCCGGGCCACACCACCACGGCGGCCTGGTCCCCTCCTCGCCCGCACCTTCCATCATTCGTGAAGAGGCTTCATGCATCGCAATCGCTGGTTCATCGCGGCAGCTCTCGCTGCCCTCCTCGCAATGCTCGCGGCAGTCGGCCTCGGCCAGGAGGATGCCGCCATGGCGACGCTCCCGCAGCCGCGCGCGGCACCGCCCTACCCTGAAGACATCCCGTCCACGGGCCGCGTGCGCGAGTTCGAGCTCGTCGCGGCCCCAACAGCCCTCCCGCTCCTGGACGGCCGGAGTCTGGAGGTCTGGGCCTACAACGGCCAAGTACCCGGCCCCACCCTTCGCGCTACCCATGGCGACACGGTTCGCGTGCGATTCACCAACAAGCTGCCGCAGCCGACGACCATTCACTGGCACGGCATCCGGCTTCCGAACGGAATGGACGGCGTGCCCGGGGTGACCCAGCCTCCCATCCCACCTGGGGGAACCTTCGTCTATGAGTTCAAAGTGAAGGACGCAGGAACCTACTGGTTTCACCCGCACCTGCGCGGGAGCGAGCAAGTCGAGCGAGGGCTGTTCGGTGTGCTCATCGTGGAGGACCAGAAGCCCGGCCCTTTCTCACGCGAGCTCGTCTGGGTGCTCGACGACTGGCGACTCGACGCGGGTGGCCAGATTGATGGCCGATTCAATACGCGCCACGACCTCGCGCACGACGGCCGCTGGGGGCAGGTCTCCACGGTGAACGGGGCTGTCCAGCCAGAAGTCCCGCTGCAGCCCGGCGAGCGGGTGCGACTGCGGATGGTCAACGTTGCAAACGGGCGCGTGTTCGCGCCTTCCTTCGAAGGGCTGGGCGCATCTGTCATCGCGATCGACGGGCTGGCCACGGACCGGCCGCTGCCGGCCTCCCGCTTGGAGCTCGCTCCAGGGAACCGCGTCGACCTGGACTTCACCGTTCCCGAGGCGCTGAGCGACCAGCGCCTGGAGGTGATGGACCACTTCACACGCAGGCCGTTCCCTCTCGCAACGCTGGTGGTGTCTGGAGAGGTCGTGCGGCCGCCCGAAGTGGCAGCAGTTGCCCCACCCCCGAGCCCTGACCTCTCTCCAGCGCGTGCACTGCAACCCGCGGAGACCTTCCGGCTGAATGCGAGGCGGGGAGGCCCCTTCGGCATCGAGTGGACCATCAATGACGAGGCGTTCCACCACGAGGGGGAGCATGCCTCCCCGCACCACAAGGTCTACCGGCTCCCTGCCCACCAATGGGCCACGCTGCGTTTCGTCAACGAGTCCTCCCGCCTGCACCCCATGCACGTGCATGGCCAGTTCTTCCGCGTGGTGGCGCGCAATGGTGCATCGGTGGACGAGGGACACTGGCGCGACACCGTGCTGGTTCGTCCAAGGGAGACGGTGGATGTGGCGATGTTCCCGCAGGACGTGGGGGCCTGGATGCTCCACTGCCACATCCAAGAGCACGCCGAGGCCGGGATGATGACGCTCGTGGACGTCCATGCAGAGGGTTCCCAGTAAGCGAGCCACGCCATTCCGAAAGGGCCGCGCTCGCCAGACCTGAAGTCGAGCCCCCGGCCCATTACAGTGTGACCAGCCTGGTCACATCCGGCCCTTTTCTCGCAACGATGAGGGAACGCTGCCCAGGAATGAGTTCAGCCACTTGCAGCGCGCACCACATTGGCCTGCCTGTTGCTAAACCCCTACCTTCGCTCGCCAGGGGATGTCGTGTCCGGAACCGCTCGCAGGCTCTTATACGCCTTCTCGCTCCTCGTCCTGGCCTTCGGCGCGGCAGCCTATGCCGCGCTCGAGGGCATGGCGGAGATCCACGAGGCCCTGCACAGCGTGAGGCGGCAGGAAACGGCCGTGCGCACCACGCTGTCGCTCGCGACCTCGGTGCGAGACCTCTACGCACATCAGGCTCACACCGTCATCCTCGGCAACGCCAGCCACCTGCCGCTCTACGACAGCGCCTATCACCGTGCCATGGAGCGGCTCGAAGCGGTCCAAGCCCAGGCCACCACCTCCGAGGAACGCGCCCAGGTGGAGACCATGCGCCGCACCACGACGGAGCTGGACCGGCTTTTCCGCGAGGCGCTCGTGCCAGCCGTGCTGCGCGAGGACCATGCCACCGCGGCCCGTGAACACGCCAGGGCCCTGGAACTGGTCGACGTCATCCAGGAGAGCGCGGACACCCTGGCCTCGCACTACGAGCGCGCCATTGGCAACTTCGAGGAGCACGCGAGCACGGTCCAGCACGCCAGCTTCCAGTGGACGGTCGCCATCCTGGCCGCTGCAGCCCTGCTCGCGGCGGGCGTAGGCCTCTACATCGGCCGCTCGGTGGCCCGCCCGGTCTCGCTGCTGGAGGCCGGCGCGGCCCGTATCGCCGCGGGCGACCTCATGACTCGCATCGCGCTGGACCGCCCGGATGAGTTCGGAAGGCTGGCGCAGCAGTTCAACCGGATGACCGCCGCGCTACGTGAGCACCAGGAGCGCCTGGTTCAAAGCGAGCGGCTGGCGGGCATCGGCCGCCTGGCGGCGGGTGTGGCGCATGAAATCAACAATCCCCTGGGGGTCATCCTCGGCTACGTGCGCCTGCTTCAGCGCAAGGCGGAGGGTGCGCTCGCGGACGACCTGCGCATCATCGAACAGGAGACGCTGCGCTGCCGTGACATCGTGGAGGGGATGCTCGACCTGTCGCGGCCACTCCAGGTCCCGGGCGAGACGCTGGAGCTGCGAGAGCTGGTAGAGGAAGTCGTCTCCCGGCTGCAGGAGTCCGCCCAGCACTCCGCGGCATCCCTGACGGTGGAAGGCGAAGCCCAGGTGGCAGGGCATCCGCAGCGGCTGCGGCAGGTGGTCACGAACCTGGTCAAGAACGCCATGGAGGCCGCGGGTCCCTCGGGACAGGTGACAGTGGCCATCCACGCCCACGAAGGCGAGGTGGCGCTTTCATTCCGCGACAGCGGGCCCGGCCTCTCTCCCGAGGCACAGAAGCGGATGTTCGAGCCCTTCTTCACCACCAAACCCCAAGGCACCGGCCTGGGGTTGGCGGTGTCGCAGGCCATCGCCCAGGCCCATGGTGGCCGCATCCAGCCGCGCAACCTGCCTGGACGTGGTGCGGAATTCACCCTGCATCTCCCCCGGAGTACGCCGTGACGGACAGACCGAGTGTTCTCGTTGTCGACGACAAGGAGAACATGCGCCACCTCATCACCCGCATACTCGGTGACGCGTATCAGGTGAGGACGGCTGAAGACGGAGGCCGTGCACTCTCCCTCATCCAGACGCAACCATTCGACGTGGTGGTGACGGACATCCGAATGCCGGGAGCGGACGGCTTCGAGGTGCTCAAGGCCGTCAAGCAGCACTCGCCCACCACCGAGGTCATCCTGATGACGGCGTACGCCTCCGTCCCCAAGGCGGTCGAGGCCATCAAGGAGGGGGCCTATGACTACCTGCCCAAGCCCTTTGACCCGGACGAGGCGTCCCTGGTGGTAGCCCGCGCCATCGAGCGCAAGCGGCTCAAGGAGCAGGCCGCCTCACTGCGGCGCGAGTTGGAGGGCATCTACAGCTTCCAGAACATCATTGGCAGGAGCGCGCCCATGCGTGCGCTCTACGGCCTGCTGGAGCGCGCCTCCCAGCTGGACATCACGGTCCTCATCACCGGGGAGACGGGGACGGGCAAGGAGCTGGTGGCGCGGGCCATCCACCACCACGGCCCACGCAAGGACCGGCCCTTCATTGCGGTCAACTGCGGCGCGCTGCCCTCCGAACTCATCGAGAGCGAGCTGTTCGGTCACGCCCGGGGCGCCTTCACCGGCGCGGTAGAGACCAAGGCCGGTCTCTTCGAGGCAGCCTCCGGGGGGACCATCTTCCTGGACGAGATTGGAGAGTTGCCCCTGTCCGTCCAGGTGAAGCTCAACCGCACGCTCCAGGACAAGGAGGTGCGCCGTGTCGGAGACGCGGTTGCGCGCCGCATCGACGCGCGCGTCATCACCGCCACCCACCGCGACCTCAAGGCCGAAGTGACCGCGGGCCGCTTCCGCGAAGACCTCTACTACCGGCTCAATGTCTTCCCGGTGCATCTGCCGTCCCTGCGGGAGCGGCGCGAGGACATCCCCCTGCTGGCCATGCACTTCGTACAGAAGGCGGCGAAGACCTACCGGCAGCCGGTGGATGGCCTGGAGCCGGACGCGTTGCGTGCGCTCGCCGGGTACAGCTGGCCGGGCAACGTGCGCCAGCTAGAGAATGCCATTGAACGCGCGGTGGCCATCACCACTGGCTCCCGGGTGGGCCCTGACGCGCTCCCCCCTGAAGTCACGGGCGGACAACAGGGAGCACTGCCCGCGGACCATCTGGTGAAGATGCCCTTCCGGGAGGCGGTGGACCTGGCGCGGGACCGTGCATCGCGCGATTACCTCATCGCCCTGCTGCGGGAATTCGGGGGCAATGTGACGCGGGCTGCTGAACGCGCGGGCATGGAGCGCGAGAGCCTCCACCGGCTCCTCAAGCGCTTTGGCCTGCGTTCCGATGACTTCAAGGAGTCACCTTAAGACACACATGCACTCAAGCTGCATTCACAACAAGGCACAGCCTATGTAGATGCCGCCGACGTAACTCCGCCGAGAGGACCGTCGATATGGAACGCATGAAGCCGACACTGTGGATGATGCCTTTCCTGACTGCGCTGGCGATGAGTGGCTGCGCCGACCAGGACTCGAACACGTTCCCCGTCCTCGAAAAGGACGCAGTGTTCGTCGTGAATGGTGGCAGCAACTCCCTCAGCGTCATTGACGTGGAGCGGCAGGAAGTCACCAGCACCCTTCGATTGAAGGACATGACCTATCCCCACCACATCAGCCTCAGCCCGGACCGGAGCTCGCTCGTGGTGGCGGTCCCCGGCATGGACCTGAGCGGCGGGCACGGCGGCGGGCACGGCGGCCACAGCATGCCTGGCAAGCTCCTCCTGCTGGACGCGAAGACGGGTAGGACGCGGGCCACGCGGCAGTTCGACGCGATGACCCACAACGGCGCCTTCTCGCCGGACGGCACCGAGGTGTGGACGGCCCTGATGGCGGATCCGGGCGCGGTGGTCGTGCTCGACAGCCAGACGCTAGAGCCCAAGCAAACGATTGACGTGGGCAACATGCCCGCGGAGGTGACGTTCTCCCACGACGGGCGCTATGCCTTCGTCGCCAATGGCGACTCCAACAATGTCTCCGTCATCAACGCGGCCACCAAGGCGGTGGTGAAGACGGTGACCGTCGGGGCCAACCCGGTAGGTGCCTGGCCGGGGAACGACGGCCTGATGTACGTGGACAACGAGGACGGCAAGAGCCTCACCGGCATTGACGCCAGCACCCTCGATGTGGCGCGTACCTATCCGCTGGGCTTCACGCCGGCCATGGCCGCCACGGCCCCCAATGGGGACCTCTGGGTGACGGACACCGACAACGGCAAGGTCATCTTCTTCGCCGCGGGCACGACGACACGTCAGGGGGAACTTGCCACTGGCGCCGGAGCCCATGGCATCGCGTTCTCCGCCGATGGCGCCACCTCATTCATCACCAACCAGACCGCGGGGACGCTCAGCATCGTCGACGTAGCCTCGCGCACCGTTCGGAAGACGCTCACCGTGGGCACCCAGCCCAACGGACTTGTCTTCCGCGAGAACTGACCCGTCTCGAGTTACGCGGTGATTGCCGCGGCGCCCCCTGTGAGGTGGCCTGTAACCCCGCCGCTCACAGGTGCCGCAGGCCACCTCCATGCACAGCATCCGGCGCGGCGGACGCCCTGGCCATTTGGCACACCACGGAGGCCAGGCGTCCGACCTGGAGGCTGTGAACGTATGAAATCCTCAATGCTATGCAGCGCCCTGGCGGTCGTCTTCCTCGCAGCGGTAGCGGGGTGTGGAGATGACGAGTCGCACGGGGGCATGTCCATGGACAGTGACGTTGCCCCCGAGCGGCTCGTCGTGGACGGCGACTATTCCGACGAGCGGTTTATCGACATGATGGCCGCGCACCACCAAATGGCCACCGAGATGGCCATGGTCGAGGAGCAACGCGGCACGCGTCAGGAGCTCCGGGCGCTGGCCACGAAAATGATTCAGGACCAACGTCAAGAAATCGAGGAACTGAAGACCCTCAAGCAGGCCCACTTCGGCTCCTCGGATGTGCCGACGATGATGAGCGAGTCCGAGATGCAAAACAGCGGCATGCTGATGACCGCCGAGCTCGCGCGACAACCGGACGTCGACAAGGCGTTCATCGATTCGATGATGCCGCACCACTCAAGTGCCATTCTGATGGCGAGCGTCGCGCTTCGGCGGACCAGCAACGCGGAGATTCGCGCACTTGCCCGCGGAATCATCGACGCGCAGACGCAGGAAATCGGTCAGCTGATTGAGTGGCGCAAGTCCTGGTACGGCAGTCAACCGTAGCGGGCATGGGCGCACTCACGACTGGAGGCGGCGAACCACCGCCTCCACCGCCGCGCGGATGGCCGCCACGAGCCCGTCGCCGTCACCGCACAAGCCGGGTGTGACCTATCTCATCCGGGTGTAACAGCGCGGGTTACGCCAGACGGAGGCACGCCCGAGTCAATCTCGGAACTTGCCCGTCGGCGCGGCTGGCCTCGGGGTTGCTTGATACCCGAGCTGACGAGCCACACGGGTTCGCCCTGAGTGCATTCCTGGCAGCCAGCCATGGGTCCGCTTCGGGCGACAGGCCGATTCGCTCGGAACTGTAAGAAGCAACGGGGTGCTTCGTGATCCCCGGCAAAAGGAAGCGCGACGATGACGACCCATCTCCCCCCAGTAGCTCACACCGGGCACCACCCTCCGCACCTGCCGGAGGGCAAGGCGAAGGACCCCGTCTGCGGCATGTTCGTGGATCCCCAGGCACCGAAGGGCGGCAGCCACGTGCACGAGGGGCACACGTACTTCTTCTGCAGCCCGAAGTGCCGCGAGAAGTTCACGGCGGAGCCACAGAAGTACCTCGCGCCCAAGCCCCAGCCGCAGGAGCCTGCCCCCGCGGGCACCATGTACATCTGCCCGATGGATCCGGAGGTGCGCCAGGACCATCCCGGCGCCTGCCCCAAGTGCGGCATGGCCCTCGATCCCGAGCAGCCGGTCCTCCAGACGCGCACCGAGTACGTCTGCCCGATGCACCCGCAAATCGTGCGCCCCGAGCCTGGGGCGTGCCCAATCTGCGGCATGGCCCTGGAGCCACGGACCGTCACCCTCGAGGACGCGCCCGACCCGGAGTACCTCGACATGCGGCGGCGCTTCTGGGTGAGCGTCGTCCTCTCGCTCCCTGTGTTCGTACTGGGCATGTCCGAGATGATTCCGGGCCAGCCCGTCCAGCGCCTCATCCCAGGGCCGCTCATGGCCTGGGTGCAGTTCGCCCTGGCGACGCCCGTGGTGCTGTGGGGGGGCTGGCCCTTCTTCCAGCGGGGCTGGGCGTCGGTGCGCAACCGGCACCTCAACATGTTCACGCTGATTGCCCTTGGGACGGGCGCCGCCTACGGCTTCAGCGTCTTCGCCACCTTCTTCCCCGGCCTCCTGCCGCACGCCTTCACCGGCCACGGTGGCCACGTGCCCTTGTACTTCGAGGCCGCGGCGGTCATCACCACGCTGGTGCTGCTGGGGCAGGTGCTGGAGCTCCGGGCCCGCCATGCCACCTCGGGAGCCTTGAAGGCGCTGCTCGGGCTGGCTCCGAAGACGGCGCGGCTGCTGCGCGAGGACGGGCGCGAAGAGGACGTGGCGCTGGACGGGGTCCACGTGGGTGACCGCCTCCGCGTCCGACCGGGCGAAAAGGTGCCCGTGGATGGCGTGGTCCTTGAGGGCGAGAGCGCCGTGGACGAGTCCATGGTGACGGGTGAGCCGATTCCCTCCGAGAAGACACCTGGCAGCCGGGTGACAGGAGGGACGGTCAACGGCACCGGCGGCTTCGTGATGCGGGCCGAGCGTGTCGGCCGCGACACGCTCCTCGCTCAAATCGTACAGCGGGTGGCCGAGGCCCAGCGCAGCCGGGCCCCCATCCAGCGTCTGGCCGACACCGTCTCCGGGTGGTTCGTGCCCGCGGTGGTGGTCATCGCAGTCCTGACGGCGTTCATCTGGGGCATGTGGGGACCAGAGCCCCGGCTCGCCCACGCGCTGGTCAACGCCGTGGCCGTCCTCATCATCGCGTGCCCGTGTGCCCTGGGCCTGGCCACTCCCATCTCCATCGTGGTGGGCATGGGGCGTGGCGCGCAGGCCGGCGTCCTCATCCGGGACGCGGCGGCACTCGAGGAACTGGCGAAGGTGGACACCCTCGTCGTCGACAAGACGGGCACCCTCACCGAGGGCAGGCCGAGCCTCACCACGGTGGTGGCCGCCACCGGTTTCGACGAGGCGCGGCTGCTTCACCTGGCCGGCAGCATCGAGCGCGGGAGCGAGCACCCGCTCGCGTCCGCAATCGTGAAGGGCGCGGAGGCACGGGGTGCCGTCCTCACTGAGACGCACGGCTTCAAGTCCGTGACGGGCCAGGGCGTGACGGGGCGTGTGGATGGTGCGCAGGTGGCGCTCGGGAATGCCCGGCTGCTCGAGGGACTCGGCATCGAGGCAGGGGCGTTCCTGGAGAGGGCGGAGGCCCTGCGGCGGGAAGGGCAGACGGTGATGTTCGTCGCCGTGGACGGCAAGCCGGCCGGGCTGCTGGGCGTGGCCGACCCGGTGAAGGCCAGCACCCCCGAAGCCGTTCAGCAGCTCCGTGCCGATGGGCTGCGCCTCGTGATGCTCACGGGTGACAGCCGGACGACGGCGGAGGCGGTGGCCCGGCGCCTGGGCATCGATGAAGTCCACGCGGAGGTGCGCCCCGAGGAGAAGAACGCGATGGTGAAGCGCCTCCAGGCCGAAGGGCACGTGGTGGCCATGGCCGGAGACGGGGTGAACGACGCGCCCGCGCTCGCCCAGGCCAACGTGGGCATCGCCATGGGCACGGGCACAGACATCGCCATGGAGAGCGCCGCCGTCACGCTGGTGAAGGGTGACCTCCGTGGCATCGTCCGCGCCCGGCACCTGAGCCGGGGCACCGTGCACAACATCCGCCAGAACCTCTTCTTCGCGTTCATCTACAACGTGCTCGGCGTCCCCATCGCGGCGGGAGTCCTCTACCCGTTCTTCGGACTGCTGCTGAGCCCCATGATTGCCAGCGCGGCGATGAGCTTCTCGTCCGTCTCCGTCATCGCCAATGCCCTGCGGCTGAGGCGGCTGGACCTCTGACCGCCGCCCCGCCGGATTCAAGAGCGCGCCATCCGCCACGCGGCGGATGGCAGCGGGCGGACGCCATGCGGTCCTCCCGCAACCGCTGACGACATCCAAGACAAGGCGCCGCCGGGCGGGGAATACCGCCCCAGACGGTTCAGCGCTTGCGGGCCAGCAGCTTGCGAATCTCTACCAACGACGCGGCCGTCACGGCCTCGATGCCCTGCTCGCCGTCGATGTGGACGATGCGCTCGTGCTTCTCCCGGCGGCGGATGGCGGCCACGTACTGCTTCGCAATCCGCCGCTGTGCCTCGTCCGCCTCGAACAGCTCCGCCGCCCCGCCGCGTGCCTTGCGGCGCCGTGCCGCCACCTCTGGCGCCACGCCGACGAACAGCGTCAGGTCCGGCGACACCGCGCACGCATTCACCGCCTCCACCCATTCCATGGGCAGCGACGCGCCTTGGTAGGCCAGGGACGACAGGACGTAGCGGTCACACAGGACAATCTGGCCCGCCGCCAGCGCCGGGAGCACCCGGGCCGTGAGGTGGTCCGTCCGGTCCGCGGCGAACAGCAACGCCAGCGTCTCCGGCGCCAGCGGGCCCGCCCCACCGGGCAGCCCCAACCGGCCCGTGAGCGCCTGCCGAATCATCGTCCCCACGGGGCCGTCAGACGGCTCCCGTGTGGTCAGCACCGAGTGCCCCTCCGCACGCAAGGCCGCTGCGAGCCGCTCCACCTGCGTCGTGGTACCAGCCCCATCCAGTCCCTCCAGGACGATGAAACGCCCTGGACGGCGCGCGGAGGCCTTCTTCCGTGCGGCGCTCACCGGGGAAGCAGCGCCGAGGGGTCGTCCAGCCGCAGCTCGCTGCGCAGGGCCAGCATCGACTCGTATTGCTTCAGCTCATCCACCAGGACCTTCCGACCCGCGCGGTAGCTGATGAAGGCGTAGACGAGCAGCGACACGGACACCAGGGCCGCCGCCCACGCCAGCAGGGGCGTGCGAAGAGAATCGTAGAAGAGCTTGCCCGACGCCCCACCCACCAGGGTGGCGATGACGGTGGACACGCCCGCATGGGCGAAGCGCGTCGTGCTCTCACGGGTGGACAGATTGGCCTGGAGCTGGTCGAGCCGAGCCCGGAGTTCCTGGGTATTGGAAGTCATCACGGCGCCAAACACCCTACATCACTGCGCCCGTCGCGTCGAGTCGGCACCTACCCACCGGCCGGTCCTAGGCCCTCCAACGGCCCCTTGCCCACCTCATCCCCGCCATCATCCCCACATGCGCCCGGCTACCGGTTGGCTTGCGAGCCACCCTCGCCCACGCTACATGCGCGACTCATGCAGCCCTCCGCCCGGACCGAAACCTCCATGAGTCACGACAGCGAGATCTCCTCCATCGACGACGCCATCCGTGACATTCAGGAGGGCAAGTTCGTCATCGTCGCCGACGACGAGGACCGTGAGAACGAGGGCGACCTCATCATGGCCGCGGAGAAGGTGACGCCCGAGCACCTGGCCTTCATGGTGCGCCACACCAGCGGCATCGTCTGCATGCCCATGCTGGCGGAGCGGCTGGACGAGCTCCACCTCCCGCAGATGGTGTCGGATAACACCGAATCCCACCGAACCGCCTTCACCGTCTCCGTGGACTACCGCCACGGCACCCATACGGGCGTATCCGCGGCGGACCGCGCGAAGACCATCCGCGCCCTGGTGGACCCCTCCAGCAAGGCCGATGACTTCCTGCGCCCCGGGCACATCTTCCCGCTCCGCTACCGCGAGGGCGGCGTCCTCCGCCGGGCCGGCCACACCGAGGCCACCGTGGACCTGTCCCGCCTCGCCGGCCTGTCCGCCTCCGGCATCCTCTGCGAGCTGGTGAAGGACGACGGCACCATGATGCGGATGCCGGACCTCAAGGTCTTCGCCCGCGAGCACAAGCTGTCGCTCATCACCATCGCGGACCTCATCGAGTACCGCCGCCGCAAGGACCGGCTGGTGCGCCGCGAGCCCGGCCAGCACACCGTCACCACCCGGTACGGTGAGTTCACCGCCCTCACCTATTCCTGGCTCCCCGACGGCGTGAAGTCCCTGGTCCTGGTGAAGGGCGACCCGGCGTCGCGGCCCAGCGCCCTGGTGCGCCTGCACGCCGCCTGCGCCCTGGGCGACGTGTTCGGCTCCCCGTCGTGCAACTGCAACGTGCTGCTGGACCAGGCGCTGGCGCGCATCGCCCGCGAGGGCTCCGGCGTGCTGGTGTACCTGCCCGGCATGCACGGGGACGACTTCGGCATCCACCACAAGCGCAACACCGACGGCAGCAGCGGCCCCACGCGCGGCCCGCAGGAGTCGCGCGACCTGGGCATGGGCTGCCAGATTCTCAATGACCTGGGCGTCCGCACGCTCCAGGTGATGACCAACTCGGACATCACCTACCGCGGGCTCGCGGGCTTCGGCCTCACCATCGAGAAGCGCGTCCCGCTCCAGCCGGACTGACGCGCCCCTCGCCGGGCGGACCGGGCCCGTGGTTCAGCCCAGGTCCGCCAGCGCACCCGTCACCGCGTCCAGCGTCGCGGGCAGCTCCATCGGTGGGTTGGCGAACTGGCTCGTCACCTCCGCGAGCGAGCCGCGGTGGTAGCCCACCTTGAAGTCGGCGAACTTCAAGCCGTGCGCGGTGGACACCACCGCCACGCGCGAGCCCCGGGCAATCACGCCCTGCGCCACCAACTTCTCCAGCGCCGCCAGCGCCACGCCCGTGTGCGGACAGGTGAAGGTCCCCTCACGGTCCGCGCGCGCGGCGGCGTTGGCCAGCTCGGACTCGCTGGCGTCCTCCACCACGCCGTCGAACGCCTTGAGCACCTTCACCGCGCGCTTGAAGGACACCGGGTTGCCAATCTGGATGGCCGACGCCAGCGTGGGCTCGGCCTGCAGGGGCACCAGCTCCTGGAAGCCGCCCCGGAACGAGCGCGCCAGCGGGTTCGCCTTCTGGGCCTGCGCCACGGCGATGCGCGGCCGGCGGGTGATGAGCCCCAGCGACAGCATCAGCTCGAAGCCCTTGCCCAGGGCGCTGGCGTTGCCCAGGTTGCCGCCGGGAATCACCACCCAGTCCGGCGGCTCCCAGCCAAGGTCCTGGCAGAGCTCCACGGCGACCATCTTCTGGCCTTCGATGCGCAGCGAGTTCATCGAGTTGGCCAGGTACAGCCCCGTGTCCGCCGTCACCGCCTGCACCAGCTTCATGCAGCCGTCGAAGTCCGTGTCCAGCGACAGCACCCGCGCCCCATTGGCAATGGGCTGCACGAGCTGCGCGAGCGACACCTTGTCGCGCGGAAGGAACACCACCGCCGGAATCCCCGCCGCCGCGCAGTAGGCGGAGAGCGCCGCGGACGTGTCGCCCGTGGAGGCACACGCCACCGCGCGCAGCGGAACGCCCCGGGCGCGCATGTGCTTCACCGCGGAGACCAGGACGGTCATTCCCCAGTCCTTGAAGCTGCCCGTGGGCGAGACGCCGCACTCCTTCAAATCCAGCGCGGCCAGCCCCAGCTCCGCCGCCATGCGCGGCAACGGCTTGAGTGGCACGCGGCCCTCGCCGAGCGAGACGATGTCCTCCGCCGGCAGCTGCGGATACGCCCACTCCCGCTTGCCCCACACGCCCGAGCCATCCGGCAGGCGCGCGGAGCCGAAGCGCGTCTCGAAACGGCGCTTCCATTCCGCCGCGGATACCGTGCTCAGGGCCTTCACGTCGTGCGCGACTTCCAGCAGGCCGCCGCAGCGCGGGCACCGGTACACCACGTCCATCAGCGAGGCGCGAAAGTCACAGCCCTCACTGCACGCGTACTCCGCGCGGAACTCCGAAGCCGACTCCTCGCTCATGCCTCCTCCTGTGCCCGCGTGCCACACTCCGGACAGGCCTTACCGGGCCGCACGCGAGTATGACACGATGCGCAAGAGCGCCAGCCATCGTCGTCGCCAGAAGGTCTTCCAGGCGCCGCTGCCACGGGGAGCTTCGCCCGAGGCAGGCGCATGCCGCAGTTGTCGCAGAGCAGCCCCGCCGCCTGGGTGTTGCGGCAGTAACGGCAGACGACGGCGCCCGTCGGCGCGGCGGTGCGCACGCCGTCGTCCGGGGCACGTCCGGTGTCCAGCTCGGACATGGGCGTCACCGGAACGGCCCCCATGTCCCTGGCGCGTGTCAGCTGCAGGTCGGGAACCACCTGCGCCGGCAGATCTGGCCCGGAACGGAGCCGCGTCACGTCCAGGTCTGGCAACACAGCCGCGTCCACCGGCGCGCGGCCTCCGGCATGCGGTGTCACTTCCAGCTCCGGCAACGTCGCGATGGGCGCGGTCTCCGCCACGGCCGCGGGGAACCGCTTGCCGCAGACGTCGCACTCCGTCCCTTCGGGCTGAACGTGGTCGCAGAGCGGACAGATAATCATGATGTGCGAACGTTAGCGGGCCGCCGCCGACATGGCGAGCAAGCGGACAGAGAGCCTGTCTCCCGCCTCGCTGGGTCAGGAGCCACCCGAGCCCAGGATGTCACCCCTGAGAGAGCGGCTGCCCCGTCATGGGAACGAAGCGAACCAGCAGCAGGGACTCCACCTGGGGCACCTCTCCGGGCCGGAGGGCGCGCTGGATGCGCAGCAGTTGCTGGGTGCCCCCCTGGGGCCCCACCGGAATGAGCATGCGTCCGCCCGGCTTGAGCTGAGAAAGGAGCTGAAGCGGAACGTCTGGTGGCGCCGCGGCGGCGAGGATGGCGTCGAAGGGCGCCTGGTCCGGCCAGCCCAGCGAGCCGTCTCCTTCCCGGAACGAGACGTTTTCGAAGCCCTGCCGCCCCAACACCTCTCGCGCCGATTGGGCCAGCTCGGGGACGATTTCCACGGAGTAGACTTCTCTGCACAGCAGAGACAGCAGCGCCGTCTGGTAGCCCGAGCCGGTGCCGATTTCGAGGACGCGCTCGTCCCCCTGGAGCTGGAGCGCCTCCGTCATCAGCGCCACGACGTAGGGCTGACTGATGGTCTGACCATGCCCGATGGGCAGCGGCGAGTCCGCGCTCGCCTCTTCGCGCAGGCCCTCCGGCACGAAGTCCGCGCGGTTCAGCCGAGCGATGGCCTCCAGGACTCGCGCGTCCTTGATGCCGTGCCGCGACAGGTAGTCGGCCCTTCCCCAGTCCCCCATGCCCCTAGCCTAGTCATGACAGGCGCCTTAACCCACCCGCGCGAGCGCGAGCCGCCCTTCCCAGCGTTCCTCGAGCGCCTTCACGAGGCCCTGGTTCTCCTTCGCCTTCATGTCCGGGTCCTTCTCCAGGATGCGCCGGGCCTCGGACTGCGCCATGGAGAGCAGGTCGCCATCCCGCGCCAGGTTGGCCACCGCCAGCTCGGGCAGGCCACTCTGGCGCGTGCCCAGGAATTCACCCGGGCCTCGAATCTCCAGGTCCTTCTCCGCGATGACGAAGCCGTCGCTGCTCTGCTCCATCACCGTCAGGCGCTCGGCGGACTCCCAGGAGCGGGCGCTTCCGGCCACCAGGTGGCAGAAGCTCGCCGCCGCGCCGCGCCCCACCCGGCCCCGGAGCTGGTGAAGCTGTGACAGGCCGAAGCGCTCGGCGGATTCCACCACCATCACGGAGGCGTTGGGCACATCCACGCCCACCTCCACCACCGTGGTGCAGACGAGCAGGTGCAGGCGCTTCTCGCGGAAGTCCTCCATGACGGAGTCCTTCTCCTCCGCCTTCATCCGCCCGTGCAGCAGCCCCACGTTCGCGTCGGGGAACACCTTCCGGAGCTTCTCCACGCCGCGCGTGGCGTCCTCCAGGTCCAGCTTCTCCGACTCCTCCACCAGCGGGTAGACGACGTAGGCCTGGTGCCCCTTGGCCAGCTGCGCGCCCACGGACTCATAAACGAGCGCGCGCTGCTTGTCGTTGAACACCCGCGTTTGAATGGGCGTGCGGCCCGGCGGAAGCTGGTCGATGACGGACAAGTCCAGGTCGCCGTACAGCGTCATGGCCAGCGTGCGGGGAATGGGCGTGGCCGTCATCACCAGCACATCCGGCTTGGGCCCCTTGCTCATCAGCGTGTGACGCTGGAGCACGCCGAAGCGGTGCTGTTCGTCGATGACGACCAGGCCCAGGCGTTCGAAGGAGACGTCTGCCTGAAGCAGCGCGTGCGTGCCCACGGCCAGATGAACTTCGCCTCGGGCCACGGCCTCGCGCACCTGGCGCTTGGCCTTCGCCGTGCCCGCCGCGCTCACCAGCCCCACGCGGTAGCCCAGCGGCTCCATCACCTTGCGGAAGTTGCGCTCGTGCTGCTCAGCGAGGATTTCCGTGGGCGCCATGACGGCCACCTGGTAGCCGGCCTGCAGCGCGATGAGGGCGGAGACCATGGCCACCGCCGTCTTGCCGCTGCCCACGTCTCCCTGGACCAGCCGGTTCATGGGCTCCGGGCGCGCCATGTCCCAGCAGAGTTCCTCCACCACCCGCGCCTGCGCGCCGGTGAGTTGGAACGGCAGCGCGTTGCGCGCCTTCGCCAGCCGGGGCTCGGACACGTCGAAGGAGATGCCGACCTCCGCCTTCACGCCCTGCCGCTTGAGCGCCATGCCCAGTTGGAGGAAGAACAGCTCGTCGAAGGCGAGCCGCCGGTGCGCGGGGCTCTGGTGCGCGTCGAGCGCCTCCAGGTCCGCGTCCCCTGGCGGGAAGTGGATGAAGCGCAGCGCGTCCGGCAGGCCCATCAAGTCCAAGCGACGGCGCAGGTCGGCGGGCAGCGGGTCATCCAGTTCGTGCGCGTACTGCTCGCCCACGCGGGAGGTCAGCTCGCGGAAGGAGCGCTGCTCACCGCGCTCGAAGCCCGGATACACGGGGACGATGCGGTTGAAATGGACCGACGTCGTGGACTCGAGGTCCTCCGCCGGTTCGATTTCCGGATGGGGCATCTCCCGGCCCGTCATGGTGGCGCGAACCTCGCCGGAGAGGACGATGCGCTTGCCCACGGTGAACCGGCTCTTCAACCAGGGGCCCGCATTGAAGTACGTGGCGGCGATGCTGCCCGATCGGTCCCCCACGACGGCGCGGAACATGCGCCGGCCCTGACGGCCCGCCACGAAGTCGGCCACCTTGACGATGCCCACCGTGACGCCTCGCTCGCCGGGCTCCAGCTCGGCGATGGTGCGCAACTGGCGGCGGTCCTCGTAGCAGCGCGGCAGCATGAAGAGGATGTCGCCCATGCGGCGCAGCCCCTTCTTGTCGAGCGCCGAGACGAGCCTGGGCCCCAGCCGCTTGCCCAGCGTCTTCAGCGGCGCCGACAGCGGCCCGGAGCGCGGCGCGATGGAGAGGAGCTTCGCCTCGGAGCGAGAGGCCTCCGCCGCGACCGCCCGCTTCTTCTTTCGCTGAGCCTTCTCCTTGCGCGTCTTCGCTCCGGGAACCGCCTCTGGCCCCGTGTCGAGCGCGGCCTGACGGAGACCCGGCTTCGCCCGAGACGACGGCGCACCCGGCCGCTCGTTGGCGGGCTGCGGCGCGGCGACGTTCGACTGCGGAGGCCGCGTCGTCGGCGCCATCCGCGGTGGACGGGCAGGAAGGGGATCCGAGTCCATTCCGACCTGACGTCCCCGCGGCCCATCAGGGCTCATGCGCGGCATGGGGCCATCAACGCCGCCTCCGCGCGCAGAGGCCGGGGCTCCACGCGAAGCCGGTCCTCGAGGCGCGTCCGGCCGCGGGCCCGACGTGGGCAGTGGCTCCGCCGACTTCCAGGGCGGCACATACCCCGGGGGCGTCGTGCCTCCCGCGCCCACCGGAGCGCCCTGCGTGGACCTCGGCCGAGCCGGAACCGCGCCCTCCATCGTCACGCCGTGCAGCTCCGCGGGCAGCTCCACCCCGCTGACCTTCAGCCCGGCCACGACTCGCCGCAGCGCGGCCTTGCGGCGCTCGGGCATGGCGTGGTCCACGTCGGGCAGCGCGGCCCTCAAGTGGTCCAGTGCCCGTGCATCCACGCCACTGGCCCCGGCAAGCGCGCGCTCCAACACCGGGCGCAACGACTTCACCGTGGCCAGCATCGCGAAGTCGCGCTGGCACACGTACCGGAGGGGTCCAACAAGGCTGGCGAGCGGGTGGTTCACGCGGGGGTTCCGCCGTACATCCTACGGAACGGGGATGACGTCTCCCACAAAACGAGACCGGGGAAGCGAGCCCTGGCCCGCTCCCCCGGCAACTCACGGCGGCTTCCGAGGTTCAGCTCCCGCTCGCCGGGGCCTCTTCTTCGGGCTCCTCGAAGCGGATCTCCTGGACTTCCAGCTCGCGCACGCCGCCGGGGCTCTGCACCGTGGCGATGTCACCCACCTTCTTGCCGATGAGCGCGCGCGCCACCGGCGAGGTGACGGCAATCCACCGCTTCTTCAGGTCTGCCTCGATCTCCCCCACGAGCCGGTAACTCACCGGCTTGTCGGTTTCGGTATCGAGCAGGTCCACCGTCGCCCCGAAGATGACCTTGTCGCCGCCCAGCTTCGCCGGGTCGATGACCTCCGCGCGGGCGATCCAGTCGTTGAGGGTCAGGATGCGCCCCTCGATGTGCGACTGCTTCTCCTTCGCCGCGTGGTACTCCGCGTTCTCACGCAGGTCACCATGTGCGCGAGCGACCTCGATCTCGCGCGAGATCTTCCCCCGCTCGACGGACTGGAGGTGCTTCAGTTCCTCCTTCAGCTTGCGCAGTCCGGACGGGGTCATCGGGATGTTGTCGCTCCCGCTGCTCATCGACACAGCTCCTTCCACCACTCCCAGGTTCAATAAAATGGAGGGCCGGCGCTCCTCTTCCGGAGCCCGGCCCCCGCGACCAAACAAAAGCCCAATGTAAGGAACCACTGACAAGTTGGTCAATGAAACCCGTACAGGGAACGGGGGATGGGCTGGGCGCGCGCCCTTTGACCCGCTAGTCTGCCCCCGTGCTGTCCGTCCAGGAAATGCGCGGGCTCGGTGCCGCCCTGCCCTCCAGTACCTTCCAGCGTCAACTGGGGCCTTTTGCACTCATCCAGCGCCCGCCTTCCGAGGCCTCGACCGCCGTGCTCGCCCCCACCCGCATGGCGGCGCCCTCGGAAATCGAACAGGGCATGCTGGCCTTGCTGTTCGAGTTCGAACACCTGCGCGTGGCCACCCTGCCGCCGCTCAACGCCACCGACCGGCTGCGCATTGGCCGCCGCATGGACTGCGACCTGGTCGTCGACGACGCGTCCGTGTCCAAGATGCACGCGGAGCTACGGTGGAACGAAGCCGACCAGCGCTGCACCGTGCAGGACCTGGGCTCCACCAACGGCACCTTCCTCAATGCCCGCTCCCTGGGTGGCCGCGAGGCCGTGCTGCGCGACGGCGACATCCTGAGCGTGGGCAACGTGCAGTTCTGGTACCTGCTCACCCGCACCCTGCATGAGCGCCTGCGCGCGGGCGAGGCCACCGGCCTGGGCTCGCGCAGCGGCTGAGCCATCCCGCATGTCCACACCGCCACGCGACGAGCGCGACTACTTCGAGCGCATCTACACCGTCACCGCGCAGGTGCCGCATGGGCAGGTGGCCACCTATGGGGACATCGCCGTCATCATCGGTGATGGCTGCGATGCCCGCGTCGTGGGACATGCACTGGGCGCGTTGGGCGCCCGCGCGGACAGCGTGCCCTGGCAGCGCGTCATCAACCGCACGGGTGGCATCAGCACCTCGGGTTACGGACAGCGCGAGGCCCTGGAGGCGGAGGGCGTCACCTTCGACGAGCGCGACCACGTCCGGATGGCATCACACCATTGGACGGGCCCCAGCGAGACGTGGGCCCGCGCACATGGATTCCAGCCGTTGCCTCCGCGCGAAGTGAAGACTCAGGACGCACAATTGAAACTGTTCTGAACAGGCGCTCGCCTTCCCGTCTGCTTGCGTCGAGGCACAGACGCGCGAAAGTTCGGATTCCGGCCACGGGGCCGGCGTCCAAACATGTCGCTCGCGCTGCTCCGTTGGGGAGTCTTCATCCTCCTGTGCCTGTTCGCGCCCCAAGCCGTCGCCGGCGACGCAAAGCCCCGGCGAAGTGAGGCGAAGGGGGCTCGGCTCGTTCGTCTCAAGAACGGGCAGTTGCTTCATACCGACGCCGCGGACGCGTACCGGCGGATGAAGGCCGAAGCGCGTTCGAAGAACATCTACCTCTGGGTCAACAGCGGCTACCGCTCCCCCGCGAAGCAGCGCCGGCTCTATGAGCGCTACCGCAAGGGCAAGGGGCCTCAGGCGGCACGGCCCGGGCGCTCCAACCATCAGCGAGGCCTCGCGGTGGACCTGGTCATCGGTGGTGTCAAGACACCGACCTATGACTGGCTCGTGTCGAATGCATGCCGCTTCGGCTTCAAGCGCACGGTGCGCTCCGAGCCCTGGCATTGGGAGTACCGCCCGCGAAGCACCCGCGAGCCGAAGCCAGGGCGTGACTGCGTGGGCCGCCCCTTGAAGCGTCAGCGGCTCCAGTCTCCGCCCGTGACGAGCACCGAGAAGAGCTGAGGCGCGCTAGCTCCAATGCTGCGTGTCGTCAATCCGACCCAAGGGCATCCCGACCTCACGGGTTGGGGCCTTTTGTCCGGGGGGACTGATTTTTATAAGACATCTCGATTACGGTGAGCAGCCATGCTCGTCGTCACCTCGAACCTCGAAGCCGTCACCGTCCACGCGGAGGGGGCGCTTTGTACGCGGGTCGCCACGATTCCCACGGCGGGAGGGATGTTGCCCTCGCAGGTGCGAATCAATGGCCTGCCCTTGTCGTTGCAACCCGGCTCGCTCCGGGCGTCCGTGGTGCACGGCCCGTCCGGGCTCGCCGTGCGCGACCTTCGTCCCACCTATGACGTCCAGCTTCCGCCAGAAGTCGACGTGCCCGCGGAGCACCTCGCCTTGGAGGCAGCCGAGCACCGCCTCTCCGACCTCACCCAACAGCTCGCGCGCGTGGGTCAGGAACTGGATGCGCTGTCGAAGCTGTCCCCCGGGTTTCCACCCCGGCCGAAAGAAGCGCAGGAGCCCCGGGACGCCCCCGTGTCCGCGATGCTGTCGCTCATGTCCTTCGTGGACACCGAGCTCGCCGCGCTCCATTCGCGGAAGCTGGACCTGGAGCGGCAGCAGCGTGACGCCGAGGCCGAGCTGCGCTTGCGGCGCAACCGCGTGGCCGAAGCCTCTTCGTCCGTACGAGGCCAGCGCGCCCGCGTGTACCGCGCGGTCGTGCTGACGCTGTCGGGCCCCCTTCCCGCGGACCAGGGTGCGCGGCTCGCACTGGAGTACGCCGTCCAGGGGGCTCGCTGGGTGCCCACCTACGACTTGCGCCTGCCGCGCACGCTGGAAGAGGGAACGCTGCGCATGCGCGCCTCCGTGCTCCAGCGCACCGGCGAGGACTGGACGGGGGTGAAGCTCGCCGTCTCCACCGCGGACCTCGCCCGGCATGCGGAAGTCCCCGAGCTGAAGGCGCTGCGCATTGGCCGCCATCAACCGGCTCCCGCGCGTTCGGGCTGGAGGGAGGCACCACCGGGGCTCGATGAGCTGTTCGCGGGCTACGACGCCACGCGGACGCCCACGCCGGTTCAGCCCGAGGTCCGCGCCGAACCCGAGCCAATGCCCGCCGTCCTCGAGCAGCCCCAGAAGAACAAGCGCAGTGCCGTGCCCATCGCGCCCGAGCCCGACTTCGCCATGGCGGAAGCGGCCGCGCCACCGCCTCCGCTGGCGGCGGCCCCTCGAAGTGCTCCGATGCGCCCCAGTGCCGCTGCCCCCGAGGAAGAGGAGACGCGCTCGCGATCGCGAGCGCGAGGCGGTGGCCTGATGTCGCGCGCGCGCCGACCGCCACCTCCGGCCGAGCTCGAGGAGGCGCCCGAGAGTTCATTCGACGATGACGGAGACGGGCTCAGCATGGATGCCGCCTCGCTGGGCGGTGGTGGTGGTGGTGGCGAGCGAACACCTCCGAGGCAGGAGCCCTCCGACGCGCTGCTGGACTACGACCGCCTGAGCATGGCGCCCGCGGATGACCTGGGCGCGCGTGGCAGACTGCAACCGCGCCCTGGGCACGTCACCCAGGAGCTGGTGGCCCTGGCGGAGGTCCACACGCAGATCGACATCACCGTGCGAGTCGCCCTGAGTCTGCAGGAGACCTCTTCCATATGGGCGGCCCCCGCGCCGGCGTGGTCCCAGCCGCCACGCACATCCTCGCCTCACTTCGATGCGCGCTTCGATGTAGAGACGCGCGCGGACGTGCCTTCGGACGGAGCGTGGCACACCGTGCCGGTGTTGTCGGTACCAGTGGGGCTGTCCGCGGAATACGTCTGTGTCCCCTCCGTGGAGTCGCGTGCGTTCCGCACGGTGCGCGTGGAGAACCGGACGCCGTATCCGCTGCTGGCAGGTCCCGTGGACGTCACGCTGGAGAACGAGTTCCTGATGACGTCTCCCCTCCCGACCATGGCCCCGGGCTCAACACAGCGGCTGGGGCTCGGTGTGGAGGAGTCCATCAAGGTCGCGCGCAACACGCGGTTCGACGAAGCGACGGGCGGCATGTTCGGCGGCTCGACGATGCTGACGCACCACGTGTCGGTGGAGCTGGCCAACCGGCTGAGCAATCGCATCCTGGTCGAGGTGTGCGAGCGCGTGCCCACCGTCCCCATCAGCACGGAGAAGGACATCAAGGTGGAGGAACTGGAAGTTGCCCCGCTCTGGCAGAAGCGCCTGCCCTTGCCCGGTGAAGCAAAGGTGGAGGGCGAGCGCGCGTGGCGCGTGGTGCTCCAGCCAGGTGAAGCGCAGACGCTGAAGGCGACATGGACCGTCAAGATTCCGGGCAACAAGATGCTCGGCGGCGGCAACCGGAGGACATGATGGGCACCCCTTTCATCCTGCCCGTGGTCAAGGTCACCGTCCTCGAGGACCGGGCGCTCGTCGAGCGGCGGGGGGAGATTCCCCTGTCCGTGGGAACGCAGCGACTGGTCATTCAGGGACTGTCCCCGATCGCCGTGGACCGCTCGCTCCAGGCGAAGGTCGCGGGTGGCACCATCTCCCAGGCACGCATCCGCCGGGCGACGAAGCCGCAACCACCCGAGGCCGAGCGCGAACACCGCACCGCGCTCGGAAAGCGCGTCGCGGAGCTGGAGCAGGAGCTCCGGCGCGTGGTCGCGGACGAAACCCGGCTGGCGGCGCGGCTGCGGCTGTTGGACACCGCGCGCACCGATGTCCACCGCGCCATCTCCGAGCAGGCAGGCGCCGGACAGTCGCGGCCGGAGACGTGGCGGGAGCAGTTGGAGACGGTGCGCCGCGAGCAGCTGTCGGCGGACTCGGCGTTCCGAGAGGCTCAGCGCCGGACGCTGCGACTGCGGGAGCAGCTCGACGAAGCACGGGCCTCGCAGACGGCTGTCGAGCTCCTGGAGCCAACGGTCGACACCCAGGCCGAGCTGGAGGTGGGCCACCCCACGGGCGGGCCCGCCACGCTGTCCGTCACGTACCTGGTGCCCTGCACGGCCTGGCGGCCTTCCTACCGCGCAACGCTGTCCCGCGAAGCCTCCGGTGAGTCCGTCACACTGGAGTGCGAGGCCGTCGTCTGGCAGCGCACCGGTGAGGAGTGGAAGGACGTGGAGTTGGCGTTCTCCACCGCGCGGCCCACGCTGGGCGCCACGCCACCGAGGCTCCAGGAGGACCGGCTGTGGCTGCGGGACAAGACGGAGCGCGAGAAGCAGGTGGTGGAGGTGGCCATCCGAGAGGAGGTCATCCAGACCGCGGGCGAGCCCGGCGCTGCCCGGCGGGAGGATGCGCTACCGGGCATGGACGACGGAGGTGAACCGCTGACGGTGACGGCCCCGCATCGGGCCAGTGTGCCACCGGACGGCGAGCCCTACCGCGTGCCCCTGTTCCAGTTCACCGCGCCCGCGGCATCCGAGCTGATGGCCATGCCGGAGCAGTCCCCCCTGGTGCACCGGGTGGCCCGGTTCGACAACACGGGCCCCACGGTGTTGCTCGCGGGCCCCGTGAAGCTGGTGCGGACCCACGGCTATGTGGGGCGTGCGCAGCTGCGTTTCACCGGCAAGGGCGAGCGCGTGAAGCTGGGATTCGGCAGCGAGGACGCGCTGCGCGTGGCGCGAACGGAGGACGTGGGGCGGGAGACCAGCCGACTCACCGGCCGCAAGGTGACGACGCACAAGGTGCGGCTGTTCCTCTCCAACATGGGCGCGAAGGCGGTGCCGGTGGCCATCGAGGAGCGGATACCCGTCTCCGAGGTGGAGTCGGTGGAAATCCAGCTGATGAAGGAGAGCACGAAGCCCGCGCCCGCGCGCGTCAGCGAGGATGGCATCGTCCGCTTCGAGTTGACGGCGTCGCCCCGCTCGCAGCAGGAGTTGGCGATGGACTACGTGGTGACGAGCGCGGCGAAGGTGGCCGGGCTCTGATGAGGCCCGGGTTCCACCGCGAAACAGCCCTGGGGGGCCGGGACTTCCACCAGGGTTCCGGCGGAAGCATTCATCCCCCGGGAGGAAGCCCCCATGTGCGTCACTCGCGCGGTGCCCACCATCGGCTTGCTGATGACTGCCTGCCTGTCCTCTCCAGCCCTGGGAGCAGCGCCGCCCCCTGAGCAGGAAGCGACGCTCCCGCCGCCACAGCTCGCGGTGGAGGTCGGTGGGACGCTGTCTCCGATGCGGCATCCCGCGACGGAGGTGCCAACGCTGCGTTCACGGATGAAGACGGTGAACGCCCGAAGCGGAGCCGCGCGCCTTTCCGGCGGACTCCACTTCAACCTCGTCCGTGACTCCGAACGGAGCGACTGGTGGTGGACGAACGGCATCGACTGGTACCTGGCGGGTGGTGACGTCCAGGTCCTCGCGCTGCGGCCGGGGCTGGAGAAGCGGTTCTCGCTGACACGAAACGTGACGCTCGGGGTGAGCGCGTTCGGCAGCGCGGCGGAGGTCTCACTGCCCACGGGGCAGATTGGTCAGGCGCAGCCAGGGGAGCCGGGCTACACACCCGTTGGCGCCAACAACTTCTACGAGGGCCGCATGCGCAAGTGGGCCTTCGGCGCGGGCGGACTGGCTGCGATCCAGGTCAAGCTGAGTCGCTACGTGCATGCTCGCGTCCATGGGGGCTATACGCACTACTTCGAACAGGCGAACGGGCTTCAGCCCACTCCTGATGCGGCCGCGTTCACGGTTTCGCTCGACGGCCCGTTCGCGGGGGCGCTTCTTGGACTGAACCTCTAGAAACCGCTCCTCGAAAGCCCTCGAGGGACTTACGCGGCGTCGCGCACCAACGCTCGGACCTGCCGGGCGGCGAGCCCTTGAGGCACGAGTTGGAAGAGCGCATTACGAATGAAGCGCCCCGCGGAACTCTCCCACTGGGCCACGCGCCCCAGGCTCCAGGAACGCGTCACGAAGCTGTTGGCACGCTCGAGCCGGCGTTGCTCGTAGGCCGCCAGCGCCGCGTCCACGGGGCCCTCCGCGGCCAGCAACTCCGCCAGCACCACGGCATCCTCGATGGCCTGACACCCACCCTGCCCCATGTTGGGCGTCATCGGGTGCGCGGCGTCTCCCAACAAAGTCACCCGGCCCCGGCTCCAGCGGCTGGCAGGCGGCCGGTCGTGGATGTCCGTGCGGATGATGTTCGCTTCATCCGTCGCGGCAATCAGGTCCGCGATGGGCGCGTGCCACCCGCCGAAGATGGACTGCAACCGGGCCCGTGTCTCCCCGGGGGCATCCTGCCCTCCGGCCGGAGCATTCTGCGTGGCGAACCAGTACGTTTGCCCGAAGCCAATGGGCACCACACCGAAGCGCGCCCCAGGCCCCCACGTCTCTGAAACAAGTCCCGGCGTCGCGCTCGGGACGTCTGAGCACACGCCCCGCCAGCTCGTGTAGCCCGAATAGCGCAGCGGCGCGTCGCCCAACAGCGCCCCACGCACCACCGAGCGCAGCCCGTCCGCACCCACCAGCGCATCGCCCGTCACCGAGCTACCGTCCGACAACCGCACCGTCACCGTCTGGCCATCGTCGTGAAACGCCGTCACGGTGAGCCCCATCCGGACGTTCTCCTCCCCGGCATGAGCCAGCAGCACGGACTGGAGCCGCGCCCTGTGGACACACACCAGAGGCAGCCCCAGTTCCTCCTGAATCCGAGTCACCGGAAGCCGCGTGAGCGCCGAACCCGACGGCTTCAGAATCGCGCTGTCCGTGGGGCATGCACCGGCCTGGGCCACCTCGTCACACAGGCCGATGCGGCGCAGGGCCGCCGAGGCGTTCATCTGAACCGTGAGGCCCGCGCCCACCCATTTCAAGGCGCCGGAGCGCTCGAAGACGGTGACGGAGAGACCCGCGCGCCGAAGCGCGCAAGCCAGCGTGAGTCCACCAATTCCAGCCCCAGCCACGAGAACATGCCTGGGCGATGACGTGCTCATGCGCCGCGCTTTAACAGGTATTCCGTGGCGAGTCGCGATTCATGTGCAACGCAGTGACGGGAGCTCAGTGTTGTACCACCGCCACGTAGTTGCCGTACCTCTTGTGTCATCGCGCGCGGCTCACCCGAACCAACGGCCCGCTTCGGGAGCGAAGACGCGGACGCGTTCGGCCAGCGACGGCGGCAGTCGCGCGCGCAACGTGGCGTGGACGGATTCAGGAGGAAGCGCCTGGCTGAAGTGCATGAGGACCAGGGCCTCGTTGCGGAACTGGTCCGCGCGCGCGAGGAGTTCGTCCAGGTGGAGATGCGCCTTCGCCTGAGCCTCCTGCACGGAGTGGCGCGCGTCGACGAAGGTGCACTCGAGGATGAGCACGCGCGAGTCGAAGAGGCCTGGCTCCGTGTCCAGGACGCGGGACACGGTGTCGGTGGCATAGGCCAGCTCCAGCCGCTCCACTTCGTCGAAGAGTGCTTCGCCTGCTTGCCGCCGCCTGGCGATTTCCTGAGGCGGGAGTGACTGGTGCTCGAGGCGGAGCTTCGCGACACGGCGGAAGAACTGGTAGCCGAGCGACGGCACCGGGTGATGCGTCCGGAACGCGCGGACGAACAGACCTTGCCCCAGGGACCGCACGTCCCCTGGCAACATCGGCACGGTGTGCACCGCCATGGAGGTGTGGTGCAGCCGCGACATCACGGCGAGCGACGCCTGGACGTTCTCCTCGATCTCCGCGGGCAGGAAGACCTGGGGTGCCCCCTTGCCGATGAGCCGACGGATGCCGAGCAACGAGCCGAGCCCGCTGGCATGGTCCGGGTGCGCGTGGCTCAAGAAGATGCGGTCCGAGCCACAGAAGGAACGAATGGGTAGCCCCACGTCGAGCACTACGTCCAACTCGGGGACCTGGAGCGACGTGTACACGCCGCCCACGGACACCCCTCGAACTGTGTAGGGACCTGCCTGGACTTCAGTGAGCATCGGCACGGACACTATCCTGGGCATGTGGTCGAGACACGCGACGAAAGGCCCCTGCTGGGCCAGGATGTGCGCATCGTTGCGCCTCCCTCCCAGTCAGGGCCCCACATGGAAACCTCATCACTCCAGGAAGTCGTCGCGCCAGAAGGCATCTGCTACGGCTGCGGCAGCAAGAACCCTCACGGCCTGCATATCCAAAGCTACTGGGATGAGGACGGCATCCACGTGGTGGCACGCCACACGCCCGATGCCCGGTACAGCGGCTGGCCGGAGCTCGTCTACGGCGGTCTGATTGCCATGCTGGTCGACTGTCACTCGAACTGGACGGCCATGGCGTACCACTACCGCGCCGAGGGCCGCTCACCTGGCAGCTCGCCGGCCATCGAATGCGTCACCGGAAGCCTGGGCGTGAAGTTCATCAAACCCACGCCCATGGGTGTCCCGCTCACCCTCCGTGCACGCGTCGAGGGCGAAGTCGGACGCAAGAGCCGAGTCCTCTGTGAAGTCTTCGCGGGCGAGACGCTGACCGCGGTGGGTGATTCCATCTTCGTCCGCGTCGACACGGCCCAGTTGAAGGCCGCGGCGCACGGCCGCGAAGGCTGACGCGAAAGACGTCGTGCCCTACCCCTTGTCGGGCACTGGCAGCCCCAGCTCGGCGCGCAGTTCCGCGGTGCTGCGCCCCGCCTGGTACCGGCGATGGTTCTCCGCGGTGGTGAAGCTCCGTGTCTCCATCCGGTCCACGTAGAGCGTGCCGTCCAGGTGGTCCAGCTCGTGTTGGAGAATGCGTGCGTACCAGCCCCGGGCCTGGACCGTCACGGGCTGGCCGTGCTCATCGAGTGCGTCCACGCGCACGGCGCAGGCGCGGGGCACCAGGGCCGCGAAGCCCGACACGCTCAGGCACCCTTCGTGGAACTCCGCGGGTGCCGCGTCCTCCACCACCAGCCTGGGATTGATGAGCACGTGAAAGGGAACGGGCTTCCGTCCTCGCGCCGCCCGCTCGCTCTCCGAGAGGCCTGCCTGATACTCGGGCCGGTCCTCGATGACGATGACTCGCAGGCCCACGCCGACCTGGGGCGCCGCCAGCCCGACGCCGGGTGCGTCCCGCATCGTGTCGCGCATCTGCTCGATGAGCCGCGCCGTCTCCGGGCTGGCAATCTCCTCCGGCGTCAAATCGCGCGCCTTCCGACGCAGCACCGGGTCCCCTGCCTGGACAATCTTGAGCACCATGCCGCCAGCGTAGCAGGGCCCGCTACGCTCCTGACCGGCGACAACGCTCCACCCACTGCCGCCCGGGGGTGGTGTCCACTCCGCACCGTTCCAGCCCGGGAAAGACGACGTCGTGCAGGGCCTGAACGAACACCTCAAGCTTGCGCGCATGCGGCAACACGCCGTGCGCCAGGAGCATGGAACCCTCCGCATCGGACAGGCCCTTCGCGAAGAGCCGGGGCGACACGCTCTCCTCCAGCATCTCAGGCAGGTACGGCGACAGGAACGCCACGGAGCCCGATTTGGCTGCATGCGCGAGGTAGGCCCACCCCAGCCGGCTGTGCGCGACCTCGTCCCGAAGGATGTCTCGAAGCACCGCGCGCACCCGGGGTGGTCCGTCCACGGCCAGCACCGAGGTCAACCCGGCCGTGCTCTCCGTCTCTGAGATGCAGCAGGCGGCGACGACTTCGTAGAGCACGCGCTCGCTGAAGCCGAGGGCTTGCGGAGCAGTCTCCCGCGCCACCAGGGGAGCGGGGGGCATCACCTCTTGTCCGTAGGTGCGCGCCATCAGCTCGCACATGCCCGCGTGGCGCCGTTCGTCCTCCGCAGCGCGGCGCGCGAGTTCCACCAGCGTTTCGGGCGTGGCCAGCTGCTCGAGCGCTCCCGCCAATCGGGCGAAGCGCAGCCCCGCCTCCAGTTCCTCCTGCCTGCGGAAGACCCAGGTCTCCGCGACGAACTGCCGGAGCGCGTCTGGCATCGTTCTACCCGGTCTCCGCAGCAAGCGCTGGTCGGCCGGACAGCCATCATCAGGAGCGTTGTTCATGGTGGCCTCGAAGCACTGAGCGTAACCGACGCGCGAGACAGACGGCGCGAAACGAACCACTTGCCGCAGCGAGTCATTGCGTTGGGCACCGCACGGTCGCACCCCATGTCCTGATGGGGACTGCACGCAATGGCGCGCACGGCGGGACGTAGGCGTGTCCAGGCCAAGGTCCGTGTTGGATATGCTGGCAGGACGTGGAGGCCCCGTCCCAGGGAGCGTGGGAGTCGAGATGCGGCGGATGCGACGACTCGGCGGGGCCGCGCTGGTATCGCTCGTCATCCACGTGGGGCTGCTCTTGCTGCTTGGGTCTGTCGACCCGCCGGAGCGTGCACCTCGCCGGGCCGTCACGTCGAAACCTCTCGCGGTGGACATCGTCACCACGCCGCCTGTGCTGACGCCTCCACCGCTCCCGGGGCTGCCTGCACCTTCGGCGCCCACGCCTCGTCCCAAGGGAAAGCAGGTGAGAAAGACACCTGCCGGGGATGGCCTCATCGCTGCGCCATCCCTCGCCCCTCCCGACGCACCCGACACGGGTGCTGCGCCGGAGACCACCGCATCGCCGCCGGACGCCCCGCGCAGGCCGCAACAACTCCAGGCTGGCGCCGGGTCCCTGCCCTCGTTCCTGGTGCCAGGAGAAGCGCCGCTCGCCGGTCCACGGACACCGAGTGGACGCACGTTGCGCCCTGGCGACCCGGCACCTTCCCGTGAGCAGCTCGCCGCGCAGGAGGAGGCCATCGTCGCGGGGCGTGTGGAGGAATTCATCGTCGACGAGCGGGCCCAGCTTCGCGTCGCCAACGGTCTCATCGACCCGTACTTCAGCCGCCTTCGAGAGGCGCTTGAGAAGGGCCTCGAAGATGCGCCGGTATTCCCAGGCACCAGCCTGGTGAATCAGGCAGGGACCGCCTGGGCTTCCCGAGCCAGCAGCTTCGGAGCGGCTGGCAATCCAGGAGACGGCCCACCGCCGAAGGCGCCCACCACGACCGAACGGCTCTACGACATCCAGCAGCGCGCCGGAGACGAATCCATGGAGCGGCCGCGCCGCTTCGCCCAGGCGGGTCAGGAGCTCCAACATCTGGCCACGGGTGGCGGCTCGAAGCTCGTCGTGACGCTGGAGCTGACGCAGGAAGTGGATGGCACCCTGCGCGATGCGAAGCTCATCTCGCTGAGTGGCAACCCGGCCTACGACGCCTACGTCCTGAACGCCATTCCGGCGTCACTGGCGAAGCTCGCTGGGCCACCCGCTGGCGCGCGAGGTGTCCGAGCCGACGGCATCCATACCTTGTGGGCCGTGGAAGGCCGCGTCGTGTACCTGCGCAAGCTCAAGGAACTGAAGGGACAGGACGCCTGGTACATCGCCGCGACGAGCGCTGCTGGCATCCTGGCCGGACGCTTCGAGGAGACGACGGGCGAAATCGAGGTCATCGACTTCCGCAACCCACGGTTCGTGTGCCGGTCCCACTTGTTGCGCGTCTACTGATGCTAGGCTGACGCGCCATGGCTCGTCGCAAGAAGGCCGATGAAATGGCCTCCCGCGTCCGAAACCTGCTCGCGATGGACGCCGCGGGCATCATGCGCAGGCTCGATGCCCGCCGGGATGAGATGTTCGTCCTCTTCTCCCGCCTGCGCAGCCGCGAACCGCTCCTGGGCACCATCGCGTCACGGTACGCCGACGGCGCGTTCGACCAGCTCATCCACCTGCCCGAACAGGAACAAGCCGTGGTGGACCACTTCTACGGCCGCCTGGAAGAGCTGCGCTGGTACTTCACGTACACCGAGGACATGCCCGGCACCGCCCAGCTGATCTTCTCCAAGCTGCACAAGCGGCTGGAGGAGTCCTACCGAGTGCTCGTGGTGACGCTGGGCCCACCGGTTCCGCCAGATGGCTCGCGCGTGGTGGATGTCGAGGCCGTCCGGCACGACGCCGCCGAAGCTCCGCCGAGGAAGACGCTGACACGCACCACGCGGCGCGCGTAAGCCGCACCGCTCACGAACAGGATGCCCCCGTGACGAACACGACAGGCCCCGGGAAGAGAACCGACACGGCTTCGCGAGTCATCGCGGCCTCGCCAGAAGCCCTCTACCGGGCCTTCGTCGAGCCCGAGGCCGTGGCGACCTGGCTCCCACCTGAAGGCATGAAGGGCCACATCCACGCGTTCGAGCCACGCGCGGGCGGGACGTACCGGATGACACTCTCCTACGACAACGCGGACCCCACCGAGCCCGGGAAGACCTCCGCGCACGAGGACGTCGTCGAGGGCCGCTTCGTGGAGCTCGTCCCCAACGAACGCGTCGTGCAGCGATTCGAGTTCGAATCGGATGACCCCGCCTACGCGGGCACGATGACCATGACCTGGACGCTGACGCCCGTCACCGCGGGCACCCGCGTCACCATCATCTGTGAAGACGTGCCCGAAGGCATTCGCCAGGAAGACCACATCGAGGGAATGACCTCGACCCTGGCGAACCTCGCGGCCTACACCGAGTAGCCGAACGTCCCTGCCTCAGGCCGCGGGAGCAGGCGCAGCAGCCACTCCGGCATCACTGGCCTGGCGCTTCGGCGCGAGCTTCCGCATGGACGTCTTGCCCACCACGACGTCCACCATCTTCTTCGCGCGGGTCCAGACGCTCTCCTGCACGTAGGGGATGCCGTACTTCTCGCAAAGCGCCTTCACCTGCGGCTGCACCTCGCGGTACTTCAGCATCGGCAGGTCCGGCCAGATGTGGTGCTCAATCTGGTAGTTCAGCCACAGGTGGGCGAAGTCGTTCAGGTCCCCGCCCGTGCGGTAGTTCGCGCTGCCAATCACCTGCTGCACGTAGCGCTCGCCACGGCTCTCCGGCTTCGAGTCGAACCGGTACAGGTCCTCGCCCGTGTGGTTCGGCCCGACCACCAGGAACGTGTGCAGGCTGGTGAGGATGTCCGCCATCACCGAGTTGCAGAAGGCGCTGAACGACGCCCACGGCCCCAGCACCAGGTAGAGCGCCGGGAAGAGCCCGAACTGCACGGCCGAATACGGCAGATAGCAGCTCAGCAGCAGCTCCTTCAGCTCCTCGCGCGTCAGCTCCCCACCCTTGCGCCGGCCCTTCCGGCGCAGCGAACTGAGCGTCTCCGGCGCGTAGTAGCTGGCCCGCCACGTCAGCGCGAGCAGCGCGAGCTGCACGTACCGCAGCGCCAGCGGGCGGTCCGGGTTGCGCAGGGTCCCCTCCGCGTTGCGCTCCAGGAGGTCGGGGTCCGCATCCTCGCCGGTGTGCGAGTGGTGGAGCACGTTGTGCTCGAACACCCAGGCCTCCGGCAGCATCCAGTCGAGCCAGTCCAGATAGCGGCGGCTCCCCTTCGCGAACCCCTTCCCCGTGCGAGACGCCGGAAGCCCCGGCACCCGGTCGTAGCCCCGATGCCCCACGTGGTGCATCAGCAGCCAACGCGTGGACCGCCCGACACTGAGCGCCGCCGCGCTGAGCGGGTTCGGCGCCAGCCAGCAGGTCGCCGCACCCAGCGCGGTCGCCGCCCTACCCCAGCGCTCAATTTTCCGGAGGTGCGCCGCATCCGCCTCGCCCAGCGATGCGTCCAGTTGCTCACGAAGCGCCTTCAACTCACGGAGAAACCCATCCACGTCCACGGAAGAAATGTCGAAGTCGGGGGCAGCCTGGGACGGCATGAACGGCTCTCCTCGGTCGCGGAGGTGGACACGGGGGAAGGGGGGCAACAGCTCGGCGCGAACCGTAGCCGCCGGGGTCCGCGGGCGTCCAGCCACGCTTTCCCTCCGCCCCTGCTTTCGAACGAGGCCATGCGGAGCCCCGAGGCGCAGGTTATACCCGCGCCCCGAGTCCGACCCACAGGGCGACATCGACGTCAAGGGGAAGCAGGCCGCCGCGCGGCAAGGCAAGCGGCCTGGCGCCCCCATCAGCCCGAGCGAATGGACCCGCCCACTTCGAAAGCGAGATGCCGTCATGACCGACCTGTTCGCTCCCCTCGAGCTCCGAAAGAGTGTCATCGCGCCCAACCGCATCTGGCTGGCGCCCCTGACGAACACCCAGAGCCATCCCGATGGCGCGCTCTCCGATGCGGAGCTTCGCTTCCTCGCGATGCGCGCCGATGGCGGGTTCGGCATGGTGGAGACGTGCGCCGCCTACGTTTCCCAGGACGGCAAGACGTGGCCGGGCGAGCTGGGCGTTCACGACGACGCGATGCTGCCCGGACTGAAGCGCATGGCCGCGCGCATCCATGAAGGGGGCGCCCTGCTCTCCGCGCAGCTCTTCCACGGAGGACTTCGCGCCAACGCCGAGGTCAGCCAGCGCGAGGTGTGGAGCGCCAGCGCGTATGACGCGGACAGCCTCCGCTGCCGCGAAGCCACCGAGGCCGACATCGAGGGCGTCATCGCGGCCTTCGCGAACGCGGCGCGCCGCTGCGCCGAGGCGGGGTTCGACGCCGTGGAACTCCATGGGGCGCACGGCTACCTGTTCTCGCAGTTCCTGAGCACCGTCTTCAACCGCCGGCAAGACCGATGGGGCGGCTCGCTGGAGAACCGCTGGCGCCTGCTTCAGGAGACCGTCCGCGCGGTGCGGCGCGCGGCGCCATCCTTGGTTCTCTCCGTCCGCATTTCACCGGAGGACGCGCGGCAGGCCCGGGGTATCGACCTGGATGAGTCGCTAGAGGTCGCCCGGATGCTCCAGGGAGAGGGCGTGAACATCCTCCACCTGTCCCTCTGGAAGGCGGCCCTCAACACGCAGAAGCGGCCGGACCAGCACGCGACCCCGCTGTTCCGCGCAGCCGTGGGGTCCGACATGCGCATCGTCGTCGCGGGAGAGGTGCGCACGCGCGAGGAGGCGGAGGCGCAGCTCGCGCGCGGCGCGGATGCCGTGGCCGTGGGCCGCGCGGCCATCGCGAATCATGACTGGCCGCGCCGCGTGCAGCGAGGCGACGCGCTCCAGGTGCCGCCGCTGTCCCCCACCACGCTCAACGCCGAGGGCCTGTCCGACGTCTTCGTGAACTACATGCGCAACTGGCGAGGCTTCGTAACGGACCAACCGGCCTGAGGCGGCCCTGAAACGCAGACGGCCCCACTCCCAGGAGGAGCGGGGCCGCATGACTCACGTCAAATGAGCGCTCCGGTTCAGCGCCGGGTGCCCGGGGGCGCCGCGGTGATGCCCAGGTACTCCTGGAGCGGCTTCACTTCCAGGTCCGCGCGCTTGAGCGACTCCAGCGCGCCCACCGCCATCCGCGCCGCCTGCACCGTCGTGTAGTACGGCACCGAGTGCATCAGCGACTCGCGGCGGATGGAGAAGCTGTCGGCGATCTCCTGCTTGCCGAAGGTGGTGTTGATGACCAGCACGATTTCGCCGTCGACAATCTTGTCGACGATGTTCGGGCGGCCCTCCTTCACCTTCTGCACCACCTGCGCCTCGATGCCCTTCGTCGCCAGGTAGGTGTGCGTACCGGAGGTGACGATGAGCGAGAAGCCCATGCTCCGCAGGCGCCGCGCCAGGTCCACCACCGCCGGCTTGTCGTCATCCTTGACGGAGATGAACACCTTGCCGCTCTTGGGCAGCTTCACGCCCGCGGCGAGCTGGCTCTTGGCGAAGGCGGACGCGTAGTCGTTCGCCAGGCCCATCACTTCGCCGGTGGACTTCATCTCCGGCCCGAGGATGACGTCCACGCCCGCGAAGCGCGCGAAGGGGAACACGCTCTCCTTCACCGCCACGTGCTTGAACTCCGGCTCCTGCGTGACGCCCTGCTCCTTGAGCGTCTTGCCCACCATGCAGAGCGCGGCGATCTTCGCCATCGCCACGCCGGTGGCCTTGGAGATGAAGGGCACCGTGCGGCTCGCGCGCGGATTCACTTCCAGGATGTAGATGGTCTTCCCCTGGATGGCGAACTGCACGTTCATCAGGCCCACCACGCCCAGCTCGCGCGCCAGGGCGATGGCCTGGTCCTTCATCCGCTCCACCAGGTCCGGCGACAGCGAGTGCGGCGGCAGCGTGGCCGCTGCGTCACCGGAGTGCACGCCCGCCTCCTGGATGTGCTCCAGCACGCCGCCAATCATCACCGCACCGGTGCTGTCCGCCACCAGGTCCAGGTCCACCTCGATGGCTTCCTTCAGGAAGCGGTCGATGAGCACCGGGTGCTCGGGCGAAGCGCTCACCGCCTCGCGCATGTACCGCTCCAGACTGGACACGTCGTAGACGGTCTCCATGGCCCGGCCGCCCAGCACGTAGGAGGGCCGCACCATGACGGGGTAGCCGATGCGCTCGGCCACCTTGAAGGCCTCCGCGTGGCTGCGCGCGACGCCGTTCTCCGGCTGCTTCAGGCCCAGCTTCTCGATGAGCGCGGCGAAGCGCTCCCGGTCCTCCGCGCGGTCGATGGCGTCCGGCGACGTGCCCAGGATGGGGAGGCCCGCCTTCTCCAGCGGCACGGAGATGCGCAGCGGCGTCTGGCCGCCGAACTGGACGATGGCGCCTACCGGCTTCTCGCGCTGGGACACCTCGAGCACATCCTCGATGGTCAGCGGCTCGAAGTAGAGGCGGTCCGACGTGTCGTAGTCGGTGGACACCGTCTCCGGGTTGCAGTTGACCATCACCGTCTCGTACCCGGCCTCGCGCAGCGCGAAGGCGGCGTGGACGCACGCGTAGTCGAACTCGATGCCCTGGCCGATGCGGATGGGGCCGCTGCCCAGGATGAGCACCTTCTGCCGGTCCGTGGGCGGCGCCTCGTCCTCCTCCTCGTAGGTGGAGTACAGGTAGGGCGTGTACGCCTCGAACTCCGCGGCGCAGGTGTCCACCCGCTTGTAGACGGGCCGGATGTTGCGCGCGTGCCGGTGCGCCCGCACCTCTTCCGCCGGGTAGCCGAGCAGCCGGCCTAGATACTTGTCGGAGAAGCCGTGCGCCTTGGCCTGCCGGAGCACCTCGTCCGGGAGCTGGTCCAGCCGCCCGTACTCCTGGAGCGACTGCGCCTCGTTCACCAGCATCTGGATGTAGCGCAGGAACCATGGGTCGATGGCGGACAGCGCGTGCACGTCCTCCACCGTCATGCCTTCGCGGAAGGCCTGGGCCACGAACCAGGGACGCTCCGGGCGAGGGATGCGCAGCGCCTCGCGCAGCACCTTCTCTCGCTCCTCCTTCTCCGCCGGCAGCTCCGGGGACTCCAGGCCCACGCGGCCCAGCTCCATGGAGCGCAGCGCCTTCATGTACGCCTCCGGGAAGGTGCGGCCAATGGCCATCACCTCGCCCACCGAGCGCATGCTCGTGGTCAGCGTCCGGTCCGCGTGCGGGAACTTCTCGAAGTTGAAGCGCGGCACCTTCACCACCACGTAGTCCAGCGTCGGCTCGAAGGAGGCCGGCGTGTCGCGGGTGATGTCGTTGCGCAGCTCATCCAGCGTGTAGCCCAGCGCCAGCTTCGCGGCGATCTTCGCGATGGGGTAACCCGTCGCCTTCGACGCCAGCGCGCTGGAGCGCGACACGCGCGGGTTCATCTCGATGACGACCATGCGGCCGTCCTTCGGGTTGATGCCGAACTGGATGTTGGAGCCACCCGTGTCGACGCCAATCTCCCGGATGATGGCCAGCGACGCCTGCCGCATCCGCTGGTACTCGCGGTCCGTCAGCGTCTGCGCGGGCGCCACGGTGATGGAGTCACCGGTGTGCACGCCCATGGGGTCCAGGTTTTCAATGGAGCAGACGATGATGACGTTGTCCGCCGTGTCGCGGACCACCTCGAGCTCGTACTCCTTCCAGCCCAGCACGCTCTCCTCCACCAGGATGGTGGTGGTGGGGCTGGCCTTCAGGCCCGAGCGGCAGATGGTCTCGAACTCCTCGCGGTTGTACGCGATGCCACCGCCGGTGCCACCCAGCGTGAAGGACGGGCGGATGATGGCCGGAAAGCCGATTTCCTCCACCAGGCTCATCGCCTGGTCCAGCGTCGTCGCGTAGCCGCTCTTGGGCAGGGCCACGCCAATCTTCTGCATGGCCGCCTTGAAGAGCTGGCGGTCCTCGGCCTTGTTGATGGCGTCCAGGGACGCGCCGATGAGGCGCACGCCGTATTTCTCCAGGATGCCCTGCTCCGCCAACGCCTTGGCGAGGTTGAGCGCAGTCTGGCCACCCATGGTGGGAAGGAGTGAGTCCGGCCGCTCCGAGGCGAGGATACGCTCCGCCGCCTCCACCGTAATCGGTTCGATGTAGGTGCGATGCGCGAACTCAGGGTCCGTCATCACGGTGGCGGGGTTGCTGTTGAGCAGCACCACCTCCACGCCTTCATCCCGGAGCGCCTTGATGGCTTGTGTACCGGAGTAGTCGAACTCGACGGCTTGCCCGATGACAATCGGACCCGAGCCAATCACCAGAACCTTGCGGATATCGGTACGCTTGGGCATCGGGGCGCCCCCATACCAACCTCCGCCCCCACATGCGAGGACTGTGTTGAAGCGGCCCGCTCGCACGGACGCCGGGCCCCGCCCGCGGTCCTCTGCTAGGCTCCGCCGCCCACGGAGGTTCCATGCGCCACTGGTCCCTGGCCCTGCTCGTTTCGCTCGCGTCCCCCGCCCTCGCCCAGGATGCC
>NZ_JAAEAH010000003.1 GCF_010998615.1 Myxococcus sp. CA023 | reverse complement strand
AGCCGCGAGGGACGTCCCTGATGCGGCTTGTGCCGCAGCTTCCTGACGCCGCCCTGTGCGAGGGCTTTGCACCACTGCGACACGGCTCCTCGGGTGACGCCGCACTCGTCCGCTACGTCTACTGGGCACCAACCCGATCTCAGCAGTGAAGCGGCGAACAGTCGCCGCTCCTCCATCTGCTCGGGCGTCAGCCTGAATGGCTGCTGCCCCATCACCACCACCCCCTTCATTGGAACAACCGTTCCGAGGTTTAGGGGATTCGTCGAGGCGGTTTAGACGTATCGCGTGCCGAAGAGCTGGAGCAGCTCCGGCTCGGTGCGCAGCAGGTCCAGCGTCAGCGCGGCGTGGCCGGGCACGTAGCCGTTGCCCACCACCATGGTGACATCCTTGCCCACGCCCTCGGCGCCCAGGGCCGCCGCGGTGAAGCTGGTGGCCATGGAGAAGAAGATGGCCGTGCCGCCGTCCTTCACCGACAGGATGGTGGCCATCTCCGTGTTGCCGACGCTGGCGCAGTTGACCACCAGGTCGCAGAGCTGACCGTCCGTCGCCTGGCTCACCGCTTCCATGACGTCCACGCCCTGAGTCGCGTCCACCTTCAGGGCCACGTCACACAGGCCAATGCCGGACAACAGGTCCAGCGCGCCCTGCGACACGTCGAGCGCCAGCAGCTTGCCCCGACTCTCCAGGTTGCGCCGCGCCTGCGCCAGACACAGCGCCCCGCTCTTGCCCGCGCCCAGCACCGCCACCGTCATGCCCGGCCGCACGTGCCGGGCCACCAGCGCGGGCGCGCCACACACGTCCAGCGCCGCGAGCGCCAACGTGTCCGGCATGTCCGTGGGCAGCTTCGCGTAGATGCCGCTGGCGAACAGGAGCGCGTGTCCGCGGATGTCCACGCGGTCGATGTCCGCGTGCACCGCCTTCACTTCTTCGATGACCAGGGGCGTCAGCGTCAGGCTCACCAGCGTGGCGATGCGGTCGCCCACCTTGAGCAGCTCGCGCGCGGGGTGCCTGGCGCCCAGCTCCTTCACGCGGCCAATCAACATGCCGCCCGAGCCCGTCACGGGGTTCTGCATCTTCCCCCGCTCACGGACAATTTCCTGGATGCGCTCGCCAATGCGCTTCGCGTCGCCGCCCACCTCGCCCTTGATCTGCTTGAAGGACGCGGCGTCAATGTTGAGGCTCTCCACGTCGATGAGCAGCTCGGACTCGCGGCACGGCAGCGAAGGATCCAACTGCTTCGCGCGCTGGGGCAGCACGCCCTTCTCGCCAACGACGCGAGACAGCCCGTAGAGGTCGATGCTCATTTTCCCGTCTCCCTGAAGGTTGTCGGGCGCCCGGCCCCGCCACGGCGGGGCGCACCCAGGGAGGCGTCTACCCGCTCGGGCAGGGAAAAGGCCAGCGCCACGTCACGCGCGATGGGCCGGGGCGTCCCCCAGCGGGCATCCCGACCACCGCGCGGCAGGCCCTGGCCCCGTGCGTCAGTCCTGCGCCAGGTTCGGCACCAGGACGGACAGCGAGCGCGCGAAGCGGTACGACACACCGGAGTGGCCGTCCTCGAACTCCTCGTGGACACGCTCCACGCCCGCGTTCTTGAAGTCCTCCGCGAGCATCCGCGTGCCCCAGCGGATGTTGAACTCGTCACGCGTCCCACAGTCCAGATACACCGTCTTCAGCTTCCGGAACGCGTCCATGAACTTGGGCACGAAGCGCACCGGGTCGTGCACCAGCCACCGGTTCCACACGTCCAGCCGCAGCCGGCCCGTGTTCGCGTCGAAGGGCAGCTCCACGTTGAGCGGCTCGCCCTTCTTCGGAGAATACGCGGCGGCCATCGCCAGGACGTTCACCACTGGGAAGTCGTCCCCGCGCATCTTCGTCTCACTCACGCGCGCCCGGAACTCGGCATGCCACGCTTCCACGCCGCCGGCCTTCAGCAGCGCCGCCGCGGCCTTCGGGAGGTCCGGCAGATAGCAGTATTCGAAGTAGGAATCCGCGGCGTGCGCGCCCACGTGGGAGAACAACTCCGGGTGGTAGCGGCCCATCACCAGCGCGCCGTAGCCACCGGAGCTGTGCCCCACCACGGCGCGCGAGGCCGCCTTCGGCAGGGTGCGGTAGGTGCGGTCCACGAAGCCCACCACGTCCTTGGTCAGGTAGTCGCGGTACCGGCCAATGGCGTCGCTGTTCACCCACTGGCTGCCGCCCAGCGACGTCCAGGCATCCGGGAAGACGCCGATGACGGGCGGAATCGCGCCCGACTCGACGAGCGCGTCCAGGCGCTGGGGGACGGTGGGCGCGAAGCCCGACGCGTTCGTCCACGAGCCGCCGCTGTTGCCGAAGGCATGCAGGAAGTAGACGACGGGGTAGCGCCGATCATCCGCGCCGTAGCCCGGCGGCAGGTACACGGTGAGCTTGCGGCGAGCCGGGTCCCCCAGCGGGTTCGACTCCAGCGCGGGCGACAGCAGCTCACTCGACTCCAGCAATCCATTCATCCGTGCATTCCCTTCATCGGGCCCGCGGCTACGCGCGCGAACCAGGTTGCTTCCCCAGCACCTTCATCACCGCCTGGAGGTCCTCCCAGGCCTTGCGCTTCTCCGCCGGGCTGCGCAGGAGGTACGCCGGGTGGAAGGTGGGCATCAGCTGGATGCCCTCGTAGGTGCGCCAGTTGCCACGCAGGCGGGTGATGGGCGTGCTGTCCCGCAGCAGCGTCTGCGCCGCGAACTTGCCCAGCGCAACCACCACCTTGGGCTGGATGGCGACCAACTGCGCGCGCAGGAAAGGCTCGCAGGCGGCAACCTCCTCCGGCTCCGGATTGCGGTTCCCCGGTGGCCGGCACTTCACGACGTTGCAGATGTAGACGTCATCGCGGCGGTAGCCCATCGCGCCAATCATCTTCGTCAGCAGGTCGCCGGCCGCGCCGACGAAGGGCACGCCCTGCAGGTCCTCGTGCTCCCCGGGGCCCTCGCCCACGAACACCAGTTCCGCACGGGGGTTGCCCGAGCCGAACACGAGGTTCTTGCGCGTCGAGCACAGCTTGCAGCGCTGGCAGTCGCCCAGCTCCCGGCGAATCTCGTCCAACGTCGGCCGCTCGCCGTTCGCCGCTCCAGGTAGCGCCCCAGCGGGCCGCGACGTGGGCGGCACCCGGGCCGGCGCTGCGACACCGTGTCCTGGAAGTCCCGCTGCAACTGCAGGCGCCACCGGGCCCGGCCGCTCCGGGCCGATGGAACGGGGCTCCGGTGCCTGGCTCGCCAGCGGCGGCCGGGGCAGCGGTGCCTCGGGGCGAGCAGGAGGCGCTGCGTCCGCGGCCCCCTGGGTCCGGGCGAAGCGGGCGCGCAAGGAGGGAGCCGAGCGTTGGAGCTCGAGCGCCGCCTTGGCATCAATCATCAGCACCCGGCCAGCGGCCTCCTCCTGCCAGAGGAGGTGGCGGCGCACATCGTCCAGCAGGGCGCTCAGGTCCTGCGAGGCCTCGGGCGTGTCATCAATCACGGTCCTGGATCGGTATCGGACGTAGCGCCCGTGCGCAAGGAAGCGGACGCCCGAGCCGGCTGTTCGCCTCCCGCCAGTGCAGTTCCAGGCCCACGCCCGGAGTCCTACCCCGCCCTGCCCCCAGTCATCCGCCCTGGAGGCGCCCCGGGCCCACGCTATCTTGCGCCCCCAACCCGGTGTCGCGCAGCGAGGAGCCGCCATGGAGCACCAGAACCCGGATTACCGCCAGGACACGGAGGACCTGTTCACAACGGCCGCTTTCGTCATGGACCTGGGCATCCAGCCCGTGGACATCCGCCCGGGCGAGGTGGAGGCCCGGCTGGTGGTGCAGCCCCGTCACCTGCAGCAGGACGGCGTCATCCACGCCGGTGTCCAGGCGACGCTGGCGGACCATACGGCGGGCGCGGCGGCCTTCTCCGTGGTCCGCAAGGGTCAGCGGGTGTTGTCCACCAGCTTCTCCGTCCACCTGCTCCAGACGGCGTCCGGTGAAGAACTGCGGTGCAAGGCCCGGGTGCTGCGCGCCGGCCGCCGGCTCATCGTCACGGAGTCCGAGGTCCACGCCGTCTCCGGCGGCACGCCCCGGCTCGTGTCGAAGACCACCGTCACCCTCGCGGTGATGGAGCCCCGCTAGGACGGTGACACGAGCAGCAGCTCGATGAGGGCCTGCGCCACCGCGTGCTTGCTGCCCTGGAGTTCATGCTGCGCGCCCGAACGCGTGAGCACCGTCACCCGGTTGGTGTCCGTTCCAAAGCCCGCGCCAGGGGCCGTCACGTCGTTGGCGACAATCGCGTCCAGCCCCTTGCGCTCCAGCTTGTCGCGCGCGTGCGCCACCACGCGCTCCGTTTCCGCCGCGAAGCCCACCAGCACCGGCCGCTTTGGCTGTCCCGCCACCTTGCGGGAGGCCTCCGCGAGCACGTCCGGCGTGCGCACGAGCGTCAGCGTCTCGGGCGACGTCGAAGCGCCCTTCTTCACCTTCTGCGGCGCGCGCGTCTCCGGGCGCCAGTCGCTGACCGCCGCCGTGGCGATGAACGCATCCACCGTGCCCACCCGTGAGAGCACCTCGCGCGCCATGTCGTCCGCGCTCACCACGTCCACGACGTCCAAGCCGCCGCGCTCCACGGTGCCCACGGGACCGAGCACCACTGTCACCGCGGCGCCCAGGGTCCGGGCCGCGTGCGCGAGCGCCATGCCCATCTTCCCCGTGGAGGGATTGGAGATGAACCGCACCGGGTCCAGGAACTCGCGCGTGGGGCCCGCCGTCAGCAGCACCCGCTTCCCCGCCAGTGGGCCAGCGCCCAAACGCACCGCGACCGCCTGGACGATGGCTGGAACGTCCGCCAGTCGCCCCTCCCCCACGTCACCACAGGCCAGCATCCCCGCGCCGGGGCCCACGCGCGAAAAGCGCGGATAAGCCAGCAGGGCCGCCAGGTTCTCCTGCGTCAGGGGGTTGTCCCACATGGCCACGTTCATCGCCGGCGCCAGCACCACCGGCCCCCGGAAGGCGAGCAGCGACGTCGTCACGGCGTCGTTCCCCATGCCCGCGCGGATGCGCGCCAGCAGGTCCGCGGTGGCCGGCGCCACGACGAACGCCTCGGCCCAGCGCGCGAGGTCCAGGTGGCCGAAGTTCCCCTCCTGGGCAGGGTCGAAATAGTCCGTGAGCACAGGGTGCCCGCTGAGCGCCTGGAAGGTGAGCGGGGTGACGAACTGGCGCGCGGACTCCGTCATGGCCACCCGCACCTCGGCGCCTGCACGCGACAGCTCCCGCACCAGCTCGCAGGCCTTGTACGCCGCGATGCCGCCACCCACGCCAACGACCACCCGGCGGCCTTTCAGAGTCGTCACGTCCATGCGGCTTCCTAATGCGCGGGGAGGCGGGCTCGCAACCGTCCCGGCAGGGCCTCAGTGGGCCATCATCACGACGTCACTGCTCGAAGGCACATCCACGACGCGGACCTCCGGTCCGCCTGGGGTCTCCACGTGGAAGTTGCCCCACACCAGTGTGTACCGCCCGGGCCGCAGGCCGCTCAGGCGGACCTGCTCCGACCGGGGCTGGTACACGAGCTGCGCCCAGCGCGAGCGCATCAACGCCACCGCCGGAGGATTGCCCACCGCCCCCAGCTCTCCTGCGACGACCCACAGCGCCCGGCCCCGCTCCGGCTTCACCTGGACGGCCAGCGACGCGGTGCCCGGCGCCGGGCCCAGGTCCAGCGACATCTCCGAGCCGCCAACCTGCACCACCAGCGCCGGCTCGCCAGAGAACTCCCGGTTCGCGCCCAGTGCGAAGCGGTAGTTGCCCGGGGAGACCTCCACGCTGTAGCCGCCATCCGGCCCGGTGACGATGGTGAGCGGTTCGCTGCGGTCCGCGTTGACGGCCTCGACCTCGAAGCCCGCCGCGGGGCTCCCGTCCTGGCGGTACACCCGGCCGCTCAAACGCGTGGCCTGCCGCAGCTTGAGCTCCACCGGCCCCCGCGCGCCCCGCTCCAACGACTGGGTGGCGCTCAACCGCCCCTTGCGCGCCGTGAGCGAATAACGCGTCACATAGGGCGGGCTGGCCACCGTGAAGGTGCCGTCCGGCCCGGAGAGCACGGAGTCGTCACAGACGTCGCACGACACCACGGCATCTGGCACCGGCCCGCCGCCCTCGTCGACCACGCGGCCCGACACACCCGGCAGCTTCTCCAGCACCAGGTCTCCCAGGTCGGACGAGGCCGGGCGATCCACCATCAGCGGCTCGTAGCCCGCCGCGTCCACTGACGCGATGACGCGGTCACCCGCCGTGGGCAACGGCAGCTCGAAGCGGCCATCCGGTGCATTCACATCGTGCTCGTCCACGCGAAAGCGGCGCACCGGCTCACCGTCATCGCCCATGACGCGCCCGCGATAGACGTCGCGCTTCTTGAGCACCACTCGCACCGGAGGACCACCCGCCTTGCCCTCGGCGCGCTCGACCTGGTCATAGCCCGGGTGCCTCACCTCCAAGCGGTAGCCCCGGTCCGGCCGCAGCGCCCGGAACTCGAAACGGCCGCTCGCGTCGGACTGCACGGGCTCCGCGCCACGGGGCACCACCACCAACGTGGCGCCCGCTACCGGCGCGTTCTGCCCGTCCACCACCTCGCCACTGAGCGGCGCTCCAGGCTTCAGCTGCGCCTCCAGCTTCAGCGACTGCCCATCCGTCAGCGTCACCTCCCGGCGCTCCGACGGCTGATAGTCGGGATGGGACGCCATCATCGAATACGTGCCCGCGGGCATCCCGCGCATCGGGACCATGCCATCCGAGCCGGACGGCCGGTCACTCCGGAAGATGCCTTGCTGCTCAACCCACAGCACCACGTCCGCGCCTTCCACGCGGCGGCCCTCGGCGGAGACTGTCACTTCCAACGACGCGCGAGGCTCCAGCGCCAGTTGCACGTCGGTGGCCGGCGCAGTCACTTTCAGCTGGCCACCGCCCCACTCCGAGTGGTGCGCATGAAGCTCGTAGAGCCCCGGCGTGGGCACCTGCGCGATGAAGCGCCCTTCCGCATCCGCCAGCGTCGACGCGCCTGTGGGCTGCACCAACACGGACACGCCCGGCGCGGGCCGGCCATAGACATCCAGCACCTGCCCGCTGATGACGGTGGCGCGCTCCATCTCCAGTTCGAGCGCCGTCTCCCCTGGCGTCACCTTCGCGGGCAGCTGCGCATCACGGAAGCCCTCGGCCTGCCCGGTCAGCACGTAGGTGCCCACCGCCAGGGGGCCCAGCGTCACCAACGCGCCGGTGCCACCGCGCTCCTGCCGGACAACCTCCCCCGTCGGCATGCGCAACAGCAGCTCCGGTTGCGGCACGGGCTGCCCATCTTCATCCACCACCGTGACGAGCAGGCTCCCCGCTTCCTCCAGCGCCAGCGTCACCTGGGTGACGCGCTCGTCCAGCGTCAAGACGCGGGGCACGGACGCCAGGCCCTTGGCCTCCGCGGTCACCACCAATTGGTCGGGATACAAGCCGGTGAAGCGCACCGGCGTGCCGTCCGTACGCAACTCCCGCGACAGGTGGTCCGCGCGCAGCCGCACGAGCGCGGCCGCGGGGGAACCGTTTCGGGTGACGCGGACCTCCAGGGTGCGCGTGGGCGTCAGCTTCAGGCGCACGGACTGTGGCCCCGCCTCCACCTGGGCCCCCACCGCGGGCAGGTACCCCTCCGCCGTGGCCAGCACATAGAAAGGCCCTTCGCCCAGGCCCGTCAGGGTGAAGCGGCCATCCGCTCCGCTCGTGGACTCGAAGGGCAGCGGCGCCCGCCGCGACATTCCGTGCACGTGAGCCCCGGCCAAGGGCCGGCCGGCTTCGTCCACCACCTGCCCCACCAGGGTGCGCAGCGGCGGCAGGTACAGTTCCACCGGGTCTCCAGGCGCGGCCCGCTCGCGGAGCGCGACGCCCAGCCCTGGCGCGCGGGCCCACACGGAGAAGGACACGCCAGCCAGTTGCTCGAAGCGGAAGCGCCCTTCCGCGTCCGTGCTGACCGTGGCTCGCGGCGTCAGAAAGCCCTGCTGCTGCTCGAAGAACGCCAGCGTGTGGAGCGCCGTCTCACGCGCCGGGCAGGACAGGAGCGCCTGGCCACACGCATCACAATGAACGCCCAGGAGCGTCCGCTCCGCGCTGGCGGCCAGGAACACCTCCGCGCCCGCGACGGGACGACCCGAGGCGTCCAGCACACGTCCCGTGAGCGCCAGCCCCTCGCCCGCGGAGGCCACGTCCACGGCGGCGAACTCCGGCAGGGCCTTGCCAGTGGCGGCGTGCGTGTCGCGAGCGGCGGACCCCGTCTCCGTGCCGGGCCACAGCCACACCACCCCTGCCGCGAGCAGGGTCGCCATCACGCCTATGACAATCCAGTTGCGCATGCGCAGACGGCGCGGACGTTAGCCCGGGACCGGGCGCGGAACGGCCGATTCCCCCTGAAAATTCCGGACGCGTCCTTTCCCGGACGCATGGGCGAGCCACGCCTACAGCTTGTCTTCGAGGTCATCCAGGCGCTTCTCGACCCGCTCGAAACGCTCCTGGGTCGAATCCGCCATGGAAGTCAGCAACCGGGCCATGCGGCCTGCGTGGGCATCCATCCGGCTCATGCGTCCCGACACGGAACGCAGCCCCACGATCATGGACTCCACGGTCGACATCATCGTCTCCATGTTGCCCATCATGGAGTCCATGTTCGACTGCATGGCCGTCATGTTCGACTGCATGGCCACCATGTTCGCCTGCATGGCCGCCATGTTCGCCTGCATGGTCACCATGTTCGACTGCATGGTCGCCATGTTCGACCGCATGGTCGCCATACCGGCTCGCATGGACCCCATGCCCATCGCCATGCCTTCGACGTCCCCCTGCGTCGCCCTCAGCTCCTGGCGCAGCTCAACCACCTCGCCCAGGAACTTCACCACCACGTCGCCGCCCACCGCCCTCGCCATGCGTCGCCCTCCGACAACGGAACGGCGCGAACGTACCTGGGGCGTCTGACGTGCTTGGGATTTCGGACGAAGCTGCTTCGGTCGACGAGGGGCCATGACGCGTCCTCCTACTCCTCGGCGAACGGAGCAATCGCCTGGGCCACGGCCAGTTCCTGCCGTGCCTCGCTGAGCTCCGAGTTGGTGGCGCGAAGCCGGTCGCTGAGCACCTGGACGAAGCTCCAGAGCATCTTCACCGCGAGGATGGACTCGCGCTTCATCAGGCCCATCAGGTCCGGCCGCGAGATGACCATGGTGCGCGTGGGCTCCGTCGCCCGCACAGTCGCTGAACGCGGCGCGTTGTCGATGAGCCCCATCTCTCCGAAGTGGCCACCCGCGCGCAGCTCGGCGATCTCCACGCCGTTCTTCTCGATGGCCACCCGACCCCGGATGACGACGAAGAGCTCCTCGCCCGGCTGCCCCTCCACCACGATTTCACGCCCCGCGGGATACGTGCGCGTGGTCGCGATGGACAGCACCGCCGTCTGCTCCTTGTAGGTGAGGTGACGGAAGAGCGGAATCTTGCGCAGCGCCTCCATGCGCGACTGCGCTTCGCTCGACTCCTCGCTGACGGTGGAGCCCTCGCCCGCGACCTTCACCACCACCGCGGTGATGTTGTCCTTGCCACCGCGCTCGTTGGCGACGTCGATGAAGCGCTTGGGCAGGTCCGCGGGCGCGATGCCAGAGATAAGTGGAAGGACCTCCTCGTCCTCGACATAGCCATGCAGGCCGTCCGAGCAGAGGATGAACATGTCCCCGGGCACCAGGTCCACGATGAGCGTGTCGACCTGGACGGACTCCTGGATGCCCACCGCGCGGGTAATCACGTTGCGGTACTGCGAGTTGGCGGCCTGGTCCTTGGTAATCGTGCCGGCCTTGAGCTGCGCGGCGACCAGCGTGTGGTCCTCCGTCAGCCGGTGACACTGGCCATGCCGCACCAGGTAGACACGGCTGTCACCCACATGGCCGATGACGCCCTTGTTGCCGCCCACCGCGAGGCACACGAACGTCGTGCCCATGCCGCGCTTGGTCGCATCCGACATCGCGGTCCGGTAGATGTCCGCGCACGCGCGCTGGACGGCCACCTCGACGAGCGCCGCCGCCGCGGAGCGGCTGTCCGGCGTCGGGTTGATGCCCAGGTCCTTCAACAGATGACGGTTGGCGGAGATGTGCTGCTTGACGACCTCCGTGGCGCGGTTGCTCGCGACCTCGCCGGCCGCGTGACCGCCCATGCCGTCAGCCACCACGTAGAGACCGAGTGCCGCATCCACCAGCATCGCGTCTTCGTTGTGCTGCCGCCTGCGGCCGACGTCGGTCAGTCCAAAAGCTTCTGTGGTCAAGGCCACCGCGAACACTCCCGTGTGTGACAGAGGGCGACTCCGCACGTTACGCAGGCCCACGAAGACGTGGCAAGGCTCAGGGAGCCATCCTCACAGCCAGCATCCGCACAAAACCGCTGGTCGTGTAGAAGCCGACCTCCACCTGGCCGAAGCGCAACCGAGCCCCATCCGCCACCGGAACGGCCTTCCGGGGCACGAGGCGGACGCCCCCGGCCCAGGAGCCATTCTTGGACCCGGCATCCGTCAGCAGGAAGCCCGCATGGCCTTCCTCCCGGCTGAACCAGGCGTGGAACCGGGACACGCTCCCGTCGTCCAGGACCACGTCGTTGTTGCCCGTCCGCCCCACGGTGATGCCCCGCCCGAAGGCGTTCGTCCGCGATTTCACGACAGGAAACACCAAGGGCCCGCTGGCCCCCAGCGTGGGGCTCCCCGCGTTCGTCACCGTCTTCAGACGGTACTCCTCCCCGTCCCCGCCGCTGCCTTCCTCCGTCGCTGGAGTGAAGACGAGCAGCGCGGCTGGCAGGTTCCGCTCGAAGACTTCTCGGTTGCGGAGGTATCGCGACACATGGGCGCTGAGCGGCTCGGGCATACGCGGCGTGCGAACAGGGTGCTCGCAAGCCACACTCTACGCAAAGCCTAGCGCCAATCCACGAACAACCCGACCATCGGGCCACCTACGAAGAAGCGGCCAAGGCTGCGGCGCTTGTAGCCAAATACCTCGGAATACCCCACAGCGAGCCCACCGGCGATGTCCCCGAACTGGTAGCCCAGGTGGACGCGGCCCTCGATGAGGCCCGCCACGCGCCGGTCCTTCTCCAGCCCACCGTCGAAGTCCGCGCCGTAGAAGACGGGACCGCCGGTGACCTGGAAGCCCCAGTGCACCTGGCCGGGCAGATGGTTCCGGTAGCCCACACCCAACTGCGGGCTGTGCTGGTAGAACGACCGCACCGCGTTCTGCGGCTTACCCTCCTCGGCATCGGGGAACGCGAGCCCCCACGACAGGCTGCCCTCCAGCAGCAAGGCGAAGGCGTCCTTGCGGTCCTGGTAGAAGGTGAACTGCCACTGCACCTTCGTCTGGGAGGCCACCAGGCCATCCTGGGCGCTGACACCCAGAAGCACGCCGCGAGGCGCCCAGGCGGGCGTCGGAGAGCGGTGCTCCGGAGGCCGCTGCGCCTCCTGTGCGCCCGCGGAAGAGGCCAGACCAAGAACACCAACCAGCAGAACGGGAAGCTTGCGGAGCATGGGAGCCTCTTCCCGCCATGGCGCGGCCCGCTTGTCAACGGACTGTTCGTTTGGTTATGACACGCCTTTGTTACCTTCGGATGGGCTCAGGCCGGGGATGTCCTCCCGGAACCGCTCGCCGCGGGGCACAAGGAGCGGAACCCCGCATGCCAGTCGTGACAGTCCGGGCCGGAAACAAACAGCGCCCGGGTAGGTTCGACGTACTCGTCCGCAAGACCACGGAGAAGGTCTCCGACCTGCTGGAAGAAAGTGACCGGGTGCTCGTGGTCTACGAGCAGGGCTGCGCGAGCCTCTACTACGAGCGCGAAGGCGACATGCCCCGCCCGCCCACGGTGAACCGCCCTTCCTGAGCGCGGTTCGCCGGCGGCCCTTCGCTACACCGCGCGCCGGCGCAGGGGCATCGTGAGGCACCGGACGCTGCCGTTGCCCCGCTCCAGCGCCTCGATGTCGACGCTCGCCACCTCGATGCCGGCCTCCTTCGCCAGAGGACGAAGGCCCACCGAGGCGCTCTCCGAGGCGAGAATCAGGTTGGGCCCCACGTAGATGAAGTTCGACATGAAGCCGCTCTCCCCTTTCGGCTCGAAGGGGATGACGCGGCGGCCCCGACTGGCGAAGTAGCCGTCAAAGGGCTCCCAGTGCGGCGCCACGCCCTGGGCGAACACCTGGATGGGCGTGTGGCGAAGAAAGGCCCGCGCCACCACCGCCTGCGGCCCGAGCACGTTGAAGGCCAGATCCAGGTGGATGATGCCCAGGCTCTCCGGGATGCGGACGACGGCGGCCTCGCGGAAGCCCGAACGCCACGCCAGCTCCAGGAAGGGTTGAAGCGCTCGCGCGTCGCTGCGCAGCCCCACGTTGACCAGCAACCGCTCCGCGTCGAGCACGAAGACGTCCCCGAACTCGATGCGCGCGGACGTCGCGACCTCGTCGCTCGACAGCTCCGGCTGGAGCTGCGACAGCGCGCGGTGCGCCACGTCGAACTCCGCCAGCCGCACGGGAAAGGCCGCCGTGCCCGTCACCAGCTGACGCCCGAGCACCGCCGCGGTGTCGCGGACAAACACCCGGTTCACCGTGGTGTCGCTCACCGCGCGCTCGCGCTCCGGTAGCAACTCCCACAGGTCAATCGTCTGGCAACCGAGGCGCGTCAGCGTGTCTCGCAGCCGGCCAAAGGCGTCCTCCGCCTCACTGCGAGTGACAGGCCGCATGAAGCCGACCGCCGCCGCCTCCTCCGCGCTGGTGACGTCCAGCGCCGCGGGCCGGAACACCGCCACGCAATCCAACTGGCCTGATTCGGACCAGCACTCGAACTCGCTGAACGCCATCTGCAAGCACCTGTCGTCACAGCGGTGAGTCAGCCCGGACTCCTGGCGCCGAGACCCCACCTGGAAAGCGCCAACCCTGCCGGAGCGCTGGCACCAGAAATTTACCTCGGAACCCCGTCAAGACTAGTCGGATTCAAAACGATTTCATAATAATCCAGATCTGCAGGATTACACTCCAGGTCCGTGATTTTCCATGAAGTCATCTTTTGGTGTCTCACAGGCCCCTGTGGATTCCCCTCTGGTCTCCGGTGTGTCCGGAGACCGCACGCGCGATGAAATCGCGGCGTGGCTTCGGGCCTACGTCGCGGAGTCCGCCGAGCTCACGCACGAAGAGGTCGACCCCCAGGAACCCTTCGTTCGTTACGGGCTGACGTCGAAGGACGCGGTGTTCTTGTCGGGTGAGTTGGCGGACTGGCTGGGCCGCGACGTGTCGCCCACCATCCTGTGGGAGCACGCCACCATCGACGCGCTCAGCCAGGCGCTCGGCCGTGGCACCGAGCCCGTGACGCATGCGCCCGCGACGCCTGTCACCGAGGCCGCGCAGGACGAAGCCATCGCGGTGGTGTCGCTGGGATGCCGCTTCCCGGGAGCTCCGACGCCAGAGGCATTCTGGGCGCTGCTCCAGCGCGGCGGGGATGCCATCACCGAAGTCCCCGCGGACCGTTGGGATGCGGCGAGCCTCTACGCATCGGACCCGTCCACGCCCGCGACGATGAACACGCGATGGGGTGGCTTCCTCGAAGACGTCGGCGCGTTCGACCCGCTCTTCTTCGGCATCTCGCCTCGCGAAGCCGTGCGGATGGATCCGCAGCAGCGCCTGCTCCTGGAAGTCGCGTGGGAGGCGCTGGAGCGCGCGGGACAGGCACCGCAGGAACTCCAGGGCAGTCGCACGGGCGTCTTCGTCGGCATCAGCACCAGCGACTACGCGCAGCGACAGTTCGGCGACCGCTCCTTGTTGGATGCGTACGCGGGCACAGGCAACGCGCACAGCATCGCGGCCAACCGGCTGTCGTACGTGTTGGGCTTGCGCGGTCCGAGCATGGCCGTGGACACCGCGTGCTCATCGTCGCTCGTCGCGGTGCACCTGGCCTGTCAGAGCCTCCGCGGCCGCGAGTGCGACCTGGCGATGGCGGGCGGCGTCAACCTCATCCTGTCGCCCGAGCTCACCATCGCCTTCTCGCAGGCAGGGATGATGGCGGCGGATGGACGCTGCAAGACGTTTGACGCGTCGGCCGATGGTTACGTGCGCTCCGAGGGCTGCGGCATCGTCGTCCTTCAGCGCCTGTCGGACGCGCTGGCCTCGGGCGCCCCCATCCTGGCCGTCATCCGCGGCTCGGCCGTGAATCATGACGGGCTCAGCAACGGGCTCACCGCGCCCAGCGGCGCCGCGCAGCAGGACGTCATCCAGCAAGCCCTCCGTCAGGCCCGCCTGTCACCAGGACAGATTGGCTACATCGAAGCCCACGGCACGGGGACGCCGCTGGGCGACCCGATTGAACTGGCGGCACTGAGCGCCGTGCTGTCTCCGGGGAGGACGGCGGAGCAGCGCTGCTTCATCGGCTCTGCGAAGAGCAACATCGGCCACCTGGAAGCGGCGGCCGGCATCGCGGGGTTGATGAAGACGGTGCTGGCCCTGGAGCACGGCGAGATTCCGCCACAGGTCCACCTGCGCGTACTCAACCCGCACATCGCCTTGGATGCGTACCGATTCCCGATTCCAACCCGCCGGGAGCCTTGGCCCCAAGCGCCCGGCGCGCGTGTCGCGGGAGTCAGCGCCTTCGGCTTCGGTGGAACCAACGCCCACGTCATCCTGAGCGAGCCTCCGCCGCGCCCCGCGGATGCACCTCGCGTCCCCGAGCGCGACAGCCACGTCCTGACTCTGTCGGCCCGGAGCGATGCGGCCCTGCGGAACATGGCCCGGCAGTACCAGGAGCACCTCCTACGGCCAAACGCCCCCGCGCTGGCGGATGTCTGCTTCACCGCGAACACCGGCCGCAATGCGTGGCCGCATCGGCTCGCGCTCACCGCGAACTCCCATGCGGAGATGGCGTCGCGGCTCGAGTCCTTCGCCCAAGGGCACGCCGTGCCCGGACTGCATCAGGGCGAGGTGCAGCGTGGCGCCGCGCCGCGAATCGTCTTCCTGTATCCCGGCCAGGGCACCCAGTACCCCGGCATGGGACGGCAGCTGTTCGACAGCGCGCCCGTCTTCCGTGAAGCCCTGGAGCGCTGCGACGCGCTTCTCCGTCCACACCTGGAAGTCCCGCTGCTGTCGGCGCTGTTTCCGACGACGGACGCCACCGCGCAGCTCATCCACCAGACGCGCTACACCCAGCCGGCGTTGTTCGCGCTGGGCCATGCCCTGACGGAGTTGTGGCGTTCGTGGGGCGTGGTGCCCGACGCCGTCATGGGCCACAGCGTGGGCGAATTCACGGCCGCGCACGCGGCGGGCGCGCTCGGGCTGGAGGAGGCGCTGGCCCTGCTGGCCACCCGCAGCCGGCTCATCCAGGCACTGCCCCAGAACGGCGCCATGGTGGCTGTCCTGACGGATGAAGCCACGGTGCGCATGGCGCTGGAGGGCGAGCCCCTGGTGGACGTCGCCGCCATCAACGGGCCCAGGCACGTCGTCATCTCCGGTGAGCATGAAGCGGTCCAGCGCATCTCCACGGCGCTACAGGCTCAAGGTATCGAGTCGCGACCGCTCACCGTCTCCCACGCGTTCCACTCGCCGCTCATGGAGCCGATGCTCGATGGCTTCGAGCAGGTGGCCCGCGTCCTGCCCGCCCACGCGCCGCGACTCCCGCTCATCTCGAATGTCACGGGCGAGCGCATGTCCCAGGCCCCCGACGCCGCCTACTGGCGACGGCACGCGCGCGCGCCCGTCCAGTTCTTCAAGAGCCTCCAGACGCTGACGCAGGCGGGGCCCGCGCTGTTCATTGAGATGGGCCCGCACGACACACTGCTCGGCATGGCGAAGCGCTGCGTTCCCGAGAGCGCGAGCCTGTGGCTCCCCAGCCTGCGGCGTCAGCAGGATGCCTGGGAGACGCTGCTCGGCGGCCTCGGTGCGCTGCACACGCGCGGCGTCGCCGTCCCATGGAGCGCAGTGGACGCGGACCACCCGCGACGGCGAGTCCCGCTGCCCACCTATCCCTTCGAGCGCCAGAGGTACTTGCTGGACTCCGCGCTCCCCTCCCCTGCCCACAGCCCGACGATGATGACCCAGACCTCTGCCGCAGCGCCCGTCGTGTCACGCAAGGAGCGAATCCTCACGGAGCTCCGCGCGGTCGTCGCCTTGCTGCTTCAGGCCCCTCCCGAGAAGCTCGACCCGCGCATGTCCTTCCTGGAGATGGGCGCCGACTCCCTCGTGTTGCTGGACGCCATCCGCAACGTGGAGAAGCGCTTCGGCGTGAAGCTGGCCATCCGTCAGCTCTTCGAGGAACTGACGACGCTGGACGCACTGGCGAGCCACCTCGACCAGACGCTGCCCACGAGCTTCGCCCTGAGCTCCGCGCCAGCCGCGACGAGTATTCCCGCGCCGCTCCCCATGAGCGCGCCTCCCGCCGCCGCCGCGAACACGCTCTCCGCGCCTCCGGGAAGCGTCGTCGAGCAGCTCATCCAGCAGCAGTTGCAGCTCATGGCGCAGCAGCTCGCGCTCCTGGGCGGACGTCCCTCTGCGCCGCAGCAGTTTCCCGTCGCGGCGCAGGAAGCCCCCGCCCCCAAGGCCGTGCCCGCGAACACCGCGAAGGCTGGAGGCGCGTCACCCTTTGGCGCGGGGCCCAAGTCCGGCACGCCCGAGCGTGAGCTCCCCGCGGTACAGCAGCGTCACCTGGACGCGCTCATCGCGAAGTACACCGCGCGCACGAAGCGCTCGAAGGAAGCAGCCGTCCGCTACCGGTCGAAGTGGAGCGACGTGCGGTGGCTGATGAACTTCCGCGCCGAGCTGAAGGAGGTCTGCTACCCCATCGTCAGCGTGCGTTCGAAGGGCTCGCGGGTCTGGGACGCGGACGGCAACGAGTACATCGACTTCTCCATGGGCTTCGGGGTGCACCTGTTCGGTCACACCCCGCCCTTCATCATGGAGGCGCTGCAACAACGTCTGGCGGAAGGCATGGAGTTGGGACCCCAGTCGGACCTGGGCGGGCAAGCCGCGGAGCTGCTCTGCGAGCTGACCGGGATGAAGCGCGTCACCTTCTGCAACTCCGGCACGGAGGCAGTGATGACGGCGCTCCGGCTGGCGCGCGCCGCGACGGGCCGCACGAAAGTCGTGATGTTCACCGGCTCCTACCACGGCCACTCCGATGGCACGCTGGTGGTGGGGCGCATGGTCAACGGCGAGCCCCAGTCGCTGCCCATGGCGGCGGGCGTGTCTCCCAAGGTCGTCGAGGACGTCCTCGTGCTGCCCTACGGCGAGGACCGCACGCTGGAGCTCATCCGCGAGCACCTTCACGAGCTGGCGGGCGTCCTCGTCGAACCCGTGCAGAGCCGCCGTCCCAATCTCCAGCCACGGGCCTTCCTCCAGGCGTTGCGGACGATGACGCGTAAAGCAGGCGTGCCCCTCATCTTCGACGAGGTCATCACTGGCTTCCGGCTCCATCCGGGTGGCGCTCAGGCGTGGTACGGCATCGAGGCGGACCTGGTCACCTACGGCAAGGTGCTCGGTGGCGGCATGGCCATTGGCGCCGTCGCGGACCGCGGCGGATTCGTGGACCGCATCGACGGAGGCGACTGGAACTACGGTGACGCGTCCTACCCCGCTGTCGAGACGACCTTCTCCGCGGGCACGTTCTGCAAGCACCCGCTGACCATGGCGACCACGGTGGCCACGCTGAGCCACCTCAAGGCTCAGGGGCCCGCGCTCCAGGAGAATCTGAGCCGCCGCGCCGCGGGGCTGGTCGCTCGTCTCAACGACATCTTCCAGCGCGAGCAGGCGCCCATCGAGGCGGTCCACGGCGGCTCGGTGCTGCGCTTCTCCGCCGCGGGCAACACCAGCTACCTGTACCAGTCGCTGGAGATGGACCTGTTCTTCTGCCACCTCATCCAGCGCGGCATCTACATCTGGGAGGGGCGCACGTGCATGCTCTCCACCGCTCACTCGGACGAGGACCTCGACACCATCGTCCGCGCCGTCACCGAGACGGTGGCGGACATGCGCGCGGGCGGATTCTGGCCACGCACCACACCGCCCGAGCCCACCCGCGTCGAAGCGCGCACGTTGCCGATGACGGAGGCGCAGCGGCAACTGTGGGTGCTCGCCCAGATGAACGCCGGCGGCTCCATCTCCTACAACCTGTCAATGAGCCTGCGGCTCGAAGGCGTGCTCCAGCCCGAGGTGCTCCAACGCGCCATCCAGCACGTCGTCGACCGGCATGAAGCCCTGCGCATCCACATCCACGAGTCCGGCGAGCAGCAGACCGCGGCCGCTTCGCTGGCGCTTTCCCTGACGTTGCACGACCTCTCCACCCTGCCCGCGCCGGATCAGGCCGAGCGCCTCTCCGCCTGGTACGAGCAGGAGAGCAACACGCCGTTCGACCTGCACCGCGGTGCGCCCTTCCGCGTCAACCTGCTGAAGCTCGGTGCGCAGGAGCACGTCTTCGTCCTCACCGCGCACCACGTCGCGGTGGACGGCTGGTCGCTGGGTGTCATCGTCCGCGAGATTGCCGCGCGCTACACCGAGCTGCGGGGAGGCAAGAGCACCCCGCCTCCACCCGCGATGCAGTGGGGCGAGTACGTGCAGTGGCTCCAGCAGCAGGCCGGAACCAAGGAGCAGACGGCCCACGAGCGCTTCTGGCTGAGCCGGCGCGTGGAGACGATGCCCGCGCTGGAGCTGCCCATCGACTATGGCCGCCCCGCGCACCGCAGCTATCGGGGTGCCCGGGAGACGCTGCGACTGGACCGCGCCACCACCCAGTCCCTGCGGGAGGCGGCGGCGCAGCAGCAGTCCACACTCTTCATGCTGCTGCTCTCCATCTACACCACGTTCCTCCACCGCCTGACGGGCCAGGATGACGTCCTGGTGGGCATCCCCACCGCGGGCCGGGGAATGGAGGGCAGCGAGGGGCTGGTGGGCTACTGCTCGCACCTGCTGCCCATCGCCAGCCACGTTCAAGGCGAGCAGACGTTCTCCGAATACGTCCAGGGCCTCAAGCAAGTGCTCTGGGAGGCGTATGAGCACCAGGACTATCCCTTCGCCCTGCTCATCAAGCGCCTGGGACTGCCGCGCAGCACGAGCCACACCCCGCTCGTCAGCGTCACGTTCAACCTGGAGCGCCCCCTGGGGAACCTCCAGATGGACGGCCTTCGGACGCACTTCGTCCCGCAGCCCGTGCGCTACGCCGCCTTCGACCTGAGCCTGAACGTCATCGACGCCGAGGACGGACTCGTCCTCGACTTCGACTACAACACCGACCTGTTCGAAGCGGCGACGCTGGTCCGCTGGGCTCAGGGCTTCCGCACGCTGCTGTCAGGCACGCTCGAGCAGCCGGAAGCGCGCGTCGCCGACCTGCCGATGCTCACCCCGGCCGAGCGCCGCAAGGTCCTGGTGGCGTGGAACCAGAACCAGGTGGGCTACCGGGAGGATCTGCTCACTCACCAGTTCATCGAACAGCAGGCCGCCGCGAGGCCCGGCGTGCACGCGGTGGAGCTGGACGGCCAGTGCATCACCTACGCCGACTTCAACCAGCGCGCGAACCAGCTCGCGCACCACCTGCGCGGCCTGGGTGTCGGACCGGGCGTGCTGGTGGGCGCCTTCATCGACCGCTCGCCGGAGATGCTGGTGACGTTGCTGGCCATCCTCAAGGCCGGTGGCGCCTACGTGCCGCTGGACCCCGCGCACCCCGTGGAGCGGCTGCGCTTCCTGCTGGACGACGCGCGCGCGGCCGTGCTGGTGACGAAGCAGTCCCTCGCGGAGCGGCTGCCCGCGCACACCGCGAAGGTCGTCCACCTGGACACGGACGCCGTCACGCTGGCGTCTCGCCCCACTGAGAACCCGCCCAACACCGCGACGGCCACGTCTCCTGCCTACGTCATCTACACGTCCGGCTCCACGGGTGAGCCCAAGGGCGTCGTCATCAGCCACGGCCAGATGGCGGTGCACTTCCAGGACATGCAGCTCCACTTCGAGCTGACCGAGCGCGACCGCGTGTTGCAGTTCGCCTCGTTCAACTTCGACGCGTCCCTGGAGCAGATTCTCCCGACGTTCATGACGGGCGCCACGCTGGTCCTGCGCGGCAACCAGGTCTGGACGCCCGAGGAGCTGGCCCGCCGCGTCGTCGAACAGCGGCTGTCGGTGATGAACTTCCCCACGGCGTACTGGCAGCAGCTCACGCAGAGCTGGGCCGAATCGCCGCCGGCCATCGGTGCCCATGACTTGCGGCTGGTCATCATCGGCGGCGACACCGTGCTGCCCAAGGTGCTGGAGCTGTGGCAGCACGGCCCACTGGGCAACGTGCGCACGCTCAATGCCTACGGCCCCACTGAGACGCTCATCACCGCGACCACGTTCGACATCCCCAAGGGCTGGAGCGCACCGCGCGTCCCCATCGGCCGGCCGCTGTCGAACCGCCCCTGCTACGTGCTGGACCGGCATGGCGCGCCCGTGCCCATCGGCGTGGCGGGCGAGCTGCACATCGGCGGACCGCTGGTCGCGGCGGGTTACCTCAACCGCCCGGAGCTCACCGCGCAGCGCTTCGTGCCGGACCCGTTCAGCGACGACCCGGCGGCGCGCCTCTACCGAACCGGAGACCTGGTCCGTTACCGGCCTGACGGAACGCTCGAGTTCCTGGGACGCAGCGACCACCAGGTGAAGGTGCGCGGCTTCCGAATCGAGCTGGGAGAAATCGAGTCCGCGCTGAGCGCGCACGAGCACGTCCAGGAAGTGGTCGTCACGGTCCGCGAGGAGCCGGGCGCGCTGGCCGGACATGACAAACGACTGGTGGCCTACGTGGTGCCCTCCGCGCAGGGCAGCGTGACACCCGCCGCGCTCCGCCAGTTCCTGCTGGAGAAGTTGCCGGACTACATGGTCCCCGCCTTCTTCGTCCTCATGGAGGCCATGCCTCTGACGGCCAGTGGGAAACTGGACCGCAAGGCGCTGCCCGCGCCCGACCCGGAGGCCAGCGCGCCCACGCGTCCCTTCGTCGCACCGCGCACGCCCACCGAGCAGACCCTGGCGGATGTGTGGATGAAGGCCCTGCGCCTGCCTCGCGTGAGCATCCACGACGACTTCTTCGAACTGGGCGGTGACTCGCTGCTGGCCACGCAGGTGGCCTCGCGACTGCGGGACGCGCTCAAGGTGGAGCTGCCGCTGGAGCGGCTCTTCAAGCAGACGACCATCGCCGGGCTCGCGGAGCACGTGGACACCGTCCTGTGGGCGTCACGTGCAACCGAGGACACCAGCGTCAGCGGCGCGAGCCGTGAAGAGGGGGAGCTGTGAACACGATCGACGGACTGTTGACCCGGCTGCGCCAGCACGACGTGCGACTGTGGATGGAAGGCGAGCGCCTGCGCTTCAACGCCCCGCCGGGTGTGATGACACCCGACCTGCTCGGAGAGATGAAGTCCCGCAAGGAGGAGCTGGTCTCCTTCCTCCAACAGGTGGGGCAGTCACTCCAGAGTGCCGCGGACCTCATCCCCGCCGGCCCTCGCGATGGAGCGCTGCCGCTGTCGTCCGGCCAGCAGCGCATGTGGTTCCTGGAGCAGTTCCAGGGGCCCAGCGGCGCGTACAACATGCCCGCGGCGCTGCGGCTCGAAGGCGCCCTGGACATCGCCGCGCTTCAGCGGAGCCTGGACGAAATCGTCCGCCGTCACGAGGTGCTGCGCACGAGCTATGGGCAGCATCAGGGCAAGCCCTTCCAGCGCGTCTTGCCGCCCGCGTCCGTGACGATGCCCGAGGTGGACCTCCAGCACCTCCCCGCCGACGCGCGTCAGGCCGAGGTCCGGCGGTGGGCGACGGAGGAGTCCAGCCGGCCCTTCGACCTGTCACGAGACCTGCCCCTGCGGTTGTCGCTGCTGCGGTTGGACCCACGCGAGCACGTGCTGCTGCTCACGCTCCACCACGTCGCCTGCGACGGTTGGTCCCTGGGCGTCCTCATCCGCGAACTGGCGGCGCTCTACCGAGCGTTCAGCACGAGCGAGCCCTCTCCGCTTCCCGAACCCACCCTTCAGTACGGTGACTTCGCGCGCTGGCAGCAGGAACGCGCCACCCGTGGCGACCTCCAGCCGCACCTCTCCTGGTGGCGCGAACACCTGGCCGGCGCCCCTGCTCTGCTGGAGCTGCCCACCGACCGACCGCGCCCCGCGAACCAGCGCTTCCACGGTGCGACCCATCGCTTCACCGTGCCGGCGGAGCTGACCGCCCGGCTCAAGCAGCGGAGCCGCGAGGCAGAGGCAACGCTGTTCATGACGCTGCTGTCCGCGTTCAGCGTGCTCCTGTCCCGCAGCAGCCGGCAGGAGGACCTCGTCATCGGCACGCCCATCGCCAACCGGGTGCCCCAGACGGAGCCCCTCATCGGCCTCTTCGTCAACTCACTGCCGCTGCGGCTCCAGGTGGACGGCGCGCGCCCGTTCTCCGAGCTGCTGGCCCGCGTGCGTCAGGACACGCTAAGCGCCTACGCGCATCAGACGCTGCCCTTCGAGCAGCTGGTCGAAGCGCTCCAGCCCGCGCGTGACCCGAGTTACTCCCCACTGTTCCAGGTGCTGTTCACGCTCCAGAACACGCCGTCCGAGGTCCTCTCGCTGTCCGGCCTCACGCTGGAGCAGCTGGAGTTCGAGAGCGGCACCACGCAGTTCGACCTCTCCCTGTCGATGGCGGAGACGGCGCAGGGGCTGGTCAGCGAGCTGAACTACAACACCGACCTGTTCGATGCGGCCACCGTCGAGCGGATGTCCGGCCACCTCCTCACGCTGCTCGCGGCCATCGCGGAGAACCCCACCCGGTCCGTCAGCGACCTGCCCCTGCTGACCGGGCCTGAGCGACTGCGACTGCTGCGGGAGTGGAACGACACCGCGCTCGACCTGCCCCTACCCCTGCCCGGCAGCCTCCACGGCCTCTTCGAACGGCAGGCCGCGCGCCGTCCGGACGCCACCGCCGTGCGCTTCGAGTCGCGCGCCCTGACCTACCGGGAGCTGGATGAACAGGCGAACCGGCTGGCGAACCACCTGCGCCAGCTCGGCGTGGAGCCGGGGCACCGCGTGGGCATCTTCCTGGAGCGCTCGGTGGAGCTGCTCGTGGGTTTGCTCGGCATCCTGAAGGCGGGCGCGGCGTATGTGCCGCTGGACCCGCTGTATCCGCCGGACCGGTTGGCGCACATCCTGGATGACAGCGGCGTCTCACTGCTACTGACGGAGCCGGAGCTGGCCGCACAGGTCCCCGCCTATCGTGGCAAGCGCATGGTGCTGGCCGAGGCCTCCGGCGCCCCTACGACGCCGCCCCAGGTGACGCTCGCGGGCACGAACCTGGCCTACGTGCTCTACACGTCCGGCTCCACGGGCCGCCCGAAGGGCGTGGCCGTGCCGCACGCAGCGGTCGTCAACTTCATGGCGTCCATGCAGCGGGCGCCTGGGATGACCGACCAGGACACGCTGTTCGCCGTGACGACGGTGGCCTTCGACATCTCCGTGCTGGAGCTCTTCCTCCCCCTGACCGTGGGCGGCAACGTCGTCATCGCCAGTAGCGAGACGGCCGTGGATGGCACCCGGCTGATGCGGGCGCTGGTGGAGAGTGGCGCCACGGTGATGCAGGCAACGCCTTCCACGTGGCGGATGCTGCTGACGCTGGCGTGGAAAGGCAGCCCCACGCTGAAGCTCCTCTGCGGTGGAGAGGCGATTCCGTCCGAACTCGTCGAGCCGCTGTGCTCGCGCGGCGCGTCCCTGTGGAACATGTACGGCCCCACGGAGACGACCATCTGGTCCACCACCACGCGCCTGGAGCCGGGACGCCGCATCACCCTGGGCCGCCCCATTGGCAACACGCAGGTGTACGTGCTGGACGCGGCCATGCAGCCGGTGCCCATGGGCGTGACGGGCGCGCTGTACATCGGCGGACACGGCGTGGCGCAGGGCTACCTCCACCGTCCGGACCTGACGGCGGAGCGCTTCGTGCCGGACCCCTTCGGACAGGTACCGGGCGGGCGGCTCTACGCCACGGGTGACCTGGTGCGCGCGCTGCCAGACGGCACGCTGGAGTACCTGGGCCGCGGCGATGGACAGGTGAAGTTGCGCGGCTATCGCATCGAGCTGGGAGAGATTGAAGCCCGGCTGGCGCAGGTGCCTGCCGTCCTGGAAGCCGCAGTGAAGCTGTGGGACGTGTCGGGCCACGCGGAGCTGGTCGCCTACGTGCGCCCCGGCACCGAGCCCGCCCCCGAGGCGCTGACGATCCGCCAGCACCTGGCCTCTCACCTGCCGGCGTACATGCTGCCGAGCCACTTCGTGACGCTGGAGTCCTTCCCCCGGACGGCCAACGGCAAGCTGGACCGCAAGTCGCTCCCCGCGCCATCGGCGAACCAGCGCGCCTCGGCGGCCTACGAGGCGCCGCGCACGCCCACGGAAGTCCAGCTCGCGGCCATCTGGCGCGACGTCCTCGCGGTGGAGCAGGTCGGCGCGCGTGACAACTTCTTCGACCTGGGAGGCCAGTCGATGAAGGCCGTCCAGGTGGTGGCGCGCATCCAAGAGTCCTGCAAGGTGGACGTGTCACTCCGCGTCCTCTTCGAGCACCCCACGCTCGACGCCTTGGCGAAGCACCTGGAGACACTCCAGCAGCCCGGTGCGCCCGCCGCGCCTCCGCCGTTGGTGGCCCGGCCCCGGCAGGCCCGCCGCGTCCAGGCCGCGACGCGCGCCGAGCTGAACCTCCCTGACTCGACTTCTTCGAAGAAGGAGTAGCGCCCCGGGTCCACGCCACGACTGGCGTGGCCCGTTCCGCCGCTGCCCCGTTCCTCGCTCTCAAATCTTCGCCAGCCGGTTCTCACCCAGACATGACCGCTGAATCCTTCGTCTTCCCCGTCTCCTTCGCGCAGCAGCGGCTGTGGTTCCTCCATCTGATGCAGCCGGAGAACCCGAGCTACCACATCGCTGGCGCGGTCCGGCTCGGCGGAACGCTCGACACGGCCGCGCTCCAGCGCGCCTTCGACGTCCTGGTGGAACGGCACGAATCGCTCCGCACCACCTTCGCGCAGGAAGAGGGCCAGCCGGTTCAGGTCGTCGCACCCGAAGGCACCGCGTCCTTCGCCATCACCGACCTTTCGTCATTGCCGCGGGACGGGCGCGAGGCGGAAGCACGGCGGCTCGCCACCGAGGAGATTCGCCAGCCCTTCGACCTGATGAAGGGCCCGCTGCTGCGCACGCGGCTGCTGCGGCTGGCGGACACCGACCACGTTCTGGTGCTGACGATGCACCACATCATCTCGGACGGGGCGTCGCTGGGCATCCTCATCCACGAGATGACGCAGCTCTACGGCGCGTTCATCGCCCAGCGAAAGCCGGAGCTGCCCGAGCTGCCCATCCAGTACGCGGACTACGCTGAGTGGCAGCGCGAGTGGATGGCGACGGAAGGCGCGCTCGACGCGCACGTGGCGTACTGGAAGCAGCAGCTCGCGGGCGCGCCCGTGTTGCAGCTCCCCACGGACCGTCCGCGCCCCGCCGTCCAGACGCAGCGCGGAGACGCCCTGCCCCTGCACTTGCCGACCGCGCTGGTGAAGGCGCTCCAGCAGGTGGGCCAGCGTGAGAACGCCACCCTCTTCATGACGGTGCTGGCCGCGTTCCAGGCCTTGCTGTCGCGCTACACGCACCAGACGGACATCCTGGTCGGCGCGCCGCAGAACAGCCGCAACCGGGTCCAGACGGAGCGCCTCATCGGCTTCTTCGTCAACACGCTGGTGCTGCGCGCGGACCTGTCCGGTAACCCGTCCTTCCGCGAGCTGCTCCAGCGCGTGCAGGAGGCGACGCTGGGCGCCTATGCGCACCAGGACATCCCGTTCGAGAAGCTGGTGGAGGCGGTGCAGCCCGCCCGCAACCTGGCCTACACGCCGCTGTTCCAGGCCGCGTTCAACTTCCAGGGGATGGCGGGCCAGGCGCTGGCCCTGCCCGGCGTCACCACCCAGCAGATGGACCTGCAGCCGGGGACGTCGAAGTTCGACGTGACGCTGGACCTCCAGGAGACCCCGGACGGCCTGCGCGGGTTCGTCGAGTACAACAGTGACCTCTTCGACCGCGCGACCATGGAGCGCTTCTCGGGGCACTTCCAGACGCTGCTCGCGGGCGTCGCGGCCAACGCGGAGCTGCGCCTGGACGCGCTGCCGTTGCTCACCTCACCCGAGCGGCACCAGCTCCTCGATGTCTGGCCCGCGCGGAGGTCCTTCCCGGGCACGGACACCTTGCACGGCCGCTTCGAGGCCCAAGTGCGCCAGCGCCCCGGCGCCATCGCCGTGGTCGCCGATGGAGAGCGCCTCACCTACGCGGAGCTGGACCGGCGGGCCAACCAGCTGGCCCATGCGCTGATCGCGCGCGGCGTCCAGCCCGAGGGATTGGTGGGCCTCTGCGTGAAGCGCTCCCTGGCCACGGTGGTGGGCATCCTCGGCATCCTGAAGGCGGGAGCCGCCTACGTGCCGCTCGACCCGACCTATCCCGCGGACCGTCTGTCCTTCATGGTGTCGGACAGCCGGATGTCGCTGGTGGTGACGCAGCGGCCCCTCATCGACCGCCTGCCCACCGAAGGCGCGGCGCTGCTCATCCTGGATGAAGCCGCCGAGGAACTGGCGCGGCAGCCCTCCCACGCGCCCGGACTCGTGACGACGCGGGAGCAGCTTGCGTACGTCATCTACACCTCGGGCTCCACCGGCTTGCCCAAGGGCTCCCTGCTTCCGCACGGCAACGTGATGCGCCTGTTCGAGGCGACGGAGCACTGGTTCCACTTCAACGAGAACGACGCGTGGACGCTGTTCCACTCGTACGCTTTCGACTTCTCCGTCTGGGAGCTCTGGGGCGCCCTGCTCTACGGCGGCCGGGTGGTGGTGGTGCCCTACCTCGTCTCGCGCTCACCGGATGCCTTCTTCCGCTTGCTGAGCGATGAGCGCGTCACGGTGCTGAACCAGACGCCCGCGGCCTTCCGTCAGCTCATCCAGGCCGAGGAGCGCCTTGGCGCGGAGGCGCCGCCCCTGTCGCTGCGCTACGTCGTATTTGGCGGCGAGGCCCTGGAGCCAGCCACGCTGGTGCCCTGGTTCCGCAAGCACGGGGACACCCAGCCGCGGCTCATCAACATGTACGGCATCACCGAGACGACGGTGCACGTCACCTACCGTCCCATGGATGCCGCCGAGGCGGAGCGCACGCAGCAGAGCCCCATTGGCGTCGCGATTCCCGACCTCCAGCTCTACGTGCTGGACGCGCGGATGGAGCCGGCGCCCATTGGCGTGGCGGGTGAAATCTTCGTCGGTGGCGCGGGCCTGGCACGTGGCTACCTGGGCCGGCCGCAGCTCACGGCGGAGCGCTTCGTCCCCCACCCGTTCAGCCGCGAGCCCGGTGCCCGGCTCTACCGCACGGGCGACCTGGCGCGCTTCACCGCGGACGGGCAGCTCGAGTACCTGGGCCGCATCGACCACCAGGTGAAGATTCGCGGCTTCCGCATCGAGCTGGGCGAAATCCAGACGGTGCTCAGCCTGCACCCGGCGGTGCGTGAGGCGCTGGTGCTCGTGCGTGAGGGCTCGCCCGGGAACAAGTCCCTGGTGGCCTACGTCGCGTCGTCCGAACAGCCTCCGCCCAGTGTCAACGAGCTGCGCCAGCATCTGCTCGGCAAGCTGCCGGACTACATGGTCCCCAGCGCCTTCGTGATGATGGAGCGCTTCCCGCTCACGGCGAACGGCAAGGTGGACCGCAAGGCCCTGCCGGAGCCCGAGGGCGCCCGCGCGAACCTGGCCGACCCGTACGTCGCGCCCCGGACGAAGGCGGAGGAAGCCCTCTGTGCCATCTGGGCGCAGGTGCTGGAAGTCCCGCGCGTGGGCATCCATGACAACTTCTTCGCGCTGGGAGGCGACTCCATCCTGAGCATCCAGGTGCTCACGCTGGCGCAGAAGCAGGACATCCGCTTCTCGTTGCAGCAGCTCTTCCAGCACCAGACGGTGGCGGAGCTGGCGGAGGCCGCCGGGAAGGCGGAGCCCGCGCGTGAGGTCTTCCCGCGCACCGAGCCCTTCAGCCTCATCTCCGCCGAGGACCGGGCGAAGGTGCCCAAAAGCGTGGAGGACGCCTACCCGCTGGCCCGCATCCAAGCCGGAATGCTCTTCCACATGGAGCTGGCGCCCACCTCGAACATCTACCACAACACGGACAGCTTCCATCTGCGCCTGAAGGCGCCGTTTGACGCCGCGCGCTTCGTGGAAGCCGTGCAGGTGGTGACGGCACGGCAGCCCGTGCTGCGGACGGCGTTCGACATGACGTCGTACAGCGAGCCGTTGCAGTTGGTGCACCGCGAGGCCCAGCTCTCCGTCGAGATCACCGACGTCCGCCACCTGTCCACCGAGGCGCAGGACGCCGATGTCCGCAAGCTGTTGGAGGACGAAAAGCAGCAACACTTCGACCTCGCGTGCCCTCCGCTGCTGCGCTTCTTCATCCACATCCGTGGTGAACGGGACTTCCAGTTCACGCTCACGGAGTGCCACGCCATCATCGACGGCTGGAGCCTCCACTCCACGTTGGTGGAGATGTTCAATCACTACTACGCGCTGGTGAACCACCAGGAGCCGCCGCGCTTCGAGCCGCTGAGCATCACCTACCGCGACTTCGTGGCCATGGAGCGGCAGGCCCTCGCGTCCGAGGACCACCAACGCTACTGGCGCGAGCTGCTGGAGGACGGACACGTCATGCGCGTGCCGCGCTGGCGCCGTCCACTGGCGGAGGGTGAGCCGCGCATCGCCACGGTGAAGGTGCCCATCTCCCCCGAAGTGGGCGAAGGCCTGAATGCCCTGACGCGGACCGCGGGCGTGCCATTCAAGAGTATCCTGCTCGCGTCGCACCTCAAGGTGATGAGCGTGCTGAGCGGCCAGGAGGACGTCATCACCGGCACGGGCGTCAACAGCCGCCCCGAGGAAGGCGATGGCTCGAAGCTGCGCGGCATCTTCCTCAACACGGTGCCCTTCCGCCTGAAGCTGGCCCCGGGCAGCTGGCTGTCGCTGGTCCGCGCAGCCTTCGACGCGGAGCGCGCGCTCTACCCGTACCGCCGTTACCCCATGGCGGAGATTCAGCGGCAGTGGGGCCGCGAGACGCTCTACGAAGTCATGTTCAACTACATGCACTTCCACGTCCTCCACGACATCGCGGGCACGCTCGCGGAGCTGGAGGCGCTGAGCACCATCCGCTCCGAGGGCACCAACGTCACCCTCGCCGTCCACTTCCAGACCGAGCCTCACACGCAGGAGCTCACGCTGGAGCTGGACTACAACGCCGTCGAGCTGGACCACGCCCAGGTGGAGCAGATTGGCGCGTGCTTCGCGCGCGTCCTCCACGCGCTGGCCTTCGAGGCCGAGGCCCCGCACCACACTTCCAGTCCGCTGCCCGCCGACGTGCAGCGCCGGATGCTGGTGGAGTGGAACGACACCGCCGCCGCGCTGCCCATGGAGCCCACGTTCCTCTCCCGCTTCGAGGCTCGCGCCGCCGCCACGCCGGATGCGCTCGCCGTGGTCGATGGCGAACGGACGCTGACGTACCGGGAGCTGGACACGCGCGCCAACCAGCTCGCGCATCATCTGCTGTCGTTGGGCGCGAGCCCGGAGCGCGTGGTGGCGCTCGGCATGGACCGCTCCGTCGAGTTGGTCACCAGCCTCCTGGCAACGCTCAAGGCCGGCGCGGCCTACCTGCCGCTGGACCCGAGCTACCCCGCCGAGCGCCTGGCCTACATGCTGTCCGATTCGCGCGCCGTGGTGCTGCTCACCACGAAGACGCAAGAGGCCACGTTCACGGGCGCCAGCGTTCCTCGGCTCCTGGTGGAACAGGAAGCGATCCGGCTGGCGACGTTGCCGACAGAGGCACCGATTTCGACCGCCTCTGGGGACTCCCTCGCGTACGTCATCTACACCTCGGGCTCCACGGGTCTGCCCAAGGGCACGTTGCTCACGCAGCGAGGGCTGCTCAACTACCTGACGTGGGCCCAGGACGCCTACGCGGTGAAGCCGGGCCAGGGCTCGCTGGTCCACACGTCCATCGCGTTCGACGCCACCATCACCAGCCTCCTCACGCCGCTGCTCGCGGGGGGAGCCGTTCACCTGGTGCCGTCGGGGCGGGAGGTGGAAGCGCTCGCGCTCGCGCTCCAGCAGCCGACAGGGCATGACCTGGTCAAGCTCACGCCGGCTCACCTCCAGGTGCTGTCCGGGCTGATGACGCCGGAGGCACTGTCGAAGCTGACTGGCACCTTCGTCGTGGGTGGCGAGGCCTTGCCGCCCTCCACCGTCGCCTTCTGGCGGAAGCACGCGCCCCAGGTCCGGCTCATCAACGAGTACGGCCCCACGGAGACGGTGGTCGGTTGCTCCACCCATGACGTCAGCGTGTGTGAGTTGCCCGACGGCATCGTCCCCATCGGCCGGCCCATCGCCAACACGGCGCTCTACGTCCTGGACGCGCGCATGCAACCAGTGCCCGTGGGTGTCTCAGGCGAGCTCTACATCGGAGGCACCGGCGTGGCGCGCGGCTACCTGGGCCGCCCCGCCCTCACGGCCGAGCGCTTCGTGCCGGACCCGTTCGGTCAGAGTCCGGGACAGCGCCTCTACCGCACGGGGGACCAGGCTCGCTTCCTGTCGGACGGCACGCTGGAGTTCCTCGGACGCCGCGATGGACAGGTGAAGCTGCGCGGCTATCGCATCGAGCTGGGCGAAATCGAAGCCACCATCCGCCAGCACGCGTCCGTGCGGGACACAGTCGTCATCGTGCGCGAAGACGTCCCTGGGGACCAGCGGCTGGCCGCCTACGTCATCCCGCACGCAGACACGGCAGCGGATACGGCCGGCGTGCGCGCCTTCCTCCAGCAGCGGCTGCCCGAGCACATGGTGCCCGCCGCCCTGGTCGCGCTGGAGGCCCTGCCACTCACGGCCAATGGCAAGGTGGACCGCAAGGCCCTGCCCGTCCCCGACGGCATGCTCTCCTCCGAGTCCCGCGCGACGCCGCGAAACGGCACCGAGGAGTTGATGGCCAGCATCTGGTCGGACGTGCTGCGCACGACCCAGACTGGCATCCACGACCACTTCTTCGACCTGGGCGGCCACTCGCTGCTGGCCACGCGCGTGGTGTCGCGGATTCGCGAGGCCTTCGGCGTGGAGCTGCCCATCGCCGCGCTCTTCGAGGCGCCTACCATCGCCACGCTGTCGGAGCGCGTCCAGGTGCTCCAGGCCCAGCAGGCCGGTGAAGCACCGCCCCCACCGCTCCAGCCCTCCTCTCGCGACGGCGAGCTGCCCCTGTCCTTCGCGCAGCAGCGGCTCTGGTTCCTGTACCAGATGGAGCCGGACAGCCCCTTCTACAACATGCCCGCCGTCATCCGGCTGACGGGCGCGTTGGACCCGGACACCGTGCAGCGCTGCCTGGAGGCGCTCATCCGCCGCCACGAGTCGCTGCGCACGACGTTCCGGATGAATGGCCAGACGCCCGTCCAGGTCATCCACCCGCCCGCGGCACCGAAGGTGGAGACTGTCGACCTGCGCGGCCTCCCACCCGAGCGACGTGAAGCCGAAGCGCGACGCCTGTCCGACGAAGATGCCCGCCGTCCCTTCGACCTGACTCGCGGCCCGCTCTGCCGGATGGGGCTCATCCAGTTGGATGACCAGGAACACCTGCTGCTGCTGACCCTGCACCACATCATCGCCGACGGTTGGTCGCTGTCCGTACTGGTCCGCGAGGTCGCCGAGCTCTACGGCGCCCTGTCCACGGGCCAGCCGCCGCCGCTGGCCGCCCTGCCCGTCCAGTATGCGGACTACGCGCGGTGGCAACGGGAATGGCTGTCAGGCCCCGTGCTGGAACGGCAGCTCGACTACTGGAAGCAGCGGCTCGCCGGGGCTCCGCCCAACCTGGACCTCCCCACCGACCGTCCACGGCCGCCCGTGCAGAGCTTCCGCGGCGCCACGCACCAGGGCGTGCTGCTGCCCGTGGACGCGGCCAAGGCGTTGCAAGCGCTCTGCCGGAAGGAGAGCGTCACCCCGTTCATGGCGGTGATGGCCGCCTTCCAGGCGCTGCTGCACCGGTACACCGGCGAGACGGACATCGTCGTTGGCACGGACATCGCCAACCGCAACCGCTCCGGCACCGAAGGGCTCATTGGCTTCTTCGTCAACCAGCTCGTCATGCGCGGCGACCTGAGTGGGGACCCCAGCTTCCGGGCCATGCTGGCACAGACGCGGCGGGTGGCGCTCGATGCCTACGCTCACCAGGACCTCCCCTTTGAGGAGTTGGTAAAGGCGCTCAACCCGGAGCGCGACCTCAGCTACTCGCCGCTGTTCCAGGTGAAGCTCATCCTCCAGAACGCACCATCCTCCGACCTCCACCTGGACGGGCTGACGCTGCGCGAGGAGACCAGCACCACCGGCGCCGCCAAGTTCGACATGACGTGGGTGGCCACGGAGACCGAGCAGGGCCTGGAGTGTCTGTGCGAGTACAGCACCGACCTGTTCGACGCGGCCACCATCGACCGGATGATGGGTAACCTGCGTGAGCTGCTCCTGGGCGCCATGGCCGTGCCAGACGAGCGCGTCTCCCGCCTCCCGCTGCTGTCCCAGGCGGAGCGGCAGCAGTCGCTGCTGGCATGGAACGACACTGCCACGCCCCGAAGCCCGGGCCTCTGCGTGCATCACGTCTTCGAGCAACAGGCGGCGCGGACGCCAGACGCGGTGGCTGTGTCCTTCGAGGGACAGCAGCTCACCTACCGCGAGTTGGACGCGCGGGCGAACCAGCTCGCTTGGCACCTGAAGGCGTCCGGCGTGGGCCCCGAGGTCCGCGTGGGCCTGTGCGTGGACCGCTCGCTGGAGCTGGTGGTGGGCATCCTTGGCATCCTCAAGGCCGGCGGCGCGTGGCTGCCGCTGGACCCGTCGTACCCCGTAGAGCGGCTGACGCTGATGATGCGCGACGCGGCCATCCCGGTGCTCGTCACGCAGGAGCACCTGGCGGATGAGCTTCCCGCGCTCGGGTTGCTGGTCTGCCTGGACACGGACTGGCCGCTCATCGCCAGCCAACCGCAGACGCCGCTCGCGGTGGAGATGTCCGAGGACAACCTCGCGTACATCATCTTCACGTCGGGCTCGACGGGTCGCCCCAAGGGCACGCTGCTGACGCACCGGGGCCTGTGCAACACGGCGCTGGCCGCCATCCAGGCCCACCGCGTCCACGAGAAGAGCCGCGTGCTTCAGTTCGCCGCCTTCGGCTTCGATGCGTCGGTGTGCGAGGTGTTCTCCACGCTGCTCGCGGGCGCGCAGCTCTGCCTTGCTCCCCGGGACGCCATCATGCCCGGCGCGCCGCTCCAGGGCCTGTTGACCGCGCAGGAGATAACAGGCGTCACGCTGACGCCGTCGGTGCTGGCGCAGTTGGAGCCGGAGACGTTGCCGAAGCTGGAGTCCGTCGTCTCCGCGGGCGAGGCCTGCTCGCCGGAGCTGGCGCGCCGGTGGCTGAAGTCCTGCCGCTTCATCAACGCGTACGGCCCCACCGAGGCGACCATCTGCGCATCGGTGGACGAAGCCGTGGACCCCGACCGGCTGGGCATCGGCCGTGCGTGGGCCAACGTCCGGCTCTACGTGCTGGATGGCCAGATGCAGCCGGTGCCCGTGGGCGTACCGGGTGAGCTGTTCATCGGCGGCGCGGGCGTCGCTCGCGGTTACCTGGGCCGGCCGGACCTGAGCGCCGAGCGCTTCGTGCCGGACCCGTTCGCGGTGGAGCCCGGAGGACGGCTGTACCGAACGGGAGACCGGGTGCGCTGGCTGGCCGAAGGGCGACTGGAGTTCCTGGACCGCCTGGACCACCAGGTGAAGCTACGTGGCTTCCGCATCGAGCTGGGCGAAATCGAAGCGGCGCTGGCCGAGCACCCGGAGGTGCAGGACGCCGCGGTGCTGGTGCGGGAGGAGGCACCGGGCCGCAAGCAACTGGTGGCCTACGTCGTCGCTGACGATGTGGAGCAGCCGCCCGAACAGGACGCCCTGCGCCGGGCCCTGGAGTCACGTCTGCCCGAGTACATGGTGCCGTCTGCCTTCATCATGCTGAAGGCCATGCCGCTGACTCCCAGCGGCAAGGTGGACCGCAAGGCCCTGCCCTCGCTGGTGCAGGAGCAGGTGAAGCGCGAGCACGTCCACGTCGCGCCCCGCAACCCGGTGGAGCAGACGCTGGCGGACATCTGGGCGACGGTGCTGTCCCGCGAGCGCGTCAGCATCCACGACAACTTCTTCGAGCTGGGTGGCGACTCCATCATCAGCATCCAGGTCATCGCGCGGGCGCTGGAGGCCGGGCTTCACATCAGCCCCCGTCAGTTCTTCCAGTACCAGACCATCGCCGCCTTGGCCCCCCACGTGGGTCAGGCCCAGGTCGTGGAGAGCGAGCAGGGACCAGTGACGGGCGCCGTCCCGCTCACGCCCATCCAGCACTGGTTCTTCGAGTGGCAGCTCCCGCACCTCCATCACTACAACCAGTCGCTGCTGCTGGGACTGCGTCAGCCCGTCGCCGCATCCGTTCTCCAGGACGCGCTGCGGGCCCTGGTCGCGCACCACGACGCGCTCCGCCTGCGCTTCGAACGGACCACCGATGGCTGGCGTCAGGAGAGCCTGGGGATCGACCACACCGTGACGCTGCGGGAGGTGGACCTGTCCGGACTGGACGAGGCCGCGCAGCGCGCCGCATTGGAGGAAGAAGGCCTGCGTGCCCAGGCGGGCTTCCGGCTGGAGGAGGCTCCGCTGGTGGCGGCCGTGCGCTTCCACCTGGGTCCGCAGCGTGGCGACCGGTTGCTGCTCGGCATCCACCACCTCGCGGTGGATGCCGTGTCCTGGCGCGTGCTGCTCATGGACCTGGAGACGGCGTGCCAGCAGCTCAGCCAGGGGCAGCCGGTGGCGCTGCCGCCGAAGACGACGTCCTTCCAAGCGTGGGCTCGCCGCTTGGAGTCCTTCGCGGCCAGCACGGAGCTGGAGCACGAGGCCGACTACTGGCTGAGCCAGGGTGAAGACACGGCGCCGCTCCCCGTTGACACCACCGACGGCGACAACTCATTGGCGTCCGCGCGCACGTTGACGGTGGCGTTGGAGGCCGAGGAGACCCGGCTCCTGCTTCAGGAGGTGCCGACGGCCTGGCGTGCCCGCATCGACGAGGTGCTGCTGACGGCGCTCGCGCAGGCACTCTCCACCTGGACGGGACAGCGCCGGCTGCGTGTCCAACTGGAAGGCCACGGCCGAGAGGACCTGTTCGACGACGTGGACCTGAGCCGCACCGTGGGCTGGTTTACCAGCGCCTACCCGGTGACGCTGGAGCTGCCCCGAGATGGCAGCGTGGGTGACGAACTCCGCGCCGTGCGTGATTCCCTGCGGCAGGTGCCGCGCAAGGGCCTGGGCTACGGGCTGGTGCGTTACCTGCGCCAGGACGCGCGAGGCGCGCAGCTCCGTGCGCAGCCGGAAGCGCCGGTGGCCTTCAACTACCTGGGCCAGCTCGACTCGGCCCTGCCCACCTCGTCGCTGCTGGCGCCCGCGGACGAGCCCTTCGGCGCGCAGCAGGGTGCGCTCGGCCAGCGGCGGCAGGTGCTGGAGGTGAATGCACACGTCCTGGGCGGCAAGCTGGAGGTGTCCTTCACCTACAGCGAGGCGCTGCACCAGCGCACCACCGTGGGTGCACTGGCGCAAGGCTACGTCCACGCGCTCCGGGCCCTGGTGGACCAGCGACGCGGCGAGGACGCGGCGAGGTTCTCCCCCGTGGACTTCCCGCTGGCGAAGGTGACGCAGGCCACGCTGAACGGCCTGATGCAGTCACACCCGGAGATGGAGGACCTCTACCCGCTGTCTCCCATGCAGCAGGGCATGCTCTTCCACGCCATGCTCGACCCGGACTCGGGGATGTACTTCGAGCGCGCGGCGTGGACGTTGGACGCGGACCTCAACCGCGAGGCGCTGCGCGAGGCCTGGCAGCAGGTGATGGCGCGCTACCCCATCCTCCGCACCAGCTTCGTGGGTGAGGAACTGGAAGCGCCGCTCCAACTCGTGAACCGCAAGTCCGTGCTGCCGTGGGAGGAGCAGGACTGGAGCCACCTGTCCGAGCCGGAGCAGCAGACCCGGCTGTCGGCCTGGATGGACGCGGACCGGGCGCGAGGCTTCAACTTGAAGCAGGCGCCGCTGATGCGCGTGGGTGTCCTGCGCCTGGGCGTTCGGACGTGGCGCGTGGTGTGGAGCTTCCACCACTTGCTGCTCGATGGTTGGAGCGTGGGCCGCGTCCTCAACGAAATGCTGGCCATCTACGACGCGCAGCTCCGTCAGCAGCCGGTGCGTCTGGAGCAGCCGCCGGTGTTCCGCGACTACATCGCCTGGCTCCAGAGCCGGGAGATTTCGCAGGCGGAGGCATGGTGGAAGCAGGCACTGCGAGGCTTCGGCGAACCCACGCCCCTCCCCGGTGAAACGGGAGGCCAGGCGCGCACCGCTGCGCAGGTCATGGGCGAGCGCAAGGTCCACCTGTCCGCCGACGTGACGGAGCAGCTCCGTGCCTTATCGCGGCGGCACCAGGTGACGCTCAGCACGCTGGTCCAGGCGGCCTGGGCCCTGGTGCTCGGACGTCACGCGGGCCAGGACGACGTCGTCTTCGGCGTCACCGTCGCGGGCCGACCGCCGGAGCTGCCGGGCGTGGAGCAGATGGTGGGCCTGTTCATCAACACGCTGCCGGCCCGCGTGTCGCTGCCGGCCCAGAGCAAGGTGGTGGACTGGCTGAAGGCGCTCCAGGCGTGGCAGGTGGAACGGGCTCCATTCGAGTACGCGCCGCTGGTGAAGGTCCAGGGCTGGAGCCCCGTTCCGCGTGGCACCCCGCTCTTCGAGAGCCTCGTCGTCTTCGAGAACTACCCCGTGGAGGACTCGGTGCGGCAGGGCGCGGGCGCGCTGGAGGTGCGCGATGTCATCGCCCAGGAGCGCACCAACTATCCGCTGACGCTCTCCGCCCATGCGGACAAGCAGCTGATGCTGAACCTGGACTTCGAGTCTCCGCGCCTCGGCGCGGAGGCCATGGAGCGGCTGCTGGAGCAGCTCCAGACGGTCCTGGTAGGAATCCTCGACGCGGAGGACAAGCACCTGTGGGAGCTGTCGCTGCTCACGCAGGAGGCCCGTCGCGAGGTGCTGTTCGACTGGAACGACACGCACGTGCCTGGACTGGGCGCGTGCCTCCACGAACTCTTCGAGGCACAGGCCCAGCGGACGCCGGACGCGGTCGCCGTGGTCGCGCCGGATGCGGGCTCGCTCACGTACGGCCAGCTCGAAGCGAAGGCGAACCAGCTCGCGCACCACCTGCGCTCCCGGGGCATTGGCTCCGAGGTGCTGGTGGGCGTGTGCCTGGAGCGGACGCCGGAGTTGCTGGTGGCACTGCTGGGCATCCTCAAGGCGGGCGGAGCCTACGTCCCGCTCGATCCCACCTACCCGGCCGAGCGACTGGCGCGCATGGCCACGGAAGCCCGGCTCTCCCTGCTGCTCACCCAGCAGTCCCTGGTGGAGACCTTCGTCAACCCGGAGGTGTCGCTCTACCTGCTGGACACGGAGGCACCAGCCCGCGCCGCGCTGCCCACCCAGGCCCCCACGCGGCTCACCACGCTGGACGGTCTGGCGTACGTCGTCTTCACCTCCGGCTCCACGGGCACGCCCAAGGGCGTGATGATCTCCCACCGGAGCTGGACCAATGCGTACCTCGGCTGGGAGCGGAGCTACGGGCTGCGGGAGCACTGCCGCAGCCACCTGCAGATGGCGAGCTTCTCCTTCGACGTGTTCGCGGGAGACCTGTCCCGAGCCCTGTGCTCGGGCGGCAAGCTGGTGCTCTGCCCGCGTGAGTGGCTGCTCGAACCGCCCCGCCTGCTCGCGCTGATGAAGGAACATGCCGTGGACTGCGCCGAGTTCGTCCCGGCCGTGCTGCGCGGACTGCTCCAGCACCTGGAGGAGACGGGCCAGTCGCTGGACTTCATGCGCGTGCTCGTGGCCGGCTCCGACGCCTGGTACGTGAACGAGTACCACCGGCTCCAGGCCGTCATCGGCGACGACACGCGGCTCATCAACTCGTATGGCGTCAGCGAGGCGACCATTGACAGCACGTGGTTCGAAAGCGGCGACCTGGGCCCCGGCGACACGCAGCTGGTCCCCATTGGCCGTCCCTTCGCCAACAACCGGCTCTACGTGCTGGACACGCACCAACAGCCGGTGCCGGCCGGCATCGCGGGCGAGCTCTTCATCGGCGGCGAGGGCGTGGCGCGCGGCTACTGCCACCGCCCCGACCTGACCGCGGAGCGCTTCGTCCCCGACCCGTTCGCCACCGAGCCTGGTGCGCGGCTCTACCGCACGGGAGACCGGGCGCGGTACCTGCTGGGAGGCGACCTGGAGTTCCTCGGCCGGGCGGACACGCAGGTGAAGCTGCGCGGCTTCCGCGTCGAGTTGGGCGAAATCGAGTCCGCGCTCGGCAAGCACCCGGCCGTCCAGGGCGCGGTGGTTCTGCTGCGCGAGGACCCGGGGACACCCCGCCGCCTCGTCGCCTACGTGGTGGGCCCGGACATCCGCGACACGGCGGTGCTCCGCGACCACCTGAGAGAGAGACTGCCCGACTACATGGTGCCGGCCGTCTTCGTGCGCCTGGAGGCCATCCCCCTCAGCCCGAACGGCAAGGTGGACCGCAAGGCCTTCCCTGCGCCGGACGCAACTCAGCGCACGGGCGAGCAGCGGCTCGTCGAACCGCGTTCGGAGACGGAGTCGAGCCTGCTCACGCTCTGGAAGGACGTGCTGGGCCAGTCGTCGCTAGGCGTCACGGACGACTTCTTCGACGTGGGCGGGCACTCGCTGCTGGCCACGCAGATCATCTCGCGCACCAACGCGATGTTCCAGGTGACGCTGCCGCTGCGCGCCCTCTTCGAGCACCCCACCATCGCGGGGATGGCCGAGCAGGTGGTGCTCGCGCAGTTGGAAGGCGTGGACGAAGCCGCGCTGGCCTCCGCCATGGAGGAAGTCGGCGACCTTTCGGACGCGGACCTGGAGAAGCTCCTGGAGGGGACGAATGAGTGACCTGCTCAAGAAGCTCGCGGGCCTCTCCCCGGAGAAGCGCGAGGCGGTGCTCAAGAAGCTGCGACAGCAGAACGTGGTCGCCGCGCCGAAGGAAGAGGCACGCACGCCCGGCATCCCGCGCGTCTCTCGGGAGCAGCCGCTTCCTCTCTCCTTCCCGCAACGCCGGCTCTGGTTCCTGGACCAGTTCGAGCCCGGGACGCCCGCCTACAACATCCCGGAGTTCGTGCGCCTCACCGGGCCGCTCCACGTCCCCTCCCTGGAGCGTGCGCTGAACGAGGTCATCCGGCGCCACGAGGTACTGCGCACGACCTTCGTCGCGAAGGACGGCGACCCCCAGCAGCGCATCCTCCCGGAGCTGATGCTGTCGCTGGGCGTGCTGGACCTGAGCTACCTGCCAGGCACCCAGCGCGAGCCCCTGTGCGAGGATCTGGCGCTTCAGCTCGCGGGGACGTCCTTCGACCTCGCGGCGGGGCCGCTGCTCCACGCGAGGCTGGTGCGCATGGACGACGAGGACCACGTCCTCCTGCTCGTCGTGCACCACATCGTGTCGGACGGCTGGTCCACCGGCATCTTCGTCCAGGAACTGACGGCGCTTTATGCCGCCTTCTCTCAGGACAAGCCGTCACCGCTGCCGGAGCTCCCGCTCCAGTACGCGGACTTCGCGGCGTGGCAGCAGCAATGGATGCAGGGCGACGTGCTGGCGTCGCAGCTCGACTACTGGCGCCAGCATCTCGAAGGGAGCGACAGCGCGCTCAAGTTGCCCACCGACAGGCCGCGCCCGCGCGTGCGCACCTACGCGGGTGGCAAGCGGAGCTTCCAGGTCGCCCCTGACGTAGCCCAGCAGTTGAAGACGCTGGGGACTCAGGAGAAGGCGTCGCTCTACATGGTGCTGCTGGCGGCGCTCCAGGCGCTGCTCCACCGCTACACGCGCGAGCCGCGCATCAGCGTCGGCACGTACATCGCGAACCGGAACCGGACGGAGGTGGAACCGCTCATCGGCTTCTTCCTCAACACGCTCGTCATGCGCACGGGGCTCGAAGGCAATCCCACCTTCCGGGAGCTACTGCGGCGCGTGGTGGATGTGACGCTGGGGGCTTACGGGCACCAGGACATTCCCTTCGAGAAGCTGCTGGAGGAGCTGGCGCCGTCGCGCGACACCAGCCACTCCCCCTTCTTCCAGGTGATGCTGGTGCTCCAGAACACGCCCACGCCCCCAGCCGAGCTGGGCGCGCTGCGCATGGAATCCTTCAGCGTCTCCGGTGAAGCCTTCGCGCAGTTCGACCTGACGCTGTGGTTCTCCGAGGAGGCCGGCGGCCTTCAAGGCATCTGGGAGTACAACCGAGACCTCTTCGACGCCTCCACCGTCGAGCGGATGGTCGCCCACTTCCAGACACTGCTCGCGGGCATCGCCGCGAACCCGGCACAGCGGCTCATCGAGCTGCCGGTGCTTCCGGCGAATGAGCGTCAGCGCATCCTGCGCGACTGGAACCAGGCCCGGCTCGACGTGCCACCGGGCACGTGCATCCATCACCTCATCGAGGCGCACGCAGCGCGCACACCCGACGCCATCGCCGTCACCGACCCCGAACGCCGGCTCACCTACGCACAGCTGAACGCGAAGGCCAACCAACTGGCGCACCACCTGCGCTCCGTGGGCGTGGGGCCCGAGCGAATCACCGGCGTCTTCCTGGACCGCTCCGTGGACATGGTCGTCGCGGTGCTCGCCGTGCTCAAGGCGGGCGGCGCCTACGTACCTCTGGACCCGTCTTATCCCCCGGAGCGGACGGCTCTGATGCTCGCGGACAGCCGGCCCGCGGTGCTCATCACCCGCCAGGGACTGGCGTCCCTCCTGTCCGCGCCGCGGCTACCCGTGGTGGCCATCGACTCGGACGCGGACGCCATCACCGCGATGCCCACGACGACGCCCGAGGGCGGCGCGAGCCCGGAGCACCTCGCCTACGTCGTCTACACGTCAGGTTCCACGGGCCGCCCCAAGGGCGTGATGATTTCGCACCGGAGCTTCGCCAACGCCTACCTCGCCTGGGAGCGCGACTACCGGCTGCCCGAGCTGCGCGCCCACCTCCAGATGGCGAGCTTCTCCTTCGACGTGTTCTCCGGCGACCTCGCCCGGGCGCTCGGCTCAGGGAAGACGCTGGTCCTGTGCCCGCGTGAATGGCTGCTCGAGCCCGAAAAGCTCTACAGCTTGATGCAGCGAGAGCAGGTGGACAGCGGCGAGTTCGTCCCCGCCGTGGTCCGGCTGCTGATGGGGTACCTCCAGGAGCACGACCTCCGGCTGGACTTCATGCGCCTGCTCATCGTCGGCTCGGACACCTGGGATATGCGCGAGTACCACCAGCTCCGCGGCCTATGCGGACCGGACACGCGGCTGGTGAGTTCCTACGGCCTGAGCGAAGCCACCATCGACAGCACGTACTTCGAACAGCCCGAGCCCACGCCCAGCGAGCAGATCGTCCCCATTGGCCGGCCCTTCGCCAACACCCAGATGTACCTGCTGGACAGCGCGATGCAGCCGGTGCCCATCGGCATTCCGGGAGAACTCTTCGTGGGCGGCGACGGGCTCGCGCGTGGCTACTGGGGCCAGTCGAACCTGACCGCCGAGCGCTTCGTGCCCAATCCCTTCAGTGCCACACCGGGCGCCCGCCTGTACCGCACGGGCGACCTGGCCCGCTACACGGAGGACGGCACCCTCGCCTTCATCGGCCGCAACGACACGCAGGTGAAGATTCGCGGCCACCGCATCGAACTGGATGAAATCAAGGCGAAGCTGCTGGAGCACTCCGCGGTCCAGGCCGTGGAGCTGCTCGTCCACGAGGACGCTGGCAACAAGCAGCTCGTCGCCTACCTCACGCTCACGACGCCAGACATGGCCACGGCCGATGACTTGCGGCAGCACCTCAAGAAGCACCTGCCGCCGTACATGGTGCCCGCGGCCTTCGTCATCCTGGCCGCCTTCCCGCTCACCCCCAACGGCAAGGTGGACCGCAAGGCCCTGCCCGCGCCAGAGAGCGTCCGCCGCGACGCGCAGGACGGCTTCGTCGCTCCGCGCGACGAGGTGGAGACCCGGCTCGCGGCCATCTGGGAGGAGCTGCTGGCAGTGCGCCCCATCGGCGTGCACGACAACTTCTTCGACCAGGGCGGCCATTCACTGCTGGCCGTCCGGCTGATGGTGCGAATCCGTGAGCAATTCGGCCGCGCCCTTCCGCTGTCGGTCCTCTTCCAGAACCCCGCGCTGGAGCAGCTCGCCAAGGCGCTTCACGAAGAGACGTCGCCCGCGCCATGGTCGCCACTGGTGACGCTCCAGCCGGGATCCAACCGCCCCGCCCTGTTCTGCGTCCCGGGCGCCGGTGGAAACGCCGTCTACCTTCGCGATCTGGCCCAGGCACTGGGCCCCACCCTACCGGTGCATGCCTTCCAGGCACGCGGGCTGGATGGACGCGCGGAGCCGCACCACTCCGTTGAGGAGATGGCCGCGTGCTACATCGAAGCGCTCAAGCACGTGCAACCGCAGGGGCCATACCACCTGCTGGGCCACTCCTTCGGTAGCTGGGTCGCCTTCGAGATGGCGCAGCAGCTCCGGAAGCAGGGCGAGTCGATTGCCTTCCTGGGCATCCTCAACACCACCGTCCCGGTGAACGAGGCCCCGCCGAGCGAGGCGCCCCCATTCGACGACGCGGACTGGATGGCCTCCGTCGCGAGCACGGCGGGCCGCCTCTACGGCGTGGACCTGGGCATCTCCGCCGAGGCACTCCGCCCGCTGTCTGCCGAAGCGCGCCGCGAGCACCTGACGCGCAGGCTGGTCCAGGCGGGACTCCTCCCCGACGGCGCGGACAGCCAGCAGGTCCAAGGGTTCATCGACGTCTACAAGGCCGCGTACGAGATTGATTACGTCCCCCGGGACACGCTCCCCATTCCCGTCGCCCTCTTCCGGGCCCAGGAGCGGCACGAGGAAGACGGCATCGTCCCCGAGTCCTTCGCGGACGACCCGAGCTGGGGCTGGGGCCGCCACGCCTCCACGGCCGTCACGCCCGTGACGGTGCCAGGAGACCACATGACGATGCTGGCCGCGCCGCACGTCCAGGTGCTGGCGGAGCTCGTGCGCCAGGGCCTCGTCCGGGCCGGAGCCATTCGATGACGGCGGCGCCGTCCTTCCCCATGAAGTCCGCCGTCGTCATCTGGCTGGGACAGGTCCTGTCACTGCTGGGCTCGGGGCTGACGAGCTTCGCGCTCGGCGTCTGGACGTACAAGACGACGGGCGACGTGACGCAGTACGCGCTGGTCATGCTCTCCGCGACGCTGCCCGCCATCCTGCTCGGGCCGGTGGCCGGAGCGCTCGTGGACCGCTGGAACCGCCGCTGGGTGCTGGTGCTCAGCGACGCGGCCGCCGGACTGTCGAGCCTCGTGCTGGCGCTGTTGCTGTTCAATGGCTTGCTCCAACCCTGGCACGCCTACGTCACGACCGCCGTGGTGTCGACGGCCAGCGCGTTCCAGCAGCCGGCCTTCGCCGTGCTCGTCTCCACGGTGGTGCCACCGCAGCATCTGGGGCGGGCCAACGGATTGGTGCAGGTCGGGCTCGCGTTCTCCCAACTGGTGGCCCCCATGTTGAGCGCCACCCTGATGGAGCTCATTGAACTCAAGGGCATCCTGCTCATCGACGCGACGACGCTCGTGCTCGGCGCGCTGCCCCTGCTCCTGGCGCGAATCCCCCGGGAGCACCTCGTGTCGTCGTCCGGCGAAGAGAGGGTGCCGCTGCTCGAGTCGATTCGGGCTGGCGGTGCATACCTGCGCGCCACCCCAGGACTCCTGGCGCTCATTGGCTTCCTCGCGGCCAGCAACTTCCTGACCGGCACGGTCGAGGTCCTCGTCACCCCGCTGGTCCTGTCCTTCGCGGACGTGCGCACCCTGGGCGCGCTCACCACCGCGGGTGGCGTGGGCATGTTGGCGGGCAGCTTGGTCATCAGCGCCTGGGGCGGCCCCAAGCGACTGGTGAATGGCTTGCTCGGGTTCCAGCTCACCTGTGGACTCGCGCTCATCTGCGTCGGGCTGGCCACCTCCGTTCCCGTGCTGGCCGGTGTCGCCTTCGCGTTCTTCTTCGGCCTCCCCATCATCAACGGCTCCAGCCAGACCCTCCTCCAGCGCATCGTGCCCCTGGCGCTGCGCGGCCGTGTCTTCGCTTTCACCAGCACCATCACCGGGGCCATGTTGCCGCTGGCGTACACGATCGCCGGGCCGCTGGCGGACCACGTTTTCGAACCCGCCATGGCCTCGGGAGGAAAGCTCGTCCCCCTGCTGGGTGCGTTCGTCGGCGAGGGCCCGGGCCGCGGCATCGCCTTGATGTTCCTCATCGCGGGCGTGCTGGCGGTCCTCATGACGCTGCTGTCCACGCTCTACCGCCCGCTGCGTGAGCTGGAGGCCCCCCCTCAGGCCGCGCCTTCCGTCGAACCCGCGGCGAGCCCCTGAACCCTCCCCTCTTCCCACGACTTCCCAAGGAGACCCGCCATGCCGAGTCCCAGCCGTTCCGTGCAGACCCTGACCGACCTGCTGCGCTGGCGCGCCTCGAACCAGACCGAGGCCCGCGCCTATACGTTCCTCCAGGATGGTGAAGGCCAGGCGACCACGTGGACCTATGGCGAGTTGGATCGCCAGGCCCGCGCCATTGCCGCGGCGCTGCAGGAGCACAAGGGCGCTGGCGAGCGAGCGCTGCTGCTGTATCCACCGGGGCTCGACTACATCGCGGCGTTCTTCGGCAGCCTGTACGCGGGCGTGGCCGCGGTGCCAGCCTATCCTCCCGCGCAGCTCCAGGCCGTCACGCGCATCCTCTCCATCCTCCAGGATGCGAAGCCGCGCTTCGCGCTCACCACGCGCGAAATCCTGGAGAGCGTGAACGCGCTGGCCGACGCCTACCCCGTGCTGCGGGACATCCAGTGGATTGCCACGGACGCACTGGAGGAAGGGCTGGAGGACGGCTGGAAGCGCCCCGCCATCACCGGCGACACGCTGGCCTTCCTCCAGTACACGTCAGGCTCCACGTCGACGCCCAAGGGCGTGATGGTGCTGCACCGGAACCTGATGTCCAACGAGGAGATGATCCGGCAGGGCTTCAGCCACGACGACCATTCATCGGTGTGCGGTTGGCTGCCGCTGTACCACGACATGGGGCTCATCGGCACGGTGCTCCAGCCAATGTACATGGGCACGCACTCCGTCGTGATGTCTCCGTGGTCCTTCCTGCAGCGCCCCATCCGCTGGCTGAACACCATCACGAAGTACCGTGCGACGACGAGCGGCGGGCCCAACTTCGCCTACGCGCTCTGCACGCGAAAGGTGAAGCCGGAGCAGCTCGCTTCGCTGGACCTGAGTTCGTGGCGTGTCGCCTTCAATGGCGCGGAGCCCGTGCGGGCGGAGACGCTGGCGGAGTTCGCGGACACCTTCGCGCCCGCCGGCTTCCGCCGAGAGGCCTTCTATCCCTGCTATGGGCTCGCGGAGGCGACGCTCTTCGTGTCGGGAGGCATCACCTCCGAGCTGCCACGCCACCTCACCCTGGATGCGGCGGCGCTCGAGCAGAACCGCGCCGTGGCTGCCCCGCCGGGCCCGTCCGCGCGGACGCTCGTCAGCTCCGGGCGGAGCTGGGGTGACAGCCTCATCCGCATCGTGAATCCAGAGACGCTGGTGGCGTGCGCACCGGGCGAGGTGGGCGAAATCTGGACGGCCGGTCCCCACGTCACTCACGGCTACTGGGGACGCGAGGAGACGAACGCGGAGACCTTCCAGGCGCGCATCCAGGGCAGCGAGGAAGGTCCCTTCCTGCGTACCGGTGACCTGGGCTTCATGATTGACGGCGAGTTGTATGTCACCGGCCGCATCAAGGACCTCATCATCATCGACGGCCGGAACCACTACCCGCAGGACCTCGAGCTGACGGCCGAGAGCCAGCACCCGGCACTGCGTCCTGGCTGCTCGGTGGCGTTCTCCGTCGACCATCCGGAGGGCGAGCGGCTGGTGGTGCTGGTGGAGGTCAGCGCCCGCTTCGCGCCCTCTGAACAGGGCGATGGCGCCCAGGCCCTGGACGCGAGCGCGCTCCAGAAGACCATCCGGCAGGCCGTGGCCGCCGCGCACTCGGTGGACGTCCACGAGGTTGTCCTGCTCCAGCAGGGCGAGGTCCTCAAGACGTCCAGCGGCAAGGTCCAGCGGCGCGCCTGCCGGGCGAAGTACGTGGAGGGCAGCCTCCAGCGCTGGGCCGTGTAGTCTGTCCCGTGCGGCGTGATGAAGCAGTCCCTCGCTACCTGCGAGGGCCGAGCACGATGATGGCCATTCCCAGGATGGCGACGAGCGCGCCCACGAGGTCCCACGTCGTGGGCCGCTCCCCTTCCACGAGCCATAGCCAGACGAGCGCCACGGCGATGTACACCCCGCCGTAGGCCGCATAGGTGCGAGCCGCGCCCGTCGGGTGAAGCGTCAGCAGCCACGCGAAGACGGCGAGGCTCCCCGCCGCGGGTACGAGGAGCAGGGGCGACTTCCCCTGACGGAGCCAGAGGTAGGGCAGATAGCAGCCCACCACCTCGGCCACCGCGGTAACGACGAAGAGCCCGAAGGCGTACAGCAGATGCACGGCGAGGAACCTTTCGTGAAGCGCGGTCGAGGTGCTGCCGCGTGTCCGAGTCCATGCGCCGAGCCTTCCACCAATCCCCCGCCCTTCCCAATCCAGAACCTGGCCTCTGGCATCGGCTCACCCGCGGACACTCCGGGAGCGAATCGGACGCTCAGGCCTGCTGGCGCCTTGTATGCGCACGGCGACTGAGGCATCCGGAGGGCGGCGGGAAACAGCACCCGCGCCGTCCGGGAACGGCCCACGCCGCTCCCCCCTGGACATCCCACCGGGTACCCGCGACATGACGCTCATCCCGCCGCCAGACGTCCAGGACGCAGCCCCTCGCAGGAAACGGTGGCCGCGAGCAGTGGCGTGGACCCTGGGCGCACTCATCGTGCTGGAGGTCTCCATCAACGTGGCGCTCAACATGGGCGCCGTCCAGGCCATCATGCGCCGGTCCACCAGCCGGACCGAGCTCGCCTGGAAGCGCGCCTGGTGGCTCTGGCCCTTCGGACAGCTCCACCTTCGTGACTTCACGCTGACCCAGCAGAATCAAAACCAGTGGTGGCAGGTGAACATGGACGCGTTGGACGCCAACGTGTCGCTGACCGCCCTGCTGCGCAAACGCGTGGACGTGCAGCGCATCGACGGGCATGGCGCGCGCTTCCGGATTGAACCGTCATTCGGCATCGAGATGGAACCGCCACCGGGCCCGGACTACCGCCCGTGGGTCATCCAACTGGCCGACGTAACGGTCCACGAGGTTCGCGAGTTGGACTTCGGCCGGGTCCGCTTCGTGGGGAACCTGGACGTGCAAGGCTCGCTGGACATCAAAGGCCGCGAGCGCATCCACGTCGAGACGCCCTCGATTCGAGTGGTCTCCGGGGCCATCGAGTTCGACCGGAAGCCCGTCACCCGGCTGGAGCGCCTGGAAGCCAAGGCACAGCTCGAGGTCCCCTTCACGGACGACGAGGGCTGGGACCTCTCACGGGCGCTCAGCGCACAGGTGACGAGCCAGATGGAACTGCTCCCACTGGACTGGCTGAACGAGCACCTGGGGTCGAACAACGCCGTCTCCCTGAAAGGGGGCGAAGGCAAGGTGGACCTGGACCTCCACCTCAAAGACGGCGGGCTGGCCGATGACAGCCGCATTGACGTCCAGGGCCAGGAGTTGAACGTGCGGGCCGGTCCCATCCGAGCGCGTGCGCCCTGGGCACTCAAGGCCTCGCTGGCTTCGGAGAGCCCGGACACGCGGAAAGGGACCGCAACGCTCACCTTCGCGCCCGTGCGGGTGTCCGGTCCCGAGGGCACGGGTGCAGAGGTCCCTGAAATCACCCTCACTGTCATCGCGCGGCGCAGCGCGGAGCAGTCGGACTGGGAGCTGGAGCCGGACCTCCGCGTGGCCAGGAGCCGGCCGCTGGACTTGAGGATGCTCAATCCCTGGCTGGCGCGGACGATGGAAATCGACTCGGGGTTCATGACGGTGCAGAGCCGGGAGCGGTCGAAGTCCGCGAAGGCTCAGGACTCGCTGCGGCTGAGCGTGGACTCCGACCTCGTCTCTGGACGCATGGGAAGCGTCAAGGTTCTGTTGCGTGCCGAGGCGGATGTGGACGCCCGGAACATGTCGTGGGACACGAAGTCCCTGACACTGACGGGGACGACGCTCCGGCTGACGAATGTGTCCACGAATGGCCCCGTGCCCATCCGCGCTTGGAGCGGCGTCTTCACCCTGCCCCAGGCCCGACTGTCCCTGTCTCCGACAGTGCTGTCGGCGCGCTTCGCCAGCAAGCTCACGGACACACAGCCCGTCGCCGCACTGCTCACGTCCGCCAAGAATCTGCCGCGCTTCCTGACGTCCCTGCTCAACGTCCGGGACGTCACGGTGACGGGCCGGGTGCAGATTGACGAGGGCGGGCTCCAGTTGCGCGAACTGCAGGCGGACGGAGAGGGCTTCTCCCTGCGAGGACACCTGGACCTCGCAGGCGGAGAGCTGCAGGGCGCGCTCCTGGCGACCCTGGGCGCCCTCACCGGTGGAATCGAATTCAAACCCGGCGGACAGGACCTGCACCTGCTGAACGCGAAGCAGTGGTTCGCGAAACAGCCTGAGCCACCGTTCCGGTAGGAGCACTTCGAGCTGTCCCTGTCGCAGTTCGTCTTCCAAGACGGCCAGGATGCAGCGCGTGATGCCCAATCCCGCCACGCACATCTGGTGGAGGGTACGTTGATTGTTGCTGGAGCCCCCCGGCTGTGGCGACCGCGCGCCACGCATGCCGCGCCTCAATCGACCCCAAAGTCACCTTGCATTTCCTGTGGGATCGAGGCGCCCTGTCAGGAAGAAAACCCATTTCCACGTCTGGCGAGCAGATCGCTCGGGACCGAGATCTGGCCCCGCGAAGGTTGGCCGTGTCGTTCCCGTTGCCCTCCGCCCGTCATGTGGTATAGAGCCGCCCCGAAGCGCGAAGTACCCGCCCCGTTGCCAAAGCTGTTGCACGGACAGCGGGCGAGCAGGTAGGAAGGCAGTGGAAGTTCCGCAGTAAAAGCCGTAGGTTGCATCCCACTTACGGCCAGGTAGCTCACCTGGTTAGAGCGGCGGTCTCATAATCCGCAGGTAGTCAGTTCAAGTCTGACCCTGGCCACACAGAAGCCCCTGGAATCGTTGAGATTCCAGGGGCTTTTCGTTTGCTGCGCCCTGCTCCGGACCTCAGGCGGCCCGCGCGCGCCACCACTGGCGCACCTGGCACTCCAGCGTGGAGCGCAGGGGCACCCAGGCCGCGGTCGACCAGTGCCACTGGGACAGCCGGTGGAACCACCAGTACGAGACCGAAATCGACACGTCCACGGACGACACGTAGTGCCACCAGTGGATGGGGATGAAGAGGATCTCCCCAGGGCCCAGGAGGACGTCCACCCCGCGCGCACGGCTCAGGCGCGGGAAGCGCTCCAGGTCCGGCTGCGCGACGTTGACCGGGCTGTATCCCCCCAGGCAGCGCCCGCTCGAACAGTTCTCATGCCACGGCGCGTAGAGGTTGGGCGTGTCCTCCGGCGCGAAGAGCGTCAACCGCTTGCGCCCCAGCACCTGCACCAGCAGGTTGTCGGAAGGGTCGCGATGCAGCGACGTGAAGGCGCCCGCCGGGCCGAACCAGAAGATGGGTGACAGCCGGAGCTTACGGCGCACCCGCTCGGGGTAGGGCCGGTGATGGACCTGGTAGGCATCCAACGAGCCGACATCCCGATGCAGTTCGGGCAACTGCGCCATCACCGAAGCGAAGTTCAAATAGTACTTCGGGCTTTCCGACGACAGCAGTTCCACATACCGGGCCAGCGTCGTCTGGAGCACCTCCTTCTCCCCCCAGTGCAGCGTCGGGTCCTGACGGCGCTGGACCTCCACCTGCACGGGCGTGTCTCCAAACCTGTCCGCGAAGAAGCGTGGCGTCCACCGGCCACAGGCGGGCCATGTGGATGCGATTCCCGTGAGGATGACGGGCCGGCCTTTCGAAACGAATTCCCGATAGAACTCCTCAGGAGTCGGATTGTCGATGCGCTCAATACCGTTGGAGGCATTCTGCATGGCAATGCGCCTATGAGATAAGAGAAGGTATTCACCAGACTCCCGGCTGGCGCCGCGCGCCCTGCCTGGCCTTGAAAGGACATACCATGAAGGCTGCTGACCCGAGGAGCGTGGGCTTCGCATCACTGGCAGCATTCTTATGCAATCACTGTGGAAAACGATTGGACGACGCTCCGCGGTTCCACTGCTTTGAATGCGCCATGGATTCGTGCGAAGCCTGCATCAAAAAGCAACCCGCCGGCCGTTGGCTCGAAAGCCATGGCCCCGGACACACGGTGGGCTGTTTCCAGCAGCCGCCCATGCCGGGAGGCGCCCGCCTCCAGGAAGAGGTGCGGCGCTTCATCGCGGACGTCCAACGGGACCACACCTACTCCGGGGTCAACACCTATCTGGGAAACACGGTGATGAAGACGCTGCTTCCCCTGCTACAGCGCGCGGCGACCGAGCAGGTCGCGCCTCCGGACGATCAGACCGTGCGCATGATGGAGATGTTCCATGCGCACCTGCGCCGCAGGGTCCAGGGCAGACTCGTGGACTACTTCGAACGCCCCCCCCTGCTCGGCCGGGACGTCCCCGACACCGTCTTCGCGCTGAGCCAGGGCGTCTCCGATTGCATGCGATGGCGAGGCATCCCCCTGTTCAAGACGGTGTACGACCTGGCGCTCTATCCACGCCTGCTGTCGGACCTGCGGCCGCGCACGATCTTCGAAAGCGGAAGCGCGAATGGTGGCGGCGCCCTCTGGCTGGCAGACCAGCTCACAGCGCTGGAACTCGACTGCCATATCCACACATATGACCTGGTGAAGCCAGACGTCTCTCATCCGCGGGTCAGCTTCATGCAGGGGGACAGCCGCAAGATTCAGAAGGTCTTCACGCCGGAACTGCTGAGAGCAGCACCTCACCCCTGGCTTTTCATCGAAGACGCCCATGTCAACGTCGACGGAATCCTGACGTACCTCCACGAATACCTCCGGCCGGGCGACTACGTCATCGTGGAGGACCCCGAAAGCGGACGCGTGTCAGGCGAAGAGTCGCTCGTCGAAGACCAACTCGGCAGGTTTCTCTGGCACCACCGCGAGGCCTACCGGGTCGATACCTTCTACACCGATTTCTTCGGCTACAACGCAAGCTGCGCCATGGATGCCATTTTCAAGCGAGTCTGAACACCACCCCGTTTGAAGGAGGGGCCCGCGGTGCCCCGCCAAGGCAGCGCGGCCCCGCCCGCCAGGATTCATCAACCCACCGGCATGGAGGCCGCCGTCGCCCCCTGGCGGCCCAGGATGCGCAGCAACTGCTTGCGCGCGAAGTGGTAGTTCACCCGGGCCGTGGTGCCCACCGAGGCGAGCGTCCACCACCAGAAGTTCAGCGAAATGGACAGCTCCAGCGTCCGGACATGGTGCCACCAGCCCGCGGGGATGAACAGCAGCTCGCCAGGCTCGAGAATTGTCTCGTAGGGCTGCGCCTCCGCGAAGCGCGGAAACCTTCGTGCATCCGGCGCCTCAATGTCCACGGGGCTGAAGATGACGGTGGGCATGTCGAGCGCCGGGTAATACAGGTGGCGCGAATCCTGGGGCGAGTACAGCGTCCACTTCTTGCGCCCGGAGATCTGGGCATTGAAGTTCTCCTGCCGATCGAAATGCACCGCGGACACGGTCCCCGCGGGCCCGAGCCAGAAGCCGGGACGCAAGGTCAGCCGGTCTTGAAGCGCTCGAGGGTAATGCGGCGGGATGCCCCAGGTTTGCGGCGGTGATTCGAAGTCCCCGAGCAGTTCGGGGGCCGCATCGAAGATGTTGGCATACGTCACGTAGTACGCCCCTGGCGGATGTTCGCCAGACACCATCCGAGCAATGGTGTCTCCAAGCCGGGCCTCTTCGTAGTAGCGGTTGCGCAGGAACTCGAGGGGATCGTTCGACGGCACCGAGGCCCTGCTTCGCTCGACGACGACGCGGTGGTCTCCAAACCGTTGCTTGAAAGAGTCCGCGCTCCAACGCGTCACAGCCGGCCAGTGGCTGACCACTCCGGTGAGCACCACCGGGCGGCGCTTCTCCAGATAGTGCTCACGGAAGAAGGCGGGCGTGGGACTGGAAATCCGCTCAATGGCAATGGGGTGCTTGGTGTTCATACCTCTCCCAACGGAAGCCGGACTCTAACAATCATTGTCACGACACCGCAGCCAATGTCCATCAGCGCCCCCGGAGCCGCGTTCCTCCAGCGCCAGAAACTTCAACCCCGCGCACACGCCGCGAAGAGACACCGGCAACAAACAACGCACCACGCAAACATATTCCATTCCAGCGCGGCAGCCGCTTTACAACGCAAACGCATCCACCAACAGCGCTTGCATTGAAAAGGAAAGCAGATAGTAATGCCTCCCAAGCACATAACCATTCGCGGCCGCTGCCCTCGAGGGCGCGCCGCGGTTCGCCTGGGGAGCGACGTGCCTTCAAACACCGCCTATATCGTTTCCCGCTCCGTCTTCATCCAGCTCGACGGAGCGGGCCAGCTCGTCGCGGCCAATTCGGTTTCCCGTTCCCCCTGCGTTCTCGAGGAAGACGACCTCGCGATCCTGCGAGCCTTCAGCCACGCACGAACGCAAGAAGCCGCGCTCCATACCGTGCGGCAGGAGCGGTCGCTCAGCCCGGAAGCCTTCGCACAAGCCGTCGAGCGGCTCAGGGGAAACAACATCCTCACCCCCGTGCGCGCCGACTACCGCGCCGAGGACAGCGGCTATGTGCCGGCGTCGACCGGCTTCGCGTCATTCGCGCTGCACCATTGGATGCTGAGGGATTCAGTACGGGTGATGGCGTACCGCTCCGCCATCCTGCCCCACGTCCGGGACAAGGTGGTCGCGGACCTCGGCTGTGGCACCGGCATCCTCTCGATGTTCGCCGCGCAGGGCGGCGCGCGCCATGTCTATGCATTGGAAGAGAGCGAGGTGGCCGCGCTCGCACGGATGATGTTCCGGGCCAATGGCATGGAGGACCGCGTCACGCTGTTGACTGGCAACAGCAAGGACGTCCAACTCCCCGAACCCGTGGATGTCATCGTCCACGAAATCCTGGGCATCGACCCCTTCTTCGAAAACGTCATCCCATACATCGATGACGCAAGGAGACGCTTCCTCCGCCCGGGCCAGGGCACCTTGATTCCTCACAAAATAGAAGTCTGTTGCGTTGGGGTGGAGCCGGAGTTCGTTCCCTCCATCGCCCACCGCGCCAGGTTGGAAGCGCGTGAGTTCTCCGGGATGTATGGCCTCGACTTCTCGCCCTACCTGCACGTGCTGGAACAGGCGGATGAAATCAATGACGACGCCACGTTCCCCCGCCGGGCCAATGACTTCCGCGTGGGCTTCTTCGAGCAAGCCATTCTTTCGGAGGAGTGCGTGGTGCGCACCATTGACCTGGCGGGTGACCTGGAGGCGCAGACGGCGGGCGAGACGCTGTCATCCCTGAAGATACGGGCCGGCGGGCGGCTGGGCTCACTCCTGATGTTCTTCAGGGCCCACCTGGACGACCGGTTGGTGCTGTCCACCTCTCCCTTCTCGCCCCGGACGCACTGGGGCTGGGCGGTGAGGGACCTGCCGCGGGCCCTCTCGGTGAACGCGGGTGACGAAATCACGCTCACCTCCAGCCTGCTCACCGTGGCGGGCCGCCAGAAACTGAAGGTCCTACCGAAGTAACCGACGCATCCACCAGGAGCCGTTCCGATGAGCCAGCTTCGCGACCTGAGCGCTGTCGATGCCCTGTATGCCTCCGGCTATTTCGGCCCCAAGGCCCACGAGGCGCCGGAGTTCTACTGGGCGTCGTTGATGGGCGCCCTGCTGCCTTACAAGGACGACGAGGGACGCCCCTTGGGAGAGGAGATGGCGCCCTCCCACGTCCAGGCCGGCGTGCCCATGGAGATGCGGGAATGTCCTTACGCGGGCAGCCGCCGCAAGCACGCCCATCCCATGAATGTCTCCTCGCTGCGCCAGTTCAATCAGCACTGGCCCGCGGTGGTGGGCGGGCTGGCCGTCCTTCGCAACGCGTACCTGAAACAGGCGCAGCGCCCGCTCGACGGCCCCATCACCATGGTCGACCTGTGGAAGTTCAGCCGGCTGGGGGTCGCCCTCTCCGCGTACCTGCTGCGGCGCGGGCAGCTTCCGCTCCAGGACGGCCACCTGCCCGCGGTGACGGCCATCCTCTACCGCATGCTCCTGGGCATCAACCGCGTGGCCCACCTGCAGGTGTTGATCATCATCTCCGCGGGCCTGTACGACCAGATGGAGGCGCTCGACCCGGCGGTGCTCTACGAGTTCACCGACGCGAACGAGCTCTTCATCGGGATGAACTCGGTGTGCGCGGGGCCGCGCGGGCTCATCGAGGACTCCTTCCGGGTCCTCATCTCCGGCCAGCTCCCGCCCCAGGCCGACCCGGGCCCTGTCAGTGCGCTGGTGAGCCGCCCCTTCCTCGAGTACGGCAACCTGCTGATGGGGTTGGACGCGCAGAAGTACCTGTTCGGCGTCCGGGCCACCTCGCTCGCCCACGAGCTGTCCAGGCAGCTGTCCCAACCGCGCGCGGGAGAGCCGGGGCCGGGCGAGCTCGCCGCGGCGCTGGAGGCCTATCAGCGCAGGACGGAGGAGCAGGTCAGCTCGCTGGCCCGGGAAGTCGCCGCCGCGGAGCAGGAGGTCCGCGAGCGCACCGTCCGGGACCTGGAGCGCTTCCGGGCGGAGTTGGACCAGGAGCAGCACGCCATCTCCGGCCAGGGCCTGGGCGCGCAGACCCGCGAGCTCGAGGCCCTGACCTTCCCCGAGGACACCCCCGCGCGGGTGATGGCCCTGCTGGAGAAGGCCCGCCCCGCCGGCCCCGCGCTGCGTCCCTTCGCCGAGGCCCTGACAGAGTATCTGCGCCTCGAACGCGCCAACCTGGCCATCTTCGAGCGCCTGCAGGGGCGAATCGAACATGCGCTCGGCCGCGACGGAGCGACGCTTCAGTTGGGTAACACGGACGTAATGGAGGCCTTTGGTCCGAAGTTGCGCGACTTCGCCTCCGAGTTCTTCAGACTCGACATCCAGAGCGGCGCCCAGAGAACCGTGCTCCGCCACGGCGCCGACACGCTGGTGCTCTGACATCCGCAGTCCACCTGATTCCTGCCCAGCCATCTTTGCCGGAGGTCTCCGCCGATGCTGCTCGCGAGCGCGAGGGAAGAAGCCCCCTGGAGTCCCACCCTCTTGCATTGCCTGCGTCACCGCGCGAGCACTCAGCCCGACGCCATCGCCTATACGTTCGTGGGCGACGACGCATCGGACGAGACGCGCATCACGTACCGGGAGTTGGACCGTCGCGCGCGCGCCATCGCGGCCTCCCTTCAGCGGATGGATGCGGCGGGCGAGCGGGCCATCCTCCTCTACCCTCCGGGGCTGGACTACGTGGCCGCCTTCCTGGGCTGCCTCTACGCCAACGTCATCGCCGTTCCGGCCTACCCGCCCGACATCAGCCGCCTCAACCGCTCACTGCCGCGGCTCCAGGCGATCCTCACCGATGCCCGGGCGTCCATCGTGCTCACCACCGAGATGATTCTCTCGCTGGTCGACTCGCTGGAAGAGCAGGCGTCGCAGCTGAGGGACCGCCGCTGGCTGGCCACCGACCTCCTGGAGGCGGGCTGCGAGGACGGCTGGCGAGAACCCGAAGTCACGGGGCAGACGCTGGCCTTCCTCCAGTACACCTCCGGGTCCACCGGCACGCCCAAGGGGGTCATGCTCACGCACGGCAACTTGGTGCACAACTCGCACCTGATTGGCCTGGGCATGGAGCTCCGCGAGGGGTCCGTAGCGGTGAACTGGCTGCCGCCCTATCACGACATGGGGCTCATCGGCGGCATCCTCCAGCCGCTCTACAACGGCTTTCACGGCGTGCTGCTGTCCCCCATCACCTTCCTGCAACGGCCGCTGAGTTGGCTCCAAGCCATCGAGCGGCACCGCGGCACCTGCGCGGGCGGTCCCAACTTCGCCTTCGACCTCTGCGTGCGGAAGACCCGCCCGGAGGAGCGCGAGCAGTTGGACCTGCGCACGTGGCAGGTGGCGTTCTGTGGCGCCGAACCCATCCGGCCCGAGACGCTGGCCCGCTTCGCCCGCGCCTTCGAACCCGCGGGCTTCCGGCCCGAGTTCTTCTATCCGTGTTACGGGCTGGCCGAGGCCACGTTGATCGCCGCGGGCGGCGTCAAGGCGGAGCCGGTGCGGACGGGCCACTTCGACGCGCGGGCACTCCAGCACGGCCAGGGCGCCCCCCGGGACGAGGGCACCGGGCAGGACACGGTGACGCTCGTCAGCAGCGGCACCCAGCTTCCCACCCAGTCGCTCGTGGTGGTGGATCCCCAGGCGCGCACGCTCCAGGCCGACGGAGAGGTGGGGGAGATTTGGATGTCCGGGCCCAGCGTGGCCCAGGGCTATTGGGGACGCCCCGAGGAGACGGAGCGGGTGTTCCAGGCCCGGCTGGCGCGAGGCGAAGGGCCCTTCCTGCGCACCGGGGACCTGGGCTTCCTCCGTGACGGCCAGCTCTTCGTCACGGGCCGGGCCAAGGACCTCATCATCATCCGTGGCCGGAACCACTATCCCCAGGACCTCGAACAGACCACCGAGCAGAGCCACCCCGCGATCCGCCCCGGATGCAGTGCCGCGTTCTCCGTGGATGTGGACGGAGAAGAGCGCCTGGCCGTGGCGTTCGAGGTCTCCGCCCGCCAGGAGGCTTCGCCCGACGAGGTGGCCACGAGCGTCCAGCAGGCCATCGCCGAACACCACCAGCTCGGTGTCCACGCGGTGCTCCTGCTCAAGGCGGGGGCGCTTCCCAAGACGTCCAGCGGCAAGATTCAGCGCCACGCCTGCCGCGCGGGCTTCCTGGACGGAACGCTCGAGCTGATCGGTGCGTGGCGCAACCCAGCCGCGCAGGAGGCGCCGTCCGAACAGGTCGCCGAGGCCCTCCACCCGCCCGGCACGCCCGCGTGGCTCCGGGCCCGGGTCGCGGCCCTGCTCCGCGTGAGCCCGGCGTCGCTGGACACCCAAGCGCCACTCACCCGCTACGGTCTGGATTCACTGCAGAGTTTGGAGCTGCACTCGGAGCTCGAGCGTGAGCTGGGCATCGTCCTCCCCCTCTCAGCCCTGCTCCAGGGTGAGAGCCTCGATGCGCTCGCCCGCAGACTAACGGAGGCCACGCCCGCGTCCGAGCCCAACCCCGGACCCGCGCCGCTCACGGGCCCACTGCCGCTCTCATACGGTCAGCAGGCGCTGTGGTTCCTGCATGCGCTGGCGCCCACCAGCGCCGCCTACCATGTGGCGCGCGCGGTTCGCGTCCGCTCCGCGTTGGATGTCGCCGCCCTGCGACAGGCGCTGCACGCATTGATGGAGCGGCACCCCGCACTGCGCATTCGCATCACCTCCGAAGCGGGACAACCGCGGCAGGAAGTGATGTCTCCCGTGGAAGTGCCGCTGCGGGTCGAGGACGCGTCCGGACACGATGAGGCGTGGCTTCGGGAACGCGTCACCGCCGAAGCGGAGCGCCCCTTCGATCTGGGCCAAGCCCCTCTGTTCCGGGTCCACCTGTGGACCCGCTTGGATGCGAATCCCATCCTGTTGCTGACCCTGCACCATGCGGTGACCGACTTCTGGTCCCTGGCGGTCATGGCCGGCGAGCTGGGCGCGCTGTACGCGGCGGCGCTGCGCGGCCGCCCCGCCGTGTTGCCACCGCTCCCACTCACGCCCATGGACCACGCACGCTGGCAACGCGAGGCGCTGGCGGCGAGTTCCAGCGCGCCGGGCTGGGCTTTCTGGAAGCAGCAGCTCGCGGGGAAGCTGCCCGTGCTGGAGCTGCCCACGGACGCGACACGGCCGCCCCAGCAGCGCTTCCAGGGAGCCTCACGCGGGCTGCGGCTCACGCCGGCGCTCACCGGGCGGCTGCGCGACCTGGCGCGCGAACACGAGACCACGCTCTACACGGTGCTGGTCGCCGCGTTCCAGGCGCTGCTGCACCGCTACACCGGCCAGGACGACCTCATCATCGGTTCGCCCGCCTCGGGACGCACCCGCGCCCGGCTTTCGGGCCTGGTCGGGTATTTCACCAACCCCCTGCCCCTCCGAGCCCGATTCACCCCGGGCCTGCGCTTCGACACCTTCCTCCAGCAGGTGCGCGCCACGGTGCTCGGTGCGCTCGAGCATCAGGACATCCCTTTCCCCGCCCTGGTGGAGCAACTCCAGCCCAAACGCGATCCAGCCCGCTCCCCCATCTTCCAGGCGATGCTGGTGCTTCAGAAATCCCACGTGGGCGCGGACCTCGGGCTGGAAGCGCTCGCGCTGGATGAAGCCGGAGTCGTGGTCTCGCTGGGCGAGCTTGACCTGGAGGCCTGGCCCCTGAACCGGGGCAGCGCTCAGTTCGACCTCAGCCTCGCGCTTGCGGAGACGCGCGAGGGGCTCTGCGCGTCCATGGAGTACGACACCGCCCTCTTCAAGGCCGGCACCATCGACAGAATGCTCGGGCACCTGCGTGTCTTGCTGGAAGCCGTCACCACCGCGCCCACCCTGCCCATCGACCAGGTGCCGCTGCTCACGGAGGAGGAACGCGCCCAGTTCCTGGACTGGAACGCGACGGCGCACGTCTACGAGGCGCCACTCACGCTGCACGGCCTCTTCGAAGCCCAGGCGGCCCGGACACCCGAGGCGGTCGCGCTGTGCTTCGAGTCGGAGACGCTCACCTACGGCGAGCTGGACCGCCGCGCCAACCAGCTCGCGCACCACCTGCGCGGGCTCGGCGTCGGCCCGGAGCACCGCGTGGGCGTGTGCCTGGAGCGCTCACTCGAACTCGTGGTGTCCTTGCTGGGCGTGCTCAAGGCGGGCGGAGCCTACGTCCCCTTGGACCCCAGCTATCCCCAGGAGCGTCTGGACTTCATGCTGCGCGACGCGGCGGTCCGGGTGCTCCTCACGCAGCAGCGGCTGGCGAAGGTGTTCACGGAGGCCGCTGTCACGCGCGTGTTCGTGGACGCGGACGAGCGCGCGCCCTTCCAGCACGCGGAATCCCCGCGCCGCTCCGCATCCTGGAGCGAGTCACTCGCCTACGTCATCTACACCTCCGGGTCCACGGGGCGGCCCAAGGGGGCCATGAACACCCATGCGGGCGTCCGCAATCGCCTGCTCTGGATGCAGTCGGAGTACGGCTTGAGCGCGGACGACCGCGTCCTGCAGAAGACGCCGCTCAGCTTCGATGTCTCCGTCTGGGAGTTCTTCTGGCCGCTGATGACCGGAGCGCGGCTGGTGCTGGCGCGGCCTGGAGGACACCAGGACCCCGCCTATTTGAAGCAGCTCATCCAGGACGAGGCCATCACCACGGCGCACTTCGTTCCCTCCATGATGCAGGCCTTCCTCGCGGAGCCCGCGGTGGAGCAGTGCGCGAGCCTGCGCCGCGTGTTCAGCAGCGGTGAGGCGCTCTCGCCGGAGCTGCGCGACCACTTCGTGGCGCGGCTGCCGGAGACACGGCTCTACAACCTGTACGGCCCCACCGAGGCCGCGGTGGACGTGTCCGCATGGGACTGCCACCGCTCGCTTCCCTCCCGCACCGTGCCCATTGGCCAGCCCGTGGCCAATACCGCGTTGTACGTCCTCGACACGCGGCTCGCGCCCCTGCCCGTGGGCGTTCCAGGAGAGCTCTACATCGGCGGCGTGCAGGTGGGCCGTGGGTACCTGGGCCGCCCGGATTTGACCGCGGAGCGCTTCGTGCCGGATGGCTTCGCGCGCGAGGAAGGCATGCGCATGTACCGGACGGGTGACCGCGCTCGCGTGCTCCCGGACGGCAGCCTCGAGTACCTGGGCCGGCTGGACCACCAGGTGAAGGTGCGTGGCCATCGAATCGAGCTGGGCGAAATCGAAGCCACGCTGGAGCAGCACCCGGCGGTCCAGCAGGCGGTGGTGCTGGCGCGCACGGCAGTGGGGGACGACGTCCAATTGGTGGCGTTCATCTCGCACCTGGGCCACGCCCCCACGCCAGCAACGCTCCGGGACTTCCTGGCCGAAAGGCTCCCTGGGTTCATGGTGCCGTCCCGCATCGGCATCCTCGATGAACTGCCGCTCGGCCCCAGTGGCAAGCGGGATCGCCTCGCGCTCGCGTCCGTCCAGGTGGAGTCCTCGGACAACGGGCTGGAATGGATGGCCCCCCGCACGCCCACCGAGCTGACGGTGGCCCGCATCTGGAGTGACGTCCTCAAGCGCGAGCGCATTGGCGCGAACGATGACTTCTTCCAACTGGGAGGCCACTCACTGCTGGCCACCCGGGTCGTCGCCCGGCTTCGCGCCATCCTGGGCGTGGAAGTGCCGCTTCACACCTTCTTCGCGGCCCCCACCGTGGCCGCTTTGGCGGAGCGGCTCCAGTCCTGCCGGAGTGGAGGCCCCAAGCCGCCCCCCCTGCACCGTCGCTCCGAGCCGGGCCCCGCGCCCCTGTCCTTCGCCCAGGAGCGGCTGTGGCTGTTCGCCCAGATGACGGGCCCCACCGCCATCTACAACATGCCCAGCGCGGTGCGGCTGAAGGGCACGCTCGATGTGCCGGCGCTGGAGCGCGCCCTGGGCGACGTCGTGCGGCGGCACGAAGCCCTGCGCACCGTGCCACGTGTCGAAGCCGGCGCCGAGCCCGTGCAGGTGGTGCTGCCGGCGGAGCCCCTGACGATGCCCCGCGTGGACCTGCGGGCCATGCCAGAAGAACAGCGGGAACCCAGGGCCGAAGCACTGGCCCGTGAAGAGGCCGCGCTTCCCTTCGACCTCGACCAGGGCCCGCTCCTCCGCGCGCGGCTGCTCCAGTTGGAGGACACGCACCACATCCTCCTGCTGACCCTGCACCACAGCGCCTCGGACGGCTGGTCCATGGGCGTGTTCGCGCGCGAGGTAAGCCAGCTCTACGGCGCCTTTACCCGTGGCGAGCCATCCGGCCTGCCGGAGCTCCCGGTGCAGTACAGCGACTACGCGCTCTGGCAACGCCGCTGGCTGGAGAGCGGCGAGCTCGAGCGCCAGCTGCGATACTGGGAGCAGCGGTTGGATGCGCTCCCCCGACTCCAGCTCCGCACGGACCGGCCCCGGCCTACGGTACAGCGTCACCAGGGGCGCAGCCGCCGCTTCCTGCTTCCCCAACCGCTGGTGGAGCAGCTCGAGGCGCTCGGCCGAGCGGAGGGCGTCACCCTCTTCATGGTCCTGCTCGGCGTCTACAACCTCGTCCTCCATCGCTATTCGGGACAGGACGACATCGTGGTGGGAACGGACGTGGCCCACCGCAACCCGCCGGAGGTCGAAGGGCTGATTGGCTTCTTCACCAACCAGTTGGTCTTGCGCGCGGACCTGTCCGCGAACCCCACCGTCCGTGAGCTGCTCGCGCGCCTGCGCCAGGTGACGCTCGATGCGTACGAGCATCAGGACGTGCCCTTCGAACGGCTGGTCCGTGCCCTCAAGTCCGAACGGGACGCGGGGTACGCGCCCCTGTTCCAGGTGAAGCTGGTCCTCCAGAACGCGCCGCCGCCGCTGCTCACGCTGCAGAGCCTCCACACCCACGTGATGGACGTGGAGGGTGGCGAGACGGCCCGCTGGGACCTGCTGCTCGACTTCAGCCCGGGCCCCGAAGGCCTGTGGGCCCGGGCCGAGTACAACACCGACCTCTTCGACGACGCGACCATCGTTCGGCTGTGGGAGCATTTCCTGCTCGCCGCGCGGAGCGTGCCGTCCTCATTGGCCCGCCCCATCGCCACGCTCCCGCTCCTGCTGCCGGCGGAGCAGGAACTCCTCGCCCGCTGGAACGACACGGCCACCGGATACCCCCGCGACGCCACGATTCAGGCGTTGTTCGAAGCCCACGCCGCGGCGACTCCGGACGCGGTGGCGTTGACGTGCGAGCACCACCAGCTCACCTATGGCGCGCTGAACCAGCGGGCCAACCAGGTCGCGCACCACCTGCGGGCGCTCGGCGTGAGCGCAGGAGCCCGGGTAGGGCTGTGCCTCGAACGCTCGTTGGACATGGTGGTGGCCCTGCTCGGCATCCTCAAGGCCGGCGGCGCCTACCTGCCGCTGGACCCGACGTTCCCCCCCGAGCGACTGGGTTTCCTCGTCCAGGATGCGCGCATGGCGGCGCTCGTCACCCGTTCGGGTCTGGCGGACGAGCTGCCCGTCCAGTGGATTCCCGTGGTGAGCCTGGACGAGGACGCAGCGGCGCTGGCGGCCCGCCCCACGGCGAATCCCACCCCCGTCTGCAACGCGGAGCACGAGGCCTATGTGCTCTACACGTCCGGCTCCACCGGCAAGCCCAAGGGCGTGGCCGTCCCACAGCGAGCCGTCGTCCGCCTGGTCCGGAACACCCACTACGTCCACCTGGGGCCGGACGAGACGCTGCTCCAGTTCGCGCCGCTCGCCTTCGATGCGTCCACCTTCGAGGTCTGGGGGGCCCTGCTCAACGGCGCCCGCCTCGCCATCCATCCCCCCACCACGCCGTCGCTCGAAGAGTTGGGAAGCTTCATCGCCCGCCAAGGAGTGACCACCGTGTGGCTCACCGCGGGCCTGTTCCATCAGGTGGTGGACCACGCGCTCGAGTCCCTGGCGTCCGTGCGACAGCTCCTCGCGGGAGGCGACGTGCTCTCCCCCGCGCACGTGCGACGCGTGGTGGAGCGGTACCCGGGCTGCCGGGTCATCAACGGCTACGGCCCCACTGAAAACACCACCTTCACCTGCTGCCACACCGTGTCGCCGGACGAGCCGCTCGTGAACGCCGTGCCCATTGGCCGCCCCATCTCCAACACGCGCATTCATGTGCTCAACGCGGCACTGGAGCCGGTTCCCGTGGGCGCGCCTGGCGAGCTGTGCGCGGGCGGTGACGGTCTCGCGCTCGGCTACCTCAACGACCCCGCGCTGACGGCGCAGCGTTTCATCCCAGACCCGTTCAGCCCCGTGCCGGGCGCACGCCTGTACCGCACGGGGGACCGGTGCCACGTCCTGCCGGATGGGCGGGTCGAATTCCTCGGGCGCGTGGATGAACAGGTCAAGCTCCGCGGCTTCCGGATTGAGCCAGGGGAAATCGAGGCGGCCCTCGCGCTCCATCCCACCGTGCACGAAGCGCGGGTCATGGCCCGGGAGGACGGCCCCGGAGAGAAGCAACTCGTCGCCTACCTCGTCGCCAGGCCGTCCCGGGAACTCCCGCCAGCGGAGGACCTGCGGCGCTACCTCCAGGCGCGGCTGCCCGTCTTCATGGTGCCCTCCGCCTTCGTGACGCTCGCGGCCTTTCCCCTGACGGCGAACGGCAAGGTGGACCGACGCGCGCTCCCCGCGCCCACGGGCCCGGAGCGTGCGGCCTCCGAGCGCTACGTCGCCCCCCGCACCGCCGACGAGGAGGTGCTGGCGGGCGTGTGGTCCGAGGTCCTGGGCGTCGACACGCCAAGCCTCCACGACAGCTTCTTCGACGCGGGCGGGGATTCCATCCGCGCCATCCAGTTCGTGGCCCGGGCCGCGGAGCGCGGCCTAAAGCTGTCCGTGGCGATGCTCCTGGAGAACCGGACGCTCCAGGCCGTGGCGGAGGCCCTGCGCGCGGGGAACACCACCGAGGGGCCCACCGCGCCCACCGCGCCATTCGACCTCGTCCGCCTCGTGGACCGCGAACGGCTCCCCGCGCACATCGAAGACGCGTATCCCCTGGCCGCGCTCCAGGGCGGAATGCTCTTCCAGAGCCAGCTCGACACGGCCGCGGCGCTCTACCACGACGCCTTCAGCTTCCACCTGGAGCTGGACCTGGACGTGCCCGTCTTCCAGGCGGCCCTCCAGCAAGTGTTCGCGCGGCACACCGCGCTCAGGACCTCGTTCGAGCTGACGCGCTACTCGGAGCCACTCCAGTTCGTCCACCGCCAGGTGGAGCCCGTGCTGGCGGTTCACGACCTGCGGCACCTCTCCACCGAGGAGCAGGATGCGCACCTCGAAGCGTGGCTTGAGGAAGACCGCGCGCGGCCCTTCGACTGGAGCCGCGCGCCGTTGATGCGAGTCACACTCCACCTGCGCACGTCCACCACCGTGCAGCTCAGCGCCACCTTCCACCACGCCATCCTGGACGGCTGGAGCGTGGCCACCTTCTTCACCGAGCTGCTCGCGGACTTCGTCACCCTGCGCGGTGACAGGTGTCCGGAGCGGACAGCACCGGCGCTCCCCTTCCGCGAGTTCATCGCGATGGAGCGAGAGACACTCCAGTCCCCAGCGGTCCAACAGTTCTGGGCGCAGCAGTTGGACGGAATGGAGGTGACGTCCGTCACCCGAACCTTGCCGCCCCCGCCCGACGCGCCAGCACGGGGGCTCTCCCAACATCCCGTGCCCCTGGCCGCGTCGACGCACGCCGGGCTCCAGCGGCTCGCGCGTCTGGCCGCCGTCCCCCTCAAGAGCGTGCTGCTGGCGGCCCACCTCCGCGTCCTCGGCGCCGTCTGTGGCACCACCGACGTGGTGACGGGCCTGGTCAGCAACGGGCGCCCCGAGGTGCGCGACGGCGAGCGAACCCTGGGCCTCTTCCTCAACAGCGTCGCCTTCCGGCAGCGCTTGGGCGGCGGCACCTGGGTCGACCTGGTCCGCGAGACGTTCGCCACCGAGCGGCGCCTGCTGCCCCACCGGCGCTACCCCCTGAGCCGGCTGCAACACCCGCGCAGCGGACAACCGCCGTTCGAGGTCCTCTTCAACTTCGTGCACTTCCATGTGTACCAGGGCCTGCTGGGCATCGAGGGCGTGCGGCTCGTCAGCCCGGTCCGCTCCATTGAGCGCCTGGACCTGCCGCTGGCCGCCATGTTCGGCGTCGATCCGGTGACTTCCGAGCTCCAGCTCTCATTGCACCATGACCCACGGAGGCTGGACGCTGGCCGCGTACCCTGGCTGGCGGAGTGCTACGCGCGCGTACTGGACGCCATGGCGGCCCAGCCCCAGGAGCGCCACGAGCGCGTCTGCCTGCTCTCCCCCGCCGAGCGCGAGCGCGTGCTGGTGGATTGGAACGCCACCCGGGATCCCCTGCCCGAAGACACCTGCGTCCACCACCTCGTGGAGACCCAGGCCTCGCACACGCCCGACGCACCGGCCGTCACCTTCGAGGAGCGCTCCCTCACCTACCGCCAGTTGGACGAACAGGCCACCCTGCTGGCCCGGCGTCTCCAGTCCGTGGGCGTGGGGCCCGACGCGCGTGTCGCCATCGTGTTGGACCGCTCGCTGGAGATGGTGGTGGCGATGCTGGGCGTCCTGAAGGCGGGCGGCGCCTACGTGCCGCTCGATCCCGCCCACCCCAAGGCGCGGTTGGAAGCCGTGTTGCAGGAAGCCCACCCGGCGGCCGTGGTGACCCGGCGTGAGCTGGCGCCGAACCTGCCGGTTCGCGCGGTCCCAACGCTCCTCGTCGAGGACGCCCCCGAGCACCCGCTCCCTCCGCTGACGCGAGGCGTGGCGCCGCGAAACCTCGCCTACGTCCTCTACACCTCTGGCTCCACGGGCCGGCCCAAGGGCGTCATGGTGGACCACGGCAACCTGGTGAATCACTTCGTCACGCTCGACGAACGGATTGAGGCGCGGCCCGCGGGCACCTGGCTTGCCGTCACGCCCTACACCTTCGACATCTCCGGAGTCGAGCTGGTGTGGACCCTGACGCGCGGCTTCCACCTGGTGATTCACCCCGAGGAACGTCACGCCCGCCGTTCGGTGGCCGAGCAGATCGAGCACCACGCCATCACCCACCTCCAGTGCACACCGTCGCGCGCCTCACTCCTGCTCCAATCCCCTGGGATGGCCCGCGCGTTGGCACGGCTCCGGGTACTGGTGCTCGGCGGTGAAGCCCTGACGCCCGCGCTGGCGGCGGAGTTGCGCACCCGGCTCACCGGGCGGCTGTTGAACATCTATGGCCCCACCGAGACGACCATCTGGTCCACCACCCACGCGGTGGAGGCGAGCGGCCCCACCGTCCCCATCGGCCGGCCCGTGAGCAACACCGAGGTGTACATCGTGGACGCGCACGGCACGCCCGTGCCCATGGGCGCCGCGGGCGAGCTGCTCATTGGCGGAGAGGGCGTCTCGCGCGGCTACCTCCACCGGCCGGAGCTCACGGCGGAACGCTTCATTCCGAATCCGTTCTCGTCCCGCCCGGGCGCCAGGCTCTACCGGACGGGCGACGCATGCCGGTATCAGCCGGGCGGCGTCCTCGAGTTCCTCGGCCGCCTCGATCAGCAGGTGAAGATTCGCGGCTACCGCATCGAGCTGGGCGAGGTCGAAGCCGTGCTCCGGGAGCACCCCGCCCTCCGAGAGGCCGCGGTCGTGGCGAGAGCCCAGGATGACGACGCCGCGAGACTGGTCGCGTACCTCGTTCCGTCCCAGCGGGACACCCCACTCGAGAACCTCCAGGCGCTGGTGGCACACGTCCGCGCGTTTCTCCGGGAACGGCTGCCGGAGTACATGGTGCCCTCGGCCTTCGTGCCCCTGGAGGCCCTCCCCCTCAACGCCAGCGGCAAGGTGGACCGGCAGGCGCTTCCGCAGCCTTCGTCATCCCTGGCCGAGCAGCGCCCCGCGTACATCGCACCCACGGGGCAGCTCGAAATCGACATCGCCGAGGTCTGGCGCCAGGATTTGCGCCTCGACGTGGTGGGCCGCGACGAGAATTTCTTCGACCTGGGGGGCAACTCCCTGCTCGCCGCGCGCATCCAGGCGCGGCTGACGGAGAAGCTCCAGCGCACGGTGACGCTGCTCGACATCTTCACCCACCCGACCGTGGGCGCCCTGGCGCGGCACCTGTCGGCGATGCCCGAGGCCCCGGCCCTGGCCCTGGAGGCGCAAACCCAGCGGCAGAAGGAAGGCCTGGGCCGGCTCAAGCGCCTGGCGAAGAGGGTCAAAGGCGATGAGTGACACGCGGGAGTCCGTCCCCGACGGCATCGCCATCGTCGGGCTCGCGGGCCGCTTCCCCAAGGCCCGCGACATCGAGGCCTTCTGGGAGAACCTGCGAGCGGGCGTGCGCGGCATCTCCACGTTCACCGACGCGGAGCTGCTCGCGGCCCACCTGCTGGCCGAGCACGTGCATCACCCCCGGTACGTGAAGGCGCGCGGCGCGCTGGAGGACACCGCGATGTTCGACGCGGCGTTCTTCGACTTCAACGCCCGCGAGGCGGAGCTCACGGACCCGCAGCACCGTCTGTTCCTGGAGAGTGCCTGGGAAGCGCTGGAGGACGCGGGTTACGACTCGCGGCGCTACCCGGGGAGGATTGGCGTCTTCGCGGGCGCCAGCATGAGCACGTACCTGCTGGACGCCCTGCGCGGTGGCGCGGCCCTGCCCGAGGGCCTGCTCCAATTGGCCATTGGCAATCTGAGCGACTTCCTGTCGACGCGTCTCTCCTACAAACTGGACCTGCGCGGCCCCAGCGTGAGCGTTCAGACCGCCTGCTCCACGTCGCTGGTCGCCACGCACCTCGCGTGCCTGCACCTGCTCGCGGGCCAATGCGACATGGCGCTGGCGGGAGGCGTGTCCGCGCGGGCCCGGGAGGTGGGCGGCTACCTGTATCAAGAGGGAGGCATCTTCTCGCCCGACGGGCATTGCCGGGCCTTCGATGCCCGGGCGCAGGGGACGGTGGAAGGCAGCGGCGTGGGGCTGGTGGTGCTCATGCGGCTGGAGGATGCGCTGGCCGAAGGCGCGCACATCCGCGCGGTCATCCGCGGCACCGCCATCAACAACGACGGCCGCCAGAAGGTGGGATACACCGCCCCTAGCATCCAGGGACAAGCGGAGGTCATCGCCATGGCCCACCGGATGGCGGGGGTGGAGGCCCGCACCATCGACTACGTGGAGGCGCACGGCACGGGCACTGCGATGGGAGACCCCATCGAGTTCACGGCGCTGGTCCAGGCCTTCGGTGAAGACGCGCTCTCCGGCGCCTGCGCGCTCGGGTCCGTGAAGGCCAGCATCGGCCACCTCGACGCCGCGGCGGGCGTGGCGGGGCTCATCAAGACCACGCTCGCGCTCGAGCACAAGCAACTGCCGCCCAGCCTGGACTTCGAGCACCCCAATCCCCAGCTCGACTTCTCGCGTTCGCCGTTCCATGTGACCACCCGGTTGACCGCGTGGCCGGCGCGGGAGACGCCACGCCGCGCGGGGGTCAGCTCGTTCGGCATCGGCGGCACCAACGCGCACGTGGTGCTGGAGGAAGCGCCCCCGGTCGAGCCGAGCGGCCCCTCGCGAGACACCCAGCTCCTCGTACTGGCGGCGCGCACACCTTCGGCGCTCGACGCGATGTCGGACCGGCTGGCCCGGCACCTGGAGGCCCACCCCGAACTTCCACTGGCCGATGCGGCCTTCACCCTCCAGGTCGGACGGCGCGCCTTCACGCACCGCCGAGTCCTGACGTGCCGCGGCCGGGACGACGCGCTCGCCGCGCTGCGCGGACATCGGCCGCGCGAGGTGTCTTCCGGCAGCGCCGCTGACGGCGAGCAGACCGTGGCCTTCCTTTTCCCTGGCCAGGGCGCTCAGTACGTAAACATGGGGCGCGAACTCCACGAGCAGGAGCCCGTGTTCCGCCAGGCCCTGGACCGCTGCGCCCGGCTGCTCCTTCCCCATCTGGACCTCGATGTGCGGCAACTCCTCCACCCGTCCGAGGCGCGGCGGGAAGAGGCCGAAGCCTTGCTACGGCGAACCGCGTTCACCCAGCCCGCCCTCTTCGCGGTCGAGTTCGCCTTGGCCCAGCTTTGGGAGTCCTGGGGTATCCGCCCCGCGATGATGCTGGGGCACAGCGTCGGTGAGTACGTCGCCGCCTGCCTCGCGGGCGTGTTCTCCCTCGAGGACGCGCTGGCCGTCGTCGCAGACCGGGGCCGGCTCGTCCAGCAGCTGCCTCCAGGCTCGATGCTCAGCGTTCCGCTCCCCGCCGACACCTTGCAGCCGCTGCTGGGCGGGCGGCTGTCGTTGGCGGCCATCAACGGGCCCTCGCTGTGCGTGGCGGCCGGTCCTCGCGAAGAGGTCCAACGGCTGGAGCAGACCCTCGAGGACCGCGGGCACACCTGCACGTGGCTGCATACCTCCCACGCGTTCCACTCCGCGATGATGGAGCCCGCGCTCGCGCCGTTCGCCGCCCGGCTCGCGGACGTCCCGCTCCGTGCCCCGAGAACGCCCTTCGTCTCCAACCTCACCGGCCGTTGGATTTCCGCCGCCGAGGCCACCGACCCCGGCTACTGGGTGCGCCATCTGCGCGAGCCGGTGCGCTTCAGCGACGGCCTGAAGTGTCTGTTCGAAAGGCACGCTCCGCATCTGCTCGAGACCGGCCCTGGACGAACCCTGACCACCCTCGCGCTCCGCCACCCGGACCGCCCGGCCGGAAGCGTCGCGGTCTGCTCATTGCGGCCCCCCAAGGAGGAAGGCTCCGACACGACGTTCGTCCAGCAGGCCTTGGGACGACTCTGGGTCGCGGGCGTGGAGGTGAACTGGGACGGCTTTCACGCCGGAGGCCGCCGCCACCGCGTGCCCCTGCCCGCCTATCCCTTCGAGCGTCAGCATTACCTGCTGGGCGTCCAGGCCGCTGCGCGGCAAGCCACCACCGCCGAAGCGGCCTCCGTTGCGCCCCTGGCGAGACACGAGCGCCCGGGCATCGCCACGCCCTTCGTGGCACCGGGCACCGTGATCGAACGCCGGGTCGCGGGGATATGGGAGGAGAGCCTGGGCTTCTCGCCCATCGGGCGGCACGACAGCTTTTTCGAACTGGGAGGCCACTCCCTGCTCGCGACGCGCATCGTCTCGAGGCTCCAGGAGGAGTTCGGCGTCACGCTCCCGGTGGGGAAGCTGTTCGAGTCACCCACGGTGGCCGACATCGCGGCCCGCATCGAAGCGCTGGAGCCCACGACGAACCGCGAGGACATCCCGCGGCGCATGCCTCGGGAGGGAATGCGGGACCTGTCGTTCGCGCAGCAGCGGCTCTGGACCCTGGAGCAGCTCACGCCGGGAACCAGCGCCTACCACCTGCCACAGGCCCTGCGCCTGCGTGGCCCCCTCGATGTCCCGGCCCTCCAGGAGAGCTTCCAGCAGCTGGTACGGCGCCATGAGGCGCTCCGGACACGATTCCCCGCCACCGAGGGACGCCCCTTTCAGGAGGTCCTCACGAGCGCCCCGGTGACGGTGCGCACGCTCGCGCTCGACACACTCCCCGTGAGCGACCGTGAAGCGGCGCTGGAGCAATTGTTGTCCGAGGAAGCGGAGCAGCCGTTCGACCTCGCCCGGGGCCCGCTGATGCGCGTTGCCCTCGCGCGGCTGGCGCCCGATGAGCACGTGCTCTCGGTGACGCTACACCACATCATCGCGGACGGCGGCTCCCTGCGGGTGCTCACCCGGGAGCTTGCCGCCCTCTACACGGCGCTGCGGCGCGGCCACGACGCGGACCTGCCGGAGCTGCCCATCCAGTACGCCGACTACGCGCACTGGCAGCGGGACCTGCTCCAGGGGCCGGTGCTGGAAACGCTGCTCACCTACTGGAAGCAGCGGCTGGCTGGCCTTCCCTTGCTGGAGCTGCCCACGGATCGGCCTCGCCCCGCCGTACCGAACTTCCGCGCGGGGACCCATGCGGTGGCGCTGCCGCGTCCCGTGTCAGAAGCGGTGGAATCCATGGCGCGGCGCCACGGGGCCACACCCTACATGGTGTTGCTGACGGCCTTCAGCGCGGTGCTCGGCTGCTTCAGTGGACAACGGGAGTTCGCGATTGGCACGCCCATCGCGGGGCGGACCCACGCGAAGCTGGAGGGCCTGGTGGGCCTCCTGGTCAACACCGTGGTGATTCGAACCGACCTCACGGGAACCCCCACCGGACAGGAGCTGCTCGCGAGAGTCCGCGAGGCGGCGCTGGGCGCGTATGCGCATGCGGACCTCCCTTTCGAGAAGCTCGTGGAGGCGATCAACCCCGAGCGCGACGCGAGCCGCACCCCGCTCTTCCAGGTGATGTTCTCGCTCCAAGAGGAGACGGGCGGCGCGCACACCGTCGACAATCTGGGATTGGAACCCATCGAGCGAGGCACCCGGACCACTCAGTTCGACCTGACGCTCTGGCTGAGGCCCACGCACGAGGGCTACTCGGGCGCGCTGGAGTACAACGCGGAACTCTTCGAGCCAACCACGGTGGCGCGGCTCGCCCACGCCCTGGAACAGGCGCTGGAGCGCCTGACGGCCACACCGGAACGCGAGTTCACCGCGTTGACGCGGCCCCAAGGCAGGCAGTGGCAGGCGTTGCTCGCGGCGGCCACCACGTCCCCCGCGCCCGCCGCTCCCTTTCCTGGCGTGCATCAGTTCATCGCACGGCAGTCACGGATCCACCCGGAGCGCCTCGCGTTGATGGCACCGGGGGAGGTGCTCGGCTACGGAGAGCTCGACCGCCGGGCGACCCAGGTGGCGCGGGTGCTGCGCACGGCGGGTGTGGGCCCCGAGACGCGAGTCGCCCTGTGTGCGGAGCGCTCCGTCGACGCGATTGTCGCCATGCTCGGCGTGCTCAAGGCCGGAGCGGCCTACGTTCCCCTGGACTCCACCGCGCCCCGCGAGCGGCTGCTGTCGCTCATCGAAAGCGTCGAGGCGCCGGTGGTGCTCGTCCAAACCGGGCTCGCGGCAGGCGTATCCGGTACACCGGCCCGCGTCATCCAGCTCGACGTCCTGCGAGCCCAGGCCGCGCTCGAACCGGCGGTCCCCCTGGACGTCGACATGTGCCCGGAGAACGCGGCTTACGTGCTTCACACCTCGGGCTCCACCGGCCGCCCCAAGGGCGTCGTCGTGCCCCATGGCGCCCTGATGAACCATCTGCTGGCCGTGCAGCAGCGATACGGCCTGGGTCCCGAGGACCGGGTGTTGCACTTCGCCACGCTCAGTGTCGACGTCGCCGCGGAGGAACTCTTCCCCACGCTGGCATCAGGCGCGACGGTGGTGCTCTCCCCTCCCGGAGCAGCCCCACCCGTGGCCGAGTTCCTGGCGCTGCTCGAGCAGGCCACGGTCACCGTGGTGAACATCCCAGCGCCGTACTGGCATGAATGGGTGGAGGAGCTGCCCCGGCTTCCGGTCGCGATTCCGCCTTCGGTGCGCCTGCTGGTGACGGGAAGCCAGGCACCGTCTCCCGAGCGGCTGGCGCGCTGGCGCGAGCGTGTTCCCTCCCACATCCGCTGGCTCAACGCGTACGGCCCCACCGAAGCCACCATCACCGCCACGGTGTGCGAACCCACGGCGCGTGTGGAGGCCAGCCGGGTCCCCATTGGCCGGCCGCTGGCGGGAGGTTGTCTGTACATCCTCGACGCATCCGGGCACCCCGTTCCCGCGGGCGCGCCGGGAGAACTGTTCATCGGCGGCGCGGGCCTCGCGCGTGGATATCTGGCCCAGCCCGCGCTCACGGCGGCGGCGTTCGTGCCCGACCCCTTCAGTGGAAGGGAAGGCGCACGGATGTACCGGACCGGAGACCTCGCGCGGCTGTTGCCTGATGGTGATGTGGAGTTCCTCGGCCGCAGGGACCACCAGGTGAAGGTCCGGGGCTTTCGAATCGAGCTGGGCGAAGTGGAGTGCGCGCTCGAACAGCTCGCGGAGGTCCGAGAAGCGGTGGTGCTGCATCGGCAAGCACCCGCGGGCGACGGCCACCTGGAAGCGCACGTGGTCCCCGCCGTCCAGGGATTGGCAGAGGCGACGTTGCGCCTGCGCCTCGGGGCGACGCTGCCCTCCAGCCAGATTCCCGCGCGCATCGTGATGCGGGAGTCCTTGCCACGTCTTCCCAGCGGCAAGGTGGATCGCCGCGCGGTGTCCGGCTGGCAGGCCTCCGAGGCGCTCCACGCACCGCGTCCCCCGCCTCGCAACGCCACCGAGGAGACGCTGGTCCGGGTCTGGACGGAGGTGCTCAAGCGGCGCGAGGTTGGGATCCACGACAACTTCTTCGAACTCGGCGGTGACTCCCTCCTGGCCATCCGGGTCGTCGCGCGAGCGAACGATGCGGGATTGCGGCTCACCGCGCGCCAGCTCCTCCTCCATCAAACCATCGCCCAGCTCTCCGAGATCATCGGCGACCAACCCGAACCACCGGCACCCACTGCAGTGGGAGGGCCCATCCCGTTGACACCTTCCCAGCGGCGCTTCCTGGAGTCGGACGTGCCCGCGCCGCACCATTGGAACCGCTCGCTGCTCCTCGAGGTGCACGAGCCACTCCAGACAGAGGCGTTCCAGGAGGCGCTTCGCTTGCTGCTCGCGCGTCACGATGCGCTCCGGCTCCGCTTCGTGCGGCACGAAAGCGGCTGGAAGCAGTTCGACGCGGGAAGCGCCGCGACGCCCCCCTTCTCGCGCGTGGACCTGTCCTCCGTCCCCGACACCGCGCTACCTCCGGCCATCGAATCCGCCGCGCAGGCCCTCCAACGAAGCCTGACGCTGACAGACGGCCCGCTGTTCCGCGTGGCGGCCTTCGACCTCGGTGCCCACCGACCTGGAAGGCTGCTGTTCATCTTCCATTTCCTCATCGCCGATGGCGTGACCTGGGCCCTGCTCACCGACGAGCTTCAGGAGGCCTACCGTCAAATCCTTGAGGGGCAGTCGATCCAGCGGCCTCCAGCCCCGGTCTCGTTCAGGGCGTGGGCCGAACACCTGCACGCGCTCGCCCACACGCCCCGGTTGGAGCAGGAGGCAACGGCATGGCTGAGTCAGCTCGTAGGCGCGTGCGGGCGGCTCCCGCACGACCATCCAGGCACCAACTCAGAGGGTTCGATGCGCTCCGTGCGCATGAGCTTGCGCGAGGATGAGACCCAGCGGCTGCTTCAGCACGCCTCCGCGACGCGAAGCGGTCTGGAAGCCGTCTTGCTGACACCGCTGGCGCACACGCTCTCTCAATGGATGGGGGGCGCCGCCCTGCGCGTCGACCTGGGGCGGCACGGACGCGCGGAGCTGGAGGGGCTCGAACCCACGCGCACCGCGGGCTGCATGGCGGCGGACGTCCCTGTCCGGCTGGATGTCGTCGGCGCCAGCGGACTGTCCCAGGCGCTCGAGTGGGTGGCCAGCTCACTGCGCCAACTGCCCGGCCAGGGCCTGGGCCACGGATTGCTGCGCTACATGAACGGCACGGAGGGGCTGGCGCGGAGGCTGGGTGCACTGCCAGGCGCCGAGGTGAGCTTCGATTACATGAGCCAACGAATGCTGACGGAGAACCCTGCGTTCCGGCTCGCCCGTGAGTCGACCGGCACCGACCGGGACCCATCCGCCCGGCGGAGCCATGTGTTTCAGCTCATCGCCGCCGTGGTGGACGGCCTGCTGCAGTTCGAATGGCGGTACAGCAACGAATTGCACGAGCCGTCCACCGTGGAACGGCTCGCCGCCACCTACCTGGCAGGAGTGCGACACCTCGCCGAATCGCGCAGTGAAAGGAACACGACGCCATGAAGCAGATCATCGACGACTTCCATGCGTTGTATTTCGGAGCGCTTGTCACGCGGGAGTACCACGGCGGAGGCGAGCGGTGGATGGGAGTCCCCATCCGGAAGGTGCCGCATGACCTGTGGATCTACCAGGAGATCCTCCATGAGACGCGCCCGGACCTCATCATCGAAACGGGAACGATGTTCGGGGGCTCCGCGCTCTATTTCGCGCACCTGTGTGACCTCCTGGGCCACGGTCAGGTCATCAGCATCGACCTCGAGCAACGGGAGACCGTGCCCCGGCACCACCGCATCGAATACATGCAGGGGTCCTCGGTCGCGCCGGAAATCCTCGAGCGTGTCCGCGGCCGCATCGCTCCCGGAACCCGAACGATGGTGGTGCTCGACTCGGACCACAGCGCCGAGCACGTGCTCCAGGAGCTGCGCCTATACAGCCCGCTGGTGTCGCCAGGGCAGTACCTCATCGTGGAGGACACGAACATCGGCCACCCTCTGCACACGTTCCAGGTGGAGCGCGGGCCCATGGAGGCCGTCGAGGCGTTCCTCCCGACAGCGCCCGATTTCGAGCGGGACAGCAGCCGGGAGAAACTCCTCTTCACCAGCAACCCCGGCGGTTTCTTGAAACGAATCCGCTAGGTCTCACCCCGTGCGGCGCCTGGGCGAGCTTCGCCTCACGCGACGCCAGGCGGACGGTAGATGCACTTGGCCACCTGGGAGAGCGCCTGGAAGCCGAGGCGCTCGAGGATGGGCCGGCTCATGTCGCCCGCCTCGACATAGAGGTGCGCGATGTCGCGTTGACGCGCCACCTCGGCCCGCGCCGCCACCATGGCGCGGTAGAAGCCCCTGCCCCGGAAGTCCGGGAGGACCGAGCCGCCCCAAAGACTGGCGAAGGGCGCCCCCTCCTCGATGCGAATCCAACTGGAGCACACGGGCCGTCCTTCCGACCACCCCACGAAGATGCTCAGCGTGTCCGGCTGCGTCCGCAGCTCCTCCTTCAATGCGTCGTGCAACCATTGGCAGTCCTGACTCCAGACGACCTCTTGCACCTTCATGGCCGCCGCGAGCCCGGTGGCGTCGTCCACGCGCCGGATTTCGACGCCCGGAGGAAGCGCGGTCGCGGGCTGCGAGCGGGCCGTGTCGAGCACGACCAGCGTCACGTGCGCCTGAACCTCGAACCCTGCTCGGAGTAGACGCGTCTCCAAATCACTGGGGCTGTCCTGGGTGTAGACCTTCCACATGAAGGCGCGCCCCAATGAGCGGAAATACGCCATCTGTGCCGCGATGACCGCCTCCACGTTCTCTTCATCCGTGTGGGCCCAACACAGGGAATTGTCAAAAGGGGATGGCGAAGGCCCGAGGGCCCGGAGGAAGCCCTCCCCGCTCTCCATGCGCCACGCGGGGTCGGAGGACACCGCGCGCCGCCGGACGAGTTTCTCGAACCGCGCCAGGATGTCTGAAGAACTGGAGGCACTCATACGACACCGTTTCCTTCCGCCCTCGTGAGGTCCGCGGATCCAATCCGCGCGAGCAGCAACCACGCCGTCGAAACCCCGGCGAACAGCAGCCCGAAGAAGCGCATGCTGACGCGCAGCTCGACATAGTGGGTCAACATGCCCATGACGATGCCCGCGGGAGGGACGACCGCGAACAGGATGTTGTGAAGGCCCAACAGCCGCCCCTGGAGGTCCTGGGGACACGTGAGCTGGATGAACATCAGTGTCAGCCCGGCCAGGGTGGCGATGCCGAAGGAGCTGATGGCCAGCATGACCGCGGCCCCCAGCGGCGAGGTCGAATAGGAGAGGCCCACCTGCGCCAGTCCCACCACCAAGGGGGCGCACACGAGCCGCATGCCGGCCCACCTGGGCGCGGTCACCGCCAGCCCTGGCCCCATGCTGGAGCGGCCCCTCAGAAGCGAGACATAGCCCAGCAACGAGCCAAAGCCCGCCCCCGTCAGCACCAGCGCCAGGTCCCGTGCCGAACCTCGCAGTGCATCCTTCACGAAGAGCGGGAGGAAGACGTTCTGGAATGGCAGCGCGCACACGGCAATCAATCCCACCGCGCCGAACGTGGCGCGCATCCGTGGACGCGCCCACGCGAATCGCAGCGCCGCCCCCAGGGCTGGAGCCGCACGCGGCGCCACCTCCGGGGGAGGTGGTGGGGGTGAATCCAAGCGTGGCCGCGGACGCAGCACCACCAGCAGCACCACCAAGGGGAGATAGGAGACCGCGTCCGCGAAGAAGACCAGGCTGAGGGGCCCGACCGTCAGGATGGCGGCGGCCAGCGCGGGCCCGACCAGGCGTCCCAAGAACCCCGACATGCCCAGCATCGCGACCGCGTTCGAAAGCTGATGGCGCTCGACGAGCTCCGCGGACAGCGCCTGCTTCGCGGGCCGGTTGAAGGCATCCACCACCCCGTGTAGGACGAACCACACCGCCACGGCCAGCAGCGTGGCGAGCTCCGCGTGCACCATGATGGCGCTGACCACCGCGAGGACACACGCCAGGACCTCCGTCAGCAGGACCGTCCGCCGCCGGTCGTAGCGATCCGCCACCTGCCCCGCCCAGGCCATGCTCACCAGCACCGGAATGCTGGCGATGCTGATTAATGACGCGACCTGCGCCGCCGAATCCGCGAGCCGGGCCACCAGCCAACCGCCCGCAATCTCCATCATCCATCGGCCGGCGACGGAGATGTTCTCGAAGAACCAGAACAGCCAGAAGGGCCGGCTCACGAAGCCGGCGGGCGGCCCCCCGGGCAGGGCTGCCAATGCCAGGGCCGGGTCTCCCCGGCCGAGGGCCTCCCCGGCATGGGCGGGGGCGTCAGGAGAACTCACAGGCACCGCTGGACACTTTGACGGCCATGACAAGCCCTTGCATTGACAACCATTACACCACCCGCTTCAATGACAAAACAAACACTCCACCCCACCTAGAGCCACGACAATAGAAGCCACCCCGACCTGAATAGCAAGACACCCCAGACCGCCCAGGAATTTCCTCTCAAGAATTCAACCCACACAGAATTCTCCACGGCACCCCATGTCCAATCCCATCATCGAAGCGCTCGACGCGGCCATGATTCCCTTCCGTCGAACCCATGCGGGTGAGGCGCTCGCGCGTGTGGAAGAAACCCTGCTCATCAACACGGGGCGACAGCCCCTCCCACCGCTGCCGGCGCTGCAACGCCCGTCATTGTTCTACTTCCCGGGTCTGGGCACGCGCGGCTGGTACTCGGCCTCCGAGTACCCCTCGCTCGAATCCCTGGCCCGCCTCCTGAAAGAAGCCACGCCGATGCTGCGCGAGGAATTCCTGACGCGCGCGCACCAGGGCGAACTGCTGGCCTACGAAGAGCAGATGCCGGGCCGCTTCCCCACCCTCGACCGGCAGGACTGGGGGTCGCTCTATCTGCTCAAGGAGGGCATGCGGAACGAGACGAATTGCGAGGCCTGCCCCCGCAGCGCGGCCTTGATGGAGACGCTCTACCCTCAGTTCAGCCCGAGCGGCGCCTTCTTCTTCTCCGTGATCGGCCCGGGAACGAAGATTCCGCCGCACCACGACACGATGAACCTGAAGCTCACGTGCCACCTGCCGCTCATCGTTCCGCCCGACTGCCGGATCCGGGTAGACGGTGAGACGCGCGAATGGGTGGAGGGCGAGTCCCTGTTCTTCGACGACACCTTCCTGCACGAGGTGTGGAACAACAGCGACCGGCCTCGGGTCTGCCTGCTGCTCGACATCTGGCACCCCGGCCTCACCGCCATCGAGCGAGAGGCCATCACCGCGCTCGGCCGGGTGATGGGGCAGTTCATCAACCAGGGATACACCCCTCCCTGGTCGACGAATGGCCGAATCTTCGAGCACTGAGGCCTGGCCGGAAGCCCCGCCCTCAGCCCGCCACGTCCAGCATCCACACGTGGCCGTCCGGGTCCTTGAACGTCCCCGAGTACCCCCAGGGCTGCTTCCCCGGTGGGGCCGGGACCTCCGCCCCCGCCTCCCGCGCCCGGGCAATGAGCGCGTCCACCTGGGCCTCCGTCTCCAGCGACAGGCCCAGGATGCACTCGGAGACGCCCGGCTCCGCCACCCGGTTGCCGCCCGCCACCCAGCCGAACCCGCCCGTGGGGATGAGCATCAGGCTGACGCCCGCGTTGAGCCGGAAGTGGACGGGCTCGGGCATCGCGTCGCCCTCCGTCTCGGCCATGAGGGCGAAGCCGAGCCCCTGCCGGTAGAACCGAAAGGCCCTCGCCAAGTCTCGCGTCGGGAGACTCACGATGACATGGGGACCGCCCGGTTCACGGGCCTTCAACGAATCATGCGCTGCCACGACGACCTCCAGGGAAGGGGTTCCTGAGGATGAGACGTCCCTCGCGGCCCGAAATCATCGCCCCCTGGAGAAAGGGCCGGGGCACACCCGCCACCCCGGCCCGGGTACCGACTACTGGCAGTCGCTCAGCGGGAAGACGTAGTCACGGCGCGGCGTCTGGCCCGGGTCCTGGTTGATGGCCGCGACGCTCAGCTCGCTGTAGTTCACCGTCGTGCTGCTGCCGATGACCATCTGGGTCTTCTGCACGCGCGTGGTCGACAGCACCACCTTGCCCACCGAGCCGCTCGGCTCGACGCGGAAGCAGTTCATGATGCGCGGGTCCACCGTGGACCGGCGGCACTGGTTGTACTGCCCCAGAATCTCGCGCTTCGTGTACGTGCAGCGACAATCCCAGGGGTCGTACTCCTCGGAGACGTACGCGGCCTCGAAGCCGGTCGCCGTCTGGACGACCTCCAGGTGCGTGCCGCCCTGGAACTCGTCACAGCGCAGCACCACGTCGCCCACGGCGCCCTGCTTCACTTCCGCCGTCTCGGCAATCACCTCGGCCTCGGCCGCCGGGTCCTGCGGCTGGGCACCGTTGCAACCCACGCCCATGAGGGCGCTCATCAGAATCATCGCGGAGAAACGAATGGGGGAACGCATTCCAGCTCCTGAAGAAAGGTCCGGGTCAACCCGGACCTCTCACATGGGAGCTTTTCCCGTGATGAAGCGCAATACACTTCTCCGTCACATCGACTCATTCGCACTGCGCGTCCCAGCCATCAGGACATCCGGAGCGCCGTCCACAGCGACAGGGCGCCGAAGATGAAGAAGAGGCTGGCGGCGGCCCATCGCACCCAACTCATCTGCACCCGCCCGGCGAGCCGGTCCCCCAGGAACACAGCCAGGCCGTCCGACAGCATCATCCCGGCCGTGGTGCCCAGCGTCACCGTGAGGGGCGCCTGATAACGCGCGGCCACGGCCATGGTGGCCAGCTGCGTCTTGTCCCCCATCTCCGCGAGGAAGAAGAGCACCACCGTGGTGAGGAAGGCGCCGAAGCGCGGCGGCTTGCCGCCGTCTTCATCCAGCGTGTCCGGCTTGAGCGTCCACAAACCGAAGCCGATGAAGAGCACCGCCAGGAGCAGCGCCATCCACTTCGCCGGCACGTGCGTGGACACCCAGCTGCCCACGCTGGACGCCAGCGCGTGATTGGCGACGGTGGCGACGAAGATGCCCGCCAGCACATGCCACGGCTTGCGAAACCGCGTGGCCAGGGAGAACGCGAGCAACTGCGTCTTGTCCCCCATCTCACTGGCGGCCACCAACACGAACGAACCCACGAGCGCTTCCAACATGACGACTCCCTCGCAACCACAGGGCCGGGGTTCAGATTCGTGGGAGACGCCAGGGCAGCACGCGCACACGACGGACCTCGGCCAGGAAGAAACGACAATCCCTGTCCGAAGGTCTCGTTCGTCTCGCGAACATCACGAGGTGGGGGCCCGGGCCGTTTCCAGCCAGTGTGTCGAGCTTCCCGCCGCCAGCGCCGCTGGCGTGAACTACTCCCCTAAGGCAAGCGGCGAAGTAGCAGCGCGATACCGCTCTGTCAACGCGAGCTGCGGCACGGCTCGAGCCCCTGGCCCCCGGCGCATTTTTTGACGGCGTGCCCGTCCGCCCGCCTAATGCCGCGGACAGGCAGGTAGCGGCCTGTAGCAGCCACGCCCGGAGGAAGTCCGATGCAGGATGGAAGCGCCAGTCCCCTGAGCCCCGAGGCTCCGTCGTCCCCGGCGGCCACGGAAGTGTCTGTCGACGTCCGAGGCCCGGACGGCGACATCGTCTCCACCCACGTCCTGGTCCCCGAGGAGCAGGTCCAGAAGCTGCGCGAGCTGGCGCGGCGGACCCGCATCCACCAGAGCGAGTACCTGCGCGAGGCCGTGGATGACCTGCTCGGCAAGTACGGCCGTGGCGCGCCCAAGGAGGAAGGCCAGTCATGAGCTCTGCCGCAGTCGCGTCCCGCGCATCCCTTCCTCGCACGCGTGAGCTGATGCCCGATTCAATGCTGCGCGACGCCGACGCGGCCCGCTTGCTTCGCACCCGCCTGGACGCCGAGCGGCCGGCCTCGATTCGCGAGGCCATTGTCCGCTGGTTGGATCAGGAACTCTGACACGCTGCGTCCGGCCCCCCACATGGAGGCCGGACGTGACGCCGGGGTAGGCTCCGCGATTCCTTTTCGGAAGGAGCCCCACACCCCATGCGTCTCCCAATTGTCAGCGCCGCGCTCGCGCTCGCCGCCGCCGGCTGTGCCACCTCCGGCTTCGACAAGCTCTACCCGGGCATGTCGTCCCATCAAGTCGTCGATGCCATGGGCTCAGGGCCCACGCGCGCGCAGGAGTTCCCGGACAGCTCCACGGCCTGGTACTACGGCGAGGACCGCTGCGTGCTGATGCGCGACGACAAGCTCGTCGCCAAGGCCACGTCCGAGGACTCCACCACCATCAACACCCCCGTCGTCTCCGTGCGTGACACCTCGAAGGCCCTGTGCGCGCCAGAGGGCTACGCCTCCTCGGAGAAGCGGGAGCAGGTCATCGACACTCCGTTCGGCACCCTCAAGGGCAACATCGACCCGAAGGCCGCCATGGAGAAGGTGAAGGGCGTGGTGACGGGCAAGAGCGGCGACACCGCCCCCGCGAAGACGGAAGCCGCTCCGGCGGAGACAGAGCAGGCGTCGACGCCCACGCCGTAGGAAGCCGCATCGACACGGCACCCGGGGCCGGGATGCGGCCCCGGTGTCAGGCGGAAGGTGCCGCCGCCTCGCCGTCCTTGTCATCCAGCTTGCCGGCGATGTCCTTGAACGACAGGTGCCCCATGGACAGCAGGATGAGGCCCAGGCCCACCTGCTGCACCGTCTGGCTCAGCCACATGACGTTGGCGTAGGCCAGCCCGCTGGCATTCACCGCGGCGGCCGGAAGAAAGAGGCTCAGACCTACCTTCGTCGCCGCCTGGAAGGTGCCCATCATCCCCGGCGCCGCCGGAATCATCAGCCCCACCACCAGCACGCCCAGCACGACGTAGGCCTGGAAGAGCGTCAGGTCCATGGGCTCGCAGACGGTGCCGGGCGCCGCGCCCGAGCAGTCGAAGGCGTTGGCCAGCATGGACATCCCCGCGCCATTCACGCCCCAATACAGCGCCGTGTAGAGGAAGAAGAGCGCGACCTGCCGCCCCTTCGGCAGCTGCCGCATGGCGCCCACGAAGGTGTCGACGATGTCCGCCACCTTGTCCGCCACCTGCGGCGCCAGCCGGCCCACCGTGGCGCGCACCAGATTCACCGTGCGCTGCTGCTGCCAGAGACCGAAGAGGAGGAACGCCAGACCGCCGCCGAACACCGCGAACATCAGCCACGAGCCCAGCTTGACGTAGCGAATCTCCGGCGTCTCCGTGGGCACGAAGAAGAGCAGCGCTCGCAGCATCGCCGCCACGAAGAGGCCGTCCACGATGCGCTCCAGCACCACGGACGTCATGGCCGCGCTGCGGCGGATGCCACTGCGCTGCGCGATGAGGAAGGGCCGCGCAAACTCGCCCAAGCGGAAGGGCAGCACCAGCAGCATCATGAAGCCGATGCCGGACGCCTCATTCAGCTTTCGGAACGGGACCTGCTCCAGGCCCGACAGCAGGCAGCCCCAGCGCAGGGTGCGGAAGACGTGGATGGCCAACAGGCAGCCGAAGTACGGCACCAGCCACGCGTAGTTGGCCGACTTCAGGCTGGCCAGTTGCGTCGCCCAATCCGTGTCCCGGAAGGCCCACCACATGAAGAGGAAGGTGACCAGGAGGCTGGCCAGGAGTTTGACGGCACGTTTCACAGCGGCCGGGTATACCGTCAGTCAGGGTCGGACTCCAGTGACTCCCCGGCCAACAAAATCGCGGGATTGTCCCTCATGAGACGGGCGAAGCTCGCCTCCCCTGCCCTGCTCCTCAGCTCCGCCAGCGAGCGTCCCACCCAATCCCGGGCCCCCACGGGCCCATGCAGGTCCGTGGCGCCCACCGCATAGAGCCCGTCGTCCAGGAAGGCGCGGGACAGCTTCTTCGCCGTGCCGCCATAGCGGCCGATGAGCGCACCGATATCCAGTTGCAACAGTGCCCCGGCTCGCACGGCCTCCGCGGCGCGGCCCTTCCGCTCGAACTCCAGGCAGCGCTCGGGATGCGCCAGCAGCGGCACCACGCCCTTGGTGCGGATGCGAAAGAGGATGTCCGGCAGCGCGGGGACGGGCGCGGTGTAGGGCAACTCCACGAGCACGTAGCGGCCCGGGCCCAACTTTCGGGCCTGGGGCGTGCTGAGGCCTCGCAGGAAGGCATCGTCGAGCACGTTCTCCGCGTTGCGCCCCAACGCCAGGGGGATGCGCTCGCGCTCCAGGGCCTCCGCCAGCTCCGCACGGCGCACGTCCACCACCTCCACGGGGGCGTACTCGGGGCGCGCGTGAGGACTGGGTGCGACGGTGGAGAAACCAAGGTCGACCAGCGCACGCGCCATCTCCAGCGCGTCTTCCAGCGTGCGTGCCCCGTCATCCACGCCGGGCAGCAGATGGCAGTGCAGGTCGACGAAGCCGCTCATGCGTCGCCGTGCTGGCGTGACGGGTGGCTGTCGGCGGGCAGCTCGTCTTCCTGCTCATCCGCCTGCCGGTCAGGGACGCGGTACTCCTCGCCGAGCCACCGGCCGAGGTCCACGGCGCGGCAGCGCTTGGAACAGAAGGGGAAAGCAGCGTTCTCCCCGCGCGGGGGAACGGGCTTCTGGCAGATGGGACACGTCAGGGTGCTCATGATGGACGGAGTTCTAGATAAGCGTTGACGCTCTCGCGAGCCAGGATGTTTCGTGCCCGCCATTCCATGGGAGGCGCCTGCCATGAAGGTCCTTCGCATCACCCGTCCGGGAGGCCCCGAGGTCCTCGCCGAGGAAGAACGCCCCGAGCCCGTCCCAGGCCCCGAGGAGGTTCTGGTCCGGGTGCGGGCGTCCGCGCTCAACCGAGCGGACCTTCTGCAGCTTCGTGGTCACTACCCCGCCCCGCCGGACGTGCCACCGGACATTCCAGGCCTGGAGTACGCGGGCGAGGTGGTGGCCGTGGGCCCGCGCGCACGGCGCTTCCAGCCCGGCGACCGCGTCATGGGACTGGTGGGCGGGGGCGCGTGGTCGGAGCTGCTCGTCACTCACGAGCGAGAGGCGATGCCCATCCCCGACGGCATGGACTTCGCCGACGCGGCGGCCATCCCAGAGGCGTACCTCACCGCGTTCGATGCGCTGGTGCTCCAGGGCGAGCTCAAGCCCGGCGAGACGGTGCTCGTCCACGCGGTGGCCAGTGGCGTGGGCTCGGCGGCGGCGCTCATCTGCCAGGCCATGGGCGCGCGCGTGGTGGGCACGGGCCGCAACGCGGCGAAGCTGGCCCGCGCGGCCGACTGGGGCGTGGCTCGCACGGTGCTGTGTGACACCAAGCCGCCGCGCTTCGCGGACGCGGTGCGCGAGGAGACAGGCGGCCGGGGCGCGGACCTGTGCCTGGACCTGGTGGGCGGCAGCTACGTGCCGGAGACGCTGAACGCCCTGGCGCCCCGGGGGCGGCTGATCCTGGTGGGGCTGGTGGCGGGCGCGGCCACCGAGGTGAACCTGGGCACGGTGCTGACAAAGCGGCTGCGTGTCACCGGCACCGTGCTGCGCAGCCGTCCGCTGGAAGAGAAGATCGCGCTGGCGCAGAGCGCGGAACGGCATCTGTTGCCGCTGTTCCGCTCGGGGGCGCTGCGGCCCGTGGTAGACGCGGTGGTGCCGCGCGCGGACATCCAGCAGGCGCTGGAGCGCATGGCGAGCAATGATTCGGTGGGCAAGCTGGTGGTGCGGTGGGCGTGAGCCGCATCGCGCACTGAAGGAACGGATTCGATGACGGAGCAGCAGCGAGAACTCGAAGAGCTCATCCGGCAGATCGACGACCTCCACTACATCCAGACCTACCACCGGGTCGAAATGCCAGAGGCCGAGTACCGGCAGAGCCTGGCCAAGGCGGAGCGCAAGAACGCCGAGGTGGTGACTCAAATCCGGGCACTGCTCGCCAGCGGCGTCAGCCTGGACTTCAAGACCATCAACGGGCACTCGCCGATGATGATCGCCGTCCCCCAGAACAACGTCGAAATCATCCAGTTGCTCATGGAGTACGGCGCCGACATCCGGGCGGGTTCGAACTACGAGTTCCCGATTCACCGGGCCGCGGAGTTCGGCGCTGACCGCGTCGTGCGGTTCTTCATCGAGCAGGGCATCGCCCCTCGGCTGAAGACGGAGGGGGGAAAGTCGGTGCTCTCCGCCGCCCGAGCCTCGCGGCACAGCAAGAACGTGGGCCCCCTCCTCGTGGAGCTCCTGAAAAAGACCAAGGACCAGCGAGGCCCTCCGCCCAAGAAGGTGAAGGAGCTCTCCGAGGAGCGCGTCACCCAATATCTGTCAGGGGATGCGCCCGCGGGGGTCAACCCCAAGACGTGGGAGCAGCTCCGCGCGTTCATGGAGAGCGTCTTCGTCGAGGAGTACTCGGTCACCATCGACCAGCTCTACGCGGGCATCTCAGAGCAGGGCAACACGAACGCCCCGCTCGTCTTCGCCACCATCGACCTCATCCGGCAGGTCTCCACGCGGGCCCCCGCGAGCAAGACGCTCAAGAAGGTGTCCAAGAACCCCTTCGTCCACCACGGCGACCTGGTGGTGGAAGGCCCCCTGAAGGTGCTGTCGCTCCTGGTGACGGGGAACCTGACGGTGAAGGGCAAGGCGTCCAACGTCCAGGGGTGCCAGCTCTTCGTGGGCGGCGACTTCGAATGCGACACCCTCCAGACCGAGGGCCCCGTCATCATCGGAGGGAACCTCAAGGCCTCTGTCGTGGACGCCTACTACAACGACTACAGCCTGGACGTCCGGGGCGTGCTGACGGCGGACCGGCTGGTGATTGAGAAACATCAGGTGCTGGCCGGGCGTTTCGACGTCAAGGAACGCATCGAGAAGTAACAGACCATTGCGCCCCGACACCGGGCCTTTATCCTGCGCCGCCATGGCTACCCACTTCGACCCCAGCGCCGCCGCCCAGCCGGACTCCGGCGTGTTCGGCCTCCCCCACTCCCCGGAAGAGGCGCACGTCGTCCTCATCCCCGTTCCCTTTGAGGCCACCACCAGTTACGGCGGTGGCACGTCCGAGGGGCCGGCCGCCGTCCTGGAAGCCAGCCGGCAGGTCGACCTCTTCGACGTGGAGACGGGTCGTCCCTACGAGCGTGGCATCGCCATGCTCCCCGAGCCCCAGGAGCTGCGCGACTGGAACACCCGCGCCAAGGAGCGCGCCCAGGTCGTCATCGAGGCCGGTGGCATCCACTCCGGCGAGGCCGCGCTGATTCAGGCCGCGCAGGACGTGAATGTTCTCTGCGACCAGATGAACGAGCACGTCTACCGCACCACCAAGCACTGGTTGGACCAGGGCAAGCGCGTCGCCGCGGTGGGCGGTGACCACTCCATCTCCTACGGCATCATCCGCGCGCACGCGGAGAAGTACCCTGGCATGGGCGTGCTGCACCTGGACGCGCACGCCGACCTGCGCGTGGCCTACGAGGGCTTCACCTGGTCCCACGCGTCCATCATGTACAACGTCGCGGAACGCATCCCCGGCGTGAAGACGCTGGTCCAGGTGGGCCTGCGCGACATGAGCGCGGAGGAGCACCAGTACATCGCGGACTCCAACGGCCGCGTGCACGGCTTCTTCGACGCAACGCTCCAGAACAAGCGCTTCGACGGCGTGCCCTGGAACCGGCAGGTGGATGAGATGGTCGCCCTGCTCCCGAAGCAGGTCTACCTGTCCTTCGACATCGACGGGCTGGACCCCGTGCTCTGCCCCCACACGGGCACCCCGGTGCCCGGCGGACTGTCCTTCGCCGAGGCCGTGGCCCTCATCGCCGGCGTGGTCCGCTCCGGGCGTACCATCGTGGGCTTCGACCTCACCGAGGTGGCCCCCGACCCCGAGGGCGGCGAGTGGGACGGAAACGTCGGCGCCCGGCTTCTGTACAAGATGATTGGCTGGATGCTGAAGTCGCAGCAGGCCTGACGTCTCGTCACACGAAGCGCCCCTGAAGGGATGCCATCGCGCGTCAGGAGCTCCGCGGCAGCATCAGGCTGAACGTGGAGCCCTCGCCGGGTCGTGACTGGACGGACAGCGCGCCCCCTTGCAGGCGCACCAGCTCCGAGGCCACGTACAGCTCCGGTCCGCAGACGCCCTTCGCATCCGTCTGGAAGGGCGTGAAGAGGTGGGCCAGCGCCTCCGCGGCCAGCCCCGGCCCCACATCCTTCACGCGCACCGTGAGCTGCGTCCGAGAGACCTCGAGCGCCACCTCCGCGTCCCCCTGCCGGACCGCGTTCGCCAGCAGCACGTCGAACACCTGCCGGATGCGCGGCGGGTCCACCTGCGCGTGGACTGGCTCCTCGGGTGCATCCAACGTGACGTGTGCGCCATGGGCCGCCACCGCGTCGCGCAGGTACTGGCCCACGTCCGTGTCGATTCGCTTCAGCGTCGCCTCGCCCGAGGACAGCCACGCCAGCTCGCGCAGGTGACGGCCCACGGCTTCCATGGACTGGAGCTGCGCGGCCAGCGTGTCCAGCGCCACGCGGTCCACGGAGGGCGTGCATTCCAGCCGGCGAAGCTGCTCGCGGGCCGTTTCGAGCGGGCCCTGGAGCGTCTGCGCCACCCACTGCCCCAGTGCGCCCAAGGGGGACGCCGCGCGTGCCATCCGGGGCTCCGGCGAGGCGGCCAGCGATTTGTGGATGACCGATTCGAAGTCGGTGATTTCAAAGGGCTTGTGGAGGAAGGCGAACGCCTCCGGCGCGCCCTGGGGTAGCACCGCGCTGAGGAGGATGACGGGCACGTCCTTGAGCTGTGCCTCCTGCTTCATCCGGCGGCAGAGCTCCACGCCGCTCAGCCGCGGCATCATGTGGTCCGTCACCACCAGTTGAGGATGCCGGGCACGCGCCAGGCCGAGCGCCTCCTCGCCATCCCGTGCTCTCAAGACGTCGTGGCCCAGGTCCTCCACGACTTGACTGAGAACCTCCAACACCGCTGGCTCATCGTCCGCGACCAGGACGAGACTCATGCTCCCACTCCCTCGCCTCGGCACGCCGCGACTGCTTGCGCGCCGCCAGGATAACAATCCACTCCCACGGTGTACTGGCACCCCGAGAGGACGTGCATCCCAGAGATGCATCCGTTCATGGATGACCGGAGTGGTTTATGAAGAGCGAGACACCGCATCCAGGGGGCCCGGGTAGGCTGCGGCCTTCCCAACAGTCAGAATGTCCTTCGCCCGACAATCCCTGGCGGTGCACGGAGGGTTGGAATGAAGCACGCAGTCATGAGGTGGAGCCTGCTGGTGGTGGCCCTGCTGACCTCGGGCACGGCGAACGCGGACATGGCGCGGCGGCGTGACGCCATCGTCGAGGTCGTGCAGAAGGTCTCCCCCGCCGTCGTCTACATCGGCACCGAGCAGGAGGTGGAGTCGCGCTTCCGTGGACGCCGTTCTCCCCTGGAGGAGTTCTTCGGTGGCATGGGCGCGGAGCCGGAGCGTCAGAGAATCTCCGGCCTGGGCAGCGGCGCCATCATCGACGCCAGCGGCATCATCGTCACCAATGACCACGTCATCCGGGGCGCGTCCGCCATCCACGTCATCCTGGCGGATGGCCGCTCGTTCGACGCGGAGGTCATCGGCAGCGACGCGGCGAATGACCTGGCGGTGCTCAAGGTCAATGCCAAGGAGGCCCTCCCCATCGCGAAGCTGGGCACCAGCTCCGACCTGATGATTGGCGAGACGGTGGTCGCCATTGGCAGCCCGTTCGGCCTCAGCAAGACAGTCACCGCGGGCGTCGTCTCCGCGGTGGGCCGCACCTTCCGCGCCGACAACCGCGTCTACAACGACTTCGTGCAGACGGACGCCGCCATCAACCCGGGCAACTCGGGCGGCCCGCTGCTCAACGTGGATGGGGAAATCATCGGAATCAACACCGCCATCTTCGGCGGCGGCGCGCAGGGCATCGGCTTCGCGATTCCGGCCGACAAGGTGCGCCGCATCGTCGACGAGCTGACCCGCTTCGGGAAGGTGCGCCCGGCGTGGGTGGGCATCGATACGGCCGACCTGCCTGTCCGCGTCGCCCGGCAGCTCGGGTGGGACCGGGCCTATGGCGCGCTGGTGACGGCGGTGGAGGCTGGGAGTCCGGCCGCAGAGGCTGGCGTGAAGCGCGGGGACGTGGTGGCGGAGCTGGGCGGCTCGCGCATCCAGGACGCCGAGGACTTCGACACCCGCGTGCGCGGCTACCCCGCCCGCTCCGCCTTCCCGGTGGTGCTCTTCCGCGAAGGCGGCCTGCGCACCGTCCAGGTGACGCCGGTGGAGTTCCCCGCTCGCATGGTCGAGGGACTGGCGTGGGAGCGGCTGGGACTCCGCGTGAAGGAGATTCGCGGTGGCCTGGCCGTGTCCGGCGTGCGTCAAGGCTCGGCGGCGGCGGACATCGGGCTGGAGCCCGGAGACATCATCCTCCGTGTGAACAACCAGCCCGTGACGACGAACGACGCCTTCCGGGAGGCCCTGCTCACCGCGCGACGGGGACGTAGCGTGTTGTTGCTCGTCCGGCGTGGGCGCTACGGCTACCACGTGACGCTGCCCTTCGAGCAGGAAGCAGGTTACCGGCTGTAGCTGTCGGGAAAGGGCGACGGGCTCCCCGTATTTCAGGACCCGCGTGACTCGCACTAACATGCGGTGTCATGAGTTCCGTCCGTTACCAATCCCTTGGTCCCCTGCTGGCCGGGGAAGGCTCACGTGCCTTCCTCGGACTCGCCCTGGAGGACGGCGCGTCTCCCCGTCCCGTGGTGCTCATCTGGGCACCGCAAGATGTCGTGCAGAACCCCGAGCTGACGGCGACCCTGCGTCGCGAGACGGCTCGCGCGCTCGTCTTCGAGCATCCGCACATCCTCCGTGTCCACGCCCTGGCCGAGCAGGATGGCGGACTGGCCCGTGTCACCGAGTTCGCCGACGGCGAGCCCCTGCGTCGCCTGCTGGAGGCCCACCCCCGCCTGCCGCCGCACTTCGCGGCGCTCGTCGTGGCGGATGCCGCCGTGGGTCTGCACTACGCGCACGTCGCTGGTAACGACGACGGCACGCCCTTCGTGCACGGTGACGTCCGGCCCGAGACGCTGATGATCTCCTTCGGCGGTCTGACGAAGGTGACGGGGTATGGCGCGCTCGGCGTGGCTCCGCGTGAGCGCGGTGGCAAGCGCGTGAAGAACCGGCGTTTGTACAGCGCGCCCGAGCAGCTCCTCGGTGGACGCGAGGCGGTCAACGTCCAGTCGGACGTGTTCCTCCTGGGACTCGTGCTGCACGAGTGCCTCTCCGGGAAGATTCCCTTCAAGGATGCGGCGGACCCGGACAAGGCCGTGCTCACGCGCTCGCTGCCGCCCATGGCGCAGGACGTGCCGCTGAAGTTGGACGCGGTGCTGCGCCGGGCGACGGCGAAACGGGCCAAGGAGCGGTATCCGACGGCGCTCGCGTTCCGCGAGGCAGTGGTCGAGGCCGTCGGCTCGCTGCCCACTCATGCGGAGTTCTCGGAGTTCCTGTCGAAGTACTTTCCGCCCGAGAGCGAGGCTCGCGCGACGCGGCGGCGGGTGATTGAAGCGGGCATCGCCGAGGTGATGCAGAAGGCTGGCATCTCTCCGCCCGCCGTGGCGGAGTTCCTCGCACGCGGCGCCCTGCCCCCGGGCTTGATGCCCGCGAAGTGGCCGGAGTTGCCGGGACAGTTGCATGCGTCGGGCTCGTCCGATGGTTCGGGTGCGCAGGCTGGAAGTGGCTCGTCGGCCGGTGGCAACGCGCAGGCGGAATCGGCTGCGGGCAGCACGGGGCAGTCTGGTGCGGGTGTGCAGGCAGGCAGTGGCTCTGCCGCTGGTGGCAGCGCGCAGACGGCATCAGGTGCAGGCACCGGCTCTGGGTCCGCGGGTGCCCACGCGCAAGCTGGCACGGGCGCACAGACTCAGGCTGGTGCAGGTGGCCAGGCGCAGGCTGGGGCACAGGCTCAAGCGGGTGCGGGTGGCGCGTCGCAGACCAGCGCAGGCGCACAGACCCACTCCGGAGCCGGTGGTCAGGCGCAGGCTGGCGCACAGGCTCCGGCCGGCGCGGGCGCGCAGGCTCATTCAGGTGCACAGACTCAGGCCAGCGCGGGCGCACAGCATCAGTCCGGCGCGGGCACTCAGGCTCATCCCGGCGCCACGGGCACGGGGGCCTCAGCAGGAGCCGCTGTGCCCACCGGTCCGATGGGCACGGGCGCACACGCGGCCCCCACGACGCCTCCCGCCGCGCAGAAGCCGTCACGCACCTGGATGGCCTTCGTGGGCGTCGGTCTGGCGCTCACGGTGGGCGCGGGGGCCGTCGTGCTCAGCCGGCTGCCCTCCAACATCGAGTCCGAGCTCGAGGACGCGGGCGTCACCGACGCCCTGCCCGTCGACGCCGGCGTGACGCGGGATGCGGGCCCGGTGGACGCCGGCATTCCCATGGGCACGCTGGACGTCACCGTGGACCCGCGCGTGGAGGTCTCGATTCCTGGCCAGTACCTGGGCCGCACGCCGGTCTCCGCGGCCGTGCCCGCGGGCCGTCACGTGCTGACGCTCAGCAACCCGGTGCTCGGCATCCAGACGACACGGGTCATCACCGTGCCGGCGGGTGGCCGTTCCTCGCAGCAGATCTTCCTCAACAAAGGATTCGCGAACGTACGCGCCCCGGAGGGCGCCATCGTCACGGTGGATGGCCGGCTCATCGGTGCCGCGCCCATCGAGGAACTGGACCTGTACGAAGGCACGCACCAGCTCCTGGTCATCGTGAACAGCTCCCGGTGGCAGAAGACGTTCAAGGTGGAGCCGGGCCAGCGCGTCACCTTCGACGTCAACTTCGAGAAGCCCGAAGAGGAGTAACCGGCGTGGCAATTTCCGCGACGTGAACACTCGTTTCACGCCGCGGTTGCGGTGCCTTCGGGGCGCGACCAGACTCGCGCGCCCATGAACACCTCCGCCACGGAGTTCGACATCATCGCCTGGGGCGCCACCGGCTTCACCGGGCGCCTGGTCGCCGAATATCTCGCCAGGACCCAGGACAGCCACCGCGCACGGTGGGCCCTGGCGGGACGCGACCTCGGCAAGCTGGAGAAGGTTCGGCAGGGGCTGGCGGCGATTGCGCCCTCCTTCGCGGAGCTACCGCTGCTCGTCGCGGATGCACGCGACGCCGCGTCGCTCGATGCCCTGGTCCCTCGCACCCGCGTGGTCTGCACCACGGTGGGCCCCTACGCACGTTACGGCAGCGAGCTCGTCGCAGCGTGCGTTCGGGCCGGCGTCAGCTACTGCGACCTGACGGGTGAAGTGCAGTGGATGCGGCGGATGATTGACGCCCACCACGAGCAGGCGCGGCAGAGCGGCGCACGCATCGTCCACACCTGTGGCTTCGACTCGATTCCGTCGGACCTGGGCGTGTGGATGATGCAGGAGCACATGCGGGAGCGCCACGGCGGCCACCTGGACGCCGTTCGCCTCTACATGGGCCCCATGCGTGGCGGAGCCAGTGGCGGCACGGCGGCCAGCATGGTGCAGGTCCTGGAGGAAGCTTCGACGGACCGTTCGGTGCGGCGAATCATGGCCCACCCGCATGCGCTGGACCCCGTCCCAGGCCGCTGGCGGCCCGAGTCCAAGGACGAGCTGGGCGTCCACTACAGCCAGGAGCTGGGCCAGTGGACCGGCCCGTTCTTCATGGCGACCGTAAACACGCGTGTCGTCCGGCGCAGCAACGCGCTGCTCGGTCACCCGTGGGGAGAGAACTTCCGGTACGCGGAGGTCGCCAGCTACGGCGCCGGGCCCAAGGGCCTGCTGCGCGCCACGGGCGTCACCGCGGGCCTGGGAGGCCTTGTCGCCGCGATGCAGGTGAAGCCCCTGCGCACGCGGCTGGAGAAGAAGGTCCTGCCCGCGCCGGGTGAAGGCCCGTCTCCGGAGGCCCGGGAGAAAGGCTTCTTCGTCGCGCAGCTTCGCGGCGAAGGCACCTCACCCCGCACGGGCAAGCAGGTGCGGCTGAAGGGCAAGGTGGCGGCGCAGGGAGACCCGGGCTACGCGGCCACCTCACGGATGCTCGCCGAGTCCGCGCTGTGCCTCGCCTTCGACGACAATCCGACGACGGGCGGCGTGCTCACGCCGGCCTCCGCCATGGGCATGCGACTGGTGGAGCGGCTGCGCCGCGCGGGCATGACGTTCCAGGTGGAGGAGCTGTCCACCTGAGCCATTCCGCCGCGAGCGCGCGACGTCCTACGCGCTCTTGCGGCGCCGCATCATCGCCTCGTACGAGCGGCCCACGCTCTGCGAGAGGATGAGCAGCTCGCCCACGTCGGGCGGAGTGAGCTGGTCCGGGCCGTTGTCCACGTAGAGCAAGTGCACGACCTTGCCGCGCACCAGCAGCGGGAGGATGACGGCCGTCTTCGGGAACCCGTCCCCCAGCAGCTTGTAGAACACGCCCATGGCCGCATCACGGCGGACGGGCCCGATGTAGTGCGAGCGCGTGTCCCGCACGAGCCGGAAGGTGCTCTGCTCCCGCAGCGGCACGCCGATGCGGCGCACCACCGCGTCGCGAACCCCCGCCCCCATGCCGTGCCAGCCCGTCACGAGGCTGCCCTGCACCGACAGCAGCAGGTTCCGCTTCCACTTGCCCAGCGCGAAGCGCAGCACCGTGTGCGCCACGTCCTCGCGGTCCGAGCTGCGCGCCAGCTCCGCCTGCGCTTCCGCGAAGGTCAGCGGCGTCGGCGGCGGCTCCGGTGCGCGCGGCACCTGCACAGGCGGTGGCATGCCGCCCAGCTCGGGCGCCGGGGGCTGAACCATCTGCGGTGGGACGACGATGGCCTGAGGTGGCGGCGGCGGAGCCACGGGCACCTGCGGCCGGACAGTCGCGGGCGGAGGCACGGGCGCGGCCTCCAGCACCTCCACGCCGGTGATGATTTCCTCCTCGCCCATGTCCCCGTCGTAGTCGGCGCCACCGCGCAGGGCGGAGGCGTAGACGGACTGGAACTCCTCCTCGCTCATCAAATCTGGCGGCGTCTCCGCGGCCTTGGCCAGCTCGGCCTGCGAGCCCGCCGAGGGACGAGGCCGCACCGCGTTCATGTCGATGGCGCGCAGCGGCCGGAACGCCTTGCAGTAACGGCGCAGCAGCTGGTTCATCCGGAACTCGGGGATGACCACCGGCACCACGCGCTTGCCCGTCTTGAAGGCAATCGCGTCCAACGTCGTGAAGTCGTGCGGGTTCACGACGGCGATGCTCAGCCGCGTCGCGTCCACCCGCATGGGCAGGTACTCCTTGTCGTCCGCATGGTTCGAGGAGACCAGCTCCATCGCCTTGGGGTCCGGAACCATCTCCCCGGACGCGAACGCGCTGTTGTGGACCTTCCCCAGCGCCTTCGCCAGGTCCACCTCCGACAGCAGGCCCAGCTCCACCAGGTTCGTTCCCAGCCGCCCGCCATGCACCACCTGGGCCTCGAGCGCTTCTTCGAGTCCCTCGGCGGTAACGAGACCATCCTTCAGGAGCTGCTCACCCAGGCGCATGGGGCCGCTTGTAGCCGTGCCCCGTCCCGCTCCGCAAGCACACCCGCACCCGTGGGACGGTGCGTCTAGTCCTCCGGGTGATGACTGAGCGCCACGCGGTTGCCTTCGGGGTCCCGGACGTACACCGACCACCGCGTCTCGTGCTCCAGCGGCACACCCGCGCGGGTGAAGGTGTCGACCACGCCCGCCCGTGCGGCCTTCGGAATCCGGAACGCCAGCAGCAGGAGGCCCGGCGCCTCGTGGCGGAACGGCGTGGCGACTGGCTCGCCGCCCGCCGCCTCGATGGCCAGGAAGCCGCCCCCGGGCACGCCCACCCAGATGCTCCGCAGGGAGCCATCCGGGCGGAGATGGCGGGCCAACTCCGGAAAGCCCAGCAGGTCTCTGTAGAAGCCCGTGACACACTCGATGTCACGCGCCTGGATGGCCACGTGGTGGAAGCCCTGAACGTCCATGACGCGGATGCTATGGTCTGCGCGCCCATGGCGCGACTGCTCATCGTCGAAGACAACCACGAGCTGGCCTCCCTCATCGTCGCCCTGGCGCAAAGCCGGGGACACGACGCGAAGGCCGCGGCCACCGGCGAGGCCGCGCTGGAGTCGCTCGGCCCCGGACAACACTGGGACGCGGCCCTGGTGGACCTGCTGCTCCCGGACATCCGGGGCAGCGAGGTGCTGGCCGCGCTGCGTGCCCATGGCATCCCCGCCATCGCCGTCAGCGGTGTGTACAAAGGGGACCGTTTCGCCCAGGAGGCCGTGCAGGTCCACGGCGCCCGGACCTTCTTCGAGAAGCCGTTCGAGCTCATCACCGTCATGGAGGCCCTGGAGCAGGCCGGTGGCGTCGCACCTCCCCCCCGCGCTCCCCCGCCCATCGCGGAGAGCGTGCTGCTGGACGAGCTGCTCGATGCCGAGGACCTCATCGTGCTGGAAGAGTTCCCCCCTGAGCCCGGCGACGCCGCCGAGCCCCTGCAGGTCGTCCCCAGTACGGACCCGTTGCCAGAGCCCGCGGACGCGGAGCACGCCCTCCCCCTGCCCTTCGGCAGGCGCGAGCAGGTCTGGAGCGAAAGCACCGCGCCTTCGACTCCGCCGCCGCCCAAGCGCGCGCTGCCCGACTGGTCCCTGGGCGGCGTCCTGGGGGACGCCACCGTCGCGCGGCTGCTCAACGCCTATTACGAGGCCCGCCACCACGGCGAGCTGAAGCTTCAGCAGGGCCAGGTGCTCAAGGTCGTCTACTTCGAGTCCGGCCGCGTCGTGTACGCCGCGTCCAACCTCGCCGCCGAGCGCTTCGGCCGCTTCTGCATCCGCCAGGGCGTGCTGCCCGAGGTCCGGCTCGCCGAGGTCACCGCGTTCGCGAAGGAGCACGGCCTGCGCACCGGCGAGGCCATGCTGCGAATGGGCCTGATGGACGCAGCCCAACGAGAGCAGCTGCTGGTGGAGCAGGTGAAGGAGATCATCTGGTCCACCTTCACGTGGAAGGAAGGCGGCTACGGCTTCAGTGCCATGCGCCCCCGCCGCACGGACCTGGTGAAGCTGTCCGTCTTCCCCGGTGACCTGGTGCTGGAGGGCGTGGCGAAGACGGAGACGCTGGTGACGCTGCGTCGGCACATGCCGCGCTCGCGCCGGCTGTTCCCCACCGCCGATGCGCCCTACGGCCTGCACGAGCTGAAGCTCGAAGGGGCCCAGGCCCTGGTGCTGGCGTATGCGGACGGCAGCAAGACGGTGGAGGACCTGCTCGCCCTCACCGACCTGCCGGAGCGGCAGACGCTGGCCACGCTGCGGGGACTGGAGCTCCTCGGTGTACTGGAGGACCGGCCCGACACGCCGAGCCGCCGTCACCGCATCAGCTTCGGGCTGTAACCGCCGCCCTACTTCCGGCGGCGCAGCACCCGCGCCAGCGCCGCCAGCCCGAAGACGGCCGCGCCCGAACCACCTCCGGAGCAGCCGCATCCCGACGTCGGAGGCGGCACCGAGGCATCTCCCGAAACGGGCACGCCGTTGAGGGTCATCTCCCCGCCAAGCCGCGGCGTGGACAGCAGCGGCGAGCGGCCCACGTACGTCAGCGTCTGCGTGCCCTGCGCGGGCAGCCGGATGTCCTCCACACGGAAGCCACCGTCCACCGCCTGCGCCTCCACCGCGACGCCGTCCAGCTTCACGCTGCCGGGCACCCACTCCAGCCCGTCCACATTCTCCAGGTAGTGGAGGCCGCCGACCTCGCACTCGGAGGTGTTGCGCAGCTCCACCACCACGCCCACCAGCCCCTTCTCCGACGCCGTGGGCGACTCCATCGCGTGGCGCACGTCCACGAAGCGCTCGGAGGTAATCGGCAGCACGTAATCCGTGGTCGCGGTGTTGCTGCCGCCCGCGTCGGCGAGGACGCGCAGGGTGATGGCCTGGCCCACCAGCGCCTCCAGCCCTGTCTCTTGCGTGCTCACCATGACGCTCGGACCCGCCAGGGAAACCTCTGACAGCGCGGGCCCCGCCACCTGGGACCAGGAGATGGCTACGTCGCCGCAGGCATTGGCCGGAATCGTCTGCGTCAGCGTGGCGCTCGCGCCTTCGCCACAGCGTGCCACCAGCGCCCCGGCTTCGAGCGCTCCCAGCCGCGCCGGCAGGGGCTGGTTGGGAATCTCCGCCTGGGCACGGCCGCCCTCTCGCACCGGCCCCTCACTGTCGTCGAAGAGCTCGCCGCGCACGCGGTAGGACTCGACGGTGCAGGAGCGCGGGAGCGCGGGGCGCCACGTCCCGGGTACCGGCACCACCGCCGAATCCAGTGCCTCGCCGCCCAGTGTCTCCAGGAACATCCGCGCCTTCAGCGTGCGCGCGTCCACGCAGTTCAGCGACGTGTCCAGGGCGATGTCCACGTGCCCTTCGCCCGACGGCACCACGCCCAGCTCCAGGCTGCCCGTGGCCACGTCCTCCAGGGAAGGTTCCACCCGAACGCGGAGCTCGGCGTCAGCGCTGTCCTGCGTGCCACCGCCGGTGACGGGAATGCGATTCCTGGCGGTGAGGGCCAGCGTCCCGTGCGCGCACTCCGCGGCCTCGACGCGCAGGCGCTCGCTCGACACCGGCGAGTGCAACGTGACGGCCGTTCCGTCCGCGGTCCTCACAGTAACACCGTCGGGAATGCCCGAACCGGAAGCGCTCAGCCGCCACTCCGTGTCCACGGTCGGCAATCCGGACGTCCCCTCGCAGGTGTGCAGCGCATCGGGGACCACGTCCACGCTGGCCCCTGGGCCCGACGTGAGCGTCCGCTCCCAGCCCGAGGCGAAGGGCACCAGCGGCCGGCCCCAGGGCGCGACGTCCACGGTGAAGGTGGCGGCGGAGCTGGACGTCAGGCCGCCTTCATCCACGCCACGGACCTCGTACGCGTAGCTGGTACCCGACTCCTGGCACAGCACCTCCGGCGGCGTGAAGGTCGCCTGGGCGCCGCCATCGGTGGAGAGCAGCGGTGCGCCCGACTGTCCTGAGACGGGAGACCAGACGTAGCGCACCGCCGGACAGGCCTCGCTCGCCGGCTGCGCGGTGAACACCCGCGACGCTCCCGACGCGGTGGTCGACTCCCGTGAGGGCAACACCGTGGGCTGCGCGGGCCCTTCGGTGTTCACCACCCGGTAGGCCACCGTGGCCTGCACGTCGTGGGACGCGAGCCCGTCCGAGGCGTAGACCCGCAGGAGCCCCTCTTCGTCCTTGCAGACGGGCCGCTGCGAAACGAGCGTCACGTCGAGCTGGTCGGGGTGCTCGACGATGTTGACGCCAACCAGGTCGGCGCCCGGCGCTGACGATGCATCCACCGACACGCGCACCGCATCGAAGTCGGCGTCGGTGGCGGAGAACCGGGCCGTCGCCGTCCCCGTTTCGTTCACCACGATGGGCGAGGGCCCCACGTCCAGCACGGGAGCGTGGGCGTTGAAGTACGTCACGACGTTGAAGCCCGGCTGGTCCAGGATGAACAGGCAGAACGAGGAGCCGATGCACGACACCTCGAGCGGCGTCGCCTGCGAAGCGCCCGGAAGCGCCGAGCCCTCGAAGGCCGGGTGGAACCGCCACTGAGTCCCCGCGTTGTCCGCGCTGCTCGCGGGCACGGCCCCCAGCACCACAGGCTCCCCGTTGGTGCCCACGCCCACCGCGAGGCCGAAGCCCTCGCCATGGACGCTGCCGTTGCCCGTGTTCACGTCCACTGAGGTGATGCTGACAGGCATGCTGTCGGGCAACATCACGGTGGAGAAGGTCGTCCCGGCCGGGTCCAGCTGTCCGCGGAACAGGCCGTCTGAGTTGCCGAACAACGCGATGGGATGCGGCCCACTTCCGGCGAAGAGGTCCACCGTGCGCGGGGACTGGCTGGTCAGCACCGGCGGCACGACCATCTGCGCCTGGCGCCTGTCCCGCGTGTACCAGAGGAACTCCGTCCGGGTGACACCGGTGACACTGAAGAGCGCATGGGGCGCGCCATCCGATGTCTCCACCACGCCCAGCACGTCCGTGGAGGACAGGAGGCCCGCACCGGCACTCAGCTGCGTCCAGGGCGTGGGGCCTGCGAGCCCCGCTGACGCCGTCAGCAGTGAGAGCCCACCGTCGGAGAGACCCACCGAGGCATAGCCCGTACCAGACGGGGTGTGCTTCGCCCGCCGGATGCCCACCACGGTGTTGACCGGGTCCGGGGGGATGATGTTTCCAGCCGCACGGCAGTTCTGGTGACTGATGACGTCACCCGGGCGCACGACGACGGCGAAGCAGCCCATCGGAGACAGGAACGTGCCGAAGACGTCGCTGTGCAGGAAGACAACGGACTGGACGCCGTTCTCGTACAGCTCCGTCTGCGTCGAGGTGCTCACCGAGTAGCTGCCCGGAGCGAAGACGTCCACCGTGCGGGCGATGCCCGGCACCTCCGTCACGTCCCATTCGGCGCGTGCCGCGGTGGCCACACCCAGGCAGAGGCTGATGATGACGAGGGGACGCACGGCTTGCTCCTAGTAGGCCACTTCGGCTCGCAGGTAGAGCCGGTCCTGATTGTCCGACGAGTCGGGGGACAAACCCAAGCCGCTGAAGCCCAGAAGTGTGTACCCGGTGGCCAAGCGCAGCCGTTCATCGACCCGATAGGCGACTTCCGCACGGAGCGCGGTCAGCCGCTCGCCTTCGGGAGACGCCGTTCGCCGTGCCAGCTCTGCCCCCAGCTCCAGACCGCCCACGATTCGCACCGCGGGACGGATGGTGCCCGTCCACACCCAACGCCCCGAGTCCTCCGCCCGGGTGTGCCCCGCATGCAGGCCCGCCGCCACGGAGAGCCGGTCGCCCAGGCGCACCGCCGGCAAGAGGGAGAGGGTCTGCAAAGCCCGGTCGCCAAAGGCGGACCGGACGCCGGGCAACAGCTCGCGGGTGATGCCGTAACGCGCCACCACCAGCCAGGGCCCCGGCCGCCACGCCACCGCGGCGTAGCCTTCCACCAGCCGCGTCTCCAGTACGTCCGCGTTGACGGTGCGCGCGAAGTCCACCCGCCCGGAGGCCGTCACGTCCTCCAGCAACTGCGCCTGCGCGGCCAGTGTCACCACCGCTTGCAGACGGTCCACCGCGGTGGCCGCGCCTCGCTCCGGCGTGCCCTCCTCCCGGCGAAGCTCCACACGCCCGTCCAGCCGCAAACGCGCCAGGACGAACTGCCCGAAGACACCGCCCGCCTCGCGCCGCAGCGGGCTGTCCACGTCCAACAGGCTGCGCACGCCGCGCTCGTAGCGCGCGCCCACGCTGAAACCGCCCGTCACCTGCTGCTGGAAGCCCACGGCGCGAGCCAGCCGCACGGCCGTCGCGTCGTGCGAACCCACATCCTCCACGAAGAGCGCGGTGCCACTCTCCGGCAGCTCCGTGCGGGCGCCCGTCAGCGTCCGTCCCGCGCCGAAGTCAGGGCCGTCCACGTCGACGGAGTAACCGCCGTAGAACACGTCCTGCCCCCGCCGCGACTCGACGTTGGCCCACGCCCGGGGGCCCAGCTCCGGTCCCCAGCCTCCGAACACCCCAGCGCGCGTGGTCCGGTCCACCTCGACATCCACGCCCGCGGACGTGAAGGTGTCGTCGAAGCGTCCGGGCCCTTCGCCATGCAGGGCCAGGGCCTGACGGTGCGCTGCGCGAAGCTGAAGACGCTCGAACACCCGCAGCGAGCCCGCCACGCCCGCGGAGGTGCGACCACCGAAGAGCGTGGGCCCCACGCCCGCCACCCGCGCCGCGTTCAACCGCGAGTCACGGACCTCCGCACGCACGCCCCACCGTGCCTCTTCCCAACCAACACCCGCGGCCAGGACGCGAGCGGAGAACGGGCTGTCCACGAACGGCTCACGCGGATCGGCCGAGCGCCGCTCGTCCGCCAGCAACGTCAACCGGAGCCGGCCCAGCGGCTGGCTCACACGGAGTGACGACTGCCGGAAGCGCGCCGCCTCGGTGTGTGCGCCATCGGAGAAGCCCCGCCCGCGCAGGCGGAACGCCGCGTCCACCGTGCCCTCGCCGTGAAGCCCGGGGCCTGAGAGCTGGAGACTCACGGCCTCCGCGCCGGTGCCTATGTCCGGTCGGGGGCGGATGAAGCTGAGACCACCGTCATCCGAGACGCCGAAGAACGAAGCATCCACGGCGGTACCACGGCTGGACGCTACTTCCGCCGCCATGCGGTAACCACCGAGCGCCGTGCTCGCGCGTCCCGTGTAGAGTGTGTACGGCCGTCCCTCCCGGCCCTCGCGTACCGCGCCCAGTCCCAGCCGCGAGCCGCGCCACTCGCCCCACACCTCACCGCCCGCCGTGTCGCCCGCGTCCGCGATGCGCAGCGCGGCGTAGTCCACCACCAGCACCGGCTCTGGTGACTCCGTGGGCGCGCTGGTCCGCAGCCAGGCTTCGCCCGCGAGGAAGGAGAGCGGACGCGCCAGGAGGATGCGGCCGGCGAAGTAGTCGATGTCGTAGTCGATGCCGCGAATGAGGTGCCGCTCGCCCAGCGGCAGGCCGGTGACGCCATCCCGCAACTCCACGCGCACCAACTCAGAGCCCTCCGCCACCGATGCCGCGCCCAGGTAGTAAAGGCTTCCGCCCGTGGCGCGCAGCTCCTCGTGCGCGGGCACCGCGGACACCTGCCGCACCGGGTCCGTCAGGCTCCCGCCAAACGCCTTCACGCCCACGCGCGCCGCCTCCTCGCCGGCATGAACCTCCGCGTAGGGGCCGAAAAGCGGACGGTGATAACGGCCCACTTCACGGTCGTGAAGCTGCGCGCGGTAGGTGCCCAGGCCCGCGCGGCCGTGCTCCGCGTGGCGCGCCTCAAACCGAAGACGTGCCTCCGAGGCATTGGGCGTCAGTGACACCGAGTCGTCACCCCACTCCGCGGGCGCGAGGTCCGGGTCGGCGGCGCGGTCGAAGCGCTCCGGCATGCGCGGGCGGAGCCAGTCCGGCAGGCTCGCACCGTTCAGCGTGCGGCCATCCGTGTCGCGCAAGTCCAACTCGCCCACCAGGTCCACCGCGCCCAGCCGGAGCTCCGCGTGAGCAGAGCCTCGTCCCCGCAACTGCACGTCACCATTTCGCGGCGCATAGGTGGCCTCCAGGTCCAGCAGGCCCACCGCGAAGGGACGTACCGCGGCGGCAATCTCCAGCGTCTCGTCACGAGGCGGAGCATCCGGCAACGACAGCCGCACGGGCACCTGGTTGCGCCCCGGGGACAGCACCACCAGGACATCCACACGGCCTTCGGGCCCCACCACGACTTCGCCCTCGGGCGTGCGGACGCGCGTCCCCACGGGCGCGTCGACCTGCACGCGGGAGGCGCCACTGGCTGCGGGCGCGTCACGGCCCGCGGGCAACTGGAACGTGGCGATGGGCAGCATCGGCCTGGGGGCCACCAACCAACCGCCGTCACGCGGCACCACGTCCACGCGCTGGCGGTACAGGCGCACCGTGCCCTGGGCCCCCGTGGCGGTAATGGACAGTGGGTTCTCTCCCGCGACGAGCGGCACCTGCGCCTGCCATGCGCCCTTCGCGTCCACCTGGGCTGCCACACCCGACACGGTGACGGCGTCGCCCGCGGACGCCTGTCCTGCGACACGGAAGCGCACGACGCCCTGCCCTGGCGCGACCTCCGCCATGGGCGGCGCATTGGTAAAGGAGAGCCGCACGGGCGCGGCTTCCACCGTGACGCTGCGCACGGCGAAGTCCTGGAGGACGACGGCGCCCCAGGGAACCTCGACCGTCGCCGCCTCCGGGCTGACCCGGCTGGAGACCGGCAACGAGCGCGTGTCCACCTTCAACCGCTGACGCCCTGGCCGCAGGTGCAGCCCACCCACCGAATCCGGCACGCGGGCATCGACGCCGGTGATGTGGAAGCGGCCCCGCGCGTCCGTGCGGACATCGCGGCCAGTGGTGAGCACCAACCGCACGTCGGGCAGGCCCGGCTCATCCGCGCCGCACAGCCCATCGCCGTCCACGTCCTGGCACACCCGGCCCGCGATGGTGGAGGCCTGCGACGGAGTGTCCTGCGACAGCGCCTGCGCCCAGGTGCTCAGCGGCACCAGCATCGCGGCGGCGAACAGGCAGGCCAGCATGCGCATCATGGACGCACCTCCGCCAACGCCGTGACGCCCGTGGCAATATCCGCGACGGACACACTCACCGGTCCCGGCGCTCGCACGGTGAAGGAGGTGCGCCCCTCCTCCACCCGCTCTTCGTCTCGCTGACCACCCGTCAGCGAGACGAACACCTCGCGCCCCGTCAGCACCTGCCCGTTCGCATCCTCCACCCAGTACGTCACCCGAGTCCCGCTCACCATGAGCCGCACGTTCACCGGAATCTCAGGTGCCAGTCGCACGCGTTGGGACGCGGCGGACGACACCAGCGGGCGCTCCAACGGAAACACAGGCCCATCCGAGCCCAACACGTGAACCGTCCGCGTCAGGCCCGTCCACACGCCGTGCGAAATCTCCAGCGTTCCCGGACGCGCGGGCCCCAGGCGCACCGTGCCGTCCGTGCCCGTCGTCACCTCGCGGCCATCCACACGCAGCGGCTGCCCCGGCACCGGAAGACCCGCCAGGTCGGACACGCCCGCGTACAGCTCGCCCTCGGCCCGCCACACGGTGATGCGCGCCGGCTCATTGCCCGAAGGCCCCCACGCGTGGGCACGCAGGTCCACGTCCGTCACTTCACCCGTGGCCGGCGGAGCCCAGGCGCTGACAAAGGTCCCCGGCCGCGGCTCATCCGCCGGAGCGAAGGTCCCCACCGGCGCGCGCAGCTCCACCGTCGCACCTGGCCGGGGACGGTCGAAGGCATCCCGCGCCGTCACTTCCACACGCGTGCGAGCCCCGTGGTGAACCAGCGCTTCACCCACTTCGAGGCGGGTCGTCGCGACGGGCCCCTGCACCAGCTCCAGCGCCGGAGACTCGCTCGAGCCAGGTCCTCGCTGGGGCCACGCAACCTCGATGCGCTCGTCGCTCACCAACTTCCGCGGCGCGGTGTAGCGCCACTCCAGCAACCCTCCCGGCGCGCGCGTGGGGCCGCGCAAGGTGCCGTGGCGGACCTGCGTCGTGACACGCGCATCGTCCACGGGCTGGCCCATGGCATCACTCGTCGCGCAAACGAGCCGGGCCTGGGACACGCCGTCCGAGGGGAGCCGCTGCGGCTGAAGCACACAGGCCAGGCCATCGGTGGGCGGCAGCTTCAGGTCGATGGGCATCCGCCGCACGTTGCCCACCTTGTCCACCACCCGCCCCTGCCCGATGCGATGTCCGGGCGGCACGATGATGGGCACCCGGAAGCGGCCGTCATGCCCGGCCACCGCCGGCCCGAACGTCTGGCCCGCGATGTCGATGGCAATCTCGGCGTCGGGCTCCGTCGTTCCCGGCAGATTCACGGACGCGGCCAGCGGAACGAGCACGCGCCCGTAAGCCCCGTGCACCGACTGCGGACTGGGCCACGCGGAGAAGGCCACCAGGATGGCCACTTCGGGGTAGCGCGTGTCCGGCAGGACGTAGCGCGCGCGATACGTGCCCGGCCCCGTCCGCTCCAGCCCTTCCACGCGGCCCACGCTCACCCGCACCACGGGAGGCGCGCCGCTGTCATCCGCGGTGCCATCCGGCCGGACCAACTGGACGGTGAGCCGCGCTTCCGTGTCCTTGCCCTTCACGGGTGCGGGTGGCTCCAGCGCCAGCCGCACCTCGGCGGCCGGTGGCCCCAGCACGTAGCGCGCTTGGGCCGCCAGTCCATCCACGCTCGCGCGGACCACGACGCCACGCGCGCCCGGACGCGGCGTCACGACGAACGTGCGCAGCGGCGGCTCCGCGGTGTCCTCTCGCAGCTCCGCGCCGTCTGCCTGCACCGAAGGCTTCCCCATCGGAACCGGACGGCCCGCCGAATCCTTGCGGACGAGTGCCACGGGGAATCCATCCGGCGCCACGGCGGACGACGGCCCGAGTATCTCGAGCGTGTCCGCCCAGGCCGGGGCACACAGCAGCAACAATCCGAAGAGGAGAAACCGGTTCAGGGCCGCGTCAGTCTACAGGGCGCGGTGGCTGTGCCGAAGCGCCTTCCGCATCCGCGCGCTCGGACGCAGCCAGCACGCCAGCAACAGGATCACCCCGGAAAGCGTCAACGGCCCGCCGCCCGTGCTACAGCCCCGAAGCCCTGTGTCGCGCACCGGCCCCTCGGGCACGAAGGTCGCCGGCGACACCGCCGAGGACGAAGATGACACCGGCTTCAGCGCATGCCCCGGAATGACGCGGGCTCCCGTGGAGGTGTCCGCCACGGGCTGACACACGGCGGGGGGACCATAGACGCGCAGCCGGAAGGCACTGCCGGGCTTGCCGGAGATGAGCGCCGCCAGCGAGTTGTGCCCATCCAGCGGCGCGCGCGTGGCCACCAGCGGAACACCCTGCTTGAACCGAGACGGGCCCACCAGCTCGCGGCCGTTGATCCACACCCAGCCCGCGGTGGAGTCCTCGCCGTTGTAGCCGTTGTCCACGCACAACACGCCCTCACCCGTGCCCGCGAACCCGAGCGCCACGCCGTTGGGCTGGCCACTGGTGCGCGCGACCTCCAGCGCCGCGAGCAGCGGCCAGGTACCGGGCCGCGCGCAGACCGCCTCGGGGGACGGCGTGTCCACCGCCGCGAGCTTGCACCCGGGCTCATCATCCAACTTGAAGGTGAAGGCATGGACGTTGAAATCGCCGTTCTCCGAGACGGTCCACACCACGCGCACCGTGCCGTCCGCATCCACGCTCAGGTCGGTGAGGCTCTCGTTCTCCGGCGTCTCGGTGATGGCGTAGAGCGTCTCGGTGCTCAAGTCGTAGAGCACGATGTCGAAGTCGTTCTTCACCGGGTCCCTGCGTTCGAAGGCAATCAGTGAGCCGCTGATGCTGGGATTCGCGTCCATGCCCGGCAGCGCCAGCCGCTGCTCCGTGCCGCCGTTCAGGGGCTTCCAGTAGATGTCCCGGTCCGTCACGCCATCGAGGGTCCGCGTGCTGGCGTAGACGGCGATGTCCCCGTTGGTGTCCGGCTGCGACTCCTCGCCCTCGCTGCCCGTCAGCGCCTGTGAGCTGAATCCGTAGGCGCTTCGCCGCGCCTGCCAGATGTCGCAACGCAGGCCCTGCTCGTCGCACTTGGCCCAGACCACCGTCGAGCCATCCGGCGATACCGCGGGCGCACGGTCCTGAAACGTGTCATCCGTGAGCCGGGTGAGCGTGCCCTGGTCCAGGTCATACACGGCAATCTCCGGCTGCGACGTCACGCCGGTGTAGCCGAAGTCCTGCCACGCCACCGTGCGGCCGCCAATCACCGCGGAGCGCCGGCTGCTGCCCGCCTCCGGTGCCAGCTCCCGCGGCGCCGCGTCCACGGCCACGTCGAACGTGTAGATGGCGCTCGAAGTACTCACGCGCGTGAAGACGATGGTGCCGTCCGAGATGTCCGACACGAAGTCGAACGCGCCCCCATTGGGGATGGCCGCATCCGCGGAGGTCCGCAGGTCGTGGTAGCGAATCTCGCTCGTGCCGCGGGACTCGTTCGTATAGGCCACCAGCGGTCCGCTGACGTGCGGGTCCGTCTGGTCACCCGGGCCGCCGGCCACCACGTGCAGGGTGCCCGTCAGGGTGCGGAGCTCCGGTGTGGAGGCGAAGGCGAGCGGGGAAGACAGGCAGCAACTCAGGGCCAGTGTCCGCAGCATCGGATAGGACCTCCCGGGGGTTCCGAAATGAGGACCCATGCCCCGCCCAAGGCGCAGTGGGCCCGGAACCTGTCCGGTGCTGACTTCCCACGGCGGTCACGGCCGGCCGGACTTCAGGCCCCGCGGCTTTGCGCACCTGGGCTTTCGCCCGGGATTGCCCTTGAACAGGAATGACTCCTCCCCGAAGTGTAGGGAGCCCACTCGCCGTGGGTCAAGGCGAACACCCGCTCGCACCCACGGCTGCTGTGTCAGTCGTCGCGCGGCTGATTCCAGATGTTCTCGGTATCCGTCTTGAGCGGCGGCGGCGTGGTGTCGACGACGACGTCCTTGCTGTCCTTCTGTCGCATCCGCCCCACGCCGTAGGCCTGGACATCGACGGTGTTACGGCCTTCGCGAAGAACCACCTTTCGCTGGAAGTTTCCCTCCGCATCGGATTTGACGCTGACGCCGTCCACTTCCACGCGGCTGCCCGGTGACGTCTGCCCGCGCACGACAAGCTCACGCTCGCGGCGGGTGCGCTCGGTGGGCCAGTCCACCTTGAGCAGGAGACTGGTGGGGATGGGCGACGGCTCCGACGGCGCCTGCCCCGGGCGGACGACGGCCTGCTGTCCCGCGCGGACGATGACGACCTTGCCCTGACCGAGCAGCGTCACCTCGCCTTCACGCGTACCCACCGCCACGGTGCCGTCGCCGTTGTTGCTCATGGTGAAGGCACCGGCCTGCTGCAACGTGGCCTTGGCGTCCGCGTTCGCCGCCTTCACCTCGAAGGTGTGCCGCTGCCCCGGCCGCACGACGGCGGTGGCCATACCGCGCGAGAGAAGGATACGGGACAGCGACTCGGTCAGCTCGTCCACGGAAATCTCCGTGCCCGGGTCCATGTGCACTTCCACCGCCTCGCCGCCAATCAGCATGGCGTACGAACCGTCATCGGTGCGCACGCGCTCATCCCGGCGCAGCGCCATGCCCACCGTGGCCTCGCGCCATGAGCCGTCCGGGTTCTGCACCTCCACCTTGCCGGACACCTGCGTGAGCTCCAGCACCAGCGGCTTCTGCGCCACGGGCGCCTCGACGACGGGAAGCGTGGCGGGAGGAAGTGGCGGCGGAGGTGGCGGGCGCAGGAAGACGAACCACCCCACTGGCAACGCCGCGAGAATCAGCACGAGGCCAATGAAGAAAGGCGCCTGACGGCGCGATGGGCGGGAATCAGCCATGGGCAGCCTCGTTAGCTATCACAGGCCCCCCAAGGGGCCCTCACGCCTTCGGCAGCTTCACGGTGAAGCAACTGCCCTGCTCGACTTCCGAGCGGACTTCGATGCTCCCGCCCGCTTCCGTCACCACACGCCAGGCCACGCTGAGTCCCAACCCCACGTTGGACCACACGTCCTTCGTCGTGAAGAAGGGCTCGAAGATGCGGGAGCGGAGGTTGGGGGCAATCCCCTTCCCCGTGTCCTCCACCTCCAGGAAGCCGAAGCCGTCGACTTCGCCCGTGCGCAGGGTGAGCCGCTTCTGGGGTGAATTCAGCATCGCGGTGCGCGCGTTGGACACCAGCGCCAGCACCACCTGCGACAAGTGCCCCGGGTCGGCACGCACTCGCGCGAGCCCGTCTCCCAGCACGCTGGTGAGCGCCACGCCATCGCCGCGCAGCTGGTGCTCCGTGAGGCTGAGCGCGTCACGCACCACCGCGTTGAGGTCCACCGGCCGCAGCTCCGCGCGCTCGCGCTGCTGGGAGAAGCGCAGCAGGTTCTGGGTGATTTCCTTGCAGCGCTTGGCGCTCTGCTCGATTTTCCGCAGCGACTCCAAATCCGGGTCGGCGGCGCCTCGGTCGAGCATCAGCAGCTGCACGTTGCCGAGGATGCCCGCCAGCGGGTTGTTGATTTCGTGCGCCACGCCCGCGCCGAGCTGCCCCACCGCGGCAAGCTTCTGCGCCTCCACCAACTGCGCCTGGGCCGCCTTCAGGTCCGCGGTGGCCTCCTCCACGCGAACGCGCAAGTCGTCGTTCCAGCGCAGCATCCGGGCACGCGCCGCCTCCAGCTCCTCGCCCATGCGGTTGAAGGTGGTGGCCAGCTCGCTCAGTTCATCCTGGCCGGAGACCTTCAAGCGCGTGTCCAGCTCGCCACGCCCGTAGGCCTCCGCGCCGCGCACCACCTCCGCCAGCCGCACGTTGAGGCGGCGCGTGAAGAGGGCTCCCAGCCCGAGCAGCACCAGGAAGGTGGCGCCAATGGACAGCAGCACCGTGCGCCGCATGCCGTGCACGGGCGCCAGCGCGGTGGACTCATCCACTTCCACCAGCACGTCGAAGCGCATGCCATGGGGCACGCGCGCCACGCTGACCCGCCGGGCCGGTGACTCCACGCGGAAGCTGCGCACCAGCGCTGTCAGCGGCAGCGCCGGGGCCAACAGGTGCGCGCTCAGCTCCGGTGCCAGCGCCTGCCCCCGACGCTCCGGCGCGGTGCTGGCAAGCACGCGCCGCTCATCGTCCACCAGGTCGATGCGTCCCAGCCCTTCGCCCAGGCGCCTGCGCAGCACCGTCTCCAGCGGATGGAGCACGACCTCCGCGACAGCGAAAGGCGCGCCCTCGCCTTCCGCCAGCTTCACCGCCACGGCGACCGCCGAGCGCCCCTCGTCCGAGTGCACGTACGCGCTGCCCAGTGCCGCTTGGCCCTTGCCGCCGCCTCGCAGCGTCTGCACGGGAATGGAGCGCACCAGCCGGTCCAGGGACTCCGGAGCGAAGGCCGGGTGCCCGTCGATGGCCTGCGCACGGAAGACGGGCGCGCCGAGTGGACGGCCCTCCGAGTCCAGCTTCAGCACCGCGCTCACCGCGGGAGACTGGCCGTAAAGCAGCCGCAGCGCGCCCTGCGTCTCCGCGTCGCTCGCGGCCTGCCAGTCGATGAGCTCCGCCGAGCGGGCCAGCGCGTCCACCACCTCCATCATGGTGGCGCCCACGGACTCGGCGGTGGCGACCGCCTGCGCGCGCTGCTCCGCGTCGATTCGGGCGGCCAGCTCTGCCTCGGCGCGCGAAAGCAACAGGAAGCCGACCGCGGCCAGAGGAAGCACCGTCGCGGCGAGCATGAACAGGACGAGTTGCTGGTAGAGCCTCATCCGGTCACGGAGCGTACCACCCGCTCCTGGTCACTGCGCAGGAAGACGGAGCCCGCAATCGCCTTGGCGCGCTTCTTCATGTCCGCGGCGCGCCGCGCCAACTCCGCATGGTCCTGCGTTCCGTCCGTCATCACTGCCACCACGGACACGCTCATGATGGGGAACTGCCGCTTCTCCCCGTAGCGGTCCTCCGCCTCGATGTGGCCGCGCTCCCGGTCCTGTCGGTCGTAATAAAGCGGGATGATGCGGTCGAACGTCTCAATGGCCTTCTGGCAGATGCGGTCCACCGACTCCGGCGATGTGATGAAGACGAAGTCGTCACCGGCCACGTGGCCCAGGAAGTCGCCGGGCGCGCCGTCCTGCGCGAACACCTCGCGCATCAGGTCGCCCGTCTGGCGCACCACGCCGTCCGCCTTCGCGAAGCCGTAGTAGTCGTTGTAGGCCTTGAGGTTGTCCAGGTCCAGGTAGCAGAAGGCGAAGGGGCGGCGCGCGGAGAGCCGACGCTGCACCTCGCGCTCGATGGCGGTGGAGCCCGGCAGTTGCGTGGTGGGAGAGGCCGACAGCTCCTGCTCCTTGCGCCGCATCACGCTCTCCACGCGCGCCCCCAGCTCCAGCGCGTCAAAGGGCTTGGTGAGGTAGTCGTCACCGCCCAGCTTGAGCGCGCGCACCTTGGAGGACGTCTCCGCGCGGGCGGAGATGAAGATGACGGAGATGTGGCCACCGGCGCTCTCCGCCTTGATCTCCTCCAGGAAGACGAAGCCGTCGCCATCCGGAAGCGTCACGTCCAGCAGCACGACGTCCGGCCGGCGCTCGCGCAGGGAGCGGCGTCCCTCCTCGATGGAGCCCGCCAGCGCCACGTCGAAGCCGATGTTCTCCAGCACCTCGCGGCAGATGGCGGCGATCTTCGCATCGTCGTCCACCACCAGCACGCGGCCGTGCGCCGGGCCCTGGCGGCCGCGCACCAGCGAGTCCACCGTGGCAAGCAGCTTGTCCGGCGCCAACGGGCGCACCAGGAAGGCATCCGCGCCCGCGCGGAAGGCGCGCTGACGCTCGTCGAAGGCGGAGGACACCAGCAGCGGCGCGCGGCGCGTCTCCGGGTCGTGCCGGAGGATTTCCGCCAGCCGCAGCCCGTCCACGTCCGGCAGGCGCACGGACACCATCACCGTGTCGGGGGCATACCGGCGCGCGGCGGCCAGGCCGTCTTCCGCGTCGAAGGCCAGCCGCACGTCGTAGCCACGCCCGGTCATCAGCGCCTTCGCGATGAAGGCCACCTCGGGCTCACCGTCGATGACCAGCACCCGGCCCCGGCTCTCCTGCCGGCGCGGGAGCTGGATGGCGTCCGCCACGTCGTCTCCCCGGCGCAGCTCCGGCGGCGGCTCGGTGGGCAGCACCACCATGAAGCGCACGCCGTCCGTACACGGCTCGCACCAGATCCGGCCTCCGTGGGCCTCCACGATGTTGCGGCAGATGGCCAGCCCCAGGCCGGTGCCTCGCACGGTGCGGTTGGCCTTGGTGCGCGCCTGCTCGAAGCGGTCGAAGATGCGCTCCAGGCTCTCCTCCGCGATGGAGTCTCCGCTGTTCCAGCAGGACACCACCACGTAGCCCGGCAGGCTGGAGGTGGCGTGGACCTCCACCCGCACCTCCCCGCCCTCCGGGGTGAACTTCACCGCGTTGTTGAGCAGGTTGTTGAGCACCTGGTCCAAGCGGTTCGGATCCGCCAGGACGCGCAGCGGATGGCGCGGCAGCACGGGCTTCACCATCACGCGCTTCTCGCCGAAGGCCGGGCCGTACTTCTCCACCACGCGCTGGACGAGCTCGTCGAGGTACGACACCTCGAAGTTCATCCGCAGCCGGCCCTTGGCGAACTTCGACAGGTCCAGCAGGTCGTCCACGATGGCGTTGAGCTTCTCCGTGGAGTCCCGCGCCAGCGACAGGTAGCGGCGCTGCCGCTCGTTGATGTCGCCGGCCATGAAGTTGAGCACCAGGTCCAGCGCGCCGGAGATGGACGTCAGCGGCGTGCGCAGCTCGTGGCTCACCATGGAGACGAACTCGTCCTTGCGCTCCTCCAGTCGCTTCTGCTCGGTGATGTCGCGCAGCACCACGCACACGCCACGCAGCGTGTTCCGCGCGTCCGTCACCGGCGTCACCGTTGTCTGGACGTGCCGGTCGAAGAGCTTCACCTCCTCGCGCAGCACCTGCCCGCCGCCGTACTCCCAACCGCGCACCAGGTGGAAGGGCTGGAAGCCCAGGCGCTCCTCCATCAGCCGCGTCGTCTGCTCCTCGGGGTTCTCCCCCGCGTGCAACAGCCGCCGCGCCGCCGGGTTCATCACCACGATGTCGTTCTTCTCGTCGGTGAGGACCACGCCATCGGCCATGGACTCCACCATCCGCTCCATGCGGTGGCGGGCTTCCTCCTCCGCCGAGCGCAGGGACTGGATGGCGTCCGCCGTCTGGTTGGCGAGCACGTCCAGCAACACGCCGTCGTCCTCGGAGAAGGCGTCCGGCTTCTGGCTGAACAGCGACAGCATGCCCACCGGGCGCCCACCGGCGACCAGGTTCACCGTGAGCTGGCTGGGGTAGACCGACGGCGCCGCCGCGTCCTGGGTGGTGGTGCCCGCCACGCGCGTGATGACGCGGTCCTCGGGCAGCAGGAGGCCGCTGCTCTTGCGGTACGCACCGAGCATGGACTCCTTCACGCCCAGCAGCGCCTTCTCCCCCACCATGCCGTGACAGCGCAGCCGCAGCGTCGCGCTGCGCGCCTCGTCCGGTGCGATGAGCGCCGCGCCGCAGTCGTACGGCAGCACGCGCGCCACGGCGATGAGCACGCGGTCGATGATGTTGTCGTAGCTGGCCGGATCATTCGCGCTGGCGCGGCTGACCTCGTACAGGACGAAGAGCGCCTCCACGCGCTGGTGGAGCTGGCGAATCAGCCGCTCCTTGTCCTTGCGCAGCTGCGTGTACTCCACCGCGTTCTTCACGGTGATGAGCAGGTCGTTCACGTCCCAGGGCTTGGTGATGTACCGGTACACCTGCCCCTGGTTGATGGCCGCGATGATGTCGTCCGGGTGGGTGTACCCCGTGAGCAGCAGCGCGGTGACGTCGAAGCCCTCCGCGCGCGCGGTGGCCACCAATTCGATGCCCGTCATCTCGGGCATCCGCTGGTCGGTGATGAGGACGTCCACCGACTCCTTTCTCAGGATTTCCAGCGCGGCGGAACCGCTTCGGGCCGTGAGGACGCGGTACCGGCGCTGGAACATCCGCGTGAGGATGTCCAGGACGTCGGCCTCGTCGTCGACGAAGAGCAGCGTGTGGCGGAGCTCGGACAAAGCGGCCGAAGTGTACGTCGAGTTCGTCCCCCCACCTCAAGAAGTGAGAAACAGGACGGAACGGGGCACACCGCGAGTGTGCAGGGTGACACCGGACGAGTTGACTCTACACGTCTGTTCAGGGAGAGTAACACTGAAAGCCTGTTGCCTGGGGGGAACGACTCCCCGGCAGGACGGCAGACGAGTGAGGGAGCGCATGGAAGAGCTCACGGAACGCCAGCGCGAGATTCTCAGCTTCATCGTCAAGGAGACGGAGACCCGGGGCTTCCCGCCGACGATTCGCGAAATCGGGGAGCACATGGACATCCGCTCGACGAACGGTGTCAACGACCACCTGAAGGCGCTGGAGCGCAAGGGCTACCTGAACCGGGGCGAGCAGCAGAGCCGCTCCCTGGTGCCCACCAAGCGCGCGCGGTTGCTGCTCGGCCTGGGGGCGCGCAAGGACTCGGGCATGGTGGAGATTCCCCTGCTGGGCAAGGTCGCCGCTGGCGCACCGCTGCTGGCGCAGGAGAACATGGAGGACTCCGTCAAGATCGACAGCTTCCTGCTCGGAGGTGTGAATGGCCGCGAGGTCTTCGCCCTGCGCGTGAAGGGGCAGTCGATGATTGACGACGGCATCCACGACGGGGACTACCTCTTCGTGAAGAAGACGCCGTCCGCCCAGCCGGGTGAAATCGTGGTGGCCCTCATCGAGGACGAGGCCACGGTGAAGCGCTACTACCCGGAAGGGGACCGCATCCGCTTCCAGCCAGCCAACGCCACCATGCAGCCCATCTACGTGAGCCGCGCGGAGTTCCGGTCCACGATGATTCTGGGTCAGGTGGTGGGCGTGTACCGCAAGCTCCAGGGCGGCCGCACCCCGTAGTCCACCCCACCCGTCCCGGGCCGTTTCCTGGCCCGGGCGTGGCTCAAGGGCACTTCTTGAGGGTGGCGTCAGCCGCGCTCGCCCGCGCGCAGGCTGCCTGCAGGATGCCGGTGTCCTTGAGTTCCCGCGCCAGTTGGGCGGTGGCGACGTGCAGCTCGGCGTCCTTCGCGTGGTCCTGCTCCGCGCTGAGGTTGGCGAGGATGCGCAGCGCGTCCGGCTTGCGGTCCATGGTGGCCAGCAGGCTGGCCAGCTCCCGCAGCTCGCGGATGTCCTGGCCGGACACGGACTCTAGCGCCGCGGCCAGCTCCTCCTTCGCGGCCGAGGCGTCCTTCATCCCCAGGTAGATACGGGCCAGCGCCACGTGGACGATGGCGCGGTCCTTCACGCGCAGGGATTCCTTGTACGCGCTGATGGCGTCCCCGGGCTTGTCCAGCTTCATCTGGATTTCGCCGACAAGCTCCCAGAGTGTGGGATCCCTGGGCGAGCGGCTGGCGGCGTCGCGGTAGGCGTTGGCGGCCTCGGTGAGATTGCCGGCGCGCACCAGTGCGTCCCCGAGGGTGGCGAGCACGTCCGCGGTGTGGATGCCGTCATCCACGGCCTTCTGGGCCGCGGCCAGCAGCTCCGGGTAGCGCTGCTTCGAGGACAGGACGTCCAGCGCGCGCATGATGAGCGCGGACTTCTGCTCCGGGGAGGGCGCCGCGTTGGACGCGAGCGTGAAGTGCCGCACGGCCGCGTCGTGGTCGCCCTTCTTGAGGTCCAGGTCGCCCAGCGACTCCAGGGCGTTGAAGTCCTGAGGGAAGAGGGCCAGGGCCTTGCGCAGCGAGCTCTGGGCTTCGACCACCTGGCCCAGCTGCGTCTGGATGAAGCCCAGGCGGCTCCAGTTGGTGGAGCGCTTGGGCTCCAGCTTGAGGGCGGCCTCGAAGGCGGCGGCGGCGTCCGTCAGCCGGCCCATGGAGAGGTACACCTCGCCGCGCGCGGCGGGCAGGCGCGGGTCGTCCGGGGCAATCTGCTTCATGGCCTCGAAGGAGGCCAGGGCGGCGTCGAAATGGCCCTGGAGGTACTCGGCGGTGCCTTTGACGTAGAGGCCCTCCGCGTGGTCCTTCGGCTTGACGCGAGGCGTCTCGTCGTCACAGCCCGTCAGGGCGAGCAGGGCAATCAGGGAGAGGGCGCGCGGTCGCGGGAACATGAGGGGCTCCGAGGCTCAGAAGTGGTACGCGATGCCTGCGTTGAGGTCCAGGTTGAGGCCGTCTCCCAGCTTCGATTCCGACAGCCCCAGCACCGCCTGCGCGACGTTGGTGCCCAACTCGACCTGGATGCCCACCGAACCGGCGATGAGGTACTCCAGGCCCGCGAAGCCCACGACGGTGGGCAGCGGGCCGGTGGACTGGAAGATACCGAAGTCACCGAAGGACAGCTGCACGCCCAGGCCGAAACCCCAGTAGGGCCGCAGGGACTTCTCCACGTTGTGGTAGTGGCGCGCGCCCACGACGCTGGGCAGCACGTTGAGGCCGCTGCGCACGCCGTCCTGCGTGGAGCGCACGTAGCTGAAGCCCACCTGGAGGAAGCCGACCCATTCGGGGTGGAACCAGTAGCCCACCTCGATGTCGCCACCTGGGTTCACGCTGGAGAGCTTCTCGATGAAGTTGTTGTTGACGCGCAGGCCCAGCAGCAGGCCTCCGCCCCCCGTGCGCGAAGAGCCCCCCAGCAGCGGGCGGGCCGCCACGGACTCCTCCGGCGGGGCGAGCGCGGCGAAGAGCTGGTCGGAGACCGCCTTCGCGGTGCGCAGCAGGTCCTCCGCTTCCGGGGCCTCCGCGCGAGGCCGGGCCAGGATCCGCCCGCCCGCGGCGTCCAACAGGTTGGCGGTGAGCAGGTACTGGTCGCCGAAACGGTCCAGGCGGCCGGCCACGACGTAGCGAGCGCCGGTGAGGGCCACCAGCTCCTGGAGGCAGTCTCCCCGGTCGCACGTCTTGAGGCCCTGGAGTCGCTGCTGGCGCTCGTCGTCCAGGGCGGCCTCGACGTCCCACTGCGAGAGGACTCGCAGCCGCGGCGACTCCGCCAGCCGCGAGGTGATGAGCGAGGTGACGCCCGGCGCCGCGTCGCGGCCCGCCTCGTTGGCCTCCAGCATCAGCACCGCCACGACGACGGGCCCGGCCGCATCCGTCGTGCTCGCCTGGACCGCGGCGGCCTGTGACACAGGGGCTGGCGCCTGGGCATGCGCCGCCGAAGCCAGCAAGACGAAACAGGAGAGCCACCAGGACACGAAGCGCGACACGGGCCGGCACTCTACCTTCACCCGGGCCCGGCACCGAGGCCCAGACGTCACACAACGTAGCGCCCTGCCCCGCCGCCTCGCCTACGAGGAGGGCATCGGCCCCAGAAAGTCGAGCGGGTCCACCGGCTTTCCGTCCAGGCGCACCTCGAAGTGCAGATGGGGCCCGGACGTCCGGCCCGACTCGCCGACGGTGGCAATCACCTGCTCGCGGCGCACCTTCTGCCCGGTGCGCACGCGCAGGTCGCGGTTGTGCGCGTACAGGGTGATCAGCTTGTTCGTGTGCTCGACGATGACGATGTTGCCGTAGCCACGCTGCTCGCCCGCGTAGAGCACCGTGCCTTCCTGCGCCGTCTTCACGGGCGTCCCGGAGGGCGCAGCCAGGTCGATGCCGTCGTGCGGCTCCTTCCCCTTCTTCCCGAAGCGGCCGTACAAGACGCCTCTCAGAGGCCAGTCGAGCTGCCCCTGCGTGGCCACACGCGGCCGGCCCGTGGCGCTCGCCGGACGCGACAGGGTCCGGCTGCGCGACGGGGGCTCCTCACGGCGACCCACGGTCGGCACGCTGCGCCGCCCCCCAGCCGACGTAGAGGTCCGTACCGGCTCCGGGTCCGCCTCCGCCAGGGCCCGCACGGGCACGCCGCGCTCGACACCGGGGATGGTGAGTTCCTGCCCCACCGCCAACGCCCACGGCGCCTTGATGCCGTTGGCCGCGCCCAGCTCCTCCACCGTGAGGCCGTAGGTGCGGGAGATGCGGTACATCGTCTCGCCCGGTGCCACGCGGTGGAGCACGGCCACCAACTCCGGTTCGGCGTGGACGCCCCGCAAATTGAACGGCAGCGGCGTGGTCCGCTCCGCCGCGTCGGCGACTTCCGCCGTCTCGCCCTCACGCGAAACGGCGTCCAACCCGGTGTCCGGCCCGGCGACGGAGGATGCCCGGGTGCCCACGCAGCCGCTCAGCAGCACGGCCAGGAGGAACACCCGGAGCGCCCCACGCGCTCGGCTGGACACGCACGGCGCCAACGCTAGGCACCGTCCGGTTCATGCCGGTTGAAGCCATCGACCTGCCACCCGGAGAGGTCCGGAAGCCGGCCATGGTCCGTCAGCTCGAAGTGCAGCGGAGTGACGGAGACGCGCTTGTCCCGGAACACGGCATTGCAGTCGCTGCCCGGGATGTCCTCGTGCTGGTAGTCGCTACCGCCAATCCAGTAGTACTTCCGGCCACGAGGGTCTTCGTTCTCCACCACCTCGAAGCCGTACGAGTGACGGCCCTGGCGGGTGATGACGTAGCCCTCCGGCTCCACGCCCCCAGGGATGTTCACGTTGAGGAGCATCCGCGGCGGGAGAGGACGCGACAGGGCGCTGGACACCAGCGAACGGGCGAACCGGGCCGCCGGCGCGAAGTCGAAGTTCCGCCGAGCCACCAGGCTGAAGGCAATGGCGGGCACGCCCAGGAGCGCACCCTCCATCGCCGCGGCCACCGTGCCGGAGTACATGATGTCTTCGGCCAGGTTCGCGCCGTGGTTGATGCCGGAAACCATGAGTACCGGGCGATCATCCTTCAGGAGATGGTTGATCGCCAGATAAGCGCAGTCCGCGGGGGTTCCGTCGACGGCGAACCACCGCTCCCGCACCTCCTTGATGCGCAGCGGCCGGTGCAGGGAGATGGCGTGGGAGGCGGCGCTCTGCTCCCGGTCGGGAGCCACCACCCACACCTCCCCCAGGGGGCTCACGGCCTCGACCAGCGCCTGAAGCCCCTCGGAGAAATAGCCGTCGTCGTTGGAAACCAGGATGCGCTTGGACTTGTTGCTCACGGGCTCACTTCTTCTGGTTCAGGGCGCGGAACACCGACTTGCCAGCGTAGCGGGCCGCGGCCCCCAGCTCGCCTTCGATGCGCAGCAACTGGTTGTACTTGGCCACGCGGTCGGAGCGGGACGCGGAACCCGTCTTGATCTGCCCGCAGTCCAGCGCCACGGCCAGGTCGGCGATGGTGGTGTCCTCCGTCTCGCCGGAGCGGTGGCTCATGACGGACGTGTAGCCGGCGCGGTGCGCCATGCGCACGGCATCGAACGTCTCCGTCAGGGTGCCAATCTGGTTCACCTTCACCAGAATGGAGTTGGCCGTGCCCGTCTCGATGCCGCGGCCCAGGCGCTCCACGTTGGTGACGAAGAGGTCGTCACCCACCAGTTGCATGCGCGAACCCAGCGCGTCGGTGAGCTTCTTCCAGCCCTCCCAGTCATCCTCCGCCATGCCGTCTTCGATGGAGATGATGGGGTAGCGCTCCGAGAGGCCCCGGTAGTACTCGAGCAGGCCGGTCGAGTCGTACTCCTTGCCCTCGCCCTTCAGCTTGTACTTCTTGCTGCCCTTGTCGAAGAACTCGCTGGCCGCCACGTCCAGGGCCAGGAAGAGCTGCTCACCGGCCTTGAAGCCCGCCTGGTCGATGGCCTCCATGATGAGCTTCAGCGCCTCTTCGTTCGCCGGCAGGTCCGGGGCGTAGCCGCCCTCGTCGCCCACGCCCGTGGCCAGCTTGCGGCCCTTGAGAATCTTCTTCAGCGCGTGGAACACCTCGGCGCCCCAGCGCAGGCCCTCCGCGAAGGAGGACGCACCGGCGGGCACCACCATGAACTCCTGCACGTCCACGCGGGTGTCCGCGTGCGCGCCGCCATTGAGGATGTTCATCAGCGGCACCGGCAGGGTGCGCGCCTGCACGCCGCCCACGTAGCGGTACAGCGGCAGCCCGTGCGCGTCCGCCGCGGCGCGAGCGGCCGCCATGGACACCGCGAGGATGGCGTTGGCGCCCAGCTTGCCCTTGGTGGCGGTGCCGTCCAGCTCCAGCATCCGCTGGTCCACCGCGAACTGATCCGCCGCGTCCATGCCCACCAGCGCGGGCGCGAGCACGTCGACCACGTTCTTCACGGCCTTCTGCACGCCCTTGCCCAGGTAGCGATGCTTGTCGCCGTCGCGCAGCTCGATGGCCTCATGCTCACCGGTGGACGCACCGGACGGCACCGCGGCGCGGCCACGAGCGCCCCCGGCAAGCTGGACCTCCGCCTCCACGGTGGGGTTGCCACGGGAGTCGAGCACTTCGCGCGCCAGAATCTGAGAAATCTCGGTCATAGGCTGCCGTTTCTAGAAGAGCCCTCCGGGTCGGGCAAGCGTGCTCGCGGCCCGCGCTGCTACAGTGTCCACCCGTCGAATGCCTCCGCCCCAACGCCGCCCCGCCTTGAAGGGGCCTGACCCATTGCTCGCTCAACGGCGCCGCGGCGCGCTGCTCGGCATGGCCGTGGGCAATGCCCTGTCCGTCCCCACCGCGCACCGGCCCTTCATGGCCGTTCCCTTTCCCAAGCAGGCGGAGGGGCCCTACATGAAGCTGATGGGCGGAGGTCCGCATGAGTTGCGCCGCGGCCAGGTGACAGAAGAGGTCCAACTCGCGGCCTGCCTGGGCCACAGCCTCCGGGCCATGAAGCGTTACGATGCCGCGGACGCACTGCGTCGTTACCGCGCCTGGCAGCCCCACGCCTTCGACGTTAGCGAGCCCATGAAGGAGGTCTTCGAGGACTGCCAGACGTCGGGATTCCCGCCCCTGGGCGCGGGCAAGCGCGTGTGGCTGCGTGCGTACCGGAAGCCCGCGGACCCGGGGAGCCTGGCCCGCGCGGCGCCGCTGGGCGTGTATCTGGCGGGTGACGCCCACGCGCTCACCCAGGCCTCGCTGGAGGACTCCGCCCTCACCCACTTCGACCCGCGCTGCCAGCTCGCCTGCGCGGCCTTCAACGCGGCCATTGGCCATGCCGTCACCCATGGCGCGGGCCTCAAGGCCGCCGACCTCATCCCCGCCGCGGAGTCGGGCCTGCTGTTGGCCGGCGCGGCGCTCGGGCGTTCCGCCAGTGATTACGTGCAGGAGGTGTCCTTCGCCGCGTCGCTCCTACGGGAGGACCTGGCCATCGCCCAGCAAGAGGACCCGATGCTGTACGGGCCGGAGCTGCACCTCCACCGCCCCCTGCACGCGGTGCGCGTCGCCTTTCGGCTGGCCTTCTGGGAGCTGCTCCACGCGCCCAGCGCCGAGGCCGCGCTCCTGGACGTCGTCCACCGGGGCGGCGATACGGAGGCCCACGCCACCATCACCGGCGCGCTCGTGGGCGCCTTCCATGGCGAGCAGGCCCTGCCCGAGGAGTGGCGAAAGCAAGTCCTGGAGGCCCTGAGCACCGTCAAGGGGCCGCTGTGGGATGTCTATCACCCCCGGCACCTGCTGGCCCTGAGCAACGCCTGAGGGCTCCTGGATGCGCGAAGCCCGCGGGGCCGTCCTGGGAAGGACCGCCACCGCGGGCTCGGGGACACACTGGCGCGGCCGTCAGGCCGCTCGCCAGGGTCAGGACAGCAGGTCGATGACCACTACGCCCCGCTGGGGCTTGTCGTCTTCGGTCTCCGTGCGGCGACGCGGGCGATCATCCGGCACGGGGAGCGGAAGCTCCACCACCGGCCTGTCATGCTCCTCACGGCGGCGCTCACGGCGCTTGATTTCTTCAATGATGAAGGCGTCGAGCATGGGTCTTCCGTCTCCCTCAGCCTACGTACCCCGATGTACGCCCATCCCGCCCCAATACCATTTCCACCAATATCAGATGCAAATTAAGAACCCCGGTTCCGCGCTGGGTACGTTGCAGCCATCTCGCACGGTTGCTCGTCTGCCACCCGACACCCGGGCCAGGGCACCCAGGGCAGAAATGTCGTGGAGGCCGAAAATCCGTCGGGATGGTGTTCATTTTAATGCCCTCGGAGCGGCCCGCAAGCGGACCGTCCCATGGGCATACTCCTCGTATCCGGCGTCGCAAGCCCCTTCGATTCGGCCTCGGCCGCCCGCCTGCTGCGACGCGCGGAGCATCCGGGTCTCCGAAGACTCCTGGCGGCCGGCGGGCGATGGTGGAGTCGCCCGCCAAGAAGCCGCCCGGAGGCGTAATTCAGGGCGCCTCGAAGCGGCGCTTGAAGGCGTCCAGCATCTTCGGCAACGAGGTCTCCACCAGCGCGGAGACGACGCTCTTGGGCACCAGCGCGCCCAGGGCCATCTCCACGGTGTAGGTGGCCTTCGTCTTGCCCTCGCCCGCGGGCTCCAGGACCCAGCTGCCCTGGTTGTCCTTCATGAACTCGCCCTTGATGTAGGACCAGGACATGCGGGTGGGCCGCTCCTCCGTGACGTGGATGGAGTAGCTGATGGTCTTCACCACATCCACCTTGTAGTGGACGTCCACCGTGTTGCCCTTGCGGTTCTCGGTCCGGATGCCCTTCACCTCGGAAAGGAACTCTGGGTACCGCTCGTACTGGGTGATGACGTCGAAGACCTTCTCGATGGGGGCGTTGACGATGATGGTTCGCGAGGCGCCAGGCATGGGTGTCTCCAGGGGGCGTAAGTCAGGGTGGGAGCTGCGGCCTAGAAAGCGTACCCCGGCTTCTTGTCGAACTTGTGCACCGACTGGATGAAGCGGACGGTGCCCGTCTTGCTGCGCATGACGACGGAGTGCGTCTCGCAGCCGCCGCCGAAGAAGCGCACGCCCTTGAGGAAGTCGCCGGTGGTGACGCCGGAGGCGGCGAACATGACCTCGCCCTTGGCCAGCTCCTCGGCGGTGTAGATTTTCGAGATGTCGGTGATGCCCATCGACCTGGCGCGGTCGATTTCGCCCTGGTTGCGGGGAACGAGCCGGCCCTGCATGTCACCGCCGGTGGCGCGAATGGCCGCCGCGGCGATGACGCCCTCGGGCGCGCCGCCGATGCCCATCAGCACCTCCACGCCCGTGTCCTCGAAACACGTGGCGATGGCGCCGGCCACGTCACCGTCCTCGATGAGCCGGATGCGGGCGCCCGCCGCGCGAATCTCCTTGATGAGGTCGGTGTGACGCTCGCGGTCCAGCACCACCACGGTGAGGTCTTCCACATAGACCTTCATCTTCTCCGCGATGGAGCGGAGGTTCTCCGTGGGCGTCTTGCGCAGGTCGATGGCGCCCCGGGCGCGCGGGCCCACGGCCATCTTCTCCATGTACGTGTCGGGGGCGTTGAGCAGCCCGCCCTTGCCCGCCATGGCCACCACGGCGATGGAACCCGGACGGCCGTAGGCACACAGATTGGTGCCCTCCAGCGGGTCCAGGGCGATGTCCACCTCGGGCGCACCCTCGCCACGCTTGCCCACCTTCTCGCCGATGTAGAGCATGGGCGCCTCGTCGCGCTCGCCCTCGCCGATGACGACGGTGCCATCAATCTGCAGCGCGTCGAAGGCGCGGCGCATGGCGTCCACGGCGGCCTGATCCGACTCGTCCTTGTTGCCGCGGCCCATCAGTCGTGCGGAGGCGATGGCCGCCATCTCGGTGACGCGCACGACCTCCATTGCCAGGTTGCGATCCATGTGTGTGCTCCTTGCGTATGCCGGAAAGGGTTCAGGTGGAAGTGGAAGAGCCCGGGGAAGGCTCGGTCGTTTCGAGCAGCCGGATGAGGGAGTCCGGCAGCCGCGTCGGCTTGCCGTCCCGCCCCACGCAGGCGTGACGGGTCATGCCGGTGCAGAGCAGCGTGCGTGGCGCACCGTCACGAAACAGCGCGTAGGTGAACACGATGGACGCGCGGCGCAACTCGCTCACGGTGGTTTGGATGACCAACAGATCGTCGTAGCGCGCGGATGCCTTGTATTGGCAGCTCGCCTCGGCCACGGGTAGCAGGGCACCAGAGCGCTCCAACTCGGCGTAGCTGCCACCCCGGGCGCGGAAGTACTCACTGCGCGCGAACTCGAAATAGCGGAAGTAATTCGCGTAGTAGACGACACCCATCTGATCAGTGTCGCCGTAGATGACGCGAAGACGGGCCTCGACCATGAATCGAGCGACCCTAACAGCGCGATGTGCGGCGTCCAAGCAGTGACACGCGTTGTTGGTTGCTTCTCACCATCCCGGCGGAGATGGTTCTCATCCCAATGATTCGCGCACTTTCCCTCGCCGTGGCGCTGGCCACCCTGCCCGCTTTTGCCCGACCTCCCAGGCTTACGCTCGTCATCAGCGTGGACGCGCTCGGCAGCGACGTGTTGTTGCGCAACCGTCCGCGCCTGAAGGGCGGCCTGCACCAGCTGATCAACCAGGGCGCGTACTTTCCTTATGCGCGCTACGGCTACGCCGAATGCCGCACCGCGCCCGGCCACGCCACCCTCTCCACGGGCGCCAACCCCTGGCGGCACGGCATCGTGGACAATCGGTGGGTGGACCGCTCGACGATGAAGCGCGTGATGGCCTTCGCGGACGCGGCCCACCCGGTGCTGGAGGTGCCGCTGAAACCGGGCCAGGACTCCGGCCCCGCCCACCTCATGGTGGAGACGCTGGCGGACCGGCTGCGCGTGACGACGCAGGAGCGCGGCAAGGCGGTGGCGTTGTCCATCAAACCCCACGCGTCCATCGCCCTGGCCGGGCGTGCGGGACAGGCGTGGTGGTTCGACAAGGGCGAGGGGAAGTTCGTCACCGGCACCTGGTACACGAAGGAATTCCCGGCGTGGCTGAAGGCGCTGAACGCGCGGAAGCTGCCGGACGCATCCTTCGGCAAGAAGTGGGAGCTGATGCGGCCCGCCGCGGAGTACGTGGGCGAGGACGAAGGCCTCGCTGAGGCGGACGTCTACGGCCTGGGCCGCACCTTCCCCCATCCGCTGGACGGCGGGCTGCCGTCGCCGGGCCCGGCCTTCTACCAGGCGTTCGCCCTCTCACCCGACTCGCATGACCTGCTGGTGGAGGCGGCCAAGGCGGCCCTCGCCGGCGAGGGACTGGGCCAGGACGACGTGCCCGATCTGCTGGCCGTGAGCTTCAGCGGCACGGACCTGGTGTTCCATGAGTACGGGCCCTACTCGTGGGAGATGCAGGACACGCTGCTACGGCTGGACAAGGCGATGGGCAACCTCATCGCCGCGGCCGAGCGCGCGGCGGGTGGACGCGGCAACCTGGTCATCGCGCTGTCCGCGGACCACGGCGGCGCGGCGATGCCGGAGCAGTGGGCCGCCAAGGGGCTTCCCGCGAAGCGGGTGAGCTCGGCGGAGCTGGCGGAGAGCCTGACGCAGGCGCTGCGTCAGCAGTTCGGCGGCGACGTGACGGCCACGCTCGAACAGCTGGACGTGTACCTGGGCGGCAAGACGCAGCAGGGGGGCGCGGTGGACGCGGCGGTGCGGCGCGCGGCGGCGGCATGGCTGACGAAGCACCCGTCGGTCATCACGGCCGTGGCCAATGATGACCTGTTCACCGCGCCGGACACCGAGGGCTACCTGACGCTCATGCGCAAAAGCTACTACCCCGGGCGCAGCGGCGACGTGCTCTTCATGCTCCGGCCCTTCCACATGCTCCACTACATCCCCACCGGCACCAGCCACGGCACGCCGCATTCCTATGATTCACAAGTGCCCGTCCTCTTCGCGGGCAAGGGCGTGAAGCCGGGCACGTACCTGGAGGAGATCGACCCCGTGGACTTCGCCCCCACCCTGTCGGCGCTGATGGAGATGGGCATGCCCGCTTCGGCGGAGGGCAAGCCCCGCTCGGAGGTCCTCACGGGCAAGTGAGCGAACGCGTCAGCGTGGCGGACGCGCGCTCTGACGGCGCCGTCCGCTGCTGTCCGCGCTCCGTGAAGGAAAGGCTCCGCGCGTCCAGGCGGGATGCCGGGACGCCCTTCGACGCGGAGGCGCTGGAGCCAGGAGCGCCTCCGTGTACGCGCGCTACGCCGGCTTCGGCTGCTTGCTGCGCGCGGGCCGCTTCGCCGCGGCGGTGATTTCCAACGACAGGTCCATGGCCCGCGCGGAGTGCGTCAGCGCGCCCATGGACACGAAGTCGATGCCCAGCTTCGCCAACCGCGGCAGCCGGTCCAGCGTGACGCCGCCAGACACCTCGAGCGGCACGCGGCCCGCCGCCAGCTTCACGGCCTCGCGAATCTGCGCGTCGTCCATGTTGTCGAGCATCACCACGTCGGCACCGTGCTCGATGGCCTCCGCGAGCTGCTTGAGGTTGGTGACCTCGATTTCGACCTTCGTCAGCCGAGGCCCGTTGAGCTTCGCACGGCGCAGCGCCTCCGCGATGGAACCACCCACGGCGGCGATGTGGTTGTCCTTGATGAGGACGCCGTCGAAGAGGCCGAAGCGGTGGTTGGAGGCACCGCCCATGCGGACGGCCTCCTTGGCCACCGTGCGCATTCCCGGCGGCGTCTTCCGCGTGTCCAGGACGCGCAGATTGGAGCCACGCACGGACGTGACGGCCTGCTGCGCCAGCGTCGCGATGCCCGCGGCCCGCTGCACGATGTTGAGCGCGGTGCGCTCCGCCGCGAGCAGCGAGCGCATCCGCCCGTGACACCGCGCGGCGACCATCTTCGGTTTGATCTCCTGACCGTCGCGGCGCAACAGCTCCACCTCGACGTGCGGGTCGACCGTCTTGAAGACACGGACGAAGGCATCCAGTCCCGCGAGCACCAACTGCTCCTTGGCGACCAGTTCCGCGCTGCCCTCGTAGTCAGGAGGGATGAGGGCCTGCGAGGTGACGTCACCCGCCGCCCCCAGGTCCTCATCGAGTGCGAGCGCGATGAGCCGGTCGAGGTAATCCTGCTGCTGCACGTCTCCTCCTGCTACCGCCGGGCCTTTGCCCGCGCCTTGGGTTTCGCCCCGGTGCCCTTCTTCGCGGGAGCCTTCCGGCCCGCCGCCTTCTTCACCGGCTTCTTGCTGGCGGCAGCGATCTTCTTCGCGGCCCCCTTCTTCGTGGCAGCCTTCTTCGCGGCGACCTTGGCCGGAGCCTTCTTCGCAGCGGCCTTCTTCGCCGCGCCCTTGGCAGGCGCCTTCTTCGCGGCGGACTTCTTCGAAGCAGCCTTGGCCGGAGCCTTCTTCGCCGGAGCCTTCTTCGCAGCGGCCTTCTTGGCAGCGCCCTTCGCGCCCGCGGCCTTCTGGGCCGGCGCCTTCTTCGCGGCGGCAGGCGCCTTCTTGCCCGCGGCCTTCTTCGCGGGACGCGCCTTCGCCGGAGCGGCAGGCTCCTCGTCCTCGCCGGAAGCGGAGACAGCCTCCACCACCGTATCCTTCGCGATGGACGACGCCTTCTTCACGGCGGCCAGGGTGGCCTTCACCACGGCCTTCGCGGTGGAGGCCACTGTCTGCTCGGCGGCGGGCACCTCACGGGCGTCGCCACCGGCGCGCGCCGTGTTGAACTCCCGCATCGCGTCGTCGACGAGGCCCATGCTCATATACGCAACGCCGAGGTCATGATGGTCGGCCGGAGACAGGCCTTCCTTCGTCCCCGCGCGCAGCTTCTCCAGAGCCTCCTGCACCTGGGGGTCCGCGGCTTCGGGCACGCCGCCCACGGCCTCGAGCTCGTCCTTCAACTCCTCCGCCAGGTCGACGTTCCCCTCGGCTTCCGCATCCGGCGCGGCCTTCACCTCGGCCGGAGCGGCGGCAGCCTCCTCCTCCTCGGTGGACTCGGCGAGCGTCTCGTATTCAGCGCCTCCCTCGGCTGGAGGCGGCGTCTCTAATGGAGCAGGGCTCTCGGGCGGTGTGATGGGCTCGGTCGCGACGTCGGCTTCGGTCGCGATGTCTGCCTCGGTCGGCTCAACGCTTTCGGTCGGCTTGCTGCTCTCGGACGGCGGCGCTGCGGGCATGGCGGGCTCCGGGGCAATGCGCTGCAGATGGTCCTGAAGCTTGGCCTTGCGCTCCTTCAACTCCTCCACGCGGGCGCGGTCCTTCTCGACCACGTCCGGGGGCGCCTTGGCCACGAAGTTGGGGTTCTCCAGCTTGCGCAGCACACCGGCGGCCTCCTGCTCGGTGCGCGCAATCTCCTTGCGGAGGCGGTCGCGTTCCGCGTCCAGGTCGATGAGACCCGCCAGCGGCACGTAGATTTCCAGGTTCGTGCCCACGAAGGCGGCGGCCTGCGGCGGCTTGGTGCCGGGCGCGCCAATCTCCACGTCGGACAGGCCGGCCAGCGGCATCAGGTACGCGCGCCAGCGCTCCAGCAGTTCGCGCGTGCGAGCGTCCGGGCTCTGCACCACCGCCTTCACCTTCGTCGCGGGCGACAGGTTGCTCTCGCCGCGGATGGTGCGCAGGCCCTCGATGGAGGCGATGACCGGGGCCATCTCCGCCTCGGCGGCCTCGTCCACCAGGTCCGCGTCGGGCTCCGGGTACGACGCGATCATGATGCTGTCCACCGACCGGGACATCGGCAGCTTCTGCCAGATCTCCTCGGTAATGAACGGCATGAACGGGTGGAGCAGCCGCAGGATGCGATCCAGCGAGTACACCAGCACCGCGCGCGCGGAGTCCTTCGCCTGCTCATCGGTGCCGTAGAGCGAGCCCTTGGCCAGCTCGATGTACCAGTCGCAGAACTCGGCCCACAGGAACTGGTACAGCGTGGACGCGGCCTCGGCGAAGCCGTACGTCTCCAGCGAGGCGCGGGCCTCGGTGGTGGCGCGCTGGAGCCGCGAGAGAATCCAGCGGTCCGCCAGCGTCAACGGACGCTCCTTCAGCGGACGCTCATCCAGCGCGAACTCGCCCATGTTCATCAGGGCGAAGCGGCTGGCGTTCCACAGCTTGTTGCAGAAGGCCTTGTAGCCAGCCATCCGGTCCATGGACAGCTTGATGTCCCGGCCCTGCTGGGTGAGCGACGCGAGCGTGAAGCGCAGCGCGTCCGCGCCGAAGGCAGGCATGCCCTGCGGGAACTTGTTCCTGAGCGTCGGCTCAAGCTTGTCCGCGGGGGCGCCGAGGATGACGTCCAAGGGGTCGATGACGTTCTTCTTCGTCTTCGACATCTTCTCGCCCTTCTCGTCGCGCACCATCGCGTGCAGGTACACGGTGCGGAAGGGCACATCCCCCATGAAGTGCAGGCCCATCATCATCATCCGGGCGACCCAGAAGAAGATGATGTCGTGGCCCGTCTCCATGACGGACGTCGGGTAGAACGTCTGGAGGTCCGGCGTGTTGCGCGGCCAGCCCAGCGTGGAGAAGGGCCACAGCGCGGACGAGAACCACGTGTCCAGCACGTCCGGGTCCTGGATGAACGTGGCGCCGCCGCACTTCGGGCAGGACGAGGGCTGCTCACGCGCGACAATCGGCTCCGCGCGCGCGAAGTCCACGCCGCCCACCTTCACCGTCGCGGAATCCAGCGGCAGGTCGGTGTCGTCCCCCAACCGAGGGCTGCACGCGGTGCAGTAGTACGCGGGAATCTGGTGGCCCCACCAGAGCTGGCGGCTGACACACCAGTCGTGGATGTTGCGCATCCAGTGGAAGTAGGTGTTCGTCCATGACTCGGGGACGAACTTCGTGCGGCCCTGCTCCACCGCCTCGATGGCCGGCTTTGCCAGCGGTTCAATCTTCACGAACCACTGCGGCGACAGGCGCGGCTCCACCACCGTGGTGCTGCGCTGGCACGTGCCGACGGACAGCTTGTGCGGCTCCTCCTTCTCCAGCAGGCCCTGCTCCTGGAGGTCCGCCAGCACCTGCTTGCGCGCCTCGAAGCGGTCCATACCGGCGTACTTGCCGGTCTCCTTCGTCATCCGGGCCGATTCGTCCAAGATGGACAGCATCGGCAACTTGTGACGCAGGCCCGTCTGGTAGTCGTTGAAGTCGTGCGCGGGCGTGACCTTCACCACGCCGGTGCCGAACTTCGGATCCACCAGTTCGGCGTCCGCGATGATGGGAATCTCGCGACCGCTGAGCGGCAGCACCACGTGCTTGCCAATCAGGTCCTGGTAGCGCTCGTCCTCCGGATGGACGGCCACGGCGGTGTCGCCCAGCATGGTCTCCGGGCGCGTGGTGGCCACGGTGAGCGTGCGGTCGGTGTCCTTCACCGGGTAGCGGATGTGCCAGATGGAGCCGTTCTTCTCCTGGTGTTCCACTTCCAGGTCGCTGAGCGCCGTGTGGCACGAAGGACACCAGTTGATGAGCTTCTGGGCCCGGTACATCAGGCCCTCTTCGTACAGCCGGACAAAGACCTCGCGCACCGCGGCGGAGGACTGCTCGTCCATGGTGAAGCGCTCGCGGCTCCAGTCCAGGGACGCGCCCAGGTAGCGATGCTGCTCGCCGATACGAGCGCCGAACTTGCCCTTCCACTCCCAGACGCGCTCGAGGAAGGCCTCGCGGCCCAGGTCGTGGCGGCTCTTGCCCTCCGTCTGCTTCAGCTCCCGCTCCACCACCATCTGAGTGGCGATGCCGGCGTGGTCCGTACCTGGGAGCCACAGGGCGTTGAAGCCGCTCATCCGCTTCCAGCGGATGAGGATGTCCTGGATGGTGGCCGTCAGCGCATGACCGATGTGCAGGCTGCCCGTGACGTTGGGCGGCGGCAGCACCATGGAGAACGGCGGCTTGTCGGAAGGCGCCTCGGCGCGGAAGTAGTTGCGCTCCAGCCAGAACGCGTAGCGGCGAGCCTCGACCTCGGTGGGCTCGTAGGCCTTCGAAAGTTCAGTGGTATCGGTCATTGAAAACGGCCGGCCCCGGAGACCGGGGCCGGCAAAAGGTCAGGAGGTTACGGCGCCAGGCGCCTCAGTGCTGGGTCTCTCGGTCCTTGATGAGCCGCTCGAGCTCCTCACGGATGATGGTCTCCGCCAGCTGCGGTACCACCTCCCAGGCAATCTTCTCGATGACCTCGCGGGAAGCCTTCGAAAGCGCCTCGCGCAGCAGGGCCTCGCCCCCATCCGCGGCAGGCGCACGCGCGCTCGCCGGCCTGGCCGCGACGGGCGCGGGGGTGACGATGTCCAACGAGATCTCCTCCGCGTCACCCTGGTCGGGCAGCGAGTCCTCGATGCTGATGGACGGCTGGGCCGCGGCGGGCGCGGGCGCACCCAGACCGAACGGATCCCTGCCCCGCGCGGCGGGCTGCGGCGCCGCCCCGGGAGGAGGCTGCGGCGCGCCAACCGGCGGATGCGCGAAGCCACCCGGCGCGGGACCACCCGGCGGAGGCGGCACGCCCGGACGCGCCACGGCGCCCGGCGGCATTCCCGGACGCGGCGGAAGGCCCGGCGCGGGACCACCCGGCGGAGGCGGCACACCCGGACGGGCGCCCGGCGGCATCCCAGGCCCCGGAGGACGTGCGCCCGGCGGCATCCCAGGCCCCGGAGGACGCGCCATGCCCGGCGGCATCCCAGGTCCCGGAGGACGCGGCGCGCCCGGCGCACCCGGTGGCGGCATGCCAGGTCCCGGAGGACGCGCCATGCCCGGCGGCATCCCAGGTCCCGGAGGACGCGCACCCGGCGGCGGCACACCCGCACCCGGCGGACGCGGCACGCCCGGCCCCGGAGGAACACCCGGACGAGCCCCCGGCGGAGGCGCGGGACGGGCCCCCGGCGGAGCAGCGGCGGCGACGGGCGCGGGCGCCGCGGCGGGCTGAGGAGCCGCGTGGCGCACCTGCGTGGCGGCAGACGCGGGCATCGTGTTGGACTTCTGGCCGACCAGCGCCTTCACCTTGTCGAGCAGCACCTGGCTCTCGAAGGGCTTGGTGACGTGGTCATCGGCGCGGGCGGCGCGAGCGCGGTTCTCGTCGAACGCCTCGAACGTGCCGGCCAGCAGCACCACAGGGATGCCCTGGGTGGCCGGGTCGTTCTTCAGCGCCTCGCAGACCTCATAGCCGCTCTTGCCCGGCATCATGACGTCCGCGAGGACGACGTCCGGACGCAGCTCGCGGGTGCGGGAGATTGCGTCCAGCCCGTTGTCCACCGCGGTCACCTGAAAGTCCTCGGTCGCGAAGATCATCCCGATCACCTTGCGGATGGTGAGCGAGTCATCGGCGACCAGCAGATTCTTGGGCATCGGTTCGGGCCTCGGGGAGCATCCACTCCCCTGAATTCGTTGGTGATTCCCGCCGCGAGGGTTGACTCGCGGCAGTCTGACAAGTGGGGCAGCTTACGAGTTGCCCTCTGGGACGATCAAGAAAACATGCGTTGCAGGTCCAGGAACGCCACAGGCTCGCTCAACCCGGGAGCACGGAAGCTCCCCGCGGTGTCGTCCGGCTCGAAACGTTGCATGACGCCGAGCACCCGCGTGGCCGTCAGCCCCACGTTCCGCCCGGCCAGTTCCGTGAGGACGATGAAGGGCTCCGGCACGGGCGCTTCCCCCAGCAACGCGGGGACCGAGCAGACAGGCCACAGCACCTGATCATGCGGAAAAATACCAGCCACCGGTCCACTCTGCACGGGCAGGACGCTGAAGGCCTCTCCCCGGCTGATGACCTGCGACACCAGGCCCAGGGGGACTCCGAACAATCGACGCTGGGACTCGAAGACGAGCGCGCGGTCCGGAGCCGCCTCCGCCCAGTGCACGGGCCGGGCGGCAACCGCCGCCGACATCGAACCCACCCGGTGCGGCAGCGCCTCCGCGATGAGCTCCAGGTACAGCCGCGACTTGTGCAGCACCGCGCCCCGGCTCAGCGGCGCCAGCGAGTCCGCCAGTCCCGGTGGCAGCAGGAAGAACGGCGCGCGGGCCACGTCCGCCACCTCCACCACGGAGCGCACGCGCACCGCCAGGGTGGGACTCACGTCGAGCACCACCACCATGCCCGGGCCTTCCTCGGGCGGCCCGCCCAGCAGCGCGCAGAGATCCTTCACCTCCAGCACACCCCGCAGGCTGCTGCCGTTGGCGCCCGGCATCGCTACTTCCATGACAGACGTCGCTTCCACGGCGTAACGGGTTTCCCCGGCCTCAACGAGAAGGCAAAGCCGACGGCCGCTTTCGAAGGGGGACACGGGGGCCGACCCTAGCAGCCTTCCATCGGTTGGTGCTAAGCCGATGGGAGATGGCGCGAATCCTCCTCGTCGACGACGAAAAGATCGCCCGCACCCTGTACGGCGACTACCTCACCGCCGTGGGACACGCCGTCACGGCGGTGGGCACGCTACAAGAGGCAAAGGAAGCACTCGCAGGCGACCGCTTCGACGCGGTGGTGACGGACCTCATCCTCCCCGGTGGCGACGGCATGGAGGTCCTGCGGCACGTGCGGGAACACCACCCCGGCGTGGAGGTGGTGGTCATCACTGGCCTGGAGAAGGTGGACCCCGCCGTGCGCGCCATCAAGAGCGGCGCCGCGGAGTACCTCGTCAAGCCGGTGGCCCCGGAGGCGCTGCAGCACGCCGTGCGCCGCGCGCTCACCACGCGCGACCTGATGCAGGAGAACGCGTCGCTGCGCCGCCATGTGGCCATGCTGGAGGCAGGGCAACGCATCGCCACCACCCTGGACCGCGAGAAGCTGGCCGCGGCCACCGCCAGCGCGCTGCAGAGCATGGCCTCCGCCAGCGCCGTGGTCCTGCTGGAGCGCGACTCCGCCTTCGCGCTGCGGCGCCACGGCACCAGCGGCCTGTCCACTGCGCTGGAAGAGCCGCTCATCGCCGAGCTCATCGAACGCCTGACGAACGAACGCGGGCCGCGCGAGTTGGACGGCCTGGACGCGCCCTTCCCTCGCGCCGTCTCCTTCCCCGCGCTGGAGGGAGACGCCGTGCTGGGACACGCGGTGCTCTTCTTCGGCGGCACGGGCGCGGAGTGGGCGGGCGAGACGGCCAGCTTCCTGGTGCGCAACTGGGCGCTCGCGCTGCGCAACCTCGGCCGCTTCGCCGCGGTGGAGGACCTGGCGTACGTCGACGACCTCACGCGCCTGTTCAACACCCGCTACCTGCACCTGGTGGTGGACCGCGAGGTCCAGGACGCGCTCCAGTCACAGCGCACCTTCAGCCTGCTGTTCCTGGACCTGGACCACTTCAAGTCCATCAACGACACCCATGGCCACCTCGTGGGCTCCAAGGTGCTGGTGGAGGCGGCGCGCGTGGTGAAGGGCTGCGTGAGAGACCACGACGTCGTCGCGCGCTACGGCGGAGACGAATACGTGGTGGTGCTGCGCAATACCGACTCAGGCGGCGCACTCAAGGTGGCCGAGCGCATCCGGCGCACCATGGAGACGCACAACTTCCTGGCGCGCGAAGGCCTGTCGCTCAAGCTCACCACGTGCATCGGCGTGGCCAGCTTCCCCGAGCACGCCCAGGACAAGGCCACGCTGTTGGACCTGTCGGACCGGGCCATGTACCGCGGCAAGCGGGGCTCTCGGAACGTCGTCTACATGGCGGCGAAGGACCTGGAGGCCCCACCGGCCGAGCGCCGGCAGGCCCACTCCGCGTCCTGACGGCTACCGGCGCAGGCTGCCCACGGTGAGGCGCTTCTCCGGGGTGACGTCCGCCGGAGCCGGCGCCGCGCCCTCCTTGCCCACGGCCTCAACGGCCTCGTGCGACGCGCCGGAGGTGATGAGCCGGTACTTCTCCACGGCCTCCTTCGCGTGCGCGGCCTGCTCTGGATCCAACCGGGCGATGAGCTCCCAGAAGAGGGCGGCGTGCTCGCGCTCCTCGTCCATGACGTGCTGGAGGATGGCCTTGGCGTCCTCGTTGTCCGTCGCGTCGATATGGGCCGCGTAGAGGTTGATGGCGTCCAGCTCCGCCTCGATGTTGAGACGGATGGAGCGGGCCAACTCGGTGTCCGTCATCTTGCGGGGGACCAGCGAGTGGAACGGGTTGGTCTGCGGCATGAAGGCCCTCCCGAGGCCGGTGTCGCGATATCCGGATTTCCGGATGGTGCGATGAGAACGCGGCCAGCATCCGCGCCGGCACGGTCCGGGTCAACGGATTCCCTCCAGGTGCGTTGCGTACAAGCGGTTGCCTCCGCCATGCTCGTCACATGGAAACACCCGCGCCGCTCGCCCAACTGCTCCAGGCCGTGGAGGCAGGGGATCTGACGGCCGCGCGAACAGCGGCGGCGGCACTGCAACGTGCGGGAGCGCACACCTCACAGCTGGCGGCGGAAGTGCTGCACGAGCTGCGACAACCGCTCCTCGGCGTGAAGGCCTACGCCCAACTCCTCGCGGAGGACGGCGCCGCCCCCGGGCCCCTGCGCCTGCTGCTGGCCCAGGTGGAGCGGATGGAGCAGATCGTCTCCGACTTCATCCGCCTGTCGAGCGAGCGACCGGCGTCTCAACAGCGCCTCTCCCTGGCGGCCCCCATCTGGGCGGCGGCGAAGCACTTCAGCATCAACCCGGACTCCTCGCGCATCTCCCTGGAGGTGGAGGCCCCGGAGGACATCACCATCCAGGGCAACGCGCGCCTCATCGAGCAGCTCACCCTGAACCTGCTCAACAACGCGCGCGACGCCATGGCGGGGCGCGGCCGGGTGAAGGTGGTGCTCGCGATGGAGGGCCCCTCCCCTGCCCTCTACGTGGCGGACTGGGGGCCGGGCATCCCCGAGGAGCTGCGAGCGCGCATCTTCGAGCCCTACATCACCGCCAACAAGCGAGGCACCGGACTGGGCTTGTCGGTGTGCCAGCGCATCGCCCGCGAGCACCACGCGCGCCTCGAGCTGGCCCCGCAGGGCGTCATTCGCGACGTCCCGCCCCCGGCCACCGTGTTTCGCGTGCTCTTCCCCGCGACGGACGCGCCGCCCACGCAGAAGCACCGGGTCCTGGTGGTGGATGACGAAATCATCATCCGCATGGTCTTCCGCGACCTGATGGGCAAGGAGTGCGAGATCATCGAAGCGGAGAGCGGCGAGGAGGCCCTGGACCTGCTGCAACAGGCGCCGGTGGACCTCATCGTCACCGACAAGAACCTGCCCGGCATGTCCGGCTTGGAGCTGGCGCAGCAGGCGCGGCGGCTGCACACGGACTCGCGCGTCATCCTGATGACGGGCTACCCGTCGCTGGTGACGACGCAGCAGGCGCTGGAGCTGGGCGTGGTGGACTACCTGCTCAAGCCCTTCGACGACATCCGCGAGGTGCGCGCCCTGCTGCGCTCCACGCTGGCCCGGAAGCCCGTCCCCGCGCCGCTGGAGACGAACCCCGCGATGCGCCGGGTGGACGTGCTGGAGGACAACCCGGCGGCGGCGGCGCAAATCACCCACGCCCTGTCCCTGGTGGGACTGGAGGCGCGCATCCTGACGACGACGGAGCTGGCCGCGCTGGAGCCACCCGCGGGCGTGGTGGTGAGCTGGGACTTCGCGCCCGCCTACGGGCGCAAGGCGCTGGAGCTGGGCAAGGCGCTGGCCCAGGGCGCTCCCTTCGTGGTGCTGGCCGAGCACCTCACCATGGAGACGGCGCTGGAGTCCCTGCGTGCGGGCGCCGCCGCGTGCCTTCCCAAGCTGATGTCCGACGCCTCGGCGCTCAGCCGAGAATTGAACCGCGCATTCAAACGAGAGACCCCATGAGACTCGCGCTCCTGTCCGTCCTGCTGTTGGGTGTTGCTTGCTCCTCCGACAAGCCCCCGATGCAGGACGGGCCGGACGCAGGCCGTGGCGACGCGGGCACCGGGACAGATGATGCGGGCAGCGGCGACGCGGGTTGCGAGCCGCTGGCCTCGGGTCCGGGCACTCCACTGCTCACCGGGTTGAACACGCCCCGCAGACTCGCGGCGGACGAAACGGACCTCTACATCGCCGAGTCCCACTCCCTGAATCCGCAGCAGCCCCAGCCGGGCCCCGGGCGGATCCTCCGGCTGCCACGCGCGGGCGGTGACGCGGTGTCCGTGGCCACGGGCTTCCGGGCGCCGGATGCCATCGCCGTGGTGTCGGACTCCGTCTACGTGCTCGACCTGGACGGGCTGTGGCGGGTGGACAAGGCGACGGGCGCGAAAGACGCACGGCCGCTCGATGCCACAGTGAACAACGTCACCATTGGCGGCACGGACGTCCTGCCCGCGCGGATGGGTGACCGGGACGTGGTGGTCATCGCGACGTCGCACCGCCGGCTGGTCCGCGTGGACGCCTCGGGCGGCAACCGCCAGGAGCTCTACGCCGGCACGGGCTACACGCAGGTGCGGGGAGCACGCGTGGTGGGCCAGGACGTGTGGTTCCTGGTCGCCGCGGGAGAGAGCCCCGGCCTCTACAGCGTGCCGCTGGACGGCAGTGCCCCGGCCACGCTGCGCGACGGAAGCATCACCGCCGGCACCTCGTTGGAAGTCACGCCCACGCACTTCCTCGTCACCGAAGGAGGCGGCGGAAACGGCCGCGTGCTGCGCCTGCCACGCGAGGGCGGCGCGGCGGAAGTCGTGGCCACGGACCTCCAGGGGCCCGCCTTCCCGGTGGAACTGAATGGCACGCTCTACTTCAAGGACGTCAGCACCGGCGGCACGGGCTTCCTCCGCCGAGTGAGCACCTGCACACCCGGCGCCCTGGAGCCCGTGGGCCCAGAGGGCGTGGGGCCCGGTGGCCTGCTGGTGGACGGCGACACCCTGCTCTACACGTCGCAGGAGAGCGGCACCGGCGGCGTCGTGGGCCGCGTGCCCTGATTGCCAGGAAGTCCCCCCTGGAACGACAACGGCCCCGGCGCCTCCTGACGAGGCATCCGGGGCCGCTGACTGCCGAGGCCCAGACGGCCCGGGACTCACGTCCCGAGCCCTCCGAAGCGGCTCAGTAGTCCATGTCGTCGCCGCCGTAGTCCGGCATGCCGGCGCCAGCGCCGCCGCCCTTGGCCTTGCCCTTCGGGCGCTCGGCGACCATGGCCTCGGTGGTCAGCAGCAGCGAGGCGACGGAGGCGGCGTTCTGCAGCGCGGTGCGCTCCACCTTCGTCGGGTCGATGACGCCGGCCTTCTCCAGGTCCTCGTAGACCTCCGTGCGGGCGTTGTAGCCGAACGCGCCGGTGCCCTCGCGGACCTTGTTGATGACCACGGCGCCCTCGACGCCGGCGTTGCTGGCGATCTTCCGCAGCGGCTCCTGGAGCGCACGGCGGATGATGGCCACGCCGAAGTCCTGCTCACCGCCCGGCTTCAGCTTCTCGAGCGCGGGCAGCGCGCGGAGGTAGGCCACGCCGCCGCCAGGGACGATGCCCTCTTCGACGGCCGCGCGGGTCGCGTGCAGCGCGTCCTCCACGCGGGCCTTCTTCTCCTTCATCTCCGTCTCGGTGGCCGCGCCGACGTTGATGACGGCCACGCCGCCCACCAGCTTCGCCAGACGCTCCTGGAGCTTCTCGCGGTCGTAGTCGCTGGTGACGGAGTCAATCTGCGTGCGGATGAGCTTGATGCGGCCCTCGATGGCCGCCTTCGTGCCCACGCCGTCCACGACGGTGGTGTTGTCCTTGTCCACCGTGACGCGCTTGGCGCGGCCCAGGTCGGTCAGCGTCAGCGTCTCGAACTTGTGGCCCAGGTCCTCGCTGACCACCGTGCCGCCGGTGAGGACGGCGATGTCCTGCAGCATCTCCTTGCGGCGGTCACCAAAGCCGGGGGCCTTCACCGCGCACACGTTCAGCACGCCGCGGATCTTGTTGACCACCAGGGTGGCCAGGGCCTCGCCCTCGATGTCGTCGGCGATGATGATCAACGGCTTGCCGGAGCGGGCCACCTGCTCGAGCAGCGGAATCATGTCCTGCATCGACGAGACCTTCTTCTCGCTGATGAGGATGTAGGGGTCGTCCAGGACGGCCTCCATCCGCTCGCGGTTGGTCACGAAGTACGGGGACACGTAGCCGCGGTCGAACTGCATGCCCTCGACCACGTCGAGCGTCGTCTCGAGGCCCTTCGCCTCCTCGACGGTGATGACGCCCTCCTTGCCGACCTTCTCCATCGCGTCCGCGATGATGGCGCCGATGGTCTCATCGCCGTTGGCGGAGATGGTCCCCACCTGGGTGATGGCCTTCTTGTCGGCGGTGGGCTTGGACAGGCTCTTCAGCTCGCCCACGACGACCTCGACGGCCTTGTCGATGCCGCGCTTGAGGTCCATCGGGCTGTGGCCGGCGGCCACCAGCTTGAGGCCCTCCTCATAGATGGCGCGCGCCAGCACCGTGGCGGTGGTGGTGCCGTCGCCGGCCTTGTCGGAGGTCTTGGACGCGACCTCCTTCACCATCTGCGCGCCCATGTTCTCGAACTTGTTCTCGAGGTCGATCTCCTTGGCGACGGTGACGCCGTCCTTGGTGATCGTGGGGGAGCCGAAGCTCTTCTCGATGACCACGTTGCGGCCCTTGGGGCCGAGGGTCACCGCGACCGCATCCGACAGGGTGCGGACGCCGCGCAGGATGGCCTCACGCGCGGACTGATGGAAGAAAATTTCCTTCGCTGCCATCGCAACCTCCTGAATTCACTGGGGGATTTTACTGGTACGACACGGGCCGTTAGCACTCGGCCATGGCGAGCGCCAACATAAGGGCCGCCTGAACGATGTCAACCAGGAAGGGTGGGCGTGTAGGCGAGCGGACGGCTTGAGGCACCCTGCCGGGAGGGGTGCCGTGGGCTATTGCGCGAAGCGGACCAGGGTGAGCAGTTGGCCCATGTCCAGGGGCTTGTGGAGCGTCAGGGCCACGCCCTTGCGCAGGCCGCGGTCCGTCACCGAGCCGTCCTCGCTGCCCGTCATCAGCAGCACCGGGACGCTCTGGAAGCGGGGGTCCGCCTTGAGCATCTCCGTGAACTGGATGCCGTCCATATGGGGCATCACGTAGTCGGTGATGACCATGCTGACCTGGTTGCGCTCCAGCACGTCGAGCGCCTGGAGCGCGTCGGACGCCGAGTAGACCGTGAACCCATGCATCTCCAAGAAGCGAGAGAGCATCGTGCAGAGTTCGAGATCGTCGTCGACGACAAGGATGTTCACGGGACTGAGCGCCGCACCAGGACGGGCGAAGGAACGTAGCAGCCGTGCGCGGCGTTGACAACGAAGTGCGCGGCTTCATATGTCGCGGCCCCATGGGGACGCGGAAGTCGAAGCGAACGGGGGTGAGCGGGATGGAGGCGCTGGACGCGGCAGCAGAGGCCTTCGAGACGGGCGACTTCGAGGCGGCCCTGGCCGCCGCCGACCGCAGCCTGGCCCAGGCCCCGGACTCGGTGGACGCCCTGCACCTGCGCGCCGCCGCCCTGGTGGAGCTGGGCCGCCTGGAGGAAGCCGGCCGGGCCTTCGGCGCCGCGCTGAGGGTGTCCCCGGACGACTTGGAGGTGCTCCTGGGCACCGCGGACTGCCTCATCTGCCGCGCGGGCGAGGACCGGGAGGCCGTGGAGGAAGGCCTGGGCTTCTGCGCGAAGGGCAAGCGCCTGGCGCAGAAGGCCGGCGACGTGGAGCTGCTCTATGAGTTCCTCCTCCTGGAGGGCATGGGCCTGAACCAGGTGGGCGAGTGCCGCGCGGCCCTGGCGAGCCTGGACGCGGCGCTGGGGCACATGCCGCGCTCGGTGGACGCGCAGTTGGAGCGGGGCATCGCCCTGTTCGAGCTGTGCCGCTTCGACGACGCGAAGGGCGCCTTCGACAAGTTGCTGAAGGACACGCCCGACGAGGCCTGGGCCCACCAGTACCTGGGACTGCTGGCGGAGCGCCGGGGCGACGAAAAGGAGGCCCAGCGCCGCTTCACCAAGGCCCAGGCGCTGGTGCCGACGGAGTTCTTCCCGCCGGTGGAGCTGGGCGAGGCCGAGTTCGACCGCGCGGTGGAGGCCGCGGTGCAGTCCCTGCCCGGCCACGCGAAGCAGTACCTGGACAACGTCACCATCGCGGTGGAGGACCTGCCGGCGGACGAGGACCTGCTGGGTGAGGACCCTCCCCTGTCACCGAGCATCCTCGGGGTGTTCCGCGGCCTGGCGGTGGGCGAGCGCAGCGTGACGAACGCGTTCGACCACGTCCCCGCGTCCATCGTGCTGTACCAGAAGAACCTGGAGCGCTTCGCCCGCACCCGCGAGGAGCTCATCGAGCAGATTGGCATCACCGTGATGCACGAGGTCGGTCACCTCATGGGACTGGATGAGGATGACCTGTGGCAACGGGGGCTGGACTGAGCGCCGCGAGCGCCTGGCGGATGCCGTCGCGGTACGGCGTCTTCCGGATGTCGCCGAGCAGCGCCCGCAGCGCCGAGTCGTCCATGATGACGGGCGAGGTGTGCAGGTAGTGCATCTCCCCCAGCTCGCGCATGAACGGGCTGAAGAGGCCGATGAGGCGCACCATCCCCGGCCCCAGCACCGAGTACTTCGCGGGGTGGCCAGCCTGGGCGTAGATGTCCTCCACCAGGGCCGCCTGGGAGGTGACGCCCGCGCCCCCGAGGTTCCAGAAGCGGCCGTAGGCGCCCGGATGGTCCATGAGCGCCGTCACGGTGGGCCCCACATCGGGCACGTAGACGAACTCATGGGGTGTGTCGATGGGGCCAATGAGCTGGGCGCGCTTGCCCTGTGAGGCGGCGACGAAGGCGCGGTGGAGGAAGCTGTTCTCCACGCCCGGGCCGTAGAAGTCCGGGAGGCGGAGGATGGTGACTTGGATGGAGCCCGCCTTGTCTGCCGCGAGCAGCAGGTCCTCCTGAGCCTTGCGCAAGCGGCCCTTGTTCGTGTGCGGCACGCGGGGGTGGGACTCGTTGACGACGTCCGTGCGAGGCCGGCCGTAGGGGTACACACTGGCGATGAAGACGATGCGCTCCACGCCCTCGGCGATGGCGGCGTCGAGCGTGCGCTTCATCAGCTCCGGGTGGAGGTGGAACTGCCAGTAGGGAACGCCCACCAGGTAGACGAGCGTCTGGACACCCCGGGCCGCGGCCTGGATGGAGGCCATGTCATCGGGATTCCAGGTGACGATCTCCGCCTGAGGGTCCGCCCCGAACTCCCGCTGGAGTCCCTCCCGGGAGCGCCCCACCACGCGGTAGCCCCGCCCCTGCCCCCGCAGCGCCTGCGCGATGCTGTGTCCGACGACGCCCGAGGCGCCGAACAACGCAACCGTGCCCATATCCTGCTCCCTTTTCCGAACGGCGAGTGGTTTGTGAACACCGTTCATGAACGACGTTCATCTACTGCTGGGCGTTCAGTTGGTCAAGGCCTACACTGGGAGCATGGGGATTGCGGAGCGGAAGGAGCGACAGCGGGCGGAACTGCGCGAGCAGATTCTGCGAGTCGCCCGGGACATCGTGGTGAAGGAGGGCTTCCCTGCCCTCTCGATGCGCAAGCTGGCGGACGCGGTGGAGTACGCGCCGGCGACGCTCTACCTCCACTTCGAGAACCGGGAGGCCATCGCGAAGGAGCTGTGCGTGCGCGGCTTCCAGGAGCTGCTGGCCATGCTGGAGCCCGCGGCCCAGGTGGAGGACCCGCTGGAGCGCCTGCCCAAGCTCGCGGAGGCCTACGTCCGATTTGGAATGGAGCACCCGGAGACGTACCGGCTGATCTTCATGGAGGACGCGAAGCTCTCCACGGCGTTGTTCGGGGACCACCCGGAGGGCCCGGGCCCAAGGTCATTCGGAGTGCTGGTGCAGGTGTTCGTGGACCTGCTGTCGGCCGGGAGGCTGGAGGAAGGCACGAAGCCGGAGCAGCTCGCGGAGGTGCTGTGGGCGGGGGTTCACGGCATCGTGAGCTTGAGGCTCACGTGCACGGGGTTCCCGGGCACGCCCGCGGACGAGCTGACGCAGGTGCTGGTGACGACGTTGGTGAAGGGATTGCCTGGGTTGAAGGCGGGCCGGGCGCAGAAGAAGGTCCGGTGAGCCCGTGGCCCTTGGTTGACGGAGTCCGGAGGGTCCGGCGTTAATCGCTAACGGTAGGGCCTCCGGACCTGGTGGCCGGCTCGGTCTTCAAAACCGATGAGGGGCGCCGAGAGGCGTCCCTGGCGAGTTCGATTCCCGTGCCCTACCGCCATAATTTCCCATCTGAACCAAGCGGTTGGCGCGGTTCGCGTCGAGGCTCGAGTCGTCCAGACAGATTCACAGACGATCAGTCAGTTACGTCCAAGGGGTGCCAAGGCTTCGAAGGCCTGCATCCTTTTCGGGCGCGAGCTGCCCGCGCAACTTAGAACTCCTTTCAATAATGCCGGGCAAGCCTCCTTTCAAAGGAGTTCTTAGGCTGATCTAGTGCGCAGCCGGCCTTCGTAATCACGCTTGCCGAGCGGTACACCGCGCGAGCGGAGGATGTCGTAGGCAGTGACGGCGTGGAAATGGAAGTTCGGCAAGGAAAACGAGAGAATGAACGTCTCCGACGTGAAGGCGAGCCTCCGCGGCCCGATCTGAAGGTCCAGGTCCTTGCCCGCGCATTGGTCAACCTCGTCGGGCGTGAACGCCTCCAGCGCCACTTCCGCTTTGCCGATCATCGCCTGCAGGTCGGCGAAAGGGACCGGTCCGACTAAGGCCGGCGGGGCGAACACACCGGTCTTAAGGGCTTCCACCCCCCACACGGAATGGTGACATGTGGCTTCGACCTGAAAGTGGAAGGGCGCCATGTCGTCGAAAAGGCGCGCGTTCACGAAGTCGTCGGGATCAACACCCGTCTCAGCGCAGTGCTTGGCCGCACGGTCGAGAAAGCCTGCGACGGCCCTCACGGTCTGCAGGAAGGTGGGCACGCTGAGGTCGTAGAGTGATGTCGCCATCGGATTTCCCTCGCTTTCTGGCGCTCGCGTTTCCGCCTTTTCAGCATGCGCCCGAACGACCACGGCAGCAAGAACCGGGCGTTCGAAGCCGTCCGTGGCGAACTCCTTTCAATAATGCCGGGCAAGCCTCCTCAGCAGGATGAGGCTGCAGCCCAACTGGAGGAGGGCGAGGTGGATGTCGTCCCGACGCTCCTCGCGCACTCGCAGCCGCTTGAGGTTGTGGAGCCATGCCAGTGTGCGCTCCACCACCCAGCGGTACCGCCCCAGTCGCTCGCTCGACTCGATGCCCCGGCGGGCAATGCGCGGGATGATGTGTCGCCGCCGGAGCCCTCGCCGGATGTCCTTGAAGTCGTAGCCCTTGTCGCCATGCCCCTTCTCCGGGCGCCTTCGTGGCCGGCCTCGGCGCCCGTTGTGCACGGAGGGGATGGCATCGAGGAGCGGCAGAGCGCACTTCTTGTCGTGGACGTTCGCTGCGGAAAGCAGCACTGCCAGCGGACTGCCCTTCCGGTCCGTCACGACATGGTGCTTGGTGCCTTTCTTCCCTCTGTCCGTGGGGTTCGGGCCGGTCTTTAACAATTGAACCCGGCGTTACATGATGGGGCAACTGAACTCTAACCACCTCTGCATCAGCGTCCCAAGCATTATCCACGAGTTCCTTCAGCGCCTCCTCAGACGAGCGATAACCTTCGCCCAAGAGTGATGCAAGCCGAGGATCCACTTTAAATCGAGCTGACTTGTTCATAACCCATGCACTTCCTTGCTGTTCAAGGCAACAAGAGCCAGACATAGTCAAAGTTCCAGGGAAGTGTACCTACTACCCTGAAGGGGTGATGTGAGGCTGCGAGTCGCCTGCTTCCGCAGCCTCTGTGGTGGCGGACGGATGTTCGACGTCGGGGCGCGTCTCAGCTAACTGCCATCAAAGCGCAAGCCGAGCACCCAAGGTATCGCGCTCCTTCATCGTTGTCCCCGCGCCGAGGGCCGCGGAATACCGAGCCGTTCCATCTTCGACTTCAGCGTGTTCACCGCAATGCCGAGTTGCTTCGCCGTTCGCTCGATCCCCCAGCCACTCCGCGTTAGTGCAGCCACCAGATCCTCTCGCGTCAGGTCAGTCGGGCGTTTCCTCACCGGCGCTTCCAACTTCGGCAATGCCATCTCCGTCATCACCTCGACATCGCCCCCGAAGGCGAGAGCCCGCGCCTCAAGATGCTCCGAGAGCAACTCGAACGAAAGTTCCACCTGCGTTGGAGGCTGCGCCGCGTACTCAACTTGCTCGGGTGGCGAGCTCTGCAGAGCCTTCTGAATCTCATCGAGGCTAAGGCTCAGAGAGGTCTTCCTTGCCTCAATATACGCATCCTTCCGCTTCATTAGAGTGCGCCGACTCCGTGCCCTTTCCGCAACGGTCCACACTACCCCCTCAAGTTCTCTCACATTACCCGGCCAGGGCTGCCTCTGAAGCAACTCAAGCGCCTGAAGACCGACTTGGACGTCCAAGTGCTGTTCGGAGCGAAGTCGTCTTACGAACGTCTGCACGAGTAACGGAATGTCGTCGCGACGTTCCTCAAGCGTCGGTACCCGAACGATGCTCCCGAGACTTAAACGATGGCACAGATCGTTTCGAAGTCCGCTACCCGCGAGAGGCACCTTGGAGGCAGAGATCAGCCGGAAGCGAGGCCGCTCATATTTCCTCCCAGCGGGAGCCCCCAACGGCGCATAGTCTGAGTTTCCATCCAGGACGTCGAGAAAGAAGCGCTGAGCCTCGACCGGCATCGACTCGACCTCGTCGAGAAACAGCGTGCCATCGTTCGCATAGGGTATCTTTCCCAAGCGTTCTTCGCTTGCACCTGTGAATGCCCCTTTCACGTGCCCAAGCAACTCGCTGCGGATTGCGTCGGCATTATCGGGGAGTGCTGCACAGTTCACCGAGGAAAACGCGCCCCCCAACTCACTAAGTTCATGGACCTTTCGAGCAAGGTAGCTCTTCCCCGACCCAGTCTGGCCGAGGAGGAACACAGGGAGTCTATTCAGAGAGGCCTCAAGAACCGCCATGTTCAGTCGCTCGGTGACTGGAGACTTCGTCCCAATCTTTCCGACAAACGTCTGCTCTGATGGGAGTTCTAGAACAAAGGTGATCCTTCCAGCGTTCGCGAGTAGCACTGAATGACCGACCGAGACCACAGTGTCGGAGCCTATCTTTATACGCTCAAGTGGCTCATCTGGTGCATTGAGCGGGTACTCGGAAAGGAAGCTCCCATTGCGACTTCCCAGATCGCGGTACACCCAACGACCATCAGTACGACAAGAGAGCTTTCCGTGAATGCGCGTCACGGAATCGTCGCGAAAAACCACCGACATATCCGAATCGCGGCCAAAGGTATAAGTCTTGTCCTCATAGATACGAAGATAGACTGGCGACTCACCTCGACGGGAGATCTGAATCCCGCGCGGTTCAAGATACCGGAGCGCTCCCGTGGACCTGGGGGGCGGGAGCTTTGCAGTTCCGATCTCTTCGACTTTCGCTGGCCGCGTCGGCTTCCGGTCGTCTCTCATTGGTTCTCCGGATGGAATCCTGTCAGAATTGATGGATGCTTGCACGGCCCATCAGCCACGAAGGGTCCGGGACGACCCAGCCAGCCTCCGCCAACACTGACGGCACACTAGGTGATCTGGCATCCACCGCATCCGCCGTCGGGAGGGGCTCCAGAACAGAGCCCGACGACCACATGCGCATAAGCGACGACTCTTTCGACTCACCAAGCGGGCGTTGAGAGACATCCAGGTTCCTCGTCACAGTTGATGGCTTTGTGAACAACGCCTTCAGGACTGGTCCCAGGCAGCGCGGGCCCCGTACCAGACAGCAGCTCCAACAGAGATCGCCAAGAACGCCACTCCAGCGGCAGCCCCCACCGCGACGATCGTTGCGGGATCGCCCTTCGCATGTACAGCGATCCCCCTCGAGACATCCACCGCCACCTTGATCGACTTCGCCATCACTTCACTGTTGGCCATCTCGTCCATCCTTTGCCCGTTCGGCAGACGGAGCGGCCCAATTCACGTTTTGCGCCAGCTCTTCCGAGCGCGTAACCCCCTGTTTCCATTGAAGGCCTTCTGACGAGCCGGCAGGAGCCAAGCCATCAACCATCAATTCTGATGGCAACGAACCATCACCTTGCATCGGTGAGCGTCAAGGTAGATTTCGCGTGAAAGGATTCAACGGATGCGCTTCACCCCGCTGCTACCGCCAGCCCCCTCCCCATGCGCAAACGCTTTACCGAGACTCACGGCATCTCAGTCCTGTTGCGGCTAGGGCAAGCGAACAACGGCTGCATCAGGTACGCTGTACGAATGGAACGGCAACAATTCGCCACGCTCTACGCAAAGGCGCAGCAGCATCGAGACCAACTTCGGGGGAACTCGCAGCTCGCGGAGTTCTTTCCGCCCGGGAGCCGGCCCTTCCCTCCAGTCCTTGGCTTCGGGCTGCCCCATAATGAGCGGCCCGTCCCTGTAGTCACAATCGCGCTGAACGCAAGCGCCGAGGAATTCCCCATACATCTCCCCATTGGGGACGACATCCAGAAGCAGTGGGTCGCGCAGGGCAATTATTTCGCCAACCCCTATGAAAACTGGTGGTCCCTCGCAGGTGAAATGCTGAGGGCGGCAACCAACGGGCAGCTCACCTATGGGTCGACAGCGGCGCATGTTGACTTCACCGCGATCGTGACGACGAACGGGATGGATACAACCTACAATAAGATCAAGAACCGGGTGCGCGAGGACGTGCGTTCGTGGATGGAGCACTCGCTGACTGACACCTTCGTGCAGCTCCTGTCGAGCCTCGTCCAGACGAACGGCACCAAGGCGGCGCTGGTCTTGGGCTTCGCCCCTGCGTTCCCCGGCAAAGACGATCGGGCGGGGTGCATCACGCTCGACGACACCTTCTGGCGAGCAAACACGAGCGTCAACTTCGTCGGCGAAGACGGCGTTGCTGAGAAGGACCAGCCGACAGTTTCCTGGGGCCGCATGACGGGCCGGTGTGTTCCGGAGAACCTGCGAAAGTTGCCATTCTTCTTCGTGTCGAAGGGCCCAAGCTCGTTGTATTCGACGGTACGCGGTGACGACGCCAGTCGGGCACCACTCGTCGCTGCTGCGGCACGACTGGCTCCCCACCTCGGAAGCGTGCTGGGAATAACGAGCGCGCCCCGAGCAGGATTCATGGTGCGACGTAAGTCGCCTACGTCCACCGCTACGTAGGGCGTCGGAGTCGTCAGCCGCCGATATTAGCGAAGTGCCTTCACGGCACGGACGAGTCGCAGGCCCCGCTCATTGTAGTTGATGATGGCCTGATCCAACCCCTTGCTCAGGTTGGTATAGGTATTGAACTCGGCGGTGGGGTTGACGCAGTTCTTCGTCACTCCCGTGCCGACGAGGTTGGTCGTGCGGTACTGCTCTGCGCTCCCCTCGGGGGCCTGGAGCATCTCGCGGGATGCCTCCAGAGTCACGTGGGCGTCGCGGCCCACGTACACAGCACCGTCGACGACCAGGATGTCGTCGGCCGGAAAGCCGGCTTCGATGAGCCAAGGTCGACCGCACACCTCTCAATCAGAACACCCAAAGGCAAACTCTGAATCCACAAAATAGCACAATTCACGACACCCATGAATATGTCAATCTTCACCTCTGGTGTACTCGAGGTGATCTCAGAAGACACTCGCGAGCCTGCGAACCTCGGCGGCCAGCTCCGGGTACTTCTCTCGCCCCAGGAACAGCTTGCGTCCCACGACGAATGCCGGGCGGATGGGCGGAATGGCGCAGGTCGTCACCATGGCCTGGTCTCTCTGAACCTTTTCCATGATGTCTGGCGCGGATGCACGCGCCAGAACCGCGTCGGGGTCCACCGGCAAGTCCCTCACGACCTCCCGAGTGACACGCGCCCCCACGTCGTTCTGCCAGCGATAGATCTTCTCGATGACCTCCCAGAAGCGTTCGGGAACCGCTTCTCGGAGTGCCTCCGCGAACCCCGCGGCGAACACGCTCCCCGCCCGGTACCCCGTGATGCCATGAACCCACCGGAACCGAACGGCACTCCGGGCATCACCCAGCGCATCCATCAAGGGCTTCTCGCCCCCCGCCCACCAACCATAGACGAGGTCCCCCAACTCGATGACCTCCACCCTCCCCTCACCTCGCGAAGGCACCTCGTCACGGGGGAGCACGGGCGCTGGAAGCTGAACCTCGGGCTCGCGGCCCAACACCCTCTCCAGGCCGAAGCGCGCAAGCGCCATGTCCGTCCGCAGGCCATCCCCTCCCATGGAGAGCTGCTGCTCCAGGAGAATCTTCGGATCGAAGAGCCGATCTCCTTCGTGCCGAAGCAGCACCGCCCCCATCCCCTGAACCCATCGCTCAAACGCGGCTTCAGGCGCCTCGCCCTTCGCCACGTCGCCGCTCAGGGCCTCGTTCAGTTGCTCCACGGCCTGCTTCGCCTTGGCCCCCAGGAGCTTTGCATCCAGAGAGGAATGCAGCCGCACGGTCGCGAGCAAGGACGGCATGTCGCGAATCGCGGCCAGTCCCGTGAGGAACACGCGCGGAGCGCCCGCCATCCCGGGCAGCGTGTACAGCCGGGCGTGCTGATGCGCGATGAGGAACTCGGTTCCCAAGTCGCGGATGCACCGTGCAAACACGGGATGTCGTGGGGGCTCGTTCGGGACCTGGGTCATTGCAGGATGAGGCGGAGGTAGGGGGACAGGGCCTGTCGAAATGCACCATCGTCGACTTCGATGCCGGTCGCAGGCGCTGGCGCCTGCAGGCCGTAGCGGCGCGCCAGTTCTTCCAGCACGAGCATACGCTCGCCGCTCGTCCGCGTGGCCAGCACGATGGCGTCTTCCATCTGCTTGCGCAGGTTCTCGGCGTCCGCAATCGGACGGCCGCCCATGCGAGACGCGAATCCTTCAAGGACCACCCGGACGGCTTGAGGGTACGTCAAGGACTCGGTCGCCAGCAGGTAGGCCAGCTCCAGACGCGGATTGGTCAAGTGCATGCCGGCGTTGTCCGTGTTCACGGAAACGCGAAGTGCGGGTTCGTCCTGCAGCATACGCGCCACCGGATGTGCCGACCATGGGTCGAGCCCGCTCAGCAACACGTTCGACGTCGGGTTGATTTCGATCACCACGCCGAGGTTGACAGCCTGGACCAGGAGTTGTCTCCGTTTCTGCTCCATCGCCAGGAGCGCCTCCACCGTGTAGCGCTCCTTCCCGCGAACCCACACACCCTTTCGCTCCTTGAACCCCAGGCTTGCCATCAACCTGGAGTTGACACGCACCGGGTGCCCCGGGTCGACGAAGGAGGTGCCGAGAATCACACCATGGCCGACGCGATCCGACCCGTAATCGAGGACGAGACGCACGTCTTCCAGCAACGAACTCAGCGAAACCTGCCCCCGCACCTGCTCGCCCGCATGGACGGTGATCCCCAACAAGCCCCGGAAGCCATCCCGCGGCGCGAGGTAGTTCGTTTGATGCTCAACCCCGACGTGCGTGATGGCGTCGCGCATCACCCGATTCCAGACGCCCAGTTCCCGTGCGCCCACGGTCCCATCCTGAATGGCTTGAGCCAGCCTTTCCGCGACCACAAGGGGAGGTGTATTCGCAGGTAGACCGAGACGTTGGACGAGGAAATGGAAGCGGAGGTCCGAACTGGACTCGAGGAATTGCTGAACACCGTCTCGCAGCCCTTCGTTGCCTTCGAGCAGTCCCACCAGTTGCTGACGATTGTACTGATGGACCTCCAGGAAGGGCTTGAGATAGGCAGCTCTCAGCCCCACCGTGTCCTTTCCGCGGCCTCCGGATTCCAGCCCGCTCAGATCGAACCCAAGAACGTAGGCCAGCTCGTCATCGCGGATTCGGCGCATGATCTCCGGGATGAACTTCGGATCCGCCGCGTAGTTCTTCACCTGCGTGACAATGAGGCCCTGAACAAAATCCGCTCCAGATTGCCTCATGGCCTCGAACCAGGCCTCGACATGATCGGAGAGTCCCTGGCGCAACTCGAGCATCGACACGCCGTGCTCATGCAGGTCACTTGCCGCCATCGTGAGGAGCTCGAGGCCCGATTTCCTTCCGAGCAGGAATCGCTTCTGCCGAACGAACTCGGCGAAGAATGACGTGAGCAAGGGCTTCATCGTGGCATCGGCCAAGGGCATCGAGACAACGGCCTGGATGCGCGCGATCAGCTTCTCACGCAACACGTGGAGGACGGCCGCATCCTCGGGCGTCGGCCTGACGAGCGAGGATCGGTAGGCCTCGTCGTACGCCTTGAGGGCGGCCCGCGCGTCTTTCTGGGACTGCGTGAAGCGAGCACGATCCGCTTCGGAGATGCGGCGCCTCTCCTCACGCCCGGAAAGCAGATCGTTGACGGCCTTGATCCAGCGATTGAGCTCCCCGCGAGTGCTTCCGGGGTTCGCCGTATCATCAATGAGTGCCTCCAAGTGCCGGACGATGTGTTCCGCCTCGAGCATGCCCCCCAAGTGGAGGTGGGTCTCCGCCAGCGGCAGCAGCCCTGGTGACGCCAGATCCCTCGCATCGCGCCCGCCCAGCAAGCGAAGGAGGATGTCCGCCAATCTCTGGGTGCGCTCCACGCTGACTTCATTCGCCGCAAGGGCCGTCTCCCCACGCGGCATCACCAACGTGCGGAAGAACTCCGGATTCATCGCCACGTAGGCCTCGACCAGAGGTCCTCGTTCCCGAAGAATCTGCCGCAACTCGGGGGGCATTTCCGCGAGGCGAGCAACAACCGTCGCCTCATCTGGCACCGTCGCCGCGACGAAGCCGACACCCGGCTCCAGGCTCATCGCCCGGACGTTCGCGGTATGTGTCTCCACCTGCAGCCGCAACGTCTCGATTTCGAACGCGATGCGAGTCCGGACGTCAGGGTCCGTGGCCAACCGAAGCGCCTGTGCCCGCTCCTGGATGATTCGCGGGAGCTTCTCCAGCTCGAGCCTGGCCTCCCACGCGATGGTTCCCGGCCTCGCTCCCGGATTGGCGCCGAACCACTGCCGGACCTCCGCCAGCAACCGCTGCACGGAGCCGCTCAAGCCCTGGAGCTGGCGCATGGAACGCGCCGTCTGCACATGCATGTGGATGTCCACGGCCCGTGCCTGTGGTCCCACCTCGAGCCACACGCCGACGATGACGTCCTTGTGTGACACGTAATGCACCTGCACCGAGCCTCCCGTGAGCTTCGGATTGACGTGGACGGGAACCCGGTCACGCAGGTCTCGTGGCAGGGAGAGCGATGGGTCCTTCGCGCGCCCCGCGGTGCCGGGCTCCACCAGCTCCACCAGACGCGCGGCTTGCTCGCGCACCGCGGCCGGATTCGCGCCCTCGCGCACCACCAGGTGCACCTGGCCATCACGAATGACCACTGCGGCCTCCGCCGTGAGGCTGCCCTGCAAGCGCGCCATCTCCGAGGCCGACACCGACGTCACCGGAACCTCACGAGCAAGTGCCCGCGCGTCCTCCGGGAGCCCCTCCTCCATCTGCGTCCGCACCGCTTCCAGGGCCTTCGCCGTGCGCGACACCTCTGAATGTGCCTCACCGCTGCGGCGGCCTACGTCCGCATCGAATTCAGCCGACGTGCGGCCTGGATGCATCTGCTGGTACTCGGCGATCCGCGCGGCGCGCTCCCCTTCGAGCATCTGGTTGAAGTCGGCCTCCGTCCGGCCTCGGCCCTCCGCCAGGAACCCTTCCAGATGCAGGCGTCGTTGTTCATTCACCAGCGCCTGGAAGTCCTGCTCCGAGCTCCCCGGGTTGCGACGCTGGAACTCGCGAAGCGCCGCCTCGTGGGACTCCGGAGAGGTCAGCAGATGCTCGTGCGACAACACGTCCGGGGTACTTCCAAGCCGGGGGCCACGAGCAAACCGCCAGGCCGCGCCGCCCACATGGCTCACCGAGGCGTGCCCTGCACTCATGGCGAGCCCCAGGGCCAGCCCGTGCCCCATCTGCTCCGAGGTGCCACGCACGATGTTCACCAGCGGGTTGCCATGCTCCCAGACCTGGTCGTTCGCCACGTTGGCGATGACGGCGGAGGGCAGCGACTGCACCGCGTTCTCCATCGTCTGCGCGATGCCGTGTGCGGCGAGCTGGCTGAGCCGCCCGCCTTGCAACATGCGCTCGAGCATGGCGATGGAACGGGTCGCCTGCGTCAGCCGCCCGGTGCTGCCCACGAAGAGCTGCCGCAGCGACATCGACAGCCGCTGTGCCGCCCCCCTCATGCCAGCGCGCGTCACCACCGGCGCTGCGACGGCACGGCCAATCTGGCTGATGCCCAGCAGGCGATTGCCAAACCCCGCTGTCAGCCCCCCGACCAGGGCATCCACCAGCCCCAGCCCCAGGTCCATGAGGATTTCCTCGTGGCCGTACTGGTTTCCCAGCAACAACCACCGCGTCCCCATGGAGGCGGCCGTGCTCGCCATGGACGCGATGATGGCCAGCGCAATGGCGGCGGAGGCCCCGCCGGTGAAGATCGCTCCCACTCCCCCCACAATCAGCGCCACGGTGATCCCCACCACGTTGGCGATGCTGTCGGTCATCTCCGCCACCGCGGCGCGATGGTCCTCCACGGCGGTCCGCACCGCATCGGCGTGGAAGTCGAAGTCACCCAGCAGCCGTGCCCGCTCCTCCGGGGAGACGTCCGCGTCGTACATGCGGTCGGCGAGAGCCTCCAGTTGGGCCAGGCGTATCTGCATGAGCGCCTGCTCGGGGCCCGCGATTCCCTGCGAGGGTTCCTCCAGGGCCATGCGTGCACGCTCGATACGGACCCGGTCCTCGATCGTCTCCGGGGCCCCCATGAGCGCGATGCGCATGTCCATGTCATCGGAGCCGCTCAGCTCACTGGCCGCGCGACCGTCGAGCGTCTCGCCCGGATTCTCCCGGGCCCACTGCGCCCGCATCTCCTCGAGCTCTGCACGGGAGGCTCCCTCGATGGCTCGACGAGCCCCCTGCTCATCCGTGCCCGCGCCACGCACCGAGAAGTCGAAGCGCTGGTAACGGGTGAGGTATCCGCCCTGGCGCAGGAGTGTCCGCGCGCGCTCGCCGTCCACACCACTGGTGGATTCATCGAGCGCCGTTGCCAGCGACTCGCTGTACGTGCCGGCGTATCGCTGGCTCAAGGCGGTCATGTTCCCGTCAGCGAGGGCTCGCGCCTCCACCTCCAGTTCCGCCTCGATCTGACGCTCGACGAGCTGCTGCCTCCGCCAGCGCTCGGCAGGCGTCCAGCGTTGGCCGGTCTGCTGCCTGAATTCGGCCTCCTCCAGATCGAGCAGCGCCATGAGGGCACGGCGCCGCTCGGGTGCCATGTCCCTCCGGACTGCATCCAGCGCTCGGTCGTACTGCGACTCGAGGACCCGGTTCATCTCCGCATCGGAGGCGTAGAACGTGCTTTGACGCTCGATGGCGAGGCGTGCCGCGTCCGCGCCGGTCTGGTCGTTGCGTGCCAGCGACAACACCAGGTCGCGGTTGGGCCCACTGAAGCGAGTGGCGAGGTCCTCCTCCAGCGAGCCCCCGATGTGGCCGTACGACGACAGCCCTCCGTAGGCATTGGTGATGGCCTGAACGCGACGGGTGATCTCCGCCTCGAACTTTTCATTGGACCAGTCCGCGCTGCCGGGCACCTCCGTGACATCCCTGCGGACCTGCTCGTAGATGGCGGCCACCTCGTCACGAGCCCCCGCCTCGAACGAGGTGCCATAGGTGAGGTTGAACGCGTTGGCCCACGAGAAGCCGAGCACCTGCTGATTGATGGCGATGGCGTCTGCCGTCGCGGTGTCGCTGCGAAGCAGGGCGTCGGCGCGATCGGCATCGTGCGTGGTGAACGTGGCCCAGTCGTCCAGTTCCTCCCGCAGCTCGGCCTGGAGATCCTGGTGATACATCTCCCGGTACAACCGGGAGATTTGCTCGACCTCCTCCGGAGTCTTGTTCCGGAGGATCTCCATGATGGCCGCTTCGTCCGTCCCCGCGCCGGTCCCCCAACCGGCCTCCTTCATCGCCGTGTGGAGCGCGGCGGCGTCAGCTCTGTTCCGGTCCCCCTCCAGCAACGCGCGAGCTCGCTGGTATTCGGCCCCGGACAACTCGCCCTTGCTGTCTTTTTCGAGGTCCAGTCCGTAGGTCTGCCGGTAGCACTTACGCAGCGCCAGGGCCTCGAGAGGCCCCAGCCCCGTCATGGCTCGGAAGGCGCGGGCCTCGTCCGTCCCGATGCCCGTAATCCCCCCGTGGTAGGCGCGATAGATTTCGCTCGCCCGATGCGAGGCATCGAATTGAGTGTTCCCAGCGGCGCGGGCCACTTCGGCGAACACCGTCCAGTGCAGGTCGGAATCCGTGAACAGGTCCCGGATGCCACTCTCCAGTGAATCCTTGCGCTGGTTGAAGATGCGCGCCCGCATGCCCGCGGCCACGGCACCAATCGGATCACTCGCCCCCTCCGCCGGGTCCGGATTGAAGTAGGCGTGGACGAGAGCCTGCTCCTCTGCGGACAGCGCGTTGGCGGCAAGCAGCGCTTGTTCAGAGATCCCCGCGGAGGCCGCACGCTGAACCCGGTCGAGCATCGCCAGGTCGCCCGCGACGGCCTGGACCGTCTCCTGGTTTTGCAGCGCCTCCCAGGCCTCGGCGTTGGCGCGAGTCTGGTCCGCCCAGTCCTCGAGCATCTCCAGGAACGACTCCCAGAAGTCCCGCTCCTCGCCCAGTTGAGTCGCGGCCCACTCGCGAATCGATTCGCGCCCATCGTCGCCCGCGCTGGCCAACTCCACTCGGTAGCCTCGACCCGCGTCGCGTGCCTCGCCCTTCAGCCGCTCGAACTCGCGGCGTAGGAAGGCTTGTCGCTCGGTGAGCCAGGCCGTGCTGCGGGCCACATCCGCCTGGACCTCCACCTGACTGCGCTCGCCCCGGTCCTCGTCGAGTTGGAACTCGTCTCGCTGAGCCGCGGCCTCATAGGCAGCCCGCTGGTCCTGCTCGGCCTGGACGAGTTCCTGCTCGCGGACTGTCGCCGACCGGCGATACAGCGCGTCCGCTCGCGCCACGCGCCGGTTGATGTCATCCAGGAGCGCGTCTCGCTGCGCGGTGACGGAGGCGGTCGGTGAAGAGGCCCCTCCCTCCGCCGCGCGCGCGCGCGCCTCCATCCAGATACGGCCGCCCGCCACCCCGTCACTGACCGCCTGACTCGCGCCTCCGAGTTCAGCCGTGGCCTCCGGAAGCGACATCTGGAGGCTTTCCTCTTCCAAGCGGGTCCGCTCGTCGAGCACGCGCCGCCGCTCGTCGACGGCCGTCTGGAGGTCCTCCTCCGCGATACCTGCCTCGGCGGCGATGGCGTTGAGCTGTTGCTCCAACGTGCGCTCGAACTCCGGAGCGAACGTGTCCTCGCCCAGGTGGGCCGTCTCCGTGACGCGCTCGAGCGCGCCGTTGGGGTACGCACTCCTCCGAGCCGAGGAGACCCACTCCCGCGCTTCCTCCCCTTTCCGGACAAGCAGCCGCGCGATGACCTGCGCCGTCTGGGTACGCCGCGCTGGAGTGAGCGGAGGAACTTCAGGGGGCCTGGGCTCCTGAAGTGCGACGGGCGTGCCACGACCGGGCTCGGGGGCCGAGCGCTCCATGAGGCGCTCGCGCATCATGAGCAGCCGGAATCGTGCCTCGTCATTGGGGTCCGAGACGGGAGGCCCCTCATCGAGCACCCGGTGGAGCTGGCGGATGAGGTCCGCCGACACCGGCCGGTCTCCCGACCTCGGGTTGTTTCCAAAGGGGCTCACGGTGAGCGCGGGGGGCGTCTGCGTGGGAAGTGGCAGCCCCGACTTCACCTCGACGCCCCTTCGGGCCGAGGGAACCGGGTCTTCGGGAGTCGGCAGTGTCTCCGGAAGCCCTTCAGGCACCGGCGGCATCGCGGTCTCGGCACTGCGTGGAACGTCCGTGGCGCGGAGGCGAATCAGCTCCGCGCGAGACTCCGTCACGGACCGCACCTCTCGGGCGCCGCCCGTGCCCGCCGTCACCGGAGCAACCTGAATGGCCGCCGTCCGGCGCTGAATCTGGGCACGCACCGCGGCCATCGTGGGCGCGCTCGCCGTGCTGGCATCCGCTACGACGTCCAGGGGGGAATCGGACAACGCAGGCGTGGGCTCGGGCACCTCTGGCGCCGCGTCAGCCGCCGCCATGCCACCGCCAGCGTCCACGCCTTCCTGGCCCTCTTCGACTCGCGCCACCTCCACCGCCGGTGGCTCCTGCTCGGACGTGCCTTGTGCCTCCTCCGGCGCGGATGGCTCACGGTCCTGTGAAGCCCTGGCCGTGGCAGCGGAGGGGCCCGCGTCTCGCGCATCGTCAGGCAACACCTCGCTGCCTGCCTCTTGATGCGGCGAAGGTTCGACTGCCGCGCCATCCTCCGCACGCGTCGAGTCAGCCGTCGGCTGCACTTCATCGGGAACAGGCGATTCCTCCGGCGGCGCCTCCAAGGCTTCGCTGTGCGCCCCCGCCGAGGCGTCCTCCATCACAGGTTCGTCCAACCCCGTCTCGGAGAGGAATTCGGGGGCGCCTGAATCCACGAAGGCGGCGCCCGGCGCCTCGCCATTCATTGGCGCCAGGTCGAGCGGCTCCGAGCGCGGCGCCTGCAACAGCGGTGATTCGTTCCCCTGCGATAAAGGGAATATCGCCTGCGCGCTCAGGCGAAACATCAAATAGCGCGGCAGGCGCGGGGACTCCGCTCGCTGTCGCGACTGTTCATCGCGTCGGGCGACTGGCTCGGACGCGCGTGCCCGGACGTCTGGACGGGAAACCGCCTGCGCTTTCACCCGTGCCTCCTTGTCAGCTCAAGCCAGGCCAGATGCCCCCTGAATCATCGACACAGAATAGCCAGACTCCCAGACGAGGCGGACGGCCTGACAGGTTCTACGCATTCCACCCACCGCACCAAGGCCTTCTCACGCCCGTATAAAATCCGACACCATTCAGACACATAAAGTGCGAGCAGTCTTCACGGAAGGCGAACTCATCTGACGGACATGGGGGCTCCGCAGTGGCCAGTTTTTCCGCCGTCTACTCGGTAGGTGACTCGCTGGTCTCGTACCTGCGGCACGCCTATGAGTTGTCTCGGGAAGACGATGGGCTCCCGGCCTGTAGCTTCAGTCTCGTGCCCAGCGCGACCATGGCTGGAAGTGAGACCAATGCTCCACCGATAGACACGCCCGGCGTCACGCTTTTCCTCTACCGCGTCTCCGTCAACGAGCACCTGCGCAACGAATCCAGGCCGGATGGCCCCCCGCCTCTCGCCCTGGACCTGCATTACCTGCTCACGGTCTGGGCAGACTCCGTCGACGTCGAGCACCGCCTCATGGCCTGGGTCATGTTGCGACTGCACATGCACAAGGCCCTGAGCGCCTCGGACCTCACCCCCGCGGGAGCCTGGGGACCCGATGACCTCGTGCAGATCATCCCCGCGGAGATCAGCCACGAAGACCTCGCCCGGCTCTGGGATGCCTTGCGCCGCCCCTACCGGCCCAGCCTGACGTACGTGGCGCGCGTGGTGTGCATCGACGTGCAGGGCAAGCCGCCTGGAAGACCCGTGGTGGCGCGTCGCTTCGACTTCACGAACGAGGTTCCCAAGCGATGAGGATGGAGCGCATCGAGAGCAGGGCCCTCGCCGCCATCCGCCTCCTCGACGCGGAGACGCTGCGCCCTGTCGCGGAGCCCGTCACCCTCTCCGGAGAAGGCATTCGCATCCTGCGAAACACGAGCGGGCTGCTCGTGGTCGCGGCGGCGCCAGGCTTCGCCGACTACACGGATCATTTCGAGGCACCGGAGATACCACCGCCCCCCACGCCCTTCACGCTGGTGGCGAGCGACGCCTCCCGTCGCTACCTGGACCGGAGCTTCACCGTGGTGCTGCCGCGAAGCACGACCCCACCGCCACCAGGACAGCCGCTGCCCGCTGACTCGGTCTTCCGGCCCGTGGACGTCACGCTCTATCCCTCCCCATTGATGCGCCCTTCCGTCCGCAGCGCCGTGGTGCGGCTCCGGGTGGAGGATGCGCACGGCAAGCCGCTGTCCGATGCGCTCGTGTCCCTGACCCTGGCCGCGCCGAGCATCGAACGATGGGGCCTGTCGAACCACAACGGAGATGCGCTCATCCCCATTGCTGGCATCCCCGTCGCGAACTGGAGCAACCCCGAAGCCCCGCCCCACTTCACCTTCAGCATCCGGGCCGCATGGGCGCCTTCGTCGTTGCCCCCCGACCCTGATTCGCTCGCCGCCGCGTTCCAGCCATTGAGCACCACCCTGGAGATAGCCGCTGGCGAAGAGGTGACCGCCACCATCCAGCTCACCTGGGCCAATCCATGACTGTTGACCCTGACGGCGCGGCTGCGCGCCACGTAACCACGAAGAGAGGGGGCTCGCGTGCCTGAATATCTCACACCTGGTGTCTACGTCGAAGAGACGAGTTTCCGAGCCAGGTCCATTGAGGGAGTGAGTACCAGCACCAGTGGCTTCGCGGGTCCTGCTCGCAAGGGTCCCACGAATGGCACGCCGGCGCTCGTCACGAGCTTCGCCGAGTTCATCCGGCTGTTTGGGGGTCTTGGCGATCTGGACCTGACCGGTACGGACGAAACGACGAACTACCTGGCGCACTCGGTGCGTGCGTACTTCAACGAAGGCGGCGCGCGCCTCTACGTGGCGCGGGTCTTCTCGGGCGCGCCCGACAGCGCCACCGCACAGGCGGAGGTCATCCCCAACGCCAACGCCAACCTGCGTGCGCGCTTCACCGCACGGTTTCCGGGCAGCGGCGGCAATGGAACCATCACGGCGCAGGAGGTGCTGACGCCTGCCACTGTCGGTGCCATGCGGCGCGCGCCCGCTGGCAGCATGGTGCGGCTGAATCAGACCGCGGCCTCCGCCGCTCGCGTGGTGGGCACCCTCCCGCCGCCGTTCAACCTCCCTGACGGCACCACGCTTGCGCTCCAAATCGATGGAGGCCCGGACGTCACCCTCACCTTCCTGGGCCGGAACGCCGAGGCGGGTGCGACCGCGGAGCTCGACCCCACCACCACGTTCCTTGAAGCCAACAGCACGCTCACCGTCACCCTGGGCGGACAGGTGCAAACGCTCACCCTGCCCACCGACGGCCCGCTGGCGCCCTTGGAGGTCGTGGACCTCCTCAACCGGCAAGTCCGCGGCGGCTACGCCCGGCTGAGCGGCGCTGATGACGCGGCACCCGCCGGACGGCTCATCCTGGGCACGGACGCCCGAGGCACCCAGGCGCTCATCGAAGTCTCCGCGAATCCCCAGCTCAAGCTGGACGCCCAGACGGTGGACAACGCGGCGGACCCGGCGAACAACAACGTGGGCGACCTGGGCGAGGTGACACTGGGTGACCTCCAGGCCTTGCTGGGCGCCAACGCGAATGCCTCGGTTGAGGACAGCAAGCTCGTCATCTCCCACCCGGTTCCTGGTGCCGGCCACACGCTGGAGGTGACGGCGGTCAGCTCCAGCGCGCTCGGTCTCGACGCGCCCACGGTCGAACCCGGCGCGGACGGTACGCCCGGCGAGACGTGGTGGGTGAAGCAGGCGGACAGTACCTGGTCCAACGGAAGTGACACGCTCCCCCTTCCAGCGGATGCGGCCTCCCAGTTCCAGCAGCTCCCGGGAGGGAGCAGCTTCGTCACGTTGACCGTCATCACCCAGGACGCGGATGGGCAGGAACGGACCTACGAAGGGCTGGGCCTCGACCGTGCCCACCCGCGCTACCTCGGCAATGTGCTCACGTCCACGCCAACGACGCTCTCCGAGCAGATGGAGCGGCTGTACGCGTTCGAGGCAGGCACCGGCGTGTCGGTGTTCGCGCTCCGCACGGCCCTGGCCTCGGGACCGTTCGCGCTCACGGGAGGCACGGACGGTTCGGCACCCGGAGCCGCACAGTATGACGACGCCCTGGACCGCCTGGGCGGTGTGGAGGACATCTCCATCATCGCCGCGCCAGGCTCGTCCGCCTATGCGTCGGCGCAAGCAGTACGGCTGAGCCTCATCAGCGCGGCGGAGAAACGGCGTGCCTATCGCGTGGCCGTGCTCGATACGCCGCGCGGACTGGGCCCCCAGGACGCGATGGACGTGCGTGCGCAGCTCGACTCCACCAAGGCAGCGCTCTACTACCCATGGGTCGTCGTCGCCAACCCGCTGGCCCGTCCCGACGCCGCGGACGTCCCCCGTGAAATCGCGCTGCCGCCTTCCGCGTTCGTGTGCGGCATCTACGCGCGAAGCGACATCGAGCGTGGCGTGTTCAAGGCCCCCGCGAACGAGGTGGTCCGTGGCGCGCTGCGCTTCGAACAGGACATCAACTTCGCACAGCAGGAGACCCTGAACCCGCAGGGCATCAACTGCCTGCGCTTCTTCCCTGGACGCGGCTACCGCGTGTGGGGCGCCCGCACCATCAGCTCCGACCCGGAATGGAAGTACGTCAACGTCCGGCGCTACTTCAACTTCCTCGAGCGCTCCATCGACGAGGGGACGCAGTGGGCGGTGTTCGAGCCGAATGGCGAGCGGCTGTGGGCCAACATCCGGGAGACGATCGGCAGCTTCCTGGAGAACCAGTGGCGCACCGGCGCGTTCCTCGGCACCGAACCCAGGCAGGCGTTCTTCGTCCGGTGCGACCGGACCACCATGGACCAGAACGACCTCGATAACGGGCGGCTGGTCTGTCTCATCGGCGTCGCGGTGGTGAAGCCCGCCGAGTTCGTCATCTTCCGCGTCGGCCAGAAGACGGCGGATGCCCGGACCTAACGCAAAGGACCAGTCGCCATGACCACCCGTCCCACGCCTTACGGCGCCTTCAACTTCGAAGTCAGCTTCGATGGAACGTCCTTCGGTGGATTCTCCGACGTGTCCGGGCTGAACACCGAAATCACCATCTCCGAGTACCGCGACGGCAACGACCCGGAGAACCATGTGCGCAAGGTCCCCGGTCCCTTCAAGACCGGGGACGTGACGCTCAAGCGCGGCATCGTCGACTCACGGGCCATCTGGAGCTGGGTGGAGGACGTGCGCCGCAACGGTCCACTCGGGCGCAAGGCGGCCGTCACCATCCGGCTGCTCGACGAGGCGCGCAACCCCGTGCAGTCCTGGAAGCTGGTGAACGTCACCCCAATGAAGTTCTCCGGCCCCACGCTGGCCGCCAAGGGTGGCGGAGACGTGGCCATGGAAGAGCTCGTCCTCTCCGCTGAAACGGTGCGGATGGGCTTCCCGGACGTGGACTGAGCGGAGCGCAATGGGGGACCCAGGTCCATGCGGCGCCTGACTTTCGAAGCGACAGAGCGCGTGGCGCCCAGCGCGCCCGAGCGGATGGACGTGGCCTGCTTCGTCGGCTTCGTCCGCCGTCGTCCGGAGTCGCCCGTGGCGGCGGCCCTGTCGCGCTACTTGTTCGAGCAAGGGTGGATGACCGCCCCCACGCTCCGCGTGGACCCCAGCGATCCGCAGCATCCCCTCACCGACGTCCCCCTGCCCTTCGAGAGCTTTGGCGCCTTCGAGCGGCACTTCGACTGGCGAGCGCGCACTGGCCTCACGCCCGATGAGCCCACGGCCCTTGGGGCCGCGGTCCGCTCCTTCTTCGCGCAGGGGGGACGCAAGTGCTACGTGATACGGATGGCGGACCCGCTCCCTCCGGAGCAGGACCGCCCGACACGGCTTCAGCGCCTCAATCTGCTGCTTCCGGGCAGTCGGCCGCCCGCGCCTCCTGGAATGGAGCATGCCGCGTCCGCCATCGACCGGACGACGTGGCACGGCGTGGCGCACCTGTTTGGCCTGCCCGACGTCTCCTTCCTGTGCCTTCCGGACCTGCCAGAGCTGGTCGCGGAAGTGCCCGAGCCCCTGCCCCTTCCTCGCCTTCCGCCCCTCGGTGCTCCGGGATTTGGCCCGTGTGTGATTCCCCTGGGAGAAGCCGAACCCCAGTGGCACACGCCGGAGCGCGAGGCGCCGCGTTGTGACCTGACCGGCTACCAGGACTGGGCCGGCTTCCTCGCCATCCTCGCGGAGCTGCTGCGTGACCGGCGTCTGCGAGAGACACACCTGGTCGCATCGCTGCCGCTCCCCTCCGCCAGCCTCGTCTTCGATACAGCGGCCGGGAAGCGCACCGCGATGCAGGACATGGGGCGGTTCCTGCACGAGCACGGCCTCCTCCTCCCGTTCCAGAGCGCCTTCATCCAGCTCGCCTATCCCTGGCTCCAGACTTCTGGCTCCGTGGGCCTGCCGGAGAACCTCGAGGCGCCGGAGGGCGTCCTGACGGGCGTCCTGGCGCGCAATGCGCTGCTGAGAGGGACGTTTCGGAATGCCTTGGGGCTGCCTCTGCCGGATGTGCGGCGAGTCTTCCCGATTCCCTCGACACGGGACCTGACGCCCCGGCCCCCGGAAGCAGGCCCGAGGGGACTGCTCGAGCGCGTGTCCTTATTGGGCCCAACGCCGCTCGGGCTGCAGGTGCTCTCGGATGTGACCTCCAGCAACATGGCGAGCCACCGGCAGGCACCGGTGAGCCGGTTGCTATCGTCGGTCCTCAAGGCCGCGCGGCAGATGGGCGTGGACCTGACGTTCTCGGCCTCCAACGAGACCACCTGGCGGGAGCTCCGCTACCAGTTCGAGGCCATGCTGGGCCGCTACTACGAAGCGGGTGCGCTGCGCGGAGCGAGCAGCGGCGAGGCGTTCTCCGTGCGGTGCGACCGAACCACCATGACACAGGACGACCTGGATGCAGGCCGCCTCGTCGTCACGGTCGAGTTGGATCCCGCGGCCTCACTCAAGCGCTTGCAGGTGAGGCTTTCGTCGCTGGAGGGCGGCGTCACGCTACGGCAGGAGGACGCCGTATGAGCGATGCGACCTTTGTCCTGCACACCTTCCGTTTCGAGCTCGCGTTCCAGCCGGAGCCGCTGTCCGGAAGCGGTGGGGGCGACGCTCCGGTGGATGGCGCGTTCTCCGAGTGCTCCGGGCTGGAGGCCACGATGGAACCGCGCGTGATTCAGGTCGGTGGCCACAACCTGGGCGCCGTTCAGCGCGCAGGTCCCGTGACCTTCGGCACGGTGGTGCTCAAGCGGGGCATTTCGGAAGGCGAACGGCTGCTGCGCTGGTTCGCGCGAGTCACGTCGGGAGACTACGGCTACCGCTGCACGGTGCGCATCCGGCTCAAGGCGCCGTCGGAGAATGGCGAACTGCGGACGGTGCTCACCTACAAGCTCGACCGGGCCCTGCCCGTGAAGTTCAAGGCGGCCGACTTCAACGCTCGGTCGAGCGAGGTCGGTATCGAAGAACTGCACCTCGTCCACGAGGGGCTGACCCTCGAGGAGGAATGAGCCCATGCGAGACAGGACTCCCGAGAGCGCGAGCTTCATCAACGAGAGCAACGGCCAGGAACTCCCGGTGCACTTCAATCCGGGCTCGCTCCAGTACACCGTCAACAACAAGCTGCAGAACGTCCGTGGCCAGGAGCACCAGCAGTTCGTCGCGGAGAGCAACGCGAAGCTCTCGATGGAGCTGGTCTTCGACACCACGGACACGGGAGCCAACGTCTGCGACCAGACCATCCGGATCGCACGGATGATGGGGACCAAGACCCAGATTCCTCCGGACGTCACGTTCCGCTGGGGCGCGTTCGAGTTCACCGGACTGGTGGAGACCTATCAGGAGACCATCGACTTCTTTTCGGCCGATGGAATCCCGCTGCGTTCAACGGTGGCGCTGGGAATGACGCGGCAGCAGCAGATCTTCGCACGAGGCGCCGAGGGAGAGCGTTCGCGGCAAGTGGCCGCGGCTCCCAACCAGCCCATCCCGCGCGCCGTCGCGGAGCAGAATGGCGAGGACAATCCGCGCTTCCCCAGTCAGGACGTGATGACCGTCGACCCTTCCGTCCCGCTGGCCTCGCCCGCCGCGTTCGCCACGGGCGCACCTGGAGGAGCATTGGGGGCCGGCGCCGGCGCCGGGGCTGGGTTTGGCATGGGGGGTGGAATCGGCGCGGGGGCCGGCTTCGGCGTTGGCGGTGGATTCAGCGCGGGCGCGGGGCTGGGCCTCGGCGGTGGAATTGGCGCGAGCGGGATTTTCGCTGCCGGCGGTGGCTTCTCGGCTGGTGGTGGCTTCTCGGCTGGTGGTGGCTTCTCGGCTGGTGGTGCCTTCTCGGCTGGTGGTGGCTTCTCGGCTGGCGGTGGCTTCGCAGCGGGGGCTGGCGTTTCAGCCGGCGCCTCGTTCGGAGGCAGCGCCACCTTCACCGCGGGGGCGGTCGCGGGAGGCTCAGCCTCATTCGGCGTGGGTGCGTCCGCATCGAACCCCATCTTCTCCGCGGGGGCGTCCTTCTCCGCGGGAGCCAACTTCCCCGCGACCACGGGGGCATCCGCCTCGGGCTGGACCGCGAATGCCTGGTCTGGCGCGCAGGCCTCCGCGGGCCTCTCGGCCACAGCAGGCGCGTTCGTGGGACTGCGTGCCGGACCTCCACTCACCTCCGTCCGACTGGAGACCGTGCGCTCCACCGGGCACGTGGACACCTACACCTACGAAACCACCGGAGACGGCCTCTTCGAGCTCGGAGGACGCGCCCGCGTCACCAGGCCCCGCTTCGGCGCGACCCTGCCCCCCCGGGGCCGCCTCCGCTTCGAGGGAGATTGAGCCATGTCCATCGTCTTCGACGAGGTCCAGGGGTCCGTCGTCTCGGGTTCCACGCCAGACACGAGCCAGCGTCCGGCCGCGGAGCCAGCGCTCACGCCGCCTCCGGTGGATCCGACATCGATTGCCCGCGCCATCCGGCTCATCACGCAACGCAAGGCCCGCCTCTTCGCCGACTGAATCCGCTCTCCGTTCTCCATGACTGACGCCACGTCACAGCCAGAACATCACCGCCCCACGGTGCGCATCTTCGGCAAGGCCGACGCACGCGTCACCGGTCTGGTCAGCAGCATGCGGGTCGAGGAAGCCGAAGGCGGCCTGTGCTCGCTCGAGCTGCGCTTCGAGGCAGTCGCCCGCTACGCCGACACCGTGGCCGAGCAGGTCTTCGAGGACGAGCAACTGCTCAGGCTCGGGGCCCCCATCGGCATCTACACCGGTCCCGAGAGCGCCCCTCAGGAGATTTTTCGCGGCGTCATCACCGGAATCGAAGCCGTGTTCTCGCACGACTCCGCGCCGGAGTTCGTCGTGCTCGCCGAGGACGCACTGCAGAAAGCAAGGCTCGCGCGGCGCACGCATGTCCACAGCGACATCAAGCTGGCCGAACTGGCGGAGAAGCTCGCCCGGGACCTGGGCCTGACTCCCATCATCACAGGCCTTCGAGAGTCCCTGGGCCTCCAGGTCCAGTGGAACGAAAGCGACCTGGCCTTCGTGCGGCGATTGCTGGCCACACGGGATGCGGACCTGCAGGTGACGGGTGACGAGCTCCACGTCTCCGCACGGAGCGCGGTGCGCCGGGGCACCCTGGAGCTGACCCTCTACTCTGAGCTCCGCCGGGTGCGCGTCACGGCGGACCTGGCACATCAGGCCACCCAGGTCACTTGCACCGGGTGGAACGCCATCCAGGGCGCCAGGGTCTCCGGCCAGAGCTCCGGCTCGCGTCCCGGCCCGGGCGCGGGGCGTACCGGCGCGGAGCTGCTCCAGCAGACGCTGGGCCCTCGGACAGAGCACCTCGGCTCGCTGCCCGTGTCCACCAGCGACGAGGCCACCGCCATCGCCAGGGCCGCCTTCGATGCGCGCGCCCGGCGCTTCGTCCGCATCGACGCCACAGCGGAGGGCACCCCCGCGCTCCGCGTGGGGACCCACGTGAGGCTCAGCGGCATGAGCGCTCGCTTCGACAACACCTACTACGTGGTCCGTGCCAGCCACCGCTACGACACCCTCCACGGCTATGAGACGGACTTCGAGGCCGAGTGCGCCTTCCTGGGAGAGCCATGACCGACACCGCACACGCACAGGAGCGCCGCCTGCTGGGCGCCATGCTCGGCACCTATCTGGCGAAGGTCGTGTCCGTGGAGGACCCCGACCACCTGGCGCGCGTCAAGGTCCGCCTGCTCACCGCGCCCGAGGGCCTGGCCGATGCAGACGTGGCCTTGTGGGCGCGGGTCGCCGTTCCGTTCTCCGGCAGTGGCTGGGGCGCGCTCTTCCTCCCGGACAAGGATGACGAGGTGGCCGTGGTCTTCGCCGGAGGAGACCCGCGCCAGCCGCTGGTCGTGGGGGGCCTGTGGAACGGGCGCGCCCGTCCGCCGGAGACGCCCGGTGGAAGTCGCGTGGACCGCTACGTCATCAAGGCCCGGAATGGCAGCCGCATCGCCATCGTCGAAGCGAGCGAGGGCACCGCGCAAATCACCCTGGAAGTCCCCGGTGGCGTGAGCGCCACGCTGAAGCAGGCCAAAGGAGGCGAGCTCACGCTGGAGGCAGCGGGCAACACCGTCACGCTCGACCAGCAGGGCGTCACCGTCCGGGCCGCGACCACGGTGTCCGTCACCGCCAGTCAGGTGGAGGTGAGCGCCGGTCAGGTCACGGTCAACTCGGCGATGTCGTCCTTCTCGGGCGTCGTGAAGTGCGACGTGCTGCAGACCAACTCGGTGATGGGCGTGACGTACACGCCAGGGGCGGGCAACGTATGGTGAGCCACCCCGTCAAGCTGCGCGGGCTCGTTTTCGACGGAGCCACTGGAGCCCCGCTGGCGGCCCAGCGCGGCGCCCCCGCGTTCATCGAGCGGCAGGACCAGGAGTTCGTTCAAGCCATCTTCGGCGAGCTCAGGTCCGAGGAAGGCCGCAAGGCGCTGGCGGGCACCCTCATCTCCGATGGGACGCTCACCCCCCAGGGGCTCAAGCTGCTCCAGCCCGTTCACGGGGTGTTCAACGTGGCCTTGCTGGAGGCCTGCTGCGACGTGTTCGGTGAGCCTCGGGTCGAGGCGAACCGCATCGAAAGCGCGGGGCTCGTCATCCGACGCGTGGGCGCGGGCAATACGCGCGAGGCCTGGGTGCGGCGGGACGGCAAGGTCGCTGGCTGGGTCCCGCTCGACGGTGAGGAACAGGAGCGCGACCCCGACCCTGGACGGCGCGAAGGGCCCGCGGGCCCCGGTCCCGCGGACGTCCGGCGCGAGCTGCTGCGCCTCATGCGGGCCACCAGCCGGGACCAGGAGACCGTGACATCGCTCTTCATCGCACCGCCCGACGCGTGCGCCGCGGCGAAGCGCACCGTGCTGTACGGGCTCCTCCAGGTGGCGAGCGGAGAAGCACCGGAGGGCGCATCCAGCACAGCGCCCGCTTTCGATGACGCGCAGGTGCGGAGCTTGCTGTCCCCCTACTTCGCCGCGGGAAAGACGGTGGACTGGACAGGGCTCGAAGGCCTGTCGGTCACCTACCAGGACGTCGCCCAGCGCAGATTGCCGCAGGCGAAGCACGACAAGCTCGCCCTGTTCATCGACTTCCTGCGTGGACTGGTCGCGGTGTTCGACGCCTTCCAAGTGCCCGCGTTCATGACGGCGATGAACCGCGTGCAGCTCGACTATGGCAATGGCCAGAAGCGGCCCGCGGGCACGGCGCTCTCCGGGCTGGCGGACGTCCTCGTCCAGGGGAAGACGGGCACGGTGGTGTTGCCTCGTTCGTGGACGCATCCCAATGCCTCGGATGCGGCCCAGGTCCTCCAGGCGGCGAAGGCCGCCACCGCGCCACGGATGCGGGACCTCATCCCTCCCGAGCGGCGCTTCGAGCGGCGTGGCTCACGCTACGTGGCCAGGGCCTTCGTCCGGGTCCACCGCGAGGATGGCTGCCCACCCGCCATCGTCTGGAGCGAGGAGAGCGCTCCCTTCACCATCGCCGTCTGGTACGAGCGTGGAAAGCGGCCGCCCGTCCTCATCCCCCTTCCGTCGCTCAAGGACCTGAGCGCCTTCAAGCCCAACGTCACCTTCCAGGTGCCGCCGGGGATGAACGAGCTGCTGAACAAGAACTCGCCGAAGGACTTCCTCGAAGGCTCAGCCAGTCCCCCCTCAGGTCAGGGCATCGGGTGGCTCTGTGGGTTCAACATTCCCATCATCACCCTCTGCGCCTTCATCGTCCTCAACCTCTTCCTGTCGCTGCTGAACATCGTCTTCTTCTGGATTGCCCTCATCAAGATCTGCATCCCCATTCCCGCCTCGCTGCGCGAGCGGTTCGAGGACTGACCGCGCCATGAGCCCGAAGCCTTCCGACAGGCGCCCTCCCGTGGGCTTTCCGCTGCGGCTCGTGCCGGACGAACGCGGCGAGCTGGCGTTTCCTTCGCTGGAAGCCAGCGTGCGTCAGTCCATCGAGGTCATCCTCCGCACGCGCCCCGGCGAGCAGCTCATGCGACAGGGCTTCGGCGCCGGGCTGGAGCGGATGATGGGGCAGCCCAACACCGTATCCACCCGCCGGCGCATCCAAGAGCTGGTGCAGCGCGCACTCACCGAGTGGGAGCCGCGCCTGGAACTCATCCGCGTGGACGTGCTGGAGCTGGCGGACCTGCCCGCCCAGGTCCGCGTGGAAATCGTCTACCGCCTGCGCCGCACGGGTGACGTGCAGCAGCTCGGGCTCGCCATGGACCTCGGAGGCTAGATGCCCATCATTCCTCCCCGACTCGACGACAGGAGCTTCCCGGACCTCGTCGAGGAGCTGCTCTCCCGCATCCCAGGCCATACCCCGGAGTGGACCCATGCCCGCGTGGGCGACCCGGGGCGCACTCTGCTGGAGCTCTTCGCCTGGCTGGCGGACTCCATCCTCTACCGCGCCAACCTCATTCCCGAGCGCCAGCGACTGGCCTTCCTTCGGCTGCTGGGCGCGAGCCTGCGCCCCGCCGAGGCCGCCACCGGCGTGGTGAGCGTGCACTTCGACACCGAGGTGCTCCAGCCTTCCGTGTCGCTGCGGGCCTTCGCCTCGTTGCGCAAGCCCGTGCCCTTCGAAACGCTGGATGAGCTGACCGTGGTGCACCTCACCGCCGAGGCGTACCGAAAGCGCCCGCTCACGGAGACGGAGCGTCAGCAGCACGCGTCGATGCTGCCCCGGCTCGCACAAGTCTACGGCCTGGACCCCAAGGCCCAGCACGGCTTCTACGCGACGACGCCTGTGTTCCCCCTCGGCGCCGCTGACCCGCGCGGGCTGGACCTGGTGACGGAGACGGTGGACGGAAGCCTGTGGCTCGCGCTGCTCGCCCCCAAGACGGAGCACGTGGTGGCCCTCCGTGAGGACCTGACGAAGGGGAACGGACAGGGGCCTCGCGTCCTGAGCGTGGGCGTCTCCCCCGTCATGGAGGTCCCCGCCCTGTCCGAGCTGCTCGGGGCGCGCGGCCGGCTGCCGCACGTCTGGGAGGTGACGGGCACGCCCGCCGCGGACGGGTTGCCGGTGTATCACCGGCTCACCGTCGTGGCGGACTCGACGCAAGAGCTGTCCCGCCGGGGCGTCGTACGGATGCTGCTGCCATCCGACCTGGGCGCGCCGGTCAATGACGTGAGGACGGACGCGCGCGCCGGCCTGGGCGACCGGCCGCCACGCCTGGACGACCCAAGAGTGGCGGCGCGATTGGTGACCTGGCTGCGCCTGCGTCCCAGCGGCAAGCCGGAGCGCTTCGCGCTGGGCTGGGTGGACATCAACGCGGTTGAAGTGGACCAGCGCGAGACGACCGGCGGACGCCTGATTGGACAGAGCGACGGCAACGCGGAGCAGGAGTTTCGCCTGCCCTCCGGCTCTGTGGAGCGCGCAACGTTCCAGCTCTTCATCGAAGAGCCAGGGGCGGGCTACCGCGAGTGGCGGCTCATCGAAGACCTCGCGCTGGCCCGCCGCGACGAGCCTGTCTACGCCCTGGACTCCGAGGCGGGCGCCGCCCGCTGTGGAGATGGCGTGCGCGGACGCGTGCCTCCCGCGGGTGCCCAGGTGCTGGTGGCCCGGATGCGCAGCGGAGGCGGCGCCGCGGGAAATCTCCCGCCTGGCAGCTTGAAGGACATCAGCGCCTTCCGGGTCGATGGAAGCCCCGCGCCGGGGCTGCGGGTACAACAGCCGGAGCCCACGCTGGGTGGCCGGGACGCGGAGACGCTGGCGGAGGCCGAGCGCCGCATCCCCGCGCTGCTGCGCCACGTGGACCGGGCCGTGACGGAGGAGGACTACCGGCGGCTCGCGGCGAGCACCCCCGGCGTGCAGTTGGGGCGCGTGGAGGTGCTGCCCCGCTTCGAGCCAAGGCGACGGCGAGACGGTGTTCCCGGCGTCGTCTCCGTCATGGTGTTGCCCACGGCCACGCGGCTGGAGCCGCCCTACCCGCGGGCGGACCGGCCGCTGCTGGAAGCCGTCCATGCCTACCTGGATGCGCGCCGGCCGCTCACCACCGAGCTCTACGTGATTGGCTGCGAGTACGTCCCACTGGGGCTCGGCGTGGGCATCACCGTGCGCGAGGGCTTTGGCAGGGAGACAGTGGTGCAGGCGGTGCGGCAGGCCGTGCGCCGCTTCATCTTCCCGCTGCCGGCGGGAGGTCCCACCGGAGAGGGCTGGCCGCTGGGCCGGGACGTCCAGGACCGGGAGCTCTATGTGGCGGTGGCACAGGTCCCCGGGGTGGCCAGCATCGCCGGGGTGAGCCTCTTCGCCTGGGGAACGGTGACGCGCGTGCTGAGAGACCCTCGCCGCGCCGGTGCCACGGCCGACGTGGCGCGCTTCACGGTGGAGCCCCCTGCTCCGTCCGTCCGGCAGGCCGAGGGCCCAGTCAACCCGAGCTGGCTCCAGCTCAAGGGCAGCACCGCGACGACGCCAGTGGAGCTGTCCATCGCGGACTGGCAGCTCCCGGAGTTGCTCAAGGTGGCGGTGAATGCCGATGGAGAGGTGCCAACGATGCTCCACGGCATCGGCGATGAGGGAAGCGGCGGCATGGACTCCTCGCAGGCGGGCGTGGCGGTGCCCATGGTCCCCGAGGTCTGCTGATGGACGCCAACCGCCTCCGGTTCTACATGCTGGCGGACGCGCCGGACTGGGTCACGGAGAGCTCGGTCTCCGCGGGCGAGGTGTGTCTCTACGACGCGAAGCGCAGGACGCTCCGGCTGGGAAGCCTGGGAGAGAGCCGCACCTTCGATGAGGCGCTCGACCTCGCGGTGCTGGAGCCCAGGCTCGCTCGCGTACCGGGCGCGGTGGACGCCTTCGGCACGTGGGCCTGGTGGGACAACGTGGCCGGGCAGGTGCGCGCGGCGGGCGGGGGCGCTGACACCACCCTGCGATTCGAGCCCGCGCAGGTAGGGCTGTCCGGCGCGGTGACGGACCTGTCGCCTGGAGTTGGCGGCATCCTCTACCTCGCGGTGGCCCAGCGCGTGGTGGCGCTCCACCTGCGCAAGGTGTGGTCCGCCGTGGTCTTCCCGGCCGAAGGCATCGCCGCGCACCGCATCGCCGCGGACCCGCGGGGTGGCGCCTATGTCCTGAGTGGTCCGCCTTCCTTCGCGCCCAACGCACCACCCGCCGTGCTCGGCCGGGTGGACGGGCAGCCGCTTCCGGACGTCCTGTCCATTCCCTCCGGCGCTGGCTTGTTCCGCCCGACGGAAGAGAACCCGGACCCGCCTCGGACCCGGGTGCTGGAGACGCTCGCGTGGCCTGGCGAAGTGCCGGTGGCGCTCGCATGTGACACCGAGGGACGGCTTGCGGTGCTGAGCTGGGTCATGGACCCGGCGCTCGCGGGTGTTCCCCCAGACGCGGCGCACGCGCGGCTGCGCTTCTACACGGGCCGCTTCTCCACGCCCGTCGCGCTCCCGGGTGTGCTGCGGCCCTTCAGTCTCGCCATCCTTCCGGACGGCCGCGCCGCGGTGCTGTCGCTGCTCGACGACGGCAAGGTGGAGGCGGTGGCCTACGCGCTCCCGGCCGGTGCGTCAGAGGCGATTCCCCAGGGGGACTACTTTCCCCTGCCCGGCCATGACGGGGGTCCCTTTCTCCAGGGGGCGCAGCCTCCGCACCACGCCGTCACCCCAGGGCTGGCCGACATGGCGCCCGTGCCGCTTCAAGCCCTGTCGCTGCCCCGGTGCGCCGAGCGGGGCCGCGCCGCCAACCCGCCGAACCGACCCTTCGACTCGGGCGACGGGCGCACGGTGTGGCACCGCCTGTACGTGGAGGCGCTGCTGCCCCCACGCACCGGGGTGCGCGTCTGGCTTGCCGCGACCGACGAACCCCTGGCTCCGCCGAGCGCCTCGCCACACTGGCACGAGCATCGCCTGGGCCTCATCCCGGAAGCCCCTGTTCATCCAGACGTCCCGCACGGGAGCTGGGTACCGCTGCCGTCGGAGGTGCCGTTCCAACCAGGGATGCTGCCCACGCCGCCGGCCCCGGGTGAGAGTGGCCTGTTCACCGTCCTCATCCAGCGCGCCCACGCGAAGGTGCGTGCGCTCTCCGGACGGTACCTGTGGGTGCGGGTGGAGCTGTTCGGCGACGGCCGCCGGACGCCCGAAGTGGGAGCGCTGCGCGCGTATGCATCGCGCTTCTCCTACGTGGACAACTACCTGCCGTCCCTCTATCGCGAGGAGCTCTTCGGCGAGGACGCGGACACCGCCGGCCGGGCGACTCCCGCGGACTTCCTGGAGCGTTTCCTCGGCATCGTCGAGGGTGTGCTGACGCCCATCGAGGACCGCATCGCCCATGCGCACGTGCTCACCGACCCGGGGCACGTGCCGGGTGATTCGCTGGAGTGGCTCGCGAGCTGGGTAGGCCTCTCCTTCGACCCCGTGGTGGGCGAGAGCCAGCGGCGCGCGATGCTCCGGTCCGCGCCCGCGCTCGCCCGGCGGCGCGGCTGCGTCGAGGGCCTGCGCCTGGCGCTGGACCTGGTCACGGACGGCGCGGTGAACCGAGGCGCGGTGGTGGTAGTGGAGGACTTCCGGCTTCGGCGCACACTGGCGACCATCCTCGGCGCGGACCTCGCGGACGCGGAGGACCCGTTGCTGCCGGGCCTGGCACGGAGCGGGAACTCCTACGTGGGCGACACGCTCCTCCTCGGGGATGAGACTCGCAAGGAGTTCCTGGCCGTCTTCGGGGACGCAACGCTTCAGACGCGAGCGGAAGCGGAGGCGGTGGAGCAGTTCCTGGAGAGGCTGGCACACCGGCTCACGGTGCTGGTGCACCAGGGCACGGACACGCGGACCCTGGGCCTCATCCGGAAGGTGGCGGAGCAGGAGGCCCCCGCGCACGTGCAGGTCTCCGTCATCACCGCGAGCCGTCCGCTGCTCGTCGGAGTCGCGTCGCTGGTGGGCGTGGACACCTACGTCGGACCCGCCCCCGCCCCCACCTCGGTGCGAGTGGGCCACAGCGTGCTGGGGCTCGCGGACGTCATTGAGCGCCCGTCGAGCCTGGACCCCAGATTGGAAGGAGGTTGATGACCATGTCGCCCCCGAATGACGCCTTGCTCGACGCGGAGACACGAGACCGGCTCCACTACGACACCGGCGTGCTCCTGGACGCGGGAGACTTCACCGCCGAGCAGACCTATCACCGAGGCCGGCTCACCCGGGCCCTGGCGTACCTTCACGGCGTCGGGACGGTGGCCGGGCTCAAGGTGAGTCACCACGAGGGCACCGAGCCGGAGCATGAGGAGATCCGGGTGTCCGCCGGGCTCGCGTTGGACCCCTTCGGCCGGTTGGTGGAAGTGCCCATGGATGCGTGTCTCAAGCTGGACCGCTGGTACTGGCAGGAGCCGCTGGAGATGGCCGACTTCGGCGTCTTCACCCCGGCCGAGTACCGGCTGAGCCCCGGTGCCGCGGGATTTCCGCCCACGGGGGTGGTGGCGGACCTGTTCCTGCGTTTCCTCCAGTGCGAGCGCGGCAAGACGCCTGCCTTCGCGGCGGGGCCCTTCGACGCCATGGACGCCGTGGTCGCCTCGCGCATTCGCGATGGATACGAGCTGCGACTGGTGCCGCGCTCCACGGCGTATCCCCCTCCGGAGGTCCCCAAGAGCCCCTTCCCGGACCCCGTGGACGAACCAGACCCGGTGCAGCGGCGCATCAAGCTTCGGCAGGCCATCTTCAACGCCTGGCGAGGCAGCCGCGAACAGGAGCTGGCGAAGCTGTGGAGCGACACCTTCATCCCGGCCTCGCTGCTGACGGACCCGACCCAGCCCGACCTGAAGGTGAGGGATCCCGCGTGGGTCTTCCTCGCCCGCGTCGTCATCGGAGCAACGGACGTGGAGGACGTGCGCGGCACGGAGGTGCGGCCCACGCGGCAGGGGAATGTCTACGTCGACAATGACCTGAGGCCCTTCAGCCTCTCGACCGCCGCGCTCGCCCGGTGGATGGGCGTCTTCTAGGCCCGACTCTCTCGAAGGGGGATAACCGTGTTCAACCCAACCAGTGGACCCGCCCGGGAGAAGCTCACCTGGGAGACGGCACAAGCGCTGGAGACCGCCCGGGCAATGGTGCACGACGACCGGCGCGTGCGCTCTTTCTTCTTCGACGGGCGCTTCCTCACCGCGAAGGACCTCACGCGGGAGCAGACCTACTTCCTCACGCGGCAGGCCGACCTCTCACGGGCCAATGGCACCGGGGTGATGCACGGACTGACCGTCACGCCCAGCCAGGACCGCACGACGCTCACCGTCCGCCTGGGCCATGGACTGACACCCGGCGGCGAATTGGTGGTCGTGCCTCGTGACTTGACGGGCATCCGCCTGGACGACATCCCGGAGATTCAACGGCTGGACGCGGCCTTCGGGCTCGCCCCCGTGCCGCGCGAACTGGCGCGGAGCCGCTCTGGGTTGTACGTGCTGGTGCTGCGCCCCGTGGAGTACACGGCGAACCCCGTTGCCTCGTACCCCACATCGCTGGGCGCCGCGCGGACCACGCAGGACGGCGACATCATCGAGGCGGTGGCGCTGACGCTCATCCCCTACCCAGACCCGGTGAGCGGTGGCACCTTCGAGACGCGCCGCAGCCGCGCGGCCCATGAAGTCTTCGCTGGTGCGGGGATGCGGAACCTCCCCGTGGACGCGCTGCCACTGGCGATGCTGGCACTGGACCGAGGCACCCTCCGCTGGCTGGACACCTTCCTGGTGCGGCGTGAGGTGGGCGCCGAACAGCGCAGCGTAGTGGGCTTCGGCGTGGCACCACGCGAGCTGCGTGAAGCCCACGCGCTTCAATATCAGCAGCACCTGAAGGAGGTGCTCCAGGCGCGTCGCGCGGCGGGCCAGAGCGAGCGGTTCCTCGCGAGCGAGCACTTCTTCACGCTGCCCGCCGCGGGGACCCTGCCCGCGGCGGCCATCGAGGCGGGCAGCCTCACGGAGTTCTACTTCCCGCCCGAAGTGGACGTCGAGCTGACGGTGGTGGCCGAGGACGAGCTCGGCGCCATCCTCGACGAGTCCCTTCAACTGCCCCCCATCGACCTCACGCAGACGGGCGAGGCCCTGGAGTCGGTGTCCGTCCTGGTGATGGTGCCCGTGGCGCGCCATGGCATGGCGCAGCGGCTGGAGGGCCTCCGCGAGGTGCTGCGCGCGGCGCCGCTCAAGCTGCGGGCGGCGGCGGTGGGACAGGTGGCGCGGCGGCTGCCCGCGCATGCCCTGCTGGACCTCACGCGCCGCTGGCAGGTCCAGCCCGTGCCCGAGGCGCCCGTGACAGACCTGGTGGACGCGGCGTGGAGCGAGCTGCTCTCCGGCTCGCGGACCCTCTGGTATGCCTGCCGACGCAGCCTGCCGCTCCACCACTCCGCGGCGGGCCAGCCGCTGCCCGAGCCGGAGGACCACGACGGCGAGCAGCACTTCGAGGAGCTGGTGAAGAAGCTCCGGCAGGCGGAGCTCTATGACGAGTTCTCCGCCCTGCCCCAGCGCGGCACCGCCATGGCCATTGGCCAGCTCGTTCCCCTGCTCAACACGCTCGCCCACGGAACCACGCGGTGGCAGTTCGCGGGCATGGCCTCCGCCACGCTGCGGCTGGAGCGCATCCAGCACAAGGAGTACATGGCCGCGCTCAACCGCTTCCCTGCCACCGTCAAGCAGGGCCTGGCGAGGCTCGAGGCGGCCCCCAGCCTCCTGAACGTGCCGCTGGCCACCCTGGCCGCGTCCTACCGGATGCCCGACATCGGGGCCTACGTGATGACGCTCACCGCCGCGGCCTACGCCACGTTCGTGACGGAGTTGAAGAAGCTGCTGGACGAAGGTGTGTCGCTCGACGAGGCGTTCCTGGCGCTGCGGAGCTGAGAGATGATTACCAAGCCGATTGCGGATCCGCTGGCCAACGAGCATGTGCTCCGCGTGGAGCCACGCATGGCGCCCTTCGGCGTGGACGCCGAGTGGCGGAGGAGGGCCCACTTCTTCACGGGACGCGCCGTGTCGGCGGACGCGCTCGCGCTGGAACAGGAACATCGCGCGGGGAGGCTCGCGCTCCTGGGCCAGCACCTCACGCCGGGCATCGTCGCCGGGCTGGAGGTTCATCTGGAGCGGGTGGGCACGCAGACCTTCGTTCATGTCCGGCCCGGCAACGGCATCGCCGTGACAGGCGAGGACGTCATCGTCCGCCGGCAGCTCCGCGCCCCGCTGGGAGCGATTCCCCTCTTCCCGGGACACCGGGACCCTTCCACGTTCTCCCTGGAGGCACTCGCCAACGAAGAGCCCCCTGCGGACCCGCCGCCATTTCCCAAAGCCGCGGTGCTGGTACTGGTCCCCACCACGTCCGTGTTGACGCCACCGGCCTCGCAGACCGACGCCTGCGAGGTGGACCCGGAGTCCTATGCATTCGAGGACGCGGTGCGCACGGAGGGCGCGGCGCTGGTGCTCTGGGGCTGGCCCGAGGGCTGGTACATGCCGCAGGACTACTCCCTGCGCTGGCGCAGCCGGCTGGTGTACAGCCTCTTCGAGCGGGAACGCCGTCGCCGGAGTGGACTGCTCGCTCCCTGGGAGCACGCGGGCGTTCCTCTTGGACTGATGGGCTTCGGGCAGGGTCCGGACGGTCCGGAGGCGTTGTTCGTCGACCGGCACGCGGTGGCACGCGCGGGTGGACTGCCACGCGCGCGCACGCCGTTGCTGAAGTCCCGCGGCTCGCCCGTGCTGTGGCAGGCGCGCATCCTCCAGTTCAACGACCACCTGGCGGAGCTTCCCCCGGAGCGGCTCGCCCAGGACAAGGCCATCCTCTACTTCCGCCGCCTGCCGCCCGTGGGCGTGCTGCCTCCGGATGCCGTGGACTACCGCGCCTGGACGCGGCGCTTCTTCCCCGACCGGTTCGAGCTGGAGGCGGTCCCCATTCCACTGGAGCAGCTCGACACGGTGGCGATGGCCAGCGCGGCCCTGGAGCCGCTGGACATCACCCGCGAGGAGCGCGTTCGCATCCTCGTCCCCGTGCCTGGCGCCGTCTATGAGCCGGGGCTGCTGCATGACGCACCGCTGGACCCCGCCTTCCTCGCTGCCATCGAAGAAGGACTTCAGCGCCTGGGCGGATGGCTGAAGCGGCGCATCGTCGTGCGCGCACGGATGAGCACCCTCAAGGACAACCTGTACGGCGCCACCGGAAAGCACTACCCCCTGGTGGACCCGGAAGCCGACCCGGACGAGGCGCGCTACATCCCCGCCGCCGACCCGACGAACCCCACCGAAGAGGATTACGGAACGTCGGGTGAGACGGTGCCCTCGGCCGAGGCCTACCTCCAGAACCACTTCGAGCCGTCCTGGGGGTTGGCCGTCGATGCGCGCTCCGATTTGCTGCCTCGGCCCCAGGGAGACCCGACGCCCCGGCTGGAGTTCGCCGGACAGCTCACCTCCGCGCCCGTGGTCATCTCCACCGAGGACCGGGCGCATGTGTTGTTCCGGGGACCATTCTGGACGCTGGGCTACCGGACCTTCGACGGCCGGGCGTGGAGCAAGGTGACGCCCGTGCTCCAGGGCAAGGTCAGGTCACGCTCGGTGCCCGTCGCGGCGATGTGGCCGCGCGGGCGGCTGGACGTCTACTTCCGCGACGATCAGGGCAACCTGCACAACACCTACCTGGACACCCGGGTCAGCAATCAGCCCTGGAGCAGCCCTCGCGTGCTGGCGAGCGACGTCATGGGAGATGCCGCCGCGGTGTCACCCTCCGAGGGACGCACGGACGTCTTCTACCAGGCCCTCCGAGGGCAGGTCCTCTCACTCTGGTGGATGACCGTCACCGCCTCACGCGTCATCCGGCCGAAGCCCTTTGAGACGCCGCTCGCGTTCAAGGGCGAGCCCATCTCGGCGGTGGTGTCACGGGGCCAGCTCATGGCCTTCCTCCTGGACGCCCAGCGCAACATCCAGCAGGTCACCGTCTCCCCGGATCCCACGCACGGCGCGGTGGTCTGGACCAACCACTCGCTGGGCCGGGAGATTCGCTGGCTCAAGGCCTGCGCCTCACCGGATGACAGCACCGTGGATCTGGTCGCGCTCACGGGCAGCTCCCTGCTGCACCGGCGCTTCAACGGTTTGGTGTGGAGCGAGTGGAAAGACCTGGGCAACAGCCATTCGCTCACCGCCGCGCTGTCCGCGCCAGGCAAGGGCGTGCTGGATGTCCTGTCCCGAGCGGTCAACGGACGCATCCGGTACGCCCGATTCGATGGCACCACCTGGACGCCCTGGAAGACGCTCGGCACCGAGGTGGCACGCTCCGCGCCCGCGGCCATCCGCCGCGGCGACCAACTGGATGTGATTGTCAGGGCGCGTGAGAACCTCCTGTGGCATCGGCCGGTGCGCTCGCCCCTCCACACCACCCAGCGAACCCTGGGCCTGCGTGGGCTGATGCGCGACCTGTCCAACCGAATCCAGCGAGTCGACGAGGCCGTGGACGCCGCCTTCCTTCAGGTCCAGTCGGAAATCCATCGCGTCCGCCAGCTCATGCTGGGCAGCACCACCTCCGCCGTGATGACGGCGTCTCCCGTACTGACCGACGTCGCGCAGGCCGAGACGCGTGTCGCCACATTGACGGACGTGGAGAAGTTCATCGGGGTCCTGAACGCGAAGCGCACGGTGAGCTGGTCCACGGTCCGCTACCTGGATCAATCCAACCTCCGGGACCGGCTCCTCAAGGTATCGCCCGTCATCGGCACGCTTCACTCGGCGATGGCCATCAAGCGAGAGGTGCTCGGGAAGCTGTTCACGCTGCTCTCCGGCATGGAGTTCAACCTCGAGGCCGTGCAGGTCCCCAACGTGAAGGTTCCCCCGTGGCGGAGGTCGCGCGTGCCCCCGGGGACCGGAGAGCCAACGCCCACCCCGGAGCAGCGCATCGGCATTCCGTTGAGCGAGCTGCGTGCCCTGACCGCGGAGGATTGGAACCAGGTGTTCACCGGTTACGTGGCGCCCAAGGTGCCCACGCGAGCGGAAGAGGCCACCTACTTCTCCATGTCCGTGGCCCAGCTCGAAGACGTGCTGGCCGTGCTGCGGAACCTCGAGGACCGCGTCATGCAATACCGGGAGGCCCTGGAGGAAGGTGGGCGCCTGGTGAGCGTGCTCCGGGCCCATGAGGCACGGGGAGGCGAGCGCCTGACAGTGATTGGCACGGAAGTCTCCGAGTCCCGCCAGGACGTCATGGTGGCTCGCGCGCTCCTGGCCGAGGAGCAGACCCGGCTGCAACGCATCAACGAACGACGCACCCAGGTGCTGCGCGAGCACGTTCGCTTCCTCGTCTACCACCGGCCGAGAGAGCAGGTCCTGGACCGCGCCACGCCCGTCCGCGCGTTGGACACCGGCATCTACGAGTCGGAGCTGCCCGCGGCGCTCGCGGAGACACGCGCCGCGCCTCCAGAACTCTGGGCCCTCATCCAGCTCCTGCGCGACGCCCCGCTGGACTGGTTCGCGCAGGGGCCATTGCTGTTCCAGCGCCTGGACCGGCTGGACCTCGTCCACCGGACCCTGGAAGGCGCTCGGCAGCGCGCCACGGTGCGCGTGCCCCCCGCCCTCCCCCAGATCACCCGCGCGCCCAGCCGCTCGGGTGAAGGCGTGAACCGTGTCTTCACCGCGCAGAGCCAGGTTGTCTCCCAGGCCAGGGTCGTCACCGCGGCGCTGGAGCTGGCCAGCCTCGTCCACCGCGGCTGGGCAGAGCTGGTGAAGCTGGCGTTGCCCATCACCTCCTTCGGCGACCTGATGGACACCGCGCACGGGCGGCCGGACGTCGCTCAAGCCGCGGCCCGTGAGCTGGAAAACACCGCCAAGGTAGCCACGTACCTCTACTTCCTCTTCGGCGAGGTGCCTCCACGCGTCCGGATGGAATGGGCGTCGATGCTCAGCGAGTATGACGCGCCGTGGGACCTCAGGGACCTGGCCCGGCTGCCCCAGTGGAACACGCTGGAGGTCACGAGCCGGCGCCAGCTTCAGGAGCTGGTGGACTGGCTCTTCGCGCAGATGAACCCGTCACGCACCGAGGCCGTGGCGCTGATGAACGACCTGGTGCGCTCGGCGCTGCTGCTCGCGAGCCACGCCCCCGTGGGAGAAATCGTCGCCGGGCACCTGCCGAAGCCAGCCCCCGCCAGGGTGGGAACGGTGCTGGACCTGCAAGTGGACCCATCGCGCATCCGCGTAGGCACCCATGTGCTGCTCGCATCCGGCGTTCACACGGTCCAGGCCGTGGTGGAGGACCTGGGCACCGGAACGGCCCGCGCGCGCGTCTTCTCCACGAGCGCGGCCAGCGTGAACCTCGCGGAGAAGACGGTGGCGAAGTTTTCCGAGCCCGAGCAGCGAGGCGGCCTGCTCCCGACGCCGCGGCGGACACTGCTCCGGTGACCGCGGAACGGCGAGTGCGCCAGGTGAAGCTCGCGGCGGCCAGCACCGCGCTCGTCCGGAGAGGGGCTGTCCTCCTGGAGGATGCACTGCGCACCGCATCCCTTCCGGATGCTCCCGGGGGGCGGGTGCTGGTCATCCGCCAGCTGTCGCTCGGAACGATTCACGCGGACCGCAGCCCGGCCACGCTCTCGCTCGTCGTGGAGCAACGCGTGCGCGAGCTGGCGCGGCTCGCGGTGCATGCGAGGTCGCAGGCCGCCGCCACCGCGCAGGCGGTCTACTTCCGGGATGAACTGGAACCGTTCGTGCTGCTGGCCACCCGACTTGCCCAAGGGCTGCCCCTGGACGCCTGGTTCTGGCGGTTGGCCGTTCCTGGACTGCACCCGGGCATATCCCGAGACGACGCGCTCCGCCTCACGCTCGCCAGCGCGTTGCGGACGGAGCCGGGCCATGCCGCCGCGGTGACGCTCGTCTCCGAGCTGCACGCGCTCGGCGCACTGGCCCCCCTGTTGGGCGCGCTGCGATGGCAGGATGGACCCGCGCTCGCCCGAGCCTGGTGGGGACACCTGCCGTCCCGCCCGGAGCCGCGGCTGCCCCTTGATGACGTGGGCCCGACGGCGCAGGTCTCCGAACCGCTCCAGAGTACCCTCGCGCGCTGGGCACGAACCTGGGGAGCCGGCGACGCTCGTGCCTTGTGGCTGGCCGCGGTGGCGCTCTGCACACACATGCCATCCCGGGTAGCCGCGCCCAATCTTCCATCGCGGGCATGGCGGGTGCTTGGGGCGCTCCAGGAGTCCCCTACGGCGTACCTACCCACGCCACGGGAACCGCCCCGACAAGCCCCTCCGAAGCCGGACGCACCCATGGCCCCCGCTGACACGGGCATGGTTCCGGGCATCGCAGCGTCGCCGCTTCCATCGCCGCGGGCGCTTTCCGGCACGCCGTCTTCCGACGACGTGACGAAACCCCAGGAAGCCACACCCGCGTCCCCTGCGGGTGAGACCGCGGCTCCGCGGCAGAGGGCACGCCCCGCACCCACGGACACTGACGAGGCCCCCGGAGACACCGGAACCACGCCTCAGGATACTCGCCAGCGCTACGTGACGGAGGAAGCGCTTCCCACAGTCGCAGGGGGACTGCTCTTCCTCGTGCCCATGCTGAACGCACTGGGCCTCGAGGAGTTTCTTGCAGGCCACCCGGCCCTTGCCGACCTTGGAATCCCGGAGCGCTTCCTCTGTCACGTCGCCGAGCGCCTGGGTGTTCCTTCGACGGACCCATTGTTCCGCGTGCTCCAGGAGGCCGCAGCAGAGCCGTTGCCCGAGCCCAGCCCCTTCGGCCTCCCCGTGCGATTCCAGGCAGGCGTCGGCGCGCGAGCACCGTTCCGTCTCGTCCGCGAATCCACGGGACGCTGCGTTGCCTTTGACGCACGGACCCGGATGCCGCTCGCCTCGACGTCTCACGAGGCAGCGCTGCCCCCACCCTTCGACCGATGCCTCACGACGCCCCTGGCGCACCGGCTCCCCTGGGATGACGCCACCCTCATGCTGCGCGCGGCCCTCCTCGCGGTGGGCCGCGTCACGCGACGGCTGGCACACATGGGGCTGAGAGAGCTCGTCCTCCGTCCCGGCCGCCTCGTTGTGACCCGCACGCATCTGGACATCGTCTTCGCGGCCTCGCAGGTGGACATCCGCATCCGCCGCGCGGGGCTCGACATCAACCCGGGATGGGTTCCCTGGCTCGCCCGCGTCATCCAGTACCACTATCAATACGACGAGACCGGAGCATGACGACGTCCTCCCTGCCCCTTCGCACCACGGTCCTCGCGGCGTTGGCCCTCACACAAGAGGACTCAGGGGATGGAGAAGCCATCGAGCTGCGCTTCCTGCGACAGCACCTGGATGCAACGGGGCGGGACTGGGTCGCTCGCGCTCGGGAGCGCCTCACACGTCCGGGCTCCGAGGATGCTGGACTCGTCATGCTCGGCGAAGTGCTCGGGCTCTCCCTGGTGGAGCTCCTGGCAGTGGCCCTGGTCGCAGCCGTCGAGCAGGACCCGATGGTGGGCCGGGCCGTCGCGTACCTTCAAGCACCCGTGGAGGCCTCTCGGCCAACGCTGGGACTGGTTTCCAGTGCACTGGCGCCGGCCGCCTCCGGAGGCCAGGACGCCCTGCTCCTCCTCACCGCCGGAGCGGCCCTGGGCAGCGGCCTGCTGACGCGCCTCCGGGAGGAGCTGCCACTGTGTGAGCAAACGCTGGCCATGCCGCTGCCGCTCTTCCTGGCGCTGTCTGGCCACGACGTCACCTGGCCTGGGGCAACGCTAGGCTCGGCCCGCCTCATGGACGTCCCGCTGCCTCCCTCCATCATGGATTGCGTGCACCGGTATGCGCGCTTTCTCGCAGACAAGCCTCGGTCGACGCTCGTGCTGCGCGGCACGTCCCTCTCTGAAACCCGCACCGTGGCGGCGGCGGTCGCAAGGACGCTCGGACGAGCCCCCCTCTTCCTCGGAGCAGAGCACCAGCCGGGATTGGGGCCCTTCCTGATTCAGCGAGGACTGCTCCCCGTCCATGTCCACGAGCTCGCGCCCGGCGAGCGAAAGGTCCTTCCCAACCTGCCGAACTACGGCGGCCCCGTGCTGGCCATCACCGGACCCGAGGGCACGCTCGACGCGACGGACCGCGCGGTGTTGCGCTGGTCCGTTCCACGACCTCCCAGCGAGGAACGGCGGGCACTGTGGGAGTCCTCACTGGGCGCACCGAACCTCGCCGAGGAGCTGGCCCGACGGCACCGTCAGGGAGCAGGGCGGATTTCCCAACTTGGCCGGCTGGCCCGGCAGAAAGCGGCGCTGGACGGGCGACCGGAGCCCGAGCTGCAAGACGTGCTCGCAGCGGCCTGGGAGGCGGAATCCGAGGGCATGAGCACGCTCGCGGAGCCCTTGATGGACGCCATCCACGACGACGCCATCGTCCTCGTGCCCCAGGTGAAACGAGAACTGGAGCTTCTCCTGGCGCGGTGCCGCGCTCGGGACGATCTGGTCCACGGCCTGGGCCCCTCCGCGACGGTGCGCTATCGCGCGGGTGTCCGGGCACTCTTCATGGGCGCGTCGGGAACGGGCAAGACGCTCGCCGCGGGATGGCTGGCCACGAAACTCGGACTGCCGCTCTACCGCGTGGATCTGGCATCCGTGACGAGCAAGTACATCGGTGAGACGGAGAAGAACCTCTCGCAGCTCTTCGCGCGGGCCGAGCATGCCGACCTGGTGCTGCTCTTCGATGAGGCGGACTCGCTCTTCGCCAAGCGCACCGACGTGAAGGACTCGAACGACCGGTTCGCCAACGCACAGACGAACTACCTGCTTCAGCGAATCGAGGCCTTCGATGGCGTGGCCATCCTGACCAGCAACAGCAAGAGCCGGTTCGATACAGCCTTTACGCGCCGCCTCGATGCCATCATCGACTTCACCCTGCCCGGACCCGCCGAGCGGCGCGCGCTCTGGACCACGCATCTGGGCATGGCGCACGAACTTCCCGCCAAGGAATTGAACCGACTGGCGGCGACGGCGGACCTGGCCGGAGGGCAGATTCGCAACGTGGTACTGACGGCCGCGCTCATCGCGCGTGAAGCGGGCCGCTCCATCCAACCACCGGACATCATCGAGGCGCTCGTGCATGAGTACCGGAAGCAGGGCCGCGAGCCCCCCTCCGAGCTCCGCACCACGCCCCCTGGGCTCCGCTGACGGCGCCCGTGACACATGGCGCCGCTAACGTGGCAGTCCACCCGGCCCGTTCTGCTCATCACCTTTTCGATTCTGATTTGCGCACCTTGTACTTCAGCCAGAGCATGTCGCTCTTCCGCGGCTCGCAGGAGACCAGCTTGAGATGACGGACCGGGCCCCTTCCCTCGCTCGCATCGAACAGAGAAGGCGTTCCGATGGAACCATCCGCGATGGGCGCCACCAAGACACTCAGCTCGTCGATGAGGTCCTCTGCCAGGAAGGAGCCGTTGATCTTCCCACCGCCCTCCAGGAGCAACCGCTTGATACCGAAGTCCTTACGGAGCTTTTCAAGCACCCTCGTCAAGTTCAGCTCCGTCTTGCCGCCAAACAGGTAGGAGACGCCCTTCGACTGGAGGAAGGCCAGGTAGTCGTCAGAGACCTGCTCCGTGAGAATGGTGATGACGTGCTCGTCATCGATGGAGCTCGACTTCCAGGTGAGCTTGCCCGAGGGGTCCAGCGCGATGGCGTAGGACTCCGCGTCGTGCCTCGCGATGAAGTCCGTCCTCGGAATCGGCTGCCCTGCCTTGCGTGCCGGGACCTTCGCCTTCCCCGCGTAGGGCTCCATCGAAATCCGGCCAATCATCCAGGCATCGGCGTCGAACGTCTCCGCCGTCCGCTCGTACTCGGACAGGGCGCGCGACGAGAGCTTCCAGCCCTTCGTGACGATGCGCCCATCAATGGAGGGCACCATGTGGCAAATCACGTACGGGCGCTTCGCTCTGCGCATCTGCTGTCTCCTCGGACGCTGGGCGCGGTCGCCAGGGTGACGTCTTCCCGACGAGCCCCTGAGACCGCGTGTTGACGGGCTCGACGGTGAGCCGGCCCGTATTGAACGCCAGGTGGCGGTTGCTCGCGACGGATTCTTCCTGCGCCTGCGCGGCCCTTACGACCGGCTCCCGTATTGAGCGTCGCTGACCTTCTCCATCCACTCGACGTTTCCTGATTCTGTGGGATGGATGCATCAAGCGGAGACCTTGAGATTCCCATTCCCAAGCTTGCGCGTTTTCATGATGGGCTCGCCTTGAGAGTTTTGGTGTGAGGACTCACAGCACCTGCTTCGTGGGACGCAGCAGGACCTCGTTGATGTCCACGTCGGCGGGTTGCTCGATGGCGAAGGCGATGGCCCTCGCGACGGAGTCCGCGGGAATCGCCAACTGCTGGTACATCTCCTTCACGCTGGCGGCGGTCTCCGGGTCCGAGCTCCCCATCGGCAACTCCGACTGCACCGCACCCGGGGAGATGATGGTCGTGCGGATGGAACCACCCACCTCCTGCCGCAGACCTTCAGAGATGGCGCGCACGGCGAACTTGGTGCCTGCGTACACCGCGGCCCCCATGCTGACCTTGTGCCCCGCCACCGAGGAGATGTTGATGAAGTGGCCGCTGTTCTGCCGCTGGAACACCGGGAGCGCCGCGGCGATGCCGTAGAGGACACCCTTGATGTTGGTGTCGACCATCCGGTCCCACTCGTCCACCAGCGTCTTCGCCACCGGCGCGAGCGACATCAGGCCCGCGTTGTTCACCAGGACGTCGATGCGCCCGAACCTGTCGACCGCGGCCTGGATGAACGCCGTGACCTCGGCTCGCTTCGTGACATCCACCGCACGGGCACTCGCCTGGCCCCCTCCCCGCTCGATGTCCGCCACCACGGCGGCGAGCCTGTCCGTTCGCCGCGCGCCGAGGAACACCTTCGCGCCACGGGAAGCGAGGTGGCGGGCGGTCTCCTCGCCCAGCCCGCTGCTGGCCCCCGTGATGACGACGACCTTCCCTTGAATGTTCGACATCTTCATTCTCCCGGCTTCGGGACACTGCGTCCCGCGTCTACGAAGAGAAGTACGCACCGCCCTCGCCCATGACTACACGCCGATGCGGCGATAGGCCTTGAAGGCACGCTGAAGAATCCGATGCGCTGCTCGACCGCCCCGACGCGGCGAGCAACCGCGGTGACGTCGTGGGAAGGCACGCGTCATGGATGCGCATGCTCCGAGGACTGCTCCTCATCCTCGTCATCTCGCTGGCACCTGGATTTTCACCGCGCAGCTTCTCGTCGAGATGGCGAAGGAGTTGGCCGTGCGCGCCTTCGACTAGCGACAGGTCAGCACGGGCGAGCGGGGTTGAATGACTTGCTTTCGGGTCAGGAAGACGGCGAGGACGCTTGAGCCAGAGCCCTCAGGTCGAACTCCTTCACTCCCCGGAGAGTCCGGTAGCGCTCCGGGAAGGCCGTGAGGATGAGAATCTGCAACGTGTCCCCTGCGCTCTCGATGACCTCTAGGGCGCGCTGGTGCCGGGCCGCGTCCGTGTTCACCAGTGCGTCGTCGAGGACGACGAGCTGTGGCTCCGGCCGCGGGCCTTTTTTGGCCAGCAGTTCCCCGAGCGCCAGCCTCAAAGTGAACAGGGTCTGCTCCCGCATCCCCCACGAGAAGCCCTCCAGCGGCCAGGGGCCCCCCGCCGTCTGCAACCGTGCCTCGCTGAATTCCGCGTCCAGCAAGATTTGCTCGGGCCGCCCTCCTCCACGGATATACGCAAGGCGGGAGTGGATCTCCTGCTCGATGGGCGCCAGGAACGTCTGGGTCACCTGGTCCTGCCAGGCCTGGGACATGGTGCGGAGGCTCTCCGCGGCCCGGGCCCGTGTCTCCAGTCGCTGGAACGCGGCTTCCGCCAGCGCCAGCTTCTCCTCCGCCTCGCAGAGCCGCGAGTACAGACCGTCCGCAGCCGCCTGCTCGAGCAACGCCTGCGCCCGGATGCGCTTCTCCTGGTTCTTCTTCTCCTCGTCTCCGATCCGCTCCAACGTGTCCTGCAGCTTCTTCCGCTCGACCGTGGCGCGTGCCTCCAGCCTGGGAAGCTGCGCTCGGAGCCCCTTGACCATGTTCTCCAGACGGTTCAGTTCCGCCTCCCCCCGCTCTACCTCCGCGCCCAGCCCTTCGAGCGACAAGCCCAGGGTGTTGAGCTGGGTCTTCAGCTCCAAGCCCAGCGCCTGGGCCGCAGCCTGCGCGGAATTGCGCCCCTGAGTGACGACCTTCAGGTGCTGCTCTGCCTTCCGGAGAGCCCCTTCCGCCTCCTCCCGCGCCTTGTCCCGGGCCTTCACCTCCTGCCTGCGGGCCTTGAGTTCCTCCGTCAGCGCCTTCAGCTCGGGAAATGGGTGGGTCTGTAGCTCCTCCCGCGAAAGATTGAGCTGGGCACTTAGTGCCCCCGTCTTCCGTGCCTGCTCACGCTGCTGTTCCCTGAGCACCTCGACGCTCTCGACTTTGTTGTCCTCCAAGAACTGGCTCCGTGCCTCCTCGTACTTCGACAGCTCCTGAAGCACGGCCTGCTGGGACTCCCAGGCCGCGCGCAGACCCACCACATCATCGACTCCGTGCTCATGGAGGCGGCGCGCCAGGTCCTTCCGGTGCTTCTCGACCTCCGCTTCGAGCTTGCCAATCTCCTCGGCCGCGGTGCGCACGCGGACTTCGCCCACTCCCTTGATGCGCAGTGCACCAGCGCGCACCCCCGAAAAGACCTTCTGCTCCTCGCTGGTGAGCTTGTGCGGTGTGGTGTGCCCCTGGGCCTCCCACTCGATGCGCTGCGGGCCCTCGGCCGTGAAGGAGACCTCGACCCCCTGTGCGTCCAGCCTGTCCAGGGCCTGAGTCAGCTTGCGCTGCACCTCCTCGGCGCGCTTCACCTCTGCATCTGGAAGCGCCTTCAGCGCCGCAGTCTTGCGTCGGGCATTCTCCACCGAGGTCTCCACCCGCGTCCCCTGCTTGACGAGCCCGTCCACCTTCCGCTGCTCCGCCAGGGAAGCGCGCGCATCTTCGAGGAGTCGTCCTCGTTCCACGCGCTGCTCCGCCAGTTCCATTTCCCCCTGCTGAGCCTTGTGTCGCTCGCGTGCTTCGCGAGCCCCGTCCTCGGCGCGCCGGACGAGTCCCTGGGCCTCCTGCAAGGCCGGCTCGTTGCGAGCCAGCAGGTCCTCCTGCTGGACCACCTTCTGCTGGAGCGCGAGAAGCTCTCGCTGCTTCTGGTCCAGCGCCTGCCACTCTTTTCGTTGACGCTCGACGTCCTTCTCCCGGAGCGCCGCCTGCTGCTCCAGCTTCTCCTCCTCCGCGATGCGCTCGTGCAAGCTAGCGAGCCGCTGCTCATAGGTCCTCCGTTCCTCCGCCAGGGAGATCTGCTTCTGGCCGAGGTCCATGCTCTCGCTGGCAAGCTGCTCGATCTCCGCCAACCGCTGAGTCAGCCGAGCTGCCTCCTCGCGCAACTCCCGCATGCGAGCACCCTCACGATCGAGGTCGCTTCCGGTGACGAGCTTTCCCGTCTTGGGCGTGAAGAACCGGCGGTAGGCCCCCTCCATCGCCTTCAGGAGGGACTGTTCCTCGTTGCTCAGGGCGGCGACTCCAACCGTCTCCAGGAGGCGGGCCTTGAGCGGTGTATCGAGGCCGGGCAGGTCGTACCGCTCTGCCGACTGATTCAGCCAGAGCAGCCGGGCCAAGCCCCAGTTGCCCACCTTCGTCACGCCGTTTCCGGGCAGGCTGGAGACGAGGAAGCCTCGGAGCAACGCATCCGCTTCCTGCGATTCAGCGAGCCGCTCGAACCGACTCCCCGTCCACTCATCCAGGACGCTGCTGGCGTCATCCAGGAAAGCCTTCTCAAGCCGGTAGCGCTTCCCCCCCGTCTCGAACTCCAGCGTCACTCGCGGAGAGAGCTTGGTCTGCCAGGGACGAAGCAGGTTCATCTCTCGGTCCTTCGTGGAGTGGCGGTCGAACAGCGCCCTTGCGACGGCCAGGATGAGGCTCGACTTACCCGTCTCATTGGGCGCATGGATGACATGGATGCCCGTTCCCAGCCCTTGCAGTTCCACTGAAGTTGCCCCGGTTTCGTGGAGTTCCACCCGCTGTGCGAAAAGGGTCCCACGATGCCGAAGTCACGTCCCCCATACCCGCCGGAGTTCCGTGAGCGGGTGGTCGAGCTGTTGAAAGCCGGCCGCT
>NZ_JAAEAH010000039.1 GCF_010998615.1 Myxococcus sp. CA023 | reverse complement strand
GGCGGCAGGGGCGGCCGTGGGGCTGGGCTTCCTTTGCAAGACGGGGCTCGCGCTCACACCCCTGGGCATCGCGGCGACGCTGTGGGCGCTCGGCCGGCTGCGCTTCTGTCCGGGGCCGAGGTTCAGCACGGTGGTGGCCATGGTGGGCATGGCCGTGCTCCTGGCCGCGCCGTGGAGCTTCTACTCCGCATGGCGCTGGCCGGAGCTGCATGACTTGGAGGCGCGGGTGACGCGCGCCCACCTCTTCGCCGACCCGACGGTGGACGTGGGGCCCTGGCACCGGCCGGTGGATGCCCTCCTGAATGAGGTCAACACCCAGAGCCTGGCGCCGCTGCCCGCGGTGTTGCCGCTGCTCGCCTTCGTGTGGCTGCTGGTGCGCGCGGTGCGCGGGCGGGAACTGGAGGTGGTGGGGCTCGCATTGTGGGTGGGGGCCACCTGGCTCGTGTTGTCACTGAGCGTGGTGAAAGTTCCCGCCATTGCCTGGGGCGCGGTGCCCGCCGTCCTGGCCGCGTTGGCCATCGCGGGCGCGGATGCCAGACGCCACCCCGCGCTCGCGGCGGCGCTCCTGGCGGCGGTCGCCACACCGTGGTTCGTCAAGCACCTGCCGGTGCTCGGTGATGTCCGCGCAGTGCTCCCCACGGTGCTGGTGCAGACGCGCGCCCGGCCCGGGCTCGCCGAGGGACTGGTCGTGGCCGCCGCGGCGGCGCTGCTCGTCGCGCTCGTGTGCTGGCGCCTGCCGCGGAAGCTGTCCTGGGCGCCCCTGGGGCTGGGGCTCCTGGCCTCGGGCGTGCTCGCGTGGCTGCTGGTCGTCACCTTTCCGGTGGCGAAGGCAGATTACCAGGCCAGGCATCTGGATGACCTGTACGTCACCTACTCCCGCGAGGTGGGGCGCGCGCTCGAACAGCAGACGCCGGAGCGCAGTGTCCTCTTCCTCGCGCAGGACTCGGACGTGCCCAACTCCATGGAGTACCTGAGCCTCATGTTCTGGAGCAACCGCATGGCGTACCGGCGGCCGCCCGACATCGTGAGTGCTCGCAAGCACGGCTATCATCCCTACCTCGTCTCGCCGCTCGCGGAGCGCTACGCCCCTGTCCCCGGTGTGCCTCCGGATGCCGCGCTGCGAGCCTATGACCTGGAAGCGCCCCGGTCCGAACCCGCACCACTGCCTGATGGGGTCATGCCGCTGGCCTTCCGTGAGAAGGACATGGAGGTGCTGGGCGTCGCGGCGGGCCATGCGGGTGGGGGCCGGGACCGGTATGCCTTCTACGTCCGCGCCCATGGTGCGCCTCGCGCGCTGCGCGTCGTCTTCCACGGGCCGGACGGAAGCGTGGAGCGCATGCTGGAGCCCGGCGCCGCGCTGCGAAAGGCCGCCACTTTGCGGCGCGCCAGTTGGTTCATCGTGCCCGTGCTGGGGCCCCCCAGCGCCGACGTGACGCGTCTGGAGCTGGGCGCCAACGGCCAGCGGGTGACGTTCTCCCGCCCGGGCGCCTGAGGAAAAAGCGTCGCAACGCCCCGTGGGGCCAATGCCTGTCGGGTGCAGGGAACTTCACTGCCGAGGCATCTCGCGGGACATGGGAAGCGTTTGCCCAGGTCAACAGGGCGTGCGGTCGGTCGCGGGTGGGGTAATTACCCTCCTCGCAGAGCCCTGATGTTGCTTCATGCCCACCGGCGCAGTCCCCACTGTGGGATGTGATTTTCCACTCGACGGGAGGAAGGGCGTAACACCTACCTCCCATGGGGAATCCTTGTGTCAGGGGCTTGTCGCCCCGCGTCTTCCCAGACGTGGCACAAACGGTGAAATCCGCCGCGTCCGAGCCTGGTGCTCATGAACGAGGTCGGAACAATGCGGATGAAGCTGAAGCAGCAGTGGGTTGCAGCGGCATGTGCAGTGGTCGTCGGCGGGAGCGGAGTCGCGAATGCCCACGACCTGATTTGCGAAAAGAAGGTCAATGGCCAGTCGGTGGTGGTGGCGGACGATTATCCCTTCACCGCGAACTACAGCTTCAAGGTCACCAACGTCCATCCGACGTTGCCGTCCATCTTGTTGACGGCGACCGATGACGTGCTGTCGGGCGAGGGTTTCACGTTCACGCCGCCGCCGCCGGTGAGCATTCCCGTCAACGACTCACTGACGTCGAACTTCGAGCTGAAAATCGGCAGCTTTGACGAGTGCGTGACCATTGCCGGGCAGGATGGCGTGGCGGACAATCACATCGACAACACGTTCAGGGTGACGTTCGACCTGGGCTCGGCCATGTGTTCGGCGCGCCTGACGTGCGAGCGGGAAGAGCCGCCTCCCGTCGAGTGCACCGGCCCGACGCGGACGCTCGGTTTCTACAAGAACCGCATCCTGACGCTCACGCAGTGCCTGGTGCAGGGGCCCATCAACCTGGGCGCCATCGGGACCATCTCCACGCTGCCCGCCGCGGAAGGCATCCTGTGGGGCAGCCCGGCCACGTACCCGGCGGGAGGGATGCGCAGCCAGCTGGACCGGCTCCGCTTCCTGCTCGCGCGCCAGACGCTGGTGGGCATCTGCAACCAGCGCCTGTTCGGCGCGACGCCCGACCCGGCGTCGCTTCTCACGGATGCGGTTGCCGCCCTGAACACCACCCAGTGCGATGTCATCTCGGGCCTCATCGACCCCGTGGACGCCTTCAACAACGGTTGCGACTCGCTCCCGCTCCCGCCCGGCTTCATCCCCGGTCCGTCGACGCCCCAGGCCGCGGAGGCGCTCGCCGTCGACCCGACCTCCAACTCCGGCCAGAGCTGCTCGCCCTGAGCCGTTCCCAACTCAATCCAAGACACCCTTCAAATCTCAAGGAAAGACACGCCATGAAGAAAACCATGTTGTCCACGTGTGTTTGCGCGGCCCTCGCCCTGACGGCCTGCGGTGGGGGCAGTGATCGGCTCGACTCCGTCCAGGGCGAGCCACCCGCTCCGTCCGGTCCGGTCCAGACGGAGGACGGGCAGCGCTTCGAGCTGCGGCTCCGCGGCTCGGCGGCGGAAGGCTACGACAAGCTGGAGCTCCCCATCGGTGCGGTTCGCGTCACCGCGGACGGGGCCCCGCTCAAGGTGGAGTTGGCGAAAGACAGCGTGGATGTGGCCCAGGCCGACCACGCGCACCTGGTGGCCTACTTCTACGTGCCGGAAGGCGTGGAGCGCGTCCGCGTGACGTTCCAGATGGAGGGGCTCGGCGGCTATGCCCGGGCGGACGGCTCTGGCTTCGTCGATGCCAGCGTCGCCCCGGTCACCTTCGAGGCGCCCGTGCACGAACTGGCGCTACGTGGCCGCGCGGTGGTGCAGCTCGACGTGGCTCGCTCCATCGTTGACATGGGGAGCCACCGCCTGCTGCTCCCGAACGGCGTGGTCAACTACTGAGTCACGACACCCCACCCAGCCACCCCACCTGCCGAATCGCTTGACTGGCCGCGTCTCACGCCACATATGAAGTGGCATGAGACGCGACAGTCGGCTCTCCGTCGCCTTGCATGTCCTCCTCCACATGGAGGACATGGGCCCCGTGGTGACGTCAGAGGCGATGGGGCGGCAGCTGAAGGCCAATCCCGTGGTGGTCCGGCGGACCATGGCCGGACTTCGGGAGGCAGGCATCCTCACCTCGGTGAAGGGGCACGGGGGAGGGTGGTCGCTGGCGCGTACGCTCGACACCGTGACGCTGGGGGACGTGTACGAAGCGCTCGGAACACAGACGCTCTTCAGTATCGGCCCCCATGATGAAAGTCCGGGCTGTCTCGTGGAGCAGGCCGTCAATGATGCGCTGGGAAAGGCGCTGGACCAGGCCGCGGCGCTGCTCATGCAACACCTTCGAAGCACGTCCGTGGCGGACCTGGGACGCGGCGTTCGCCGCCGTCACGCTCGTGCCGCGAAGCGGCGCATCAAGCCTCATGCCTGACGCGCCTGGCGCTGTTGTGCGCCCCCACCGTACCGTCACCTCTGGAGTACACCCATGGCTGACATCACGCATCGAACCGTCAAGACGAATGGCATCAACCTGCACATCGCGGAGGCGGGTTCGGGACCGCTCGTGTTGCTCCTGCATGGCTGGCCGGAGTCCTGGTACTCGTGGCGTCATCAGCTTCCGGTGCTGGCGGCGGCGGGGTACCACGTGGTGGCTCCAGACGTCCGTGGCTACGGCCAGAGCGACAAGCCGGAGGCCATCGAGGCGTACAGCATGAAGCAACTGGTGGGTGATGCGGTCGGCCTGCTGGACGCGCTGGGGGAGAAGACGGCCATCGTGATCGGCCACGACTGGGGCTCGGCGATTGCCTGGAACTGTGCCGCCCTGCATCCCGACCGGTTCCGCGCGGTGGTGGGAATGAGCGTTCCCCATCTGGGGCGCGCGCCCATGCCGCCGATGCAACTGTTCCAGCACATGTTCAGGGAGAAGTGGTTCTACATCCTCTACTTCCAGGAGCCCGGTGTGGCCGAGGCCGAGCTCGAGGCGGACGTCCCGAGAACGGTCCGGGCGATTCTCACGGGCACCCCCGGCTTCGATGTGACGAATACCACCGTGCTGGCGAAGAAGAAGGGGGAAGGCTTCCTCGCGGGGCTCGACGTGCCGGAGACGTTGCCTGACTGGCTCACCGAGTCGGACGTCGCGTACTTCGCGAAGGAGCTCGCCGGCAGTGGATTCCGGGGCGGGCTCAATCGCTACCGCAACATGGACCGGGACTGGCACGAACTGCCTGAGCTGGCGACGGCGACCCTCCCGCAGCCGGCGCTCTACATCGTGGGAGAGAAGGACCCGGTGCGTGCCTTCTCGCCCGTCGACGCCATGAAGGCCCTGGTGCCGAATCTGGCCGATATCCACGTCGTTCCCGGCGCGGGGCATTGGGTTCAGCAGGAGCGCTCCGCCGAGGTAAATGCCGCGCTGCTGACCTTCCTGAAGAAGCTGTCGGCCTGAGCCGCGCGCCCTCCGAAGGTGTGCTGCTTGGAGGGCGGCTCGACTGTGGTTGAAGTAGAGGTGAGCGTCGATGCAACGGAGATCGCGCTCATTGTGATTCCAGGGAAGTGCCACTGCGGGAATCTGTCCTTCACGGCGTTCGAGGGTATCGACCCGGTGCGGATTCGCTGCAGCTCGGGCAGCTTCGACAACGAGGATGCCGCGACGCGGCTCGCGCGCCGGAAGCGCAACTGGATTGCCAACGTGGAGATTCTGGAGTCGCCGCGTCCCTGAGCGTCACAGCCGGGCGGCCGGAGTATGGTGCCGCCCATGCGCAGCGCGTCTGGCAGTGCGACGAAATTCCTCGCGGCGGTGGGTGTCGCGGGGGCGGTGGGGTACCTCCTCGCGCTGGACGTGGTCCGTGCGGACGTCCGGGTGGCCGCGAAGGCGCTGCCCATGCTCTGTCTGCTCCTGTGGCAGTGGCCGCCGCTCGGACGCTACGGGCGGTGGATATTCGCTGGCCTGGCGCTGTCGCTGCTGGGAGACGTGCTGCTGGACGTGGGGCCAGGGCTGTTCCTCCCAGGCCTGGGGGCCTTCCTGCTGGCGCACGTGAGCTACGTCGCCGCGTACGTCACGGTGTCGCGCCAGCCGCGGTGGGGCAGGGCGCTGCCCTTCGTGTTCCTGGCGGTGGGGGCCAGCGTCTTTCTCTGGCCTCACCTGGGCGAGATGGCGCTCCCGGTGACGGCCTACGTTGCCGTCATCTGTGCGATGACATGGCGTGCGTGGGCCATGCTGGGGAGCCCGGGGCTTTCGCGTCGCGCGCAGGGGTTCGCGCTCGCGGGGGCCCTGCTGTTCGCAGTCAGTGATGGACTGCTGGCGCTCAAGCTCTTCGTACGCCCGCTGCCGGGCTCCGGCTACGCCATCATGCTGTGTTACTGGGCCGCGCAGTGGTGCATCGCCGTATCCGCACGCGAGCCCCGCCAGTCTGGCGCGTCGCGAGCCCTTCAGGCCGGAGGGGTGGGCTCCAGCGCCTGACGTGCGCGTTGGTACACGTCGAGGTCCCTGTCGCTGAACAGCACCACGGTGACGCGCTGGAGGGCCGGCATTCGCTGTAGCGCGGCCAGAATCTCGCGCAAGGCGATTCGCGCCGCCCGCTCGATGGGGTACCCATAGGCGCCCGTGGAGATGGACGGGAAGGCGACGGTGCCAAGGCCGTGCTGTTCCATCAGGGAGAAGGCCCGCCGGTAGCAGCGCGCGAGCACGGTCTCCTCTCCGCTGCTTCCTCCTTGCCACACGGGCCCCACGGCATGGATGACATGCTTGGCGGGAAGGGCATGGCCTCCGGTGATGCGAGCTTCTCCCGGAGGGCAACGGCCCAGGGTTCGGCATTCGGCCAGAAGCCCGGGGCCCGCCGCGCGGTGGATGGCCCCGTCGACGCCTCCGCCTCCCAGCAGTGCGGAGTTGGCTGCGTTCACAATCGCATCCGCTTGGACCTGGGTGATGTCTCCCCGCATCAGCACCAATCGCTCATCGCTCATGTCATCCCCTCTTCCTGGTTCAACTCCTGACGCACGTTGGGTGTCGGGTCAGCGGGACGTCGGTCTATCCTGCGCCCATGTCCAACCCACTCCGAGACACGCTCCTGGGGCAGCTCGACATCGCCTGGGCACTCACTCTCTATCACCTGGATGGATTGACCACGGAGGACTGCCTGCGCCGTCCCGCGTCCGTGGGCCTCCACGTCCAGCAGGGCCCGGATGGAAAGTGGCATGTCGAGTGGCCCGAGCATGAAGGTTACGACCTGGGGCCGGCGAGTGTGGCCTGGCTCACGTGGCACCTGGGGTTCTGGTGGTCCATGGTTCACAACCACTCGTTCGGGGATGCCACCCTGACGCGGGAGCAGGTGGAGTGGCCGGGTACCGCGGACGCCGTGCGCGACTTGATTTCGCGGCGGTACACGGAGTGGCGCGCCGCCATCGAGCAACTCAGCGACGAGGACCTCCGCTCCACGGAGCGCACGCGTTGGCCGCTGCAAGGCAAGCCCTTCGGGGACATCGTGGCCTGGGTCAACCTGGAGTTGATGAAGAACGCGGCGGAGATTGGCTACGCGCGCTTCGTCCTGGCCGTTGCGCCCCGGCCGCCAGGATGACGCGCCGCCTGGTACGCGGAGGCACACATCCCTGAATCGCGGGCGCCCGCTACGGCTTCTGGGCGTCCACGACCTCGACGTTGCGGAAGTTCTCGCAGGGCTGCTTGATGCCCAGCACGTACTTCATCGAGCTCAGCTCCAGCTTCAGCTTGGCCCAGAGCTTGCGCGGCAGGCTCGGGCGCACGGGCTCGGGCGCCGCGAGGACGAACGCGTTCAGGTCCAGGTAGTGCGTCGCCGTGCGCCCCATGCCCTCGAAGTCGTGCTCCAGCCGCTGGGTGAGCTGGCGGAGCTCCGGCGCGAGCCCCTGGTGCACGGCGTCGGTCATCAGGACGTACTCCGTGACGGGGACGTCGTTCTTCAGCATCCGGTGCACCAGGATGACGTCCACGCCCGCCAGCTCGGTGAGGTGCTTCACGCGCTGGAAGGCGACCTCACCGGCGTGGGCCACGAACTTGAGCGTCAGGGCGCTGACCTGCATGCAGCCGTCGCACTTGCACATGCGGTCGACGATGAACTGCTCTCTCCGTGAGACGAAGGCGCGGCGGATGTCCGCGACCTGCCGGGCGAAGGCGGGAAAATCGTCGCCCACGGCATAGAAGAACGCCGCGTCTCCTTCGAGCTTGGCGAGCTTGAGCGGGCCCGAGGCATCAATGACGGCCTCGAGCAGCTGCGCCACCGTCTCCTGCGCGTGCGCGAGGCTGAAGCGGTGGTGACTCATGAAGCGGGTGTACCCGCCGATATCCGCGATGAGCAGAAGCGCCTTCTCTATCGCCATGCGGCGGCCACCCTAACACAGTGTCCGGAAATTGACTCGAACAAGATGCTGAAGCCCGTCCATCCGGAGCGGCTCGCGCGGACGCTGGCGCGGCTTACGGTTGGGGAGCAGGGAAGGCCCGCGCCCCGACCGACTCCAGGACGGGGCGGGTGTCGTGTTCCCAGCGATCGCTTTCAGCAATGCGGGTTTCTGGCAGGGGTGTGTTGCCAGGAATTGCCATTCAATTCTATCTCACGCTCGCTCATCTAGACCGAATGGGTGCACGAGGGCTTCTCCGCTGGAGTCTGGGTGCGTGTGTTTTCACTTGTCGCACGTCCAGTCGCACAACCAAAGGGAGCCGGACGATGAACGTCATCAAGACGCCTGAGGTACCCACGAAGGAAGGCAGGGTGCAGGGCCTGGTTGAGGGGAAGATTTCTGTCTTCAGGGGCATCCCCTACGCGAAGCCTCCCACGGGAGCGCTGCGCTGGAAGGCGCCCGAGCGCGCCACTCCATGGCCCGGTGTCCACGAGGCCTTCAACTTCGGCTTCTCCGCGCACCAGTCCCGTCAGGCCTGCATCGAGGCTGGCGGCGGCGACCCCGGTGAGATGCACGAGGATTGTCTCTTCCTCAATGTGTGGACGCCCAAGCTGGAGGCGGGCGCGAAGCTGCCCGTGGTGTTCTGGATTCACGGCGGCGCCTTCGTCATCGGCTCGGGCCGCCTGCCGCCCTATGAAGGGATTCATCTGGCGTCGCGCGACGTGGTGCTGGTGACCTTCAACTACCGCCTGGGGCACCTGGGCTTCTTCATGCATCCGGCGCTGGAGAAGGAGAATCCGGGTGGGCCAGCGAACTTCGGCCTGCTGGACCAGATGCTGGCGCTGGAATGGGTGCGCGACAACATCGCGCGGTTCGGCGGCGACCCCGGCAATGTCACCGTGATGGGACAGTCGGCGGGCGCCAAGAGCGTCCTGTCGCTCTTCACGTCGCCGCAGGTGCGGGAGAAGAACCTCTTCCGCCGGGGCGTGGCCATGAGCGCGTACGTGCTCCAGGAGAAGCCCCTGGCGGATGCGCGGCTGGCCGGCATGGCCTTCGCGTGGAGGAACGGGCTGGACCGGCTGCTGGCCACCATGAAGGACCTGCGCGAGCTGGCGCCGGAGAAGTTCTGGATGCTCCCCGCGGACACCGCGAACGCGCCCAGTCCCATCTACGGAGACTCCGTCCTTCCCGAGCCCGTCCGCGAGACCTTCGCGCGTGGAGAGCAACTCTCCCTGCCGCTCATCCTCGGCAGCACGAGTGACGACTCCAGCGTGGTGTCCTCGTTCGGAATCGACCCCGCCACCATCCTTGAACGCCTGGGCGCCTTCGCCGAGTCCATTCGCCAGCTCTACCCCGACGTGGACGATGACCGGGAGATTGGCCGGCGGATGTGCCGCGACTTCGTCTTCACGGTCATGCCCCGCTTGCTGGCCACCCGCCACGCGGAGCGAGGCGCCGCGGCGTGGCGCTACTACTTCGAGTACCGCGCGAAGCTGCTCGCCCCCCGGCAGCGTCTGGGTGTGCCTCATGGGGGCGAGGTGCCCTACTTCCTGGAGACGGCCGCGGACGTGCCACCCGCCGGAGAGTTGTTCACGGAGGAGGACCGGACGTTCATGCGTCACCTGGTGGATTCTCTGGTCCAGTTCGCGCGCACGGGCACGCCCGGGCCCGTGGCCCAGGTGAGCTGGGAGGGGCATACGGAGACGCAAGACAGGCTGCTGAGACTGGATGTCTCACCGCAGGGGGTGACGGACTTCGAGCGCGACATCCTGCAAGCCGCCGAAAACCTCATGCCCTTCCTGGACAGCCTCGCCAAGCCGCCTCCGCCGAAGCTGCCACGCGCCCCTTCGTCCGCGGCCACCGCGAGCAGCAACACGCGGCAGGAAGGCCGTCCATAGTCAGGGGTGTGACAGACCCGGTGGTGTGTCGCATCACACCGCCGGGCTGCTTCATGTCGCCGTCGTCACTTCGGCCCGCGGCTCCAATGACAAGTCATCAACGCACCGTCCCATTTCAAGTGTGGCGGAGATGTAATGAAACAGGCATGTCACAAAGCGTGAGGGCCTCCGAAAGCGGTAGCGCTTCAACCGGGGCGGGGGCTGGTAGATGGGGAAGATCGTGTGTTACGGTTTTTGCTCCGTGAAGCGACTAGTCCAAGTTTTCAGCTTCACGTCTTCCCCAGATACCCGAGGTCTCCATGATGTCAGTGAAGGTCATGCGGCGGTGGTCGACGGTTGGCGCGATGTCGTTGCTGGTCGGTTGCGGTCCGGAGATGGTCGAGGAGCAGGCGGAGTCGGTGGCGCCGGCGACCATCGAGCAGGACATCGTCGGTGGCACCACCACGACCATCAATGCGAATCCGTGGCAGGTGTCCCTGCGGTACGGCGGCCACTGGTGCGGTGGTTCCATCCTCAACAAGGATTGGATTCTGACCGCGGCGCACTGTGTGGATGGCTACGCCGTCCGCAGCATCGTGGCGGGCTCCACCTCGAGCACGAGCACGAGCTCGGGCCAGACGCGCAACGTGGCGCAGACCATCATTCATGAAGACTACGGCGCCGCCGGCAACGACGTTGCCCTGCTCCGTCTGGCCACGTCGCTGGACCTCAATGGCACCACCGTCGCGGCCATTCCCCGCGTCTCGGCGGCGGATGCCGCGAGCGGCGCCACCGACCCGACCGTGGTCGCGCGCGTGACGGGCTGGGGCGCGACCTCCTCCGGTGGTTCGGGGTCCGCCACCCTGCGCACGGTGGACGTCAACCTGATTTCGAACACGGAGGCGCAGCAAAGCTACCCCAACGAGTACATTGGCCCGGATCAGATTGGCGCCAAGGCGCCGGGCAAGGACTCGTGCCAGGGCGACAGCGGTGGTCCGCTCACTGTCAATCACAACGGCACCCGCAAGCTCGCGGGCGTCGTGAGCTGGGGCTACGGCTGCGCCGACGCGCGCTACCCGGGCATGTACGCGCGCGTGTCGCACTTCGAGAGCTGGATCGACTCCAAGCTCAGTGGGACGCCGCCTCCGACGGGCACCACGCTGCTCTCCCAGACGAACCTGTCTGGCTCCTCCAGCACCTGGAATCACTTCACCATCGACGTCCCCACCGGCACCACGTCGCTCACGGTGGTGCAGACGGGCGGTACGGGTGACGCGGACCTCTATGTGCGCAGCGGTTCGCAGCCCACCACCGGCTCCTACAACTGCCGGCCCTACCAGTCCGGCAACGAGGAGACCTGCAACATCACCAACCCCCAGGCGGGCACCTGGTACGTGTCCGTGCGCGCCTATTCGTCCTACACGGGCGTGTCCGTGACGGCCACGGTGCCGTAATCCCGCGCCAGCTCTCCGCTTGAGAGGCCCCCTGTCACTCGTGGGTGACAGGGGGCTTCGCGTTCCTGGGGCCTAGACGACCACGGAGTCGAACCTGCTCGACGTGGTGACCCGCCATGGCGCGCTGATGTGGATTCGCAACTCCAGTGCGACCAAGGCGTGCTTCGGCGCGAAGCAGGTGATGGTCTTCACCCCACGCGCGGCGAAGAGCTGGCTTACTCCACCCAGTGCTGCTCCGTCAGCACGCGGTAGCCCGTCACCGTGTCGATGAAGAAGGTGACCTGGATGCCGGCCCAGGGGCCCTTGCCGTAGCTGATGTAGCACCCCTTGAACGTGCCACCGGCGGTGCTCGCCTGGAGCTCCGCCAGGCCGTCGGTGATGAGCGCGTCCGGCAGCGGCTCGTTGCGGTCCGCGTAGTCGACCGTGCTGGCGACCTGGTTGACGACCTCGGTGCCCGTGGCCAGCTGCGAACGGACCTCCCAGTGCTCGTTGGGGAAGAGGCTGGGGTCGATGCCGAAGCACTGCGCGCTCTTGAACTGGTCGTTGCCGTGGGCGCCGGCAATCACGTCCTCCACGTTGAAGTTCTGGCTCAGTCGGGAGGTCCACAGGCTCTCCTCCTGCGCGTTCACCGCGGCGATGAGCGCCGTCAGGGCGTAGCCTTGCGTGGCCGCGTTGCGGAGGTTGCGCAGGCTGACCGCGCCGATGCCAGTCACCTCGGAGATGGCCTGCGCCGACGCGAAGGGCCGCAGGTTGAGGAGGTTCGTCGCGCCGTTCCACGCGTACGGCAGGACGGCGTACAACGCGCTGCTGTCGATGGTGTTCACCAGGTTGACCAAGGCCGCGGCGTCATCGGTGGAGAGCGCGAGCTCGTCCAGGATGCCGGCGCAGGTGCTGGTGATGTAGCCCAGCGCGCGGGCGCCACCCTCGATTTGAGTCAGGCGCACCGGACCGACACCCCGGACCTCGGACACCTCCGCCAACGTGGAGAAGGGCGCCGTCGCGCGGTAGCCGACGAGGTTCTGGGCGACGTCACTGGGGAGGTATGCGTCCAGCGTGGACAGAGAGGCCGTGTTGACGAAGGTGAGCAGGCCCTGACACTCGGGGGCCACGTCCACGTCCGTGGTGGTGAGCGGCGCGTCCTGGTGCTCCGTGGACGAAGAAGACGGCTCGGACTCGGAGCCGGTGGGACCACATCCGACCATCAGGCTCGCGGAGAGAAGGGCTGGAACAAGACGACGCATCGATGATTCCTCCTGGGGGTACGACGGGGGACGAGGCTCCATACACCAGACCCCTGACTCGCCCTGCATCCTTGGAAGGACGTGTGCACCACGAGGTCGCAGTCCTCCCGCACGCCGAGGTCGCGGAGTTGCTGCACCAAGTGCTGGCTGCTGACTTCGCGCATGGGCCGGGTTATGCCGCGTCCACCAGCCCGCTCGAAATGTCATGGTGCTGGAGAGAGGCGACGCGCGTGTCGAACCGGTCCGAAGAAGTCGAACGATTCATGCAGGAGCTCGAACATGCCCGGAAGGACGAAGTCGAAAGCCTGCGCACCGCCATCCTGGCCGCGCATCCGGGCATCGCGGAGCGCATCAAGTGGAACGCGCCAAGCTTCTGCTTCAATGGTGATGACCGGGTGACATTCAAGCTGAAGCCCAAGGATTGCGTTCAGCTCATCTTCCACCGGGGCGCGAAGGTGAAGGCGACGCAAGGCTTCTCCTTCGAGGACGCCAGTGGCCTGCTGCAGTGGGCCGCCCCGGACCGCGCCATCGTCACGCTTCGCGACCTGGCGGAGGTGAAGGCGAAGAAGAAGGCGCTGTGCCAGGTCGTGGTCCAGTGGATGGAAGCGACCTCGCAGTGAGCGCTCCGGTGTCGAGGGCCACCTGACGCGGGGGCTTCCATGCAGCGCCCGGAAGCCTCGCCGTGTTCCTCGGTTCAATCCGCCGTGCTGAGCGTGAAGTAGCCCGGCGCTTCGCTCAAGTGCGTACATCACGCACGAGCCCCAGCCGACGAAGCCCTCGGATGACCCACCACCCCAGGTCCAACTCGTGCGCCTTCTGGCCCATTCGCGCGGAGCCTGGGAAGGCGTGGTGGTTGTTGTGGAAGCCCTCGCCGAACGACAGCACGCCAAGCACCCAGATGTTCGTACCGCTCTCCGCCGCGCCCGGCAGGGCGTAGCGCCGCTCTCCCCAGACATGGGCCGCGTAGCCCACGGCCCAGTGTCCGAGGATGCCGGCGGCCGTGCGGGCGCAAACGCAGAGGGCCACGGCCTCGGAGCCCAGCACCGCGAGCACCACCCCCGCCAGCCCGAGCACGTGGAGCGGCCACGTGCGCTCGAGGAAGCACAGCCACCGGTCCGTCAATACGTCTGGAGGAAGCCGTGCCAGGGCCCGGTCATCCGCGGGCTCGAAGCGCAGGTGCAGGTTCCAGCCGAAGTCGCGGGCCATCGAGTGCTCATAGGCGAAGTAGGGCGGACAGTCGGGGCGGTTCTGCCAGTAGTCGCGCACCGCGTGCAGGCGTGCCCACGACAGGGGGCCGCCGAGCCCGCTCAGCACGAACAGGTACGCGAGCACGCCGCGTGTGAGAGGTCCCGCCTCGTAGGTGCGGTGGATGACGCCGCGATGCAGGCCCGCCGAGTGTCCCAGGCAGAGCGTCGCGAAGGTGAGCAGGAGCGACACCGCCACCGTGGTGGGCGTCGCCGCCGCGAACCCCACGGTGACACCGGGGATGAGCATGCCCCAGAGCCACAGCGTTCGCGCCGCATCGAAGCGCAAGCGGCCCACCTTGGGAGGCACCAGGGATGCGGTGCTCGCGCGCGGCACTCCTGCGCCTTTCCCGTTCAGGGAGACCTCGGGATGTCCCAGCGCCGCGGTATTCATCGCGTCGCCTCTCCCGCCTGGGCACGCGCCGGCTCGCCAAAGAGCGCCTGCCGGCAGAGGGTGTCCGCGCCCAGGACCATGCTTCCGGCACCGGGCAGCCGGAGCAGGAGCGCCGCAGGGGGCAGCAGGCGCACCAGCATCGATACCAGGCCCTCGGTGGCGCGCTGACGTGGGCTCTTGTCGAGCAGCCACCACAGCACCACGGCCAGATGCGCGACGTAGAGCAACCGGCCCAGTGCATGGGCCACCGTGGCGTTGCTCGGGACGTCCGTGGCGCCCGCGACGGCGTCTTCAAAGACGGCCTGGACCCGCTGCCGGGAGAACGCCGTCTGCGGCGCGAACAGGCCGTCCTCTTCTCCGCCCACGAGCACGGGAATCAGCGCCTTGAGCACCTCGTGGTGCGGCCCGAGCACGCCAAGGCTGGCCCGGAGCGCGAACAGGAAGCGCTCCCGCCAGGAGCCGGTGGGCAGCGCCTCGGCGCGCGCCGCATACGCCGAGGACAACTCGTCGTACAGCGCCAGAACGATGGCGCGCTTGCTGGGAAAGTACCGGTACAGCAGGCCAACGCTCACCCCCGCCTTCTTGGCGATGTCCCGCAGATGGGTGGCCTCGTAGCCCCGCGTAGAGATGAACCCCAGCGCGGTCGCATACAGCCGTTGGCGCGTCTCGTGGCCCTGCTCCGTCCGGCCTCGGGGGCGTCCCCGCTTGGGCCCGCCCGTCGCTCCGGCCTTGTTCCGCGTCGCCATGGCCTCCCCCATTGTTTCGGTGAGCCTGTTCACTGAAATGATGCCTGGGGTGAAGGGCGGGCGCAAGCGGGGACACCCCCAAGGTCTGGCGAGCGGTGCTCGACGGCGCTCGACGAGGAATTCACCGATGAAAAAGTGGGCTGTTGCCAACGTGGTGGCCGCGCGGCGAACTGGTTTTCGATGCCTCGGGCCGGGGCATCGCGCTCAGCCCGGCGCAAGGCCAGCCGCCTGTCGTCGTCTTCGCCAACGGTCAGACAGGGCGCTTCCGCGTGGCGGCCCGCACGGCGGCCAATGCCTGGAGCATCCAACAGCCCGACGTCGGCACCTCCATCCTCAATGGTGAGCCTGTCATCGGTGCGGAGGGGATGCTGTGCGTGGTGATGCAGCAGCGCACCACCAGCGTCTCGACTCACTTCCTCCATGCCATCCAGGGCTCGACCAGCGCGTCCGTCCGGCTGAAGACCCTGAATCTCCCTTCTTGGAGCGCCATGGTCTGGGGGCCGGGTTCGCTCCCTCGTCCGTCGTCAACGCGCCGGTGGGGCTATTGCATGCCCCTGGAAACGCGCGTCTTCGGAGGGGGATTGGGGGGCGGGGGAAGGTGCGCCCCTTGGCCCACGTCCGCGCCATCCCGCATTCTTGGGTGGAGGGAATCCGGAATGCCGCCGCGTCATAGATTGAGGCTTTGAGAGGGGCTGATGTCATTTCATGCTCCAGTCGGGAAGTCGCAGCGGACTGGAGGCTTCTGCACGGAGCTTGTCTGTCTTGTTTGGTTTGGAATGACGCAGGGGCGGGGCGGGAACGTCTGGAACCTCGATTCGGTCCAATAGACAGGAGGCCGGTGGCTCGCGGCCTTCTTGTCTGGATTGAGCCTGGGAGGATTCCATGAAGAATGGCCATGGACGTTGGTTCGCGTGGATTGCTGGCGTGGTGCTGTTGGTGGGATGCGGCCCCGCCGACGGAGAGGCAACGCAGCCGGGCGAACCGGTCGAGGAGGAATCCTCCCCGCCAGGGATTCCCGCTGAGTATCTCGGTGAGGGCGAAGTCGAGAGTGCCGCCATCTGTTGCAACGTCAAGTGCAGCGGGACCTGGTACGGGCCCTTTCCCTCCATCAAGTACGACCTGTGCGCGAAGTACGGCAGGTACTACTGCCCGCAGAAGAAGCTCACCTATCAAGGGCACGCCTGGCGGAGCTGCTAGCCATTGGGGATGTGCAAGGACACGTGAGGGCTGAAATCATGAGAAATCAAATGAAGAGCATGTTGCCGCTGTGGATGGGGGCGCTGTTATCCGTGGGGTGTGGTGGCCCGCTGCCCGAGGAGTCGCAGGAGTCGCAGGAGTCCATCGCCATTCCAGAGCAGTACCTGGAACAGGAGGACCCCAGCACCGAGGATGGAACGGTCAGCGCCCTCAAGGCCTGCTGCTTCATCCGGTGCTCCGATAACGTCTGGAGAGGTCCCTATCCCAATGTCGTGTATGGCAACTGCCGCAACCACGGAAAGTACCAGTGCGCGAAGCGGGGGCTGGGCTATGCGGGTGCGGATTGGAAGGACTGCTAGCACGTAGGTCGCGGGGCCTCTCTCTGGCTCAGCAGAGCGGGGAGAGAGGCTTCCGCTGGTTCCTGATGCTCAGGGCATGTGGAGCTTCAGGACGTACAAGAAGTCCCGCTCGGTGCGGCCCCGTCCCAGGACGAGCCCGTCCTTCAGGATGAGAGTCTCTTCCATCGCATCCTGGAAGCGGGCCCGGGGCGTGGTGTCTCGTTGCATGTGGAAGGTGACCGGGCCTTCGCCCAGCGTCTCCCAGTAGCGCTGGGACACGAAGTCATCCGTGGTGACACTTCCAGCGAGCTCCGTGCGCAGTTCGCCCGTGGCGAGGTCGAAGACGCGCGTGTGCATGTCATCGGCCAGGGTGACGAGCACCTCGCTGCTCAGCGCGATGGAGAAGGGCAGGGACGGGTGGGGAAGCTCATGCAGGCGTGCGCCTGTCCGCACATCGAAGACCCGCACGCACTCATCCAGGCTGCAGGCCGCCACGCGCGTTCCGTCCGCGGAGAGGCCCAGGCCGATGACGGGCTCCTGGCTCACTGTCAGGACCTGCTGGGTGCCGGTGGGGAGCGTGATGAGCGCGAGTTCCCCCGACGCTCGGCCCACGGCGATGACGGGCGCGCTGGCCGCCGCCGCATAGGCGGGGGAGGGCTCGAACGCCGCTTCGGTGTTGACGATGACCTTACCGCCCCGGACCTCGTGGGCGTACACGCGTTCGCTGGCCGCATGTCCCGACACGACACAGGTGCCATCCGGCGTGAAGTCCACCCAGGTGATGGGACCTCCAGGTCCGCGCAGCCTGTGTAGCAAGGTGCCGTCCGCCACGCGCCAGAGGTGGACTGCGCCCTCTTCGATGGCGGCCGCCAGCAGCTTCCCGTCGGGAGAGAAGGCCATCGGAAGTTTGTCGACGAGGAGCGTCTGGGCCTTCGCGGCCTGTTCGCCAGGCGGCGCCAACAGGGTGCGTACGGGGGCGAGGCTCCGCGCGTCGAGCAGCAGGATGCCCAGCCGGTAGCGCCGCTCGTGTGAGGACAGCTCGGGTTGGGCCAGCCATGCGCCGTCGGGACTGACCTTCCAGGTCTGCGCGTATGCCGCCGGACTGCCGGGAGGCAGTGCCGTGGCCTGCCCCCGTGAATCGATGATGCGCGTTTCCGAGTGCAGGCGTGTAATGCCCCATGCCCCTTCGGCATGTCCCCACATGTTCATGACGCGGTCCTGTTCGGCCAGCAGGGTAGGGCTGGGGTCCGCATCCAGGTCGCTGACATGTGTGCGCCCATTCGCCGCGGTCAGCGCGAAACGCTTGCCGGACGGAAGGAAGGCGGCGCCGCGCTCACGGCCGTCGGAAGGGTAGGGATGCACCCGAAGCACCTCTCCGTTTCTCGCGTCGAGCAGCTCCACCCGGTTGAAGGCGAGGGCGCCCAGTCGTGCGCCTTCGAGCCAGGCGATCTGGGAATAGGGGCCCTGGCCCAGCGCTCCGGGCACGCGCGTCCAGCCTGCCGTCTCCACCTGGATGAGCCCGTCCATGGAGGTCAGCACGAGCCAGCCGCCATCCGGGCTGAAGGCCACGGACGAGACGGAGGTGGTGCTGCGGATACGAGCGGTCTGCGTGCCTGTCTCCAGGTCCCAGATGCGCACCGTGTCGTCCGACGCGCCTGACGCCAGCCACCGGCCGGAGGGGTGGAAGGCGACCGTCAAAACGGACTGCTCGTGCCCTTCGAGCGTGCGCACCTCCCGGCCCGAGGCCACGTCGAACAGCCGCACCCGCCACCCGAGGTTCGCCGCGGCGAGCCAGCGGCCGTCCGGGCTGAATGCCACCGACGTCACCTGGCCCTCCTGGCGTGTCATGGCGTGGAGAAGCGCGCCCGTCTCGACGTCCCAGATGCGCGCGTCGTGGTCGCGTGAGCCGGACGCCAGCCGCGTCCCGTCCGGGCTCCACGCGACACTGCGCACCTCGCCCTCGTGCCCCGCCAGTTGGTGGATGAGTGTCCCGGTGGCCACGTCCCAGATGCGGACGTTTCGCCCGTCCTCCCAAGAGCCCGTGGCGAGCCAGGCGCCCGAAGGACTGAAGGCCGCGCACAGCACCTGGGCGCCGTGCCGCAGGACCTGGTCATTGCCTTCCAGCGCCCCGGGCAGGGGCCGCAGGGATTCGACCCAGGACGCGCCCTCCCGCGCGGTCCACTGTCCCCGCCAGTGCTCCGCAAGCTTCCACAGGTGCGCTTCCGCGTGGCTCCAGGGCCCCGCGTCCGTGGGCGCGAAGTGCGCAGCCGTGTCTGGGGCGTCGAACCAGCGCAGGCGGTTGTAGAGGCATTGGAAGAGCGTCTCGGGGTGCGCCCGGAGAAACGCCGCGTCGAGCGCGAGCGCGCGCCGGAGCACCTGCAAGGTCCTGGGGCCGACCGGCAGGCTTTCGCTCTTGAGGATGCGTGTGTCCGGGGGCGTCCCGGCGAGCACCTCGTCGACGGTGGCCAGGAGCGCATCCAGGCCACGCTCCGCCAGGAGCCCCTCAAGGGTGGAGAGTTCGGTCAGCGATTCGAGGGACGGAGAGGTGTGGGGCATTCGCGTCTCGGGTCGTTTGGGCCAACCCTACACCGCTTCACGTGCCTGGCCCGGTCGGCGTTGTCGTTGTTCTCGGTCTCTCCGTCCACCCCTCGGGGCCCTGACGCAGAAGTGCTAAGAAGGCCGGGCCGCCAGGCCGGAGGCAGGCACAGGAGACCCCGAGGGCATGCCCCCCGAGCGAATCAACCGCGGTGATGTGTTCTGGGTGGAGCCCGACGACTCACGAGGCCCGGTCCCCAGCTATTCGCACCCCCACGTGGTGGTCCAGGACGACGTCTTCAATCACTCACGTATCACGACGGTGGTCGTGTGTGCGCTGACGTCGAACCTGCACCGGGCCAGCGAGCCGGGGAACGTGCTGCTCGAAGTGGGAGAGGGAAACCTCCCCAAGCAGAGCGTCGTCGTCGTGTCGCAGGTGTCCTCGGTCGACAAGGTGCGTCTGGGAGAGCGAATCGGGGCGCTGTCGGACGCGCGGGTGGAACAGATTCTTGCCGGCCTGCGCTTCCAACAGGTGTCGTTCTTCAGGAGGCCGTGAAGTGACATTTGAGGGGCTGCGGCATAGTCTGTTCTGATGAAAATGATCTCCCGAGGATGCTTGGCGTCGCTCGCCGTCATGACCTTGAGCAGCGTGGCCTGCGGTGATGTCGACCCTGCGGAGGCCGTGACGATATCGCAGGGAGTCTATGGGATGACCTCCTATGTCAATGACGTGTGTCCTTCTGAGTGTGAGCGCGAGCCGCGGTCGATGACCTTGCGGGTCAAGTCCCTGCCCCATGACGCGGACGTGGTTTCCGTGACATCGAACGAGGACGGCTTCTATGAAGCCTCGCTGGTCATGGGGGACTATCGAATCTGCACGACGTTCGGGCGGTGCACAGACTTCTCGGTTGGCGTCAATGAAGTGGTTCGCCTCGACTACGAGATGTCGGTGGGGCCGGGGTGGTCCAGGTAGACGTCTGAGCAGAGCGCAGCCGAGGGCCGGCGGCTGCGGCGGGTCCCTTCCGGCTGGACCCTCGGCGTCAGCCGTGATTCATGAGTGGCTTCGGTCTCGCGCTCCAGCGCCTGCCGCCGCCCATGCACTCCGCCGACGAGCCGACAGTTCAGCGCTTCTGGCCGTTCATGTTCACCCTGTTTGTCGGGTCGTTCATGTCGGTGCTGAGCTCCAGCACGATCACCATCGCCATTCCCGAACTCCAGCGGCACTTCGGGGCGGAGCTGTCCTCCGTGCAGTGGACCCTGACGGGCTTCATGCTCGCCATGGGAACGAGCGCCCCGCTCACCGGCTATCTGGGTGGACGCTTCAGCTTCAAGTGGGTGTACGTGGCCAGCCTGGTGGGTTTCCTCGTGGCCTCCGTGCTGTGTGGGGTGGCCTGGGACACGCGCTCGCTGGTGGCCTTCCGGTTTGTCCAGGGCGCGTTCTGTGGCGCCATCATGCCGGTGACGATGACGCTCATCTACCAGCTGCTGCCGCGTGAACGGCAGGCGCTGGCCGCGAGCCTCTGGACCTTGTCCTCGATGCTCGCTCCCGCCTTCGGGCCCACGCTGGCGGGCTGGCTGATGACGCTGGGCAATTGGCGGTGGTTGTTCTTCATGAACGTGCCGTTGGGCCTCGCCGCCGTGGCGATGGCGGTGCGGACCGTTCCCTACTACCGCCTGGAGGTCCCGAAGGCGTTCGATTTCCCCGGGCTGCTCACCGTCATCACCGGAACGCTGGCGCTGCTGATCGCCTTGAGTCAGGGACGGGCCTGGGGATGGACGGATGCGAAGACCGTGTCGCTGGCCGCGCTGGGGACGGTGTCTCTCGTCTACTTCGTCGTCCGCCAGCTGAGGACGCATGCGCCGCTGCTTGACCTGCGGGTGCTGGCCAACGGCCGCTACGTGGTGACGTTGCTCATCTCGAGCATCATCACCATCAGCCTCTATTCGGGCGCGTTCCTCATCCCGTTGTTCCTCCAGGAAATCCAGGGCGTGACGCCGCTGAAGACCGGGTTGATTCTTCTCCCGGCCTCCTTGGCCATGGCGCTCCTGATGCCCCTGGTCGGACGGATGTACGGCAAGCTCGGGCCGAGCACGCTCATGACGGCGGGCGTCCTGTTGATTGCGGGCGGCACGTATGCCTTGAGCCGCGTGACGCCGGACGTCTCCCACACCTACGTGCTGATGTGGATGCTGGTCCGGAACGTGGGCATCTCGCTCTCCATCATGCCGGCCAGCAACGCGGGCATGGAGCAGCTCTCCCGGGAGCTGAGTGGCCACGCCTCGTCCATCAGCAACTGGCTGCGAAACGTGTTCGGGGCCTTCTCGATTGCCATCTTCACGTCGCTCCTCTCCACCTTCGCGGCCCGGGAGGCGCAGGTGCTCGCGCGGGAGGGGATGACAGAGCGTCGTGACATCGAGCTGCTCTCATTCGTGACGGGCATCAACCACGTGTACCTGGTGGCGACTGTCATCGCCCTGGTGGCCGTGCCCTTGAGTCTGATGGTCCGCAAGCACGTGAGCGGGCTGGGTGCTTCCCAGGGAACTCTCTAGCGGGCGCGGCGGCCTTCACGCACCTGGGGCCACCAGTCCCGAGAGGTCGCGTGTGATTAGCCCTTCCAGGATGGGCGTGTAGCCGCCCACGGTTCCGGCTACGCTGTGCCGCGCATGAAGTACGCCTTCGTTTTCGCCATGGCTGCCGTGTTGATTGCCTTCCTGGCCCTGCGACTGGGCGGCGTCGCGTGGCTTCTGTTGTGGCCTGGGGTGAGCTTCATCCTGGTGGCACTCGCCTACGCTGGACTGGGCGAACACGCTTTCGGCAAGCGTGTGGACGGGCGGATGCAGCCCTGGGCAGTCATCCTGCTCCTGCCTTATCTCTTGCTGACCTGGGGCGCCTGGCATTTGGCTCGATGGCTGTCGCGAGAGCGTGCGTTCGACGAAGTGGTGCCAGGCGTTTTCATTGGCAGACGCTTGCTGGCGGGAGAGCTTCCCGACGGCATCGTGACCGTGCTCGATCTGACGTCTGAGTTCGTCGAACCGGAGGGAATTCGTCGCGCGGGCCGGTATGTCGCCCTGCCCATCCTTGATGCTTCGATTCTGCCCGTAGCGAGAGTGACCCCTGTCCTGCGTGAGCTGGCTGTCGGACCTGGGGCGCTCTACATCCACTGTGCGCAAGGGCACGGACGCACCGGGATGATTGCGGCCGCGCTCCTCATTGCCCGAGGTGATGCGTTGGATGCGTCGACCGCGCTCTCGATGGTGCAGCGCGCGCGGCCCGCGGTGCGACTCTCTGCGACGCAATCGGGGGCCCTTGCGGAACTGGCCACGGCGCTTCTTGCGACGCGGCCGGGCGCCGGCGCTGCTCTCCCCTGAGCTGGCGTGATGCAGATGCCTCTTGTCGCCGTCTTCGCGAGGAATGGTGCCGCTCCCCAGGGCTCGCTCCGGAGCCACCTGGGCCACTGCTTTCGCGGGCCTATCTGCTCCAAGCCCGAGTCTGAGTGCCAGGTGCAGGCACTCAGGCGGGCTGTGGACGCGGAGCCGAGTGAAGTCGCCCGGGCCGGGCTCGCGGCCATTCACTCAGCGGAGGTGGCGCGCTTGAAGAAGCTGGCCCGGCGGTCCGGCGCGGTGGGGCTCTCGCTTCGCGCCCTTCAGAAAAGGGAAACGGAAGTGGGCTCCCTGCTGGCTGTTCTCGGGGGCGAGTGGCGCATCACGTCGTGCTTTGTGCTCCCTCGCGTCCCAACCGCTGAGCGAAGAAGGCGAGGATTTCGTCTCGCGCCGCGCGAGTGGGCTCTCCCTCCGCGTCGATGAGATGGGCAGTCACGACGCTGTGGGCGCACCCGACGACTTCCGCGAAGAAGGGGGGCGGCGTCGGGTTCGCGGCGGACGCAGGCAGTACTCTAGGAACGAAGCGCTTTCCGAGCGCGGCCGTATATGCCTGGAAGCGCTGCGCCGTGCAGAATCGGTCTCCCTCGAACCGATAGGCGAGCACCGTCAGGTCGTCACGTTCGAGGCGCTCCTTCACGGCGGCAAGCTCGTCAGGTGCCAGTTGAATCGCGCCGGTGTCGCTCAGGGGCAGCGACGGCTGACACATGACAGGAGCGAGCATCGCGTGTTCGAGCATCATCGAGAGCGCGAAGTTCCCCGTGAAGCACATCCCAATCGCGCCGACCCCCGGACCGCCACACTCCTCATGTGCGAGGCGGGCCAGGGCACGCAGCCACTGCGTCACGGGGCTCGACTCATTCGCCGCGAACGCTCGGAACTCCGCGCTCACGCAGGCGCGTTGCAGGATGGCGCGCCCCTCCTCCGCGCGAGGGTAGGCACCGTCTCTGCCGAAGAGCGAAGGCATGTAGACAGTGAAGCCTGCGTCGCGGACCCAACGCGCGAAGCGGGCGACGTGCGGGCTGATGCCTGGCATCTCGGCCATGACGATGACGGCGGGGCCGTGGCCGGCGACGTAGACCGTTCGCATGGCGGCGTTGAGGGTGATGGGCCGCCGGGCGAAGTCATCGAGAGGGTCGTCGGCCGTGGGGTCAGGTGTGGATGGGCTCATGCCTGGACGATGGGGGAAGTCCATCCTCCGCGGCCAGTGGCGAGATTGACAATGAACGGGCTATTCTTGCCACCGTGATTACGCATGTGGTGTTCGATGGCGTGGCAGAGGGCTCGCTGGGCGTGGGGCTCGATGTGGTCGACACGGCCGCACGACTCGTCGCGGCAGGGCTCGCCTCGGTTCCCCGGGGTGCCCAGGTCTTGCGTCAGCGGGTGGTGTCGCTCGACGGTCAGCCGGTCCGCTCGGGCACGGGACGCACCGTCTCCATGGACGGCGCGCTGAGCCTCCGAGGTGTGAAGGCTGGAGACGTGTTGCTGGTCCCTGGGCTCTCCGCAGCGAGCGAGCGCGCCATCGAAAAGCTGCTCTCGCGGGCCGATGCGGCGCGTGGCATCACGTTGCTCGCGCGCGCGGCGGCGAAAGGCGCCATGGTCGCGGCCTCGTGCTCCGCGACCTTCGTCCTCGCGGCGTCCGGCCTCCTCGCGGGGCGGAGCGCGACGACGACCTGGTGGCTCGTCCCCTCGTTCGTGCGTCGCTTCCCCGAGGTCGCCCTCCAGCCGGACCGGATGGTTGTCGAGAGCGACGGCGTCCTCACCGCGGGCTCGGCCTTCGCGCATGCGGACCTGGTGCTGGCCATCGTCGCGCGGGTCGCGAGTCCATCGCTCGCGCACCTGGTGGCCCGCTACCTCGTGCTCGACGAGCGTGTTTCACAGGCCAGGTACATGGTGATGGAGCACCTCCGCGTCTCGGACCCGGCGCTGCGCGCCGTGGAGCAATTCGTCGCCGCGAATCTGAGCCGGCAACTGACGCTCGATGAACTCGCCCGTGCCGCTGCCACCTCCTCGCGCACGCTCGCGCGGCGGGTGCAGGCCGGGCTTGGCATGACGCCGCTCGAGTTCGTGCAGCGGGTGCGCGTGGCTCACGCCTCCCACCTGCTCGAGACGACTCATGCGTCGGTCGAAGATGTCGCTGCCCGGGTGGGGTATGCCGACACCGCTGCGTTCCGCCGCGTGTTCCGGCGGTACGTCGGAGAGACGCCACGAGGAAGGCGCGGCAACTCGCGCTCCCGGCGCTCACCGTTGAAAGCGCTCGATTCACCGGCGCCATGAGGGCTTTCGCAGAGATGTCTTGCCCCAGCGCAGCGGGGCTGGCAGCGCAAACGCAGACGCCCCTTTGGACTTCCCGTCACCGGTGCGCTAATAGCTGTCAGACAATGAACTCAGGAATAAGCAGTATGGCTGGGGTATGGGCAGCGGTGCTTGGCGCGCTCTTGCTCACGGGATGCACGAAGGATGGCGCGCCGGAAGCCGGCACGGGGGCCGCGCTGCGGGCTGTGACCTCGCCGGTGACTGTGTCAGAGGCGGTGGCCATCACCAGCCAAGGCATGACGCAGAACGGCGCGGCGCATCGCAATCAGGCGCTGCTCGGGGTGTTCCAGACCGAGGACTATGAGGTTCAGGCCTTGTTGCGCTTCCCGCAGACGGGCGTGCCGGCTGGGGCGGTGGTTGAGAGCGCGACGCTGCGTTTCGCGGTGGAGACCTACACCGGCGACTTCTCGATTCGAGGCGCATACGTGCAGGCGCCCTGGAACCTGGGGGCCAACGGACTGGGATGGCAGTTCCGCGACGATGGGCTGGAGTGGGACCGGCTGGGGGCGGCCGGGCAGGGGACGGACCTCGTCGCCGGTTCGTCGTTCGAGGTCTCCACGTTTCCGGGCACGGTGAGCGTGCACGACGTGCCACTCGACGTGGCGGTGGTGCAGTCGTGGGTCGACGACCCGTCGACGAACCAGGGCGTGATGTTGGCGAACTCGAGGATTGGGAAGGTGGCCAAGGTCTTCACCAGCCTGGCCACCCAGCCGGAGCGTCGGCCGCTCCTCACCATTGAGTACACCGCGCCTGCGCCGCGCAGCGATACCACGCCTCCGTCCGTTGCAATCACGGCGCCCGCGGCGGGCGCGACGGTGCAGGGCGTGGTCGGCATCGCCGTGGACGCGAGCGACGACGTCGGCGTGGTCGGCGTGCAGCTGCGCATCGACGGCCGCAACCTCGACTCGACGCAGCTCGACACCCGCATGTTCCGCAATGGAAACCATGTGTTGACCGCGCACGCGCGCGACGCCGCTGGCAACCTCACCGCCTCGGCGCCGATCCGCGTCACCGTCGCCAACGCCGTTGTCGACACCACGCCTCCCGAGGTGCAGGTGACCGCGCCCGTTGCGGGAGAGGCGGTCAGCGGTCCCTTCACGGTGCGGATGAGCGCGAGCGACAACGTGGGCGTCACCCGGGTCCACGTCGAACTCGACGGCGTTCAGGTCGGCGCGCCGGACATGGCCGCACCCTGGTCGGTGACGCTCGACACCGAGGCGCTCCAGCCTTATGGGCTCAGGCAGTTGACCGCGGTGGCTCGCGATGCCGCTGGCAATGTCACCGTCTCCGCGCCGGTATCCGTCAACGTGAGCGCGCCACCTCCCGACGTCACGCCGCCTCAGGTCCGAATCGTCGCGCCCGAGAGCGGCGTGACGGTGGGCGGTACCCTCCAAGTCAGGGTCGACGCCCATGACAATGTGAGGGTTGCTGGCGTGCAGTTGCAGGTGAACGGACAGGACTTCGGGCGCGAAGACCTCAGCTATCCCTATTGGATCAACGTCTCCACCACCCTGCTGGGGGACGGCACCTTCCCGGTGACGGCGGTGGCACGGGACCGCGCCGGCAACCGGACCACCTCGGTGCCAGTCATGTTGACCATCGCCAACGGGCCGCCCGTGGTGCTCGATATCCCGGTGGCGCATCCTCGGGTGTGGTTCACGGCGGACCGGCTGGCCCGGGCCCAGGCGTATTTCGCGCAGCACCCGTACACGCCTGTCGCGAACGTGCAAGCGCCCGAGCAGGCCATCGATGCGGCAATGCACTCGCTGCTCACCGGCACCCCGGCGTCGTGCCGCGCCGCGATTGACTGGGCGGTGCGCACCGAGATTCCCATCTCTGAGAACACGGTGTCGAGTGATCCGGCCCGCTGGTACGGCGAGGCGGTCATCCTCACCTACGACTGGTGTTTCGCCCACCTGCTTCCGGCGGAGCGCACGCTCCTGATCAACCGGTGGAACTTCGCCATCGAGGCGCTCAACGGTAATCCGTGGGGCGGCATCGGCATGGAGGGCAACAACTACTACACGGGGTACTTCCGCAACGCGCTCCTGTGGGCCATTGCCAGCTGGCATGAAAACCAGCCGTTCGCCAACGAGCTCCTGCAGTACGCGATGAAATCACGCTGGGCCTTCTCGCTGCGGCCCTATCTGGATGGGCCGGGGGCGGGCGGCGCGCCGCACGAGGGCTCGACCTATGGCCGCCGGACGTTCGGCTACATGACGGTGCCGTTCACCACGCTGGGCCTGTATGGCCACGACATGTGGAACCAGACCGACTACTTCATGGCGTCGGTCTTCTGGTCCATCTACTCGACCACGCCGGGGCCCAGCCGGAGGGGCCAGTTCCAGCTGTTCGAGACCTTCCCATTCAATGACGACGAGCGCTGGCTGAACCGGTGGAATCCCAGCAACACCGCGCAGACGTCGCTGGGCAGCTACTTCGCCCCGCTCATCGGGGAGTGGTCGGACCAGCCCGTCGCGGGTTATGCCAAGCGCTTCCTGGAACTCACCGGCCATCCGATCGACGACCGTCTCATCCGGTACGTCTACAGCGACACGTTGGCGGCGGTGCCGTCTCGTGACCTCGCGGAGTTGCCGCTCGACTACCACGCACCTGGACTGGACATGGTGTACGCCAAGACGGCGTGGGCGCCCGATGCGACCCTGGTCAACCTGCAGTTCGGTGTGACGGCCAACGCGGGCCATGAGCACCGCGACTCCGGCAACTTCCAGGTGTGGCGCGCGGGCGAGTTCCTGACCCGCGAGACGGTGGGCTACGCCAACTCCATCGTCGGATACGCCGGTGGCGCGGCGGTCGACTGCGCGTCACCCGTGGCGCACAACACGCTCTTGTTCGAGGGGCTGGGCACGGTCGGCTACTACCACCACGCGCCGCGAATGCTGCGCCTGGAGTCGTCGTCAGTGGCGAGTTACGCCGCGGTCGACCTCACCGGCGTGTATGACTTGAACGCCGAGTGGGCCCACCGAGAGGCCGAGGTCGGCAACCCGCACGCAGGACGGGTGGTGCGTGAGACCTTGTTCGTGCGTCCGCTCGACACCCTGATTGTGTTCGACCGGCTCGAAAGCGCACGGGATGACGCCTCGGTTGCCAAGACCTTCTTGATTCATTTCCCGGAGCCCCCGGTGCTCACGGGCAACACCTGGTCCGCGAACAGTGGCGGGCAGCAGCTGCGGGTCAGCACCCTGGTTCCAGCCAATCCGGTCCGGCGAATCGTCGACGAGCGCGGCCCGGTGCGCGGCGATGGCACCTACCCGTACCCGGTGGGCCAGTTCCGTGGAGAGATTGAGACCCACGGGCAGGTGGTGAGCCACTTCCTTCACGTCGTGCAGGCCAAGGATGTGGCCGACAGCGCGGCGCTGCAGCTCACGCTCGACGAGACGACGACCGCGTACAGCGTGACGTTGAGTCACCCAACCCGCGGAAGCGCGGTGGTCCGCTTCGAGAAGGGGATTGAGAGCACGGGCGGCAGCTTCGGCTACGCCGCCAGCGGCGCGGCCACTCCGGCGCCGCTGCGTGCGGGGGTGCAAGCGATGACGGTCACCCCAAGCGGGCCGGTGTGGGGACCGTGACCGGCTGAACCTGGCCCGCGAGCGACGACGTCCGCCTTCGCGGTGCTCAAGGTCAGCCTGGCGACCGGTGCTGCGCTGCCGGCGACATCGACCTGGAGCACCGCTGTCTCTTGCTCGGGGCTCGGCTGCATTCTCGAGCAACTGGGAAGGGGCATTCAGTCAGGAGATGCCCCTTCCTGGGCTTGCATCAAGGCTTCCACCTGCCGCTGGATGCCTTGCAGGTGGTCGAGCCTGAGCTTCAGTGCTTCGCGCAGGTCGCGCTCGTCGGTGTGAAGGACCTCGTCACGCAACTCCGCGATGCTTTCAGACAGGCACGCGTGGAGGACGTGGATCTGCTGCTGGGAGAGCTCCAGGACCATGGGTCACCTCTCTGAGAGCGGAACAACGGAGACACTCCTCCCTCTCCCCGGAGGGCACGGGTGCGAACGCGTGCACGTCAGGCCGCTGAGGCCGGTGCTGCCGCACCTGAGGCCTGTCGCGCAGGCGGTCGCGGTACACCATGAGTGTAGTGCGCGCCCGCCCGCTGCCCAGAGCACTCCCGGGCAGGCAAGGGTGAGGGTGTTCGGTTAGCTCCCCAGAAGTCCGGGCCGCTGCCAGGAGGCGCGGTGCCGGCGCGGTGGGGACACCAGGTGGCCAGGCTTGCCCTGGCCTCCCTCCGGCGCTCCGGAGCACCGCGCGGCTCATGTGGCCGCGCGGTGCGAGCTGCCGGGAGTGGTGCAGCGCCTCGGTATCCGAGGCGCCACAGCGGTGCGACTAGCGCAGCGCGATGAGCGAGGCCACGAGCAGGGACACGACGCTCATGACCTTGATGAGGATGGCCACGCCAGGACCGGAGGTGTCCTTGAACGGGTCACCGACCATGTCACCGACCACGGCGGCCTTGTGGACCGCAGAGCCCTTCACGTGGCCCGGCAGCTTGCCCTTCTCGATGAACTTCTTGGCGTTGTCCCACGCGCCGCCCGCGTTGGCCATGTAGAGGGCCATCGTGGCGCCGACGACGAGCGAGCCGGCCAGCAGACCCGCCAGAGCGCCAGGGCCCAGCAGGTAGCCCACCAGGGGCGGGGCGGCGACGGCGATGATGCCCGGGAAGATCATCTCGCGCAGGGCGCTCTTGGTGGCGATGTCGACGATCTTCTTGGGGTCCGGGTCCGCCTTGAGCTCCATCAGCCCCGGAATCTCGCGGAACTGACGGCCAATCTCCTCGACGATGGCACCGGCCGCGCGGCCCACGGCGAGCATCGTGGAGGCGCCCACCAGGAACGGGAGGATGGAGCCCAGCAGCAGGCCGACGATGACGTTCGGGTTGGTCAGTTGCAGGCTCATCTCCGGCAGGCCAGCGGCGATGCGCGTGTGGTTGACCTCGAGGTTGAAGGCGGAGAAGAGCGCGATGACGGTGAGCGTCGCCGAGCCGATGGCGAAGCCCTTGCCGATGGCCGCCGTGGTGTTGCCCACCGCGTCCAGCTCATCGGTGATGGCGCGGACCTCGGGGCCCAGGCCGGACATCTCGGAGATGCCACCGGCGTTGTCGGAGATGGGGCCGTAGGCATCCACGGTCATCACCACGGCGGTGCCGCCCAGCATGCCCACGGCCGCCAGCGCGATGCCGTACAGGCCAAGCGCCTGGTCGGCGATGTAGGCCACCAGGGCGATGGTGGCCATCGGGATGCCCACGCTCTCCATGCCGACGGCGAGGCCGCGGATGAGGTTGGTGCCGGCGCCCGTGATGGAAGCCTCCGCGATGCGCTGCACCGGCGTGGACGACGTGTAGTAGTCCGTGACGAGGCCGATGATGGCGCCGCCGAAGGCGCCCGCGGCCAGGGCCACCGTGATGGCCTGGGACAGGCCGAACACCTGCATCATCACGAAGGACAGACCCACCAGGATGACCGGGGGCAGGATGAGGGCGCTGCGCAGCACCTGCGCGGGGTTCATGTGCTTGAGCGCGCGCGCGATGAAGATGCTCAGCAGGCTGACCACCAGGCCCACGGCGGACAGCACCAGCGGGATCACCACGCCCGCCACCTTCGCGCTCCCGATCGCGGAGGGGTCCACCACGAGGCGGGAGAGGTCCGCGGCGCTGGCGGTCAGCGCGATGGCCATGGCGGCGACAATCGCGGCCACCATGGACTCGTAGATGTCGGCGCCCATGCCGGCCACGTCACCCACGTTGTCGCCCACGTTGTCGGCGATGACGCCCGGGTTGCGCGGGTCGTCCTCGGGGATGTTCTCAATGACCTTGCCGGCGATGTCGGAGCCGACGTCAGCGGCCTTGGTGTAGATGCCGCCGCCCACGCGGGCGAAGAGCGCGATGGAGCTGGCGCCCACTGCGAAGGAGTGGAGGACGGGGGACAGCTGCGGATGCCCCTGGAAGGCGTAGTAGACGCCGCCCATGCCGATGAGGCCCAGGCCGGCGACGGCGAGGCCCATGACCGCGCCACCGTCGAGCGCGACCAGCAGCGCGTTCGGCTTGGAGCCGGTGCGCGCGGCCTGCGCGGTGCGCACGTTCGCGAACGTCGCGGCCTTCATGCCGATGTAGCCGGCCAGCAGCGAGAGGAACGCGCCGAGCACGAAGCTCCCGCTGGCGAGCGGCCCCAGCGCCAGTCCGATGAGCACCGCGATGACCGCGCAGTACGCGGCGAGCACCTTGTACTCGCGGACGAGGAACGCCATCGCGCCTTCGCGGATGTAGCCCGCGATGCGGTTCATCGTCGCGTCACCCTCCGGGAGCGCCTTGACGCGGAAGTAGAAGACCGCAGCGAAGAGCAGCCCCACGGCGCCGACCACGCCCGGTGCGATTGCCCAGAAACTCGACTCGAGACTCGACAACTCCATCCAATCCTCCAGAGACATCCCGGGAGCCTGACCTCACCGACCGGGTCGCTCGTGTGCCGCGAAATTTGTACGGAGCGCGTATAGTTGATTTCAGCGCAATCTGGGAGTTTCCTAGGCGCGCCCCAGCAGGTTGGGAGTCCTACCAACGTTCTGGGCGGGTGCGTTACGGCCTCCAGCGCCGGGCCGGCTCTCATGCGGGGCGCGAGTCCGGACGACATGCGGGGTGGGTGGCTGCATCACTAGGGGCCCCAAGTGCCCGGACTCACTCGCGATTCTACGAAAGTAGGGGCCAGTACGTATTCAAGGCCCCGTCTCCCAAGGGGGGGGCGACGCCCATGGCGCGGTCTTCTCCCGGGGGCACCGTGGGGGCTGTGCGCTCAGGCCGGGGGCGGAGGCTGGGGGCTCTGGGCTTCTGTGGTAACGGATCGCGGCATGAACGCACCGCACCAGTCCAGTCCACTCCTCGTCACGGCTTTCAATGGCCTGGTCGCGGCCTATGACCGCATGAGCGGCAGTACCGCATGGACGTTCCCCGTTCCTGGCAAATCGGTCCCAGGGATGCGCCCGCGTCCCACGCACGTGGAGGTGCGGGATGGGCGAGTGTTCGTGTTCGCGGGTGGCTCCGATGGCGTCTTGAAGAAGCGCGTCTTCCTCGATGTCCACGTGCTCGACTACGAGAGTGGGCGCCCGCTCTGGACGCAGCGCGTGGCGCCGGCTCATGCGCCGAACTTCACGTCCGCGTCGGTGCTGGTGGAAGACGGGCAGGTCATCGTCTCGTACCAAGACGTCTTCGTCGCGTTCGCGGCGGATTCAGGCCGGCCCCAATGGACGCGAAGCAGCGAACATGGGGATGGGGGCAGCTACTCGCTCCAACTGCAGATGGGGGTCCATGGCGCGCGGGCACGCGTGGTGACCTGAGCCGGCTGGCCCGCCTGGTACCCAATACGGGGTGAATCGCTGTTCGTCTGTGATGAGGCTGTGCCCGGCCGCTCTTCTGGACGAAGCACTCATGGATGGCCTCCCGCTGGACCGCTTCGCGCGAGAGGCCAATCCATGGCCATCAATGAGCAACGGCGACTGCCTGCCGCATCAAGCCGCGGCGTGGCGGACTACTCGGAGTACTCGTAGCTGTCGACGAGCTGCCAGTCGCGGTTGTAGACGTAGCGCCGGGTGAACCAGCCGCTGTGGCAGCTGCCCGTGTTGCTGGCCTTGTAGCCATAGACGAAGCCGTTGTGGATGCGGGCCTCGAGGGTCGGGTAGCCGGGGTTCTCACAGGGCTGGGTGACTCGGACGGCCTGGTAGGCGGCCTCGGCGTAGACCTGCTCCTGGCCCTCGAAGTCGTAGCGGGAGTGGACGCGCTCCGCGGTGAACGTGGCGAGCTGGCTGGCCTGCTGGGTGTTGGTCTGCGTGAGGAAGGACTGCAGGTGGGCCAGGGTGGTGGCCTCGGAGGTGAGCGTGCCGGTGAGGCGGTGCACGGCGCCATCCGTGTCGGAGAGCGCCGCGCGGATGGAGGCGATGCCGGCCGGGCCCTGGTAGACGGCGGTGTCGCCCCAGGTGAAGCTGAGGGCGCCGCCAGCGCTGTAGGCATTGAGCGCGCAAGCGCCGTTGGCACCGGCCGTCTCGACGATGATGATCTTGCGGAGGCGGTGCTCGGGGTTCACGAGCGCGATGCACTCGTTGCCAGCGACACCGTCGTAGTTGGCGGCCGGGAGCACCGCCTCGACGATGTTGTGGACGCGGAACAAGGGGTCCGTGGCCTGCTGCTCGATGGACTGAACCGCATCCGTATCAGTGTCCGTCTCGGGGCCGAGACAGCCAGCGGTGAGGGAAGAAGCGACGAGGAGGGACGCGAAGCTGAGGGAAGTGCGCATGGCGGCGGAAGATAGCACGCCAGATTTGCCCGTTTTAAGCGGTAATAAGTGTTCCGATACGGAAAGGGCAGATGTCCTGTTGGAGCACGCGGGCGGACGCTACATGCCTCTGCGTCTGTGAAAAAATTCAATGACTGCGTCCGGTTGTCTCCTGTGGATTGATACACATTTGTTACGAAAATAGCCGGATTGCTCGATGAAGGCATTCACGGCCCCAAGCAATCGGCTGGCCAACGTAGTCGCCGATGTATGCAGGGCTCCGTGAATTCGCCGAAGGGAGTCACCAGCGTGCTTGCGCGGGTGAATCACCCTAGAAGTCTCGAATCGAATCCATCACCGACACCAGGGCATCTCGATTGAGCGGCTCGGCGGGAGTTCCTTCCGTGGACCGGAGCTTTTCATCCACTGCGTCGAAGATGCCCATCAGCGCGAGATAAATCTGCTCACGCTCCTCGGTGAAGATGAAGGTGTGGCGGGCATCCAGCTTGTTGAAGCCCTCGGTGTAGGCCGTGACGATGGGGGTGAGCGCGGACACGAGGGCGGCGGGGGAGCGCTCCCCTTCGGATACGGCCTTGAGCGCGGCCGACCGTGCCTGGCGGTACAGCGCCGCGGCCTTCTTCGCCTGGGCTGGACTGATGTTGTCGGCTCCGTCCCAGACGCGAAATGGGTTGTCCAGGTTCTCCGCCAGCCAATCTGCCTTGCGCGGCTGTCGCACCGACAGGTCCAATCCCTCGCGCGCAGCGGCCTTGTAGGCTCTCTTCACCTGGGCGGCGACGTCCGCGGGAATGCTCGTCAACCAGAGCATGCCCAGGTGGGGGAGCTGCTCCGGACCGGGAAACTCGTCGGGTGACATCCCGAACAGGTCGCTCAATGTCAGCATGGCCAGGGCCGGGAGCTTCGCCAGCTCCGCGGTGTTTCTCAGGTAGCCCGGGGCTCCCCAGATGCGCAGCTCCGTCAGGTTCGGAAAGCGCCGCACGATGCGCGACGCATCCACGTCGCGCGCGGCCCGCAGATGAAGGCTGTCCAGTGTGTCCAGACCGGACCAGGGCATGTCCGGAGCGCCCAGGGACAAGGTCAGCCAGCGCCCATCCGCCTCGCCGTGAATCTTCAGCGCCGGGTCAGGCTGGCCGACCAGGGACAGGTCCTCAAGGCCGTCGTTCAGATAGAGCTCGTGGACGCCCGTCACGTCGAGCGTGAGCCGGGACAGTTGGGCTCCCCGCAGGTCGACTCGGCGCTCACCATGCTTGAGCACCGCTGATTCATAGACAAAGGGGCGGCGCCGGATGAAGTCGAACAGGCCAGGGATGGGGGCGTCCGCATTGACAGACGTCAGAATCGGCAGCACCTCGAACACCGTCAAGTCAGGCGCGGCGGCGAGGCGAGCCGTATCCAGCCGCTGCGTCGAGCGGCGTACCTCCATGTCGCCGACCGTGAACAGCACCTGCTCGTCGGGTGCTGCGACCATCTGCTTGAAGGCGTCGCGCTGCGCCTGGGGGATGGCCTCCCAGCGGCGCTGACTGTAGAGGGCGCTGCCGGATGGCCAACCGCTGTAGCTGTTGACGTCCTCGACGACGAGGGGCGGCCGGCGGCCCACCCGGGTGAAGCCGCGAGGAACCTCGGCGGACGTCCAGACGTGGACGCAGTGGTCCTTCCAGAAGAAGAAGTTGAAGTTGGCGGGGGCCATGGCCGCGACAGCGGCGGCGTCGGGCAGCGAGGTGCCCACCCAGTCCAACGCCAGCACGGAGGCCAGCTCGTCCTTCCCCTCGACCTTCAGGGCGGTCACCTGGACCGCCGTGTAGGCGTCAAGCCGAGGGGTGTGGACGACGAAGATGTCTCCTGGCGTGGGCTTCATGGTCGACCGGGTCCGTAAGAGGGTTGGTTCGGACCCAGTCTAGGCCATGCGCCGCATCGCGCCCTCGTTGTTTGAGGGGGGGAGGGGCCGCGACGGAGCGCTGCCCCTCCAGACTTCAGCCCGCCAGAGGCGTCTGCCGCGCCTGTGCCTCGCGCAGCCACGCCACCGTGTCGCTCAGCGTCTGCCGGTGGCTCCGCGGCCGGTAGTCGAGCTCCTCGTGGCTCCACACCGTCTTGAACCCCCAGTGGCACGTCGACATCTCGAGCACCACGGGGTCCGGCAGCTTCTTGAGCGGCACATGGGAGCCGAGCTTCGCGAGCCCATCGACGACGAGCGTCGGCACGCCGGGACGGTTCACCCGGATGCCGGCGACCTCGCCCACGCGCTCGAAGAAGGTGCGCAGAGGCAGGGTGGTGCCGGGCAGGTGGTACGTGTCCCGCCAGTCGGTCTTCTTCGCCAGCACCGCGAGCGCGTGTGCCACGTCCCGCACGTCGGTGAAGGCGATGCCACCCGTAGGAATGAAGGGGAGTCGGCCGTTCAGCACGCGGGCCACGTTGGTCGTCGAGCGGCCCAAGGTGTCCCCAGGGCCGAGGAGGACCGGAGGCCGCACCACCGTCATCTCCACGCCGAGCTGCTTCGCCAGCTTCCGCGACTGTTGTTCGGCGCGAATCTTCGACAGGTAGTAGGGCCACCGGCCCACGAGCGCCTCGGCGTAGAGGGAGTGCTCGTCCGCCTCGATGGTCGGATGGGAGAAGCAGCCCACCGTGCCTGAGGTCGACACCAGCACCAGCCGGGCGTCGAGCGCCTTCGCGGCGCGCACCATGGCCAGCGAGCTGTCGATGTTGAAGCGCACCATCTCGTCGGCGTGCTGCCGGCTGTGGTGGACCATTCCCGCGGAGTGAATCAGCACCTTCACGCCCTGGGCCTGGGACAGCCACGCGTCAGGGTCGAGCGGCGTGCCCGACACCTGGGCCACCGGGCCCGGCAGCGGCGAGCGAACCAGCGCCACGGCGTCGTCGCCCAGCGTCTCCAGGAGGTTGCGTCCGAGGAACCCGCTGGCTCCTGTCACGAGTGTCTTCATGGCTGAACCCCGCGCCAGGCGCATGCCTCATGGAACTGCGAGAGCTCCGCCGCGTTCGGCCCCCACTCGAAGTTGTCACCCGCGGGCTTCACGATGTCGCGCGAGACCAGCGCCTGCACCACGCCATCGAGGTGTGGCCGGTGCGTCACCGCCACGGCCTTCAGCTCGTCGGGCGCGCGCACCTTCGTCGCTTCCTGGTAGTCGCGCACGACAGGCTCGAAGAGCGCCTTCACCACGGCGTCGACGCGCGCGTCGCTCAGCTCGGCCAGCGGCGTGGCGCACCAACGGTAGCGCGACAGGTGGTCCTCCAGCGCGGGGTTGCCGGGCTGCCGGGCCAGCACGTCACCGGCGAACCAGTGCTGCCACTGGTTCCGGAGCGAGTGCGCCAGCGCGGGAGACAGAGGGCTGGGGACGGGCAGGTCGCTGTCGAGCACTCGGCCTCCGCGGCGCTCGACGGCCTCGCGCAGCCACGCTTCATCCACGCCCGGAATCGGGTTCTCGGCGAGGAACGTGCGCAGATGGAAGCTGCTCACCGTGGTGTGGCGCTGCAGCTCCGCCATGAGCGTATGGCTCAGCGCGCGGACGTCGGTGTCCGGGTTGAGCGCCAGCGGCGCGCCACACGACAGATGCACACGGCCCAGCTGCACCTGGCCACGCGTCAGCTTCGTGAGCCACGACAGCACGCCGGTGAGTGTCATCTTCGGGCGCGGCTTGCCGGACAGTTCCTCCGACAGGGACGCCTCCTCCGGAAGCCGGTCGTAGGAGATGGCGATGGGCAACACGACGAACTGGCGCTTCGTATTCTGCAGCGCGCGCAACATCCCGCGCTTGGGCGGCAGCATCAGCCGCGCGCGGCTGCGCTGACCCTCGACGAAGAACATGAGCGAAGCGTTCTTCTCGGTGAGCCGGCGCAGCTCCTCGCCCAGCTCCGGCACCTCGCGGCCCACGCCGCGCTTGATGAAGAAGGCCTGCGAGTCCTTGAGAATCGGGCCCACCACGGGGATGCGGCCGAACTCCTCCGCGGCGGCGATGTGTGGCATCGAGATGCCCAGCTCCGGGTGCTGGAAGCACAGGTAGCTGGACAGCAGGAAGTCGAAGTAGCTGCGGTGGGTGGGCGCCAGCACCACCAGCGTGCCGGGGGGCACCTGCGCCATCGCGCGCTCGAACGACGGCCGGTCGAACGTCACGTCGCTGGTGCAGTGGCGGAACGTCTTGCGCAGCGCATAGCCAAACACCTTGTGCGTGGTGTTGCCCACGCCGCGCTCCTGGACCCACGCCCGGTCGCCGCGCGCGTCGTCGTGCTTCGGCCCGGCGAAGGACACCTGGCTCTCATCGCGCGACAGCAGGTGGCGGTACATGCCCTCGTTCACCACGCGCACGTACTCGAAGGGCTCGAAGCCGGGGACCTCCAGCGGCGCGCTGCGCACGAAGTCGAAGGTGTGGTGCGTGAAGTACGCGAAGCCTTCGTTGAGGTACTGCACCTTCTCGTCGGCGCGCACCAGCCGGCGGTGGGCCTTGGCCTGGCCGAAGAGCGCGAGCGCCGCCTTCTGCAGTTGCACCGGTAGCTCCCGGCGCATCAAGTCGACCGCGTCGAAGCCGTGGTCCTTGCGGCCGACGAACATGTCGGGCGTCTTCACCACGCCGGGGCGGTGCTTGAACCACTCGATGGTCGTCGCCGCGGCCATGTCGATGCGCAGCGCGCGCTGCACACCCATGGTGGCGTGAACGATGGGAACGGCCTGGCCGGGCTTCGGCATGGGGCCGAACACCGAACGTACGACTTCACTGGCGACCACATCCACCGGCACCACGTCCAGGCGCACCGACGGGTCGGCGTTGAAGGCGCGCACCACGCCCAGGCCGCTGTACAGCAGGCAGCCCGCGAGCGCCGCCGGGCTGTCGAGCCAGGCCGGGAAGGGCGTGCGGTGGGCCGCCGAGACGATGCTGGGGCGCACGATGACGACGGGCACGTGGCCGCGGCGTTCACAGATGAGGTGCTCGGCGACGCTCTTGGTGAGCGTGTACGTGTTGGGGTGGCCGGTGAGCTCCAGCCACTCGCGGCCGTCGCCCTGCGCCACCTGGAAGGCCTCGTAGAGCTCCGCGGCGGGCTTCGGCAGGTGCGCCAGCTTCTCTTCGATGGGGCCGGGCCGCCACACGCTGACGTAGGCCGTCGACACGTCGACCATGCCCACCACCTTGGGGCACGTGCGCGTGAGCTCCAGCACCGACAGCGCACTCCGGATGTTGGCCGAGGTCGCCTGCGCCAGCGGCAGGTCGAACTCCACGCTGGCGGCGCAGTGCACGACGTGGGTGACGTGCTGGCGCACGGCGTCGGCGTCGGCGGGAGACAGGCCGCAAGCGGGCTGCTCGAGGTCGCCGCTCACCACCGCGACGCGCTCCGCCCAGCCGGACGGCAGGCGCGAGAAGCACTCGGCCTGGGCCACCTTCGCGAAGCGCTCCGCGGCTGAATGCACGCGGCCCTGGCGGTCCTTCGACTCGCGCACCAGCACCGTGACGCGCTCGACGCCCTGCGCGAGCAGCGCCTCCAGCACCACCTTGCCGACAAAACCCGTGACGCCGGTGAGAAATACGTGGCGGGACATCAGTGCGCCTCCTCATCCGGGGTCAGGGCCACCGGGCCGTTGATTCCGCAGTTCGACGCGCCGAAGACGTTGTCGGGGTCGATGGCGGCCTTCACCTTGCGGTTGAGGGTCAGCGCGGCCTCCGAGTACACCTCGGGCAGGAAGTCGCGGCGAATCTTGCCGACGCCGTGGTGATGCGACAGCGAGCCGCCCGCGGCCAGAATCTCCTCACGCGCCGCATGCTCGAGCGCCGCGTACGCGCCCACCGGGTCGCTGACGCCGCGCGCGTAGAAGCCCAGGTAGAAATAGATGACCACGCCCGTCTGGTAGACTTGCGTGAATCGGCCGGTGAAGAAGACCTTGCCCGGCAGGCCCAGCGCGGCGTGCTCCTTCTCGACGCGGCGCTGCACGCGCTCGTAGAGGTCCATGGCACGGCTCCACGGCACGCTCGTCTCGAAGCTCTCGGCGATGGCCCAGTGCTCGAACGTGAGGTCCCGGATGTACGCGATGCCGAAGGTCAGCTGGTAGCCGCGCTCACCGTTGGCGCCACCGCCCTTCATGCCGCCGTGCTCCGAGGCGATGCGGTACACCGTCTTCTCCTGGAAGGCGACCTCCTCGCGCGAGCCCTCGAAGACGAGGGTGGCCACGGCGAGCTTGTACGGGTCGAAGCCCTTGAGCTTCGTCACCACGGCCTTCTCGACCTCGCTCTTCAGCTTCGCGGCCAGCCCGTGCTTGGCTGGCTTGAGCGCCTGGCCGAAGTGGAACTGGGTGTTGTCCATCACCCGCACGCTGGCCGGCACCGCTCCCGACTGCTGGAGCGCGTAGAGGAACGAGAGGCCCGTTTCGAGGTCGGGGAAGATGACCGAGCCGTAGCGCTGCACTTCGGGAAGCGGGAACAGCTTCACCACCGCCGTGGTGACGATGCCGAAGTTGCCCTCGCTGCCGAACATGTACTGGCGCGGGTTGACGCCCACGCTCTCCCGGGGGGCCTGGCGCGGGCGCTCCACGATGCCCTGGGGCGTGACGACCTGCATGTCGAGCACCAGGTCCTCGATGTTGCCGTAGCGGTTCTTCTTCATGCCGCTGGCGTTCGTGGCAATCCACCCGCCGAGCGTGGAGAACTCGAGGCTGTCCGGCTCATGGCCCATGGTGAAGCCGAACTTCGCGAGCTCCTCCATCAGGTGACGGCCCGTGGCGCCCGCCTCGATGCAGGCCATGCGGTTGACGGGGTCCACCCACAGAATCCGGTTCATCTGCCGCATGTCGACGGCGATGACCAGGCGCTCCTCGGAGAGCGGGATGCGCAGCGCCTCCGTCACATTGGTGCCGCCGCCGAAGGGGATGACACAGGCGCCGTGCTGGGTGGCGACCTCCACCAGTCGCACCACCTCATCGTGGCTGCGCGGGAAGATGACGAGGTCGGGCACCCGGTCCAGCTTCCCGTAGCGGATTGCCCAGATTTCACCGCCGGTGTGGCCATGGCCACGGCGCAGGCGCTGCTTGGGGTCGTCGGTGAGCTGCTCTTCCTTCAGGAACTCGCGCAGCGCCGCTACAAGCTTGTCGTTCTTCTTCGCCGCGGGAATCTCGGGCGGGTAGTGCGGCTCGTTCCGATTGTCGTACCCCAGCGGCGAGGCCAGCTTGCCGGCGAACCACGGCATCAAGTCTGGCAGCGCGACATTGCTGATGTTGTAGCGGGTGCCCGTGAGGACGGTGCTCCCGTCGGGCTTCACCACGAAACGCGTATCGGCGAAGCCCCAGCCCTCGAGTGATTCCTCGTCCTTCGACGCGGCAGGCGTCGGCGGCGTGAAGCGCGTGTCTCCGGAGGAAGGCGTGGGTGACGGGCTGCCGATGCGCTCGCTCACCTCGTTCAGCGCCACATTCCCAAGACGGCGCAGCAAACCTGATTGTTTAGCCATGGTCACTCGCAGTCGTACACAGGGCCCTATTCCCCGTCAACGCGCGCGGGTTACGCAGGTGCGCACTGCGTTACGCGATTTCGGAACCGCTAGTCTCGTAAGTGGGTTGTTTCCGAGACCCGAAGTCTCGTAAAGGCGTGTCATGCGGACGGGACGACCCAGGGACGAAAAAGTGCGCCTGGCCATTCTCACGGCGGCGCAGGAGCTGGTGCTGGAGAAGGGCTATGCGGCGGTGACGACCGCTGATGTGGCGGAGCGCGCGGGGGCTGGGAAGCAGACCATCTACCGTTGGTGGCCGGGCAAGGGGGCGCTGGTGCTCGACGCGTTCTCCGAGTGGGTGAGTCAGGCGCCCCGCATGAGCCGGCGCAAGCCTTCCCTGTCCTCGACGTTGGTGGAGTTCTGCCGGGGGGCCTCGGAGGCGGCGCCCGTGCTGCGAGCGCTGATGGCGGAGGCGCAATTCGACGAGGACCTCCACCGGCGGCTCATCGCCCAACTGGTGCGCCCGCGGGGTGACGAGCTCCGGGCGTGCCTCGCCGACCGCCGGCCCGCCGACCGGGAGCTCGTGGTCAACGTGCTCTCCGGCCTGGTGTGGCAGCGCCTCATGCTCAATGAGCCACTGGACGCACGTTTCGTGCGCTTCGCGCTGCGGGTGGTTCAGCGCATCTGAGGTGGGCGGCTCTGTTGGGGGCCAACCGGGGAGGCGTGGAACGCGGTGGCGACTCGGGGGCCGCCTGTGCTAGCTAGCCGGAGCCACTTGACGCTCCGATGGCGGCCGCGACATCTCGTTGCGACCGTAGGGTGTCCTCGAGTGGCTCCGCCAGGCGTGCGCCTCTCGAGCATTCACCACGTTGTTGCTGGAGGCTCACATGTCCTCGTCTGAACTTCCCGTTCTCGAGTTCGTCCTCACGAACTACAAGAACTTCAACGCGCGCGCGACGCGCGATGCGCTCCTGTCCTACTGGGAGCACGTGTCGAACGGTGGCCGGATGTTCTGGAGCGTCGCGGGCGCGATGTCGTCGGCGCAGCTCGGTATCACGCTCGCACCGGCCATCCGGGAGGGGCTGATTCACGGCCTGTCGGTGACGGGCGCAAACATCGAGGAGTCGCTCTTCCGGCTCGTCGCGCATACGGGGTACAAGGACTTCCCCGAGTACCGCTACTTCACCAAGCAGGACGACACGCGAATCCTCGAGGCGCGGATGCGCCGGGTCACCGATACGAGCATCCCCGAGGACGAGGCGTTCCGCGCGGTGGAGAAGATTGCCGTCCCGATGTGGAAGGGCGCGACCGAGAAGGGCGAGCGCCGCTTCTGGCACGAGTACTTCTACGCGTTCATCCAGGCGCTCGACCCCTCCGCGTATGAGGGTGACCCGGAGGCCTGCTGGCTGCTCGAGGCGGCGCGGCACCGTCTGCCCATCGTCGTCCCTGGCTATGAGGACTCGACGTTCGGCAACATCTTCGCGTCCTACGTGAAGGCGGGCGAATGCAACGCGAGCATCGTCAAGTCTGGCATTGAGTACATGGCCGACTTCTACGACCGCTACGAGGAGATGTCCGAGGGCCGGGGTGTCGGCTTCTTCCAGATTGGCGGCGGTATCGCTGGTGACTTCCCCATCTGCGTCGTTCCTTCGATCAAGTACGACCTGCAGAAGCCGGTGAAGCCCTGGGCCTACTTCTGCCAGATCAGCGACTCGACGACGTCCTACGGCTCGTACTCGGGCGCGACGCCCAATGAGAAGATCACCTGGGACAAGCTGACCGAGACGACGCCGATGTTCGTCATCGAGTCGGATGCCACCATTGTCGCTCCGCTGATTCTCAGCGCCCTGCTCGAGTGCAAGCGCAATCCGGAAGCGGCGAACGCGCTCATCGCGAAGCACCAGCGCTAGCCGTCTCAGCAGGCGGGGCGGCTCGCGCCGCTCCGCATGTGGGAATGGCGTGAAGATGCCACGACGCACGGGATGCCGTGCGTCGCGGTCCCCCCCAGTCAGCCGGGCTCCACGGATGGCCAGGTGAGCCGCACCCTCGTTCCGTGTGGCGCCACGGCGCTGAAGGCCACGTCGCAGTTGAACCGGCGCGCCAGCCGCTCCACGAGCGACAGGCCGATACCGAAGCCCGTGTGCTCGGGCTCGACCCGACCGAAGCCCACGCCTGTGTCGGAGATGCTCCAGCCCTCTGGCGCGATGTGGATGACGATGCGCCCCTGGTGCGTATAGGCGAGCGCGTTCTTGATGAGGTTGCCCAGCATCACTCGCGCCACGGACCCCGGAAGTGGCGCGAGGACCTCCTCTTTCGCCTCGATGACGAGCGCCACGTTGCCGTGAGGGCGGTGGTTGCCGTACAGCGTGACCATTTCGCGGGAGATGCTAACCAGTCCGCACGCTTCGTCGGAGTGGCCTGACCGGGCCAGCCAGAGGATGCCCTCCGTCAGCAGGCCCATGTGGTGAATGGCCTGCCGCAGACGGCCGAAGGTCTCCGTGTCCGCGGGTGGGTCCAACTCCAGTATTTCCACCGCGCCCTGCGCCACGGCGAGGGGCGTACGCAGTTCATGGCTCGCGTCCCGGTTGAAGGCACGCTCCCGTTCCAGCAGTTCCTGGATTCGGGCATCCCGGACACGCAGGGCTTCGGCCAGGGCCTGCACCTCGGTGACCCCGACGTCCTCTTCCCGCGCCGGCGTATCCGACTGGACGCGTGCCACGAGTTGTTCCAGCGGACGGCTGAGCCTCCTCGCGACGACAAGGGAGAGCCCGGCGGCGCCCAGCAGGGCCAGCAGGGCACTTGCCAGCAGCAGTCCGGACGTCTGGCGCAGGTGACGGGTGGTGCTCGTCAGCGCCGTCGTGTCCAAGACCACGTAGCGCGTCGTGCCAGCCGACACGCCCGGTCGCACCGCGACATGGAAGTGCCCACGGCCCTGGGCAAAGACCTCGTATTCGCCGCGAGGTGTGTCCAGGGGGAGCGCGTCTCCGAGCCAGGACGGAAGGCCTTCGTGGCCGACATAGGCCGTCATTCCAAGTGGGATGGCCCCCGTGTCATCCCTGCGTCCGTCCGCCGCGGTGGCGACGAACCGAGCGAAGATGGCGTCTTCGAGGTCGTAGCTGAAGAGCGTGAAGAACGTCCCCATCAGGACGAGCGCGAGCGCCGCGGACATGCCCATGGCGCCCAGGAGGAGACCTCGGACCGACCTAGTCCTCGCACGCATCCAGGCGGTATCCCTTGTTGCGGAGGGTGGTGATGCAGTCGCTCATCCCCAGCTCGGCGAGTGCTCCGCGCAGGGCATAGACGTGGGTGCGCAAGGCACTGGACTCCGGCGCATCGTCCCCCCAGAGGTGGTGGGCCAGTGTGGCTGTCGATACGGGCTCGGGCGCGGCCTCCATCAGCAGCCTCAGGAGGAGCGTCTCGGTCTTGTTGAGGTGGACGGTGCGCGCGCCTCGCCGTGCCTGGCCCGTGTCTGGCTCCAGCATCAGTGGCCCCACCGTCAGCCGTCGTCCGCTCGGAGGCACGGGGCGCCGCGCCAGGGCTTCGAGCCGCAGCCGCAGCTCCCTCAAGGAGAACGGCTTGACGAGGTAGTCATCCGCGCCCGCGCGGAAGCCTTCTTCCTTGTCATCGAGGGTGTCCCGCGCGGTCAGCATGAGGATGGGCACCAGCCGGGGAGCGAGCTGCCGGTAGCGTTGACACAGCTCGATGCCACTCATTCCCGGCAGCATCAGGTCCAGGACGATGACGTCGTATTCCTGGCTCAGCGCGAGCGTGAGGCCCTGGGGGCCGGTGGCGGCGAAGTCGAGCTGGAAGTCCTTTCCCAGAAACCTCTCGATGTTGGCCTGGAGGTCCAGGTTGTCTTCGACGACGAGCACTCGCATGGGTGGGCAGGTTATCAGCCGCCACGTCAACCGGAGGTCAACCGGGGGTTGACGCGTGGCTGACGCGGAGGGCGGCAAGGTGACCGGGCTTCTGACCTCTGGGAGAGCCGAGATGACCCGCTTGCTGTCGCTGTGCCTGCTGCTTCTATCCGCTTCTGTGGCCCGTGCCGCCGCCCTGGAAACGTCGTTGGACGTCCGCGGCGCGGATGGAGAACGCATCCCCACGCGGGTGTTGGAGCCGGAGGGCGCCGCCGCGAATCCACCCATCGCCGTCCTCCTTCACGGCCTTACGCGCCGCAAGGAGGACTGGCTGTCGAACGAGGGGCCAACCCACGGCGGTGTGCTGAAGGATGAACTGCTGCGGTCCGGCTACCGCGTCTATCTCCTCGATGCACGCCGGCACGGAGAGCGGGCGACGCCCGAAGCCAGGCCGGGAGCGCTCGCCAAGCGGGCCCATCAAGGGGACCCCTCGGGGTACGTGGCGATGATTGCCGACACCGTCCGCGATGCCCACGTGCTGCTGACTACCGTACTCGCGAAAGGCCAGCCGCCCCGGGTGCTCGTCGCCGGGTACAGCATGGGCGCCCAGGTGGGAATCCTGCTGGCGGCGCGTGAGCCCCGCATCACCCACCTGGTCACGATGGTTCCACCCCACATCGACCCGTCGATGGAGGAGGTTGCCCCCTCGCGTCACATGGCGACCGTTCACCAGGACTGGCTGCTGCTGACGGCGAACAAGGATGACTTCGCGCCTGTCGCGGACAGCCGCGCCCTGTTCGATGCCGCTCCGTCCCGTCGCAAGACACACAAGACCTTCGACAGCGGGCATGTCCTCCCACGGGAGTATCTGGAGGAGGTGCGCCGCTGGCTCCATGCGGAACGCCGAGTGCCTGGCCGCAAGGGCCCATGAGGAGCCCTTACCGTGGGCCGCCCAGGGTCCGGAGGAAGAACAGGCCCACATCGTCCCGGTAGTAGCGGCTGGCGGCACCCCGAGGCGAGTGCGGCTGGCCGGGCATGATGAGCAATTCGAAGCGCTTGCCCGCGCGGATGAGCGCGTCCGCCATCCGCATCGTCACGGAGAGCGTGGCATTCACGTCGCTCGTGCCGTGCATCAGCTTCAGGTGGCCCCTCAGCCTGTCCGCAATCGCGAGGTTGTCGCCCGCCGCGTACCCCTGGGGATTGACGCTTGGGAGGTTGAGATAGGGCTCGTTGATGATGGCCTCTTCCTCCAGCGCTCCGGGGGCTACGGCGTAGCCCGCCTTGAAGAAGTCCGGCGCCGTCAGCATGCCGCGCAGCGTGAAGTAGCCACCCCACGAACCGCCGTGGATGCCGACCCGCTCCAGGTCCATCCATGGGCGCGTGGACGCGGCCTGCTTCAGCCCCGCGACGTAGTCGGGAATCTCCGTCTGGCCCACGCGGCCGTAGTTCGCGTCCTGGAAGGACTTGCTCCGTCCGGGGCCACCCCTGGGGTCCAGCAACACCACGATGAAGCCCAACTGCGCCAGGCCGCTGGCGGTCAGCGAATCCGAAGTCCCCAGGAAGGTCCAGGGTACAACGGTGGTGAACGGCCCCGCGTAGATGGAGGCGAGCACGGGGTAGCGTTTCGAGGAGTCGAAGTCGCGTGGTTTGTAGAGCACGCCGTGGAGGGGCGTGACGCCGTCGGCCGCCTTGACGAGCAGCGCCTCCGGCCGCGTGTCGCCGAGCAACTCGAGCTCACTGGCATCCGACGTGGTGAGCCGCACGCGCTTGCCACCCTCCACGGACACCAGCTCCCTCAGCCGGGGCTGTGTCCGCGAGGACCATGTGTCCACGTAGTACTGGCCCGAGGGGGACGGCGTGATGCGGTGCATCCCCGAGCCCGAGGACAGCCGCTTCAACGCGCCTCCCTTCAGGCTCCCCCGGTAGAAGAGGTGCTCGTATGGCGCGCCGCTGTCGGCGGAGGCCAGCACGTAGAGGGCATCTCCCGTGGGGGCGACTCCCACCACTTCGTGCACGGGAAAGGCGCCTCGCGTGAGCTGCCGCACGTGCTTCCCCGAGCGGTCATACGCATACACGTGGCGCCAGCCATCACGCTCGGACATCCAGAGGTAGCCGCGTCCTCCTGGCAGCGCCGTCACCTGCTTCGCCCAGCCGCCCACCGCGAAGTCCAGTCCGGTGACGAAGGTCTCCGGGCGCTCCTCGCGCAGCACGTGCCGGCGCTGGCCCGACGCGGGTTCCACGACGGTCAGGTCCAGCCGCTTGGCGTCACGCGAGAGGTGGAGACACAGCGCCTCGGTGCCCTCGGGATTCCAGCCGGCGAACCAGTCATACGTCTCGCCCTCGACGGGCGGAATGCGCGTCACGCGGCCCGTCGCCACTTCCACGACATGGAGCTCCGCGCGCGGCAGTGGCGTCCCGGACTTCGTGTAGGGCACCGTCGTCACCTTCTCCAGCGCGGAGGAGTAGTCCACGACGGGCACCTGGTGAACGGTGCGGAGGTCATCTCGCCACACCACCAGGAAGCGGCCATCCGGTGACCAGGGACGCTCCGGAATCCGCCAGTCGAGGTTCGCTTCTCCCGTGCGCGCGACCACGGTGGCACCTTCCGCGTTCAGCACCGCGAAGCCGCCTTGGCGTTGCACGGCGAGCGCGCCGCCTTTCGGCGCGAGGAAGTGCTGGGGCGACAGCGTCAGCGCGGCCCGGTCCTCCGGCGACAGCAAGGTGACGTGGCCACCTGACAGGCCCAGGCCAAAGGTCTTCCCCTCCAGGCGGAACACGATGCCCTGCTCATCCGGAGCGAGCTCGACGTCGAAGAAGCGGGGCGTGGTGATGGGCTTGCCCAGCAGCGCCGAGAGCTGCTGCCTCAGTTGCTCCCCGGAAAGGAGTGGCTTCAACTCCCCGGTCTTCGCGTGCGCCAGCACCCACGTCCCGCCGTCCTTGCCCTCACGGGACCAGAAGACCAACCGGTCGCCCTCACGCAGCCACCTGGGGGGGACCAGGCTGTCCCGCAGGAGTTCCGCCCGGCGAACGAACCGGTCCGCCAGGTCCAGCTTCGCCTGGACCTGCGCATCCGGCGTGGCTCCGGAGGGGGCGAGGGGGAGGGGAGTGTCATCCAGCGCCAGGACGGGGGCTCCCATCAGCGCCGTGAACATCAGGCCGAGGGGAACGAAGGGGAATCGCATGCGCCGATGGTAGGAAGCCACATCCTTCACGACCAATATATCTTTTGATGCGCATTGAGATGAATATCGTCTCGATATGGAATTCCGTCAGCTCCAGCTCTTCGTCGCCGTGGCGGAGGAGTTGCACTTCGGACGCGCCGCCGCGCGCATCGGCATGGCCCAGCCGCCCTTCAGCCAGCAGATTCGCCGGCTGGAGTCCGAGCTGGGAGTCGAGCTGCTCACGCGCACGAGCCGCCGAGTGGCCCTCACCGCCGCCGGGAGCCGCTTGCTGGAGGATGCGCGTGCGTTGCTGGCCCGGCGCGCGGATGTCATCCATTCGGTGCAGCAGGCGGCGAGTGGAGAGACGGGCACGCTGCGTGTCGGCTTCGCCGCGTCGTCTGCCTTCGGCGTGCTGCCGGACATCGTGCTGCGCTTCCGCACGCGGTTCCCGAAGGTGAAGCTGGAGTTGGACGACAGCGAGACGCTGGATGTCGGCGCCGCGCTCGCCTCGGGTGAGCTGGACATCGCCATCATCCGGGCGCCGTTCCGTCACGAAGGGCTCACCGTCGAGCGGCTGCTCCAGGAGCGCTTCGTGCTCGCCCTGCCAGCTCGACACCCGCGAGCCCGTCAGCAGGTCGTCGCGCTGTCCTCACTGGCGAACGAGCCGTTCGTGCTCTTTCCGCGTCACTCCGCGCCGGGTCTGCACGACCTGGTGACGAGCATGTGCCTGGCCGCGGGTTTCTCTCCGAACATCCTCCAGGAAGCCAGCTCGTGGCCGTCCGTCGTTGGCATGGTGGAAGCGGGCCTGGGGCTGACCATCGCTCCCGCGTCCTCCCAGGCGCTGTGTCCCAAAGGGGTGGTGTTCCGCCCCCTGAGCGGCGCTCCCGGACACGCGGAGCTGGTGGTGGCCTTTCCTGGAACGCGGCCCGCGCCCGCGGCGCAGCACTTCCGCGTCCTCGCGCATGAAGCTGTCTCCCGCTCTGGCAGGAGTGCTTCTGACTGAGCGGCACTCGCGCCTCGAAGCCGTGGCACGAGGCGCACGTCATGCGCGGAGGGCACGCCCTACATCCGTTCGCCAGGCAATTGGCTGGCCTGCTTCACCCAGGCGGCGAACTGGGCCTCGTCGAGCGGCTCGTCCTCGCGGATATCGAGGTAGCGCGTGTCCTGGCTCTTGGACGCACCGGGTGGGATGGGGCGCAGCGAGGTGCCGCGGAAGAAGGCCACCTTGATGTACTTCGCGAAGCAGTGGATGCCGAGGAACCATCCCTGGCCCTCGACGCCATACATCGGCGAGTTCCATTTGACCGCCTTGCTCACGCCCGGGATGGTGCGCTCGATGAGCTCGTCGAGGCGGTGCCCGACGTCGCGTTTCCAGCCCGGCATGGCCTCGATGTAGGCCCGGATGGGGGCGTCGCCGTAGCCCTTCGCAATCTGCGGATTGCCGCCAGAGAGGAGGACCGGCTTGGCGGCCGCAGCGGGGCTCTTGCGCCTGGCCGCGGTGGCCTTGGGCGCTGCCGCCGATTTCTTCGCCGTGGCCTTCTTGGACTTGGGGGCTGCTGTATTGAGCGCGACGGCCGCGCGGATGAGCGCCTTGAACGCCTTCGCGTTCAGCGCCTCACCTTCGTGAATGTCGATGGCGCGCCTGACGTTCCCGTCGAGGCTCGAGTTGAAGAGCCCGGCGGGATCTTCCAACGAAGCGCCCTTGAAGAAGGTCAGCTTCACGGCCTTCTTGTACGCCTCACCCGTGCAGATGCCCCCGTCGTGGGACCAGACCGGCGTTCCCCGCCACTTCCACTCCTCCACGACCTCCGGGACGGCCTCCTTGATGAGGGCACGCACCCGCGCGAGTGTATCGCCTCGCCAGTCACCCAGTTCGGCAATCCTTTCGTTGATGAATTTCGATGCCGAATCGCCATCTGTCTTGGTTTGACTCTTCATCTACCTGCCTTCCCGTGGAGCGGCAGTGTTGCCCACGTTTCCTGCGTCCGATAGCACTCTGGTGGGGTGTTGGAAACAAGGGGGGCATCCGGTGGAGGCCTCCGCATCCGAGCCTCTCGCCTTGGCGGCATGGGGCGCGCAGGGGAGAGGCACTCCTGGTGCAATCGCGGCTGACCGCCAGTTTCAGTCGGCGCGTCGTGCCCCTTGGCGGTGGACGGGTGTCATTCGTCCTCATCGCTGGCCCGGCCCTCGCCGCAAGTGCGGGTGAGACGGGCGCTCATGGGGACGCCAGGGTGTGGCCGAGGTTGCGGTCCACCACGGTGAAGCCGACGGACTGATAGAGGGCGGGGGAGGCCGGGTTGTCCGCGAAGGCGTACACGATGGCCCGCCTTGCGCCCAGCATGTGCATGCGCCGGAGCCCTTCGTGTAGGAGCGCGCGCACCAGCCCGCGTCGCCTGTGCTCTGGGGCGCACGCCACCGGTTCGAATTCGCCCACCGCGTTCGCCTCGTCGAGCCAGCCCAGCGCGCAGGCCGCGAGGCTTCCGTCGGGTGCCTCGGCGACGAGGTCCAACGCAGGCTGGTAACCCGGTGCCTCCATGAGCCGCGCGTACACCTCCGTTGTCACCCGCTCGGAGCCGAAGCCGCGCCGGTGTACGAGGGCTCGCGGGGCCACCTCCTCGGGGCCCCGCACCGCGCGCACCCGGTAGCCCGCGGGCAGCGAAGGCGGCGGAGACGGCACCGCGTGTAGCGGCAGTGCGAGGTGCAGGTAGCACCCGCCCGTGGTGCGCCGCCAGCCCCGCCGCTGCAGCGCCGCGAGCAGCGGGCCGTTGCTCTCCAGTGCCCACACGGTGGCAGGCTGCGGGGTGCGCTCGTGGCGTGCGCGAACCCAGGGAAGCACATCCTCCGCGAAGGCGTCAGCGTGCACGAGCGGGTGGACGAGCAGGTCCACATCTCCGTTGCCGTAGGCCCACGCAAAGCCAGCGAGCTGCCCGGGCGCGTGTTCCCACAAGGCAATGTCCTCCCGCGGCCGTACCTGTGCATTGCGCAGCAGGCGCCAGGTCAGGTCTCCCACCGCGCACTCCACGTGGGGACCTCGCTCCGCCCAGGCCTGTGCCACGAGGTGAGCCATGGTGTTGAGGTCGGCCACATCGCGATAGGGGCGGAGGCAGAACATCGCTGCTCAATACACCAGACAGGGCGTGATTCGCACTCGTGGATGGGTTGATTCAATGGTGCGCATTGCCCTTGGCGCACCTGTGACGCAGCGACCGGGCTTTGGATAGACACAGGGGGCGGATGCAAACGGAAGGCGGTTCGACAACGAACGTCCGCTGCTCGCCGCGGTGGCCCGTCTCCAGAAGGACAAGGGCAACCCCGCGCTCGTGAAGCTGCTGCTCGAGGCCGGAGCGAGCACCGACATTGAGCGCTACGGTTTGTGTCAGGCGGTGCTCCGCTCTCCCGGAACGACCGCGCCCAACTCGAGGCGCGTTCGCAGCCAGCCTGCCAGTGCTTCTGCCTGCTCCTGGCGGGGGAAACCGGCGATGGCTTCCTGGCGCCCCCCTCCGTCGGCGGTGGAGAGCTCGAGCGTGAGATGGTAGCGGCTCACCTGCCCCCCCTTCCGTGTGGGCGCCTGGGGTTCGACGCGGAGCGACCGCACGTCGCGCCACTGTACGGCCAGCCGGTGCTTCCGTTCGGAGAAGGGCGGTAGGGAGAGGCTCCGCTCCTGGGGATGGAGACGGAGGTCGTAGTGCCCGGCCTTCACCCGTGCATGTGACCACCGCCCGACGAGCACACCGCTGACGATGACGACCCCCCAGGCCCCCACGGCCACGGGCAGCGGTGCATGGAGACCTACAGTGAGTCCTGCGAGCGCGACGCACGCCAGGGAGGTGCCCACCAGAACCAGGGACACCCAGGTGGCCGTCCACGGCCCCTCGAGCGTCACGTACTCGCTGCCGTCTTCCCGGAAGAAGGTGGACAAGAGCGGCGGTTCCGGCTTCCAGGCCCCCACCACCAAGGTGCCCAGCCAGAGCATCACCAGGTTGAAGGGCATCAGGAGCATGAGCGTGAACAGCTGCGACCCATCCATGCCCGTCTCCAACACCGCCTCCGAGGGCTGGCCGGGCCGGTAGTACACGGGGATGGTGGCCCCGAGGGGGTAGCGTGCCACCAGCTCCTCCGCGAATCCGCGGTCCCCCGTGCGCCACATGGAGGGGCGGGCCTTGCTGCCCTCATACTGCTGCCCGTCGACGGAGTAGGTGTAGGCCACCTTCAGGCCGTAGGTGGTGGTCTTGTTCGAGCGCACCGCATCCACCTCGCTCCGGGTGATGGTGCCCTGCACGGAGGGCCAGCTCTCCGTCTGCATCTGGAGGACCATGCTGGAGACGGTGAAGTAGTCCGCGGCCACCGTGATGGACGTCCACAGCGCCACGAACGCGAGCAAGACGGCGGAAGAGACCACGCGAAAAAGCATGGCCTCAGCCTACAGGGATACCCTGGATTGAAAGAAACGGGCCCGGGTCACCATCAATGGCGTCCTTGAGAGCGCTGCGACTGGTTACTTCAACACCTTGAAGGGCGTCGCGGAGGGCGTCATCGGGTCCCTCTCGACGGGCCGGGCCCCCTCATCTTAGGCGGCGCCATGGGCGCGCTGGGCAGCACCTAGGCCGCTCCGCAGCCGGTGAAGGACATCGCCAACCAATTGACCCCCACCGCCGCCACTGATAGGACGTCGTGTTATTGAGAATGAGTATCAATATCGACATCATCCTCGCGCCTTCGAGCCCTGCCTGTACACCGTGACCATGCCCACACTTCGTTGCTGGCGGGGTGCCCCCGCGCCATCCTCTTTGGTCCCCACGCTCGCACTCCTCTCCGTGCTGTCGATGGGCGTCGCGCGAGCCCAGGATGCGAGCGAGACCTCGGCGCCGGCGACATCCGCTTCCCCCTCTAGCGGGACGCCGCACCCGCAGGCGCCGGAGGGGGAGGGCGGGCCTGCGCCATCCGGTGGGGTCGTCCCTCCGGTGCTGCTGGCCCAGCCAGAGGCTGTCTATCCGCCCGAGGCACTCGCCGCAGGGCTTGAAGGCGCGGTGAAGCTCCTCCTGACGCTTGATGCGGAGGGCCGGGTCACGCGCGCGGAGGTGGTCGAGGGACTTGGACACGGACTCGACGAGGCGGCCGTGAGCGCGCTCGAGAATGCACGCTTCTCCCCGGCGATGCAGGACGGCAGCCCTGTCCCCTGCCAGTTCGAGTTCATCCACCACTTCGTCCTCGCCCGTCCTCCCGAGGTCGCGCCGCCAGGCGCCGAGGATGTCGCCCAAGTCGCGTCCGACACGCCCGCGGAAGAGGCGACCGCGCAGCCTTCCGAAGAGCCAGAGCTTCCCGCTCCCCCTGGCTTCACCTCGGTCGTCCGCGCCAGGTCGACCGAAGCCCGCGCCCTGGTGCGCGGCTCGGAGGCGGTGGACGTCGTCGAACTGGAGAAGGCCCATGAGCGCGCCGAGGACCTCGCGGAGGTGTTGACGCGTGCCTCTGCCGTGCAGGTCCAGCGGACGGGCGGAATGGGGAGCCGGACCCAGCTCTCGCTCGGGGGCCTCTCCGGCGACCAGGTGCGAGTCCTCCTCGACGGGGTCCCCATCGAGTACTCGCCCTATGTCTACGGACTCGGAAGTGTGCCGGTATCGCTCATCCGGCAACTCGAGGTCTTCAACGGCGTCGTCCCGGTGCGCCTCGCGACGGACGCGCTGGGCGGTGCCATCCACCTGCGCTCCGACCTCGCGAAGCCCGAAACCGGTGCGTCCCTGTCGCTCCAGGGCGGGTCCTTCGGCAGCTACCGAGGGACTGGCAGGCTGACGTGGCGGGCCCACGAGCACGTCTTCGTGCGGGCCGCGGGGTTCCACGACCGCGCGCAGAACGACTACGTCGTCACCGTCCCCGTGGATGACCCGGCGACGGGGCGCGTCTCGCCGCGCGCCCTGCGCCGCAACCACGACGCCTACCGGGGCACCGGAGGCGATATCGAAGTGGGGTTCGAGGCACTGCCGGGCATCGACCGGCTCGTGCTCAATGGCTACCTCGGCCGCTACGACAAGGAGGTCCCACACGATCAGTTCATGATCCAGCCCTATGGCGCGGTCACCTCCGCGCAGGAGAGTTGGGGCCTCGGGCTTCGCTACGAGGTGTCGCCCCATGAGCGGCTGAAGGTGCTCGCCATCGCCGGGTACAACCAACGTGTGGGCGAGCTTCTCGACGCCTCCGACTGTCTATACGACTGGTACGGCGCCTGCCGTGCGACGCGGGCGAGGGCCGGGGAGATTGGCTCGACGCCGCTGGAGAACACCCAGACGCGCCAGACGTTGTTCGGGCGCGTGCGGTTCCTCGGGACGCTGCTCGACCCGGAGGACCTCGAGGTTTCGCTCGGCGTCGATGACAGCGACCGAAGCGGCGAGAACGCCTACCTCACCCGTTTGCAGCAGGAGGACCCCCTCCGGGTGCCGCTCGCGCTCACGTCCGCCTTCGGAGGTCTCTCCCATCGTCAGCTGCTCTGGGACGGCAGGTTGGAGAACACCGTGTTCGTGAAGGGCTACCTGCAGCGCTTCGCCTCGGGAACGAGGCAGGAGGCCGCGGAGCGCCGGTGGGCCGGAGGCTTCGGTGACACCTTGCGCTTCAGTCTGACGCGGGGGCTGCTCCTCAAGGCGTCCTATGAGCGGACCACGCGGATGCCGCGGGTGGACGAACTCTTCGGCGATGGGGGACTGCTCGTGGAGAACTCGGCGCTCGTCCCCGAGTCGAGTCACAACGCCAACCTGGGCGTGGAGCTCCTCCCCATCGTCACGTCCGTTGGCCGCTTCGGTGCCAACGCGGTCGCGGGCGTCCGAGACGTCGAGAACCTCATCCAGCTCTTCCCCGGCGACGCCACGCAGGCCTACGAGAACGTGGACCACGCTCGCTCCTTCTCGGCGCACGCAGGCGTGGACTGGGACTCACCCGGCGACTGGGTGGGGCTCACCGGCACCGTCACCTGGCTCGACTTCCGCAACCTCGCGCGGGAAGGCCAGTTCGCCCGCTTTCAGGGGGACCGCATGCCCAACATTCCCTGGCTCCAGGCCTCGGCGACCGCGCGGTTCCAGAAGCGTCAGCTCTTGAGCTCCCAGGACGCTCTTGGCCTGGAGTGGACGACCCGTTTCGTCGAGTCGTTCTACCGCTCCTGGGAGAGCGCCGGACGGGGCGGCGACAAGGCGCGGGTGCCCACCCAGGTGCTGCACTTCGCCGCGCTCACCTACCGCTCCCGGTTCGAGGGGCGCGCCTTCTCCTTCTCCTTCAACCTCCAGAATCTCACCGACGCTCCCGCCTTCGACATCGTCGGTGTCCAGAAGCCGGGCCGCGCGTTCTCCGCGCGCGCCACGGTTGATCTCTGAGCGCCCGCTGAGGCGCTTCGAGTCTCCTCGCAGGAACCCTTCGCCAAAAGGAAGCCCGATGAAGCTGAAAGCCTCACTCCTCACCCTCGCCGTGTTCGCCACCGCCTGCTCGGATTCGGACGGCCCCCAGGTGGACCCCGACGCTGGAACCGCCGAGCCCCTCTACGCCGCCATCACCCAGGTCGCCATCGCTGGTGGAAACACCCAGAGCTACCTGGTGACGTTGGACGACATCGAGAAGGAGCAGACCGTCGGGATTGGCGACGCAATCGAGCTTCCCGCGGACGCGTACATCGCCGCCGGCCTTCCGGGCACCGGCAAGTTCATCGTCAGCAGTTCGAGGCTACCGACGGTGACCCCCTACACCCTCAACGCGGATGGCTCGCTCAAAGCCAGCGATCCGCTTTCGTTCACCAGCCAGGGTGTCGCCGCGACCGGTGGCTATCAGTCCCAGCACTACTTCGTCAGCGAGACGAAGGCCTATTACTTCGACCACGTGAACTACAAGCTGGTCATCTGGAATCCCCAGGACCTCGCCATCATCACGTCCAAGGACCTGACGTCCCAGCTCAAGGACGGCGACTTCTCGTTCCGCTATTCGCAGAGCCTGGCCATCACCGCTGGCGACGACGTCATCATCGCAGGCGGCTGGCACGCCGCGGACGTGAAGACGGTTCCGGCGAAGACGGCGCTGGTCATCGTGGACACGCAGACCGACGAGGTGACCGTCAAGGTCGACAATCGCTGCGGCTGGGCGCGCGACGGCGTCAAGCACACGGATGGGAAGATTTATTACGCCACCGAGTCCCTGGGCAGCGGCGCGCACTTCGTGTCTCCCGGGACCACTGGCGCGCCCTGCATGGTTCGCTTCGATCCCGCGACTGGCGAGTTCGATGCGTGGTCCACCACGCTCGATTCCTTCGTCAACCCCGGGACGGAGGGGGACATCGCCGCCATGCTCCTGCCTGGAGCTCCCGGCAAGGGCTACCTGCGGGTGATGAACAAGGCCGCCGCGCAGTCCGCCTGGGACGCCGCGGTGGCCGCCGAGCGGACGTTCAACGGGCAGAGCGCCGCCGTGGGCGCCTGGTGGAGCCTGTGGGAGGTCACCCTCGGCGACGCGCCGACCGCGACGCCCGTCGTCCGAGACGACCTCGTGCCTACCAACGGCCGCACCATCCCGCAGAATCCTGGTGAGCTCCTGGTGCTGCCGGAGTTCATCAATGACAACGCCCAGACGCGCTTCCGCCTCATGAGCCCCGAGACGGGCCTCGGGGACGCGAAGACGGTCGTCGAGGGCCAGGTGCGCGGCCTCCTCCGGATTCGCTAGCCACCCGCTTGCCGTTCGGAGTCCCCGCCGTGCATGGGCGGGGGCTTCGGTTCATCCGTCATCACCGGGTCTCCCGCCATGAGTCTCTTCATCCCCCTCGCGCTGGCGCGCTCCCTTGGGCTGCGCTTGCTGAACCCGCTGATCGCTGCACGCTTCCACGTGCTCCTCGCGGCGGGTCTGCTGACCGCCAGTTGCGCCTCGGGGCCGGTGCCCCGCGCCGCGCCGGTGGCTCGGGTGGACGGGGCGCCAGTGACGCTCCAGAACACCTTCCAGTTCGATCTCGACTCGACCCACACCGGACGGACCCACCGGTTGTACGTGGCGGTCCCCGAGGGCCCAGCGCCCGCCGCCGGCCATCCGGTCATCTACCTCTTGGATGGCGGTGCGCACTTTCCCACCCTGGAGCGTCTGACACGCGCCCTCCCCAGGCTCGCGCGGGGCTTCGGCGTCGCGGCGGCAACGCCGGTCATCGTCGGGCTGACCTATCCGGGTGACCAGGCCCACAACGACCAGGCACGCGGTGAGGACTACACGCCGCCCGCCCCGAATCTGTCGAACACGGGGGACCGGTTCTCGAAGAAGCAGGGTGGGGCGGATCGCTTCCTGGACTTCCTGAAGAAGGAGCTCGAGCCCGCGCTTGCTTCGAGATGGCCGATCGACGGCTCGCGCACCGCGCTGATGGGCCACTCCTATGGCGGCCTCCTGGTGCTGCATGCGTTCTTCACGAGGCCCACGTCCTTCGACACCTTCATCGCGGGGAGCCCGTCCATCTGGTGGAACGACCGCTACGTGCTCACCGAGAAGAAGGCCTTCCTGGAGCAGTTCGCGCGGACCCCGGTGAAGGCGCGCGTGCTGCTCACGGTAGGAGGACTGGAGCAGAAGCCGCGCAAGAGTGAGGGGACGCGGGGCATGTTCGCCGCCGAGCGGCGGATGGTCGACAATGCCCGTGAGCTCGCCTCGGAGCTCAAGGCCATGGGCGGCGGCGATTTCGCGGTCCAGTACCTGGAGTTTCCCGGCGATGATCACTACAGCGCATGGCTCCCCATGCTGAGCCGTGGGCTGCTCTTCTTCTCCGCCCCCTCGCTGATTCCGGGCGCCGACTGAGCCTGCGCGGGGGGCACCATTCGCCGTGCCCACGCGCAGGTGCGTCTCGCCGCATGACCGGCTGCAGAAGCCATCACCCAACGCGATGCGGAGGGCTGGTTCTTCTCATGCGGCTACGTGCTGTCAGGCACGTAGGACAGCGACCGCTTCGACTTCGAAGAGCATCCCGTCCAGCGCCAGCCGAGGGACGGGAATCAGCGTACAGGTTGGCTTCATGCCGCCGTTCCAGGCAGCGTCCAGCTCGGGGCCGATGATCCGGAGCTTCTCCTCCGTGTGGTCCACCACGAGCATCGTGAGCTTGGCGACATCGCCGACGCCGGCTCCCACGGACTCCAGGGCCGTGCGGATGTTCTGGAACGCCTGTCGCACCTGGAGACGGAAGTCGGGCTGGAGGGCCCCGGTTTCACTCTCCCCACCTTGCCCCGCCAGGTAGATGAGCCGGGTGCCCGGCGCCACCTGCGCCACGTGCGAGAAGCCGTAGGGCGCCGGGTCGAACAGTCCCTTGGGATTCGTCAGGACCAGCGGCGACGTCTTCGAGGGTTCTGCTGTCTGTCCCATGATTCACCTGGATGGATTATGGCGCATGTGTGGCCAGCTATTTCGCGCGGCGCGAGTTCCGGCCGCTCAAGAGCGAGAGCGTCGAGAGCAGGCCCAGCACCGTCAGTCCGCCCCCGGCCTGGGTGCAGCCCTTCTTGGTGTCGACCGGCTCGGGGAGCGGCTCCTCGTTCACGATACCTCCGTCCATCTCGGTCCCCTCATCACCTCCGTCCATCTCGGTCCCCCCATCCGAGCATCCGCGCATCTGGCTCATTCCCACGTTCGCGAACCGTGCCGCGCAGCTCAACTCGAAGTCCACACTCACGGGGGGAAGCGTGATGTTCGCGTGCTCCAGCGTCGCCTTGAGCGTGGCCCGGTGTCGGCCGGGCGGGAGGCTTTCGATTGGCGGCCGGTGGTAGGAATCAGCGCAGCTCACGTAGTCGCAGAATGTATAGAGGAAGAGCAGCTGCCGGTTGTATTCGTAGCGACGCGGCTCGAGGCTCTCCTCACCCGTGGAGGTCAGCCCGCTGTGCTTCGCATACGACCAGGGCTCTCCATCCACCTCCACCGTCCAATGCACCCATGGGAGGAACGGCACCAGCTCCGGTGACGGCGTAAAGCGCAGCGTGGTGAAGTTCCCTTCCACCTGCCTGTCGCCGCAGCTCGAATCCCCGTACACGTTGAAGATACCCTGGCTCGGCGTGTCGGCCGTCAGGGTGCCGGTGGTCGTGGGGAGCGGGAGGGCGGGGCCGGCGGTGAAGGACACGGACTCGGTCTGGGTTGGCTGGAACTGACAGACACCCTTTGCCTCGATGCGGTACGTGGTGCCTGGCACCAGCGGTGCGTCCGGGACCAGCACCTGCGTCTGGTGCGAGCCCTGCGTGACGGTCGCGGGCACCTGCGTTCCATCCGGCAACAGCAGCCGGACGGTGGACGAATCCACGCTCTCCAGCAGCGGAGGCACCGTCACCAGTCCGGGGACGTTCGCGGGCACCACACCTCCGTCCTCGGGGAGGGGAAAGCGCACCCCCACCATGCAGTTGGGCGCGACACAGGCACGCGCCGGCGTGGGAATGAGCAATCCCAGTCCCGTGAGGAACATCCCTACCGCACTCCATTTCCATGTGTTTTCGCGCATTCCTCATTAGACACCGGAACCTGGGGATTGGGATATTGCCCAGGTGTGGTTCCGGGTGTGTGTGACCGGCGAGAAGCGTGCGTTGGTAACGCATTCCGAATCGCCGCTGCCTGGCGCGCGGTCGGCGGCCTGGGCTTCCCTCGGGGTACGCTCCGGGGGCCCATGGGGACCGGGTATCTCGAGGAGCGCGTCGCATGAACCCAGGAGTCTCCATCGTCGCCGACGACACCCGGAGCTGGGGACTGGAGAGCCCTGGCCCTGGGCTGCTGCTGCGCGTGCCCTCCACGGGCCGCTGGGCGCGGCGGCCCTCGGTACATCTGGAAGCCGCTCAGGACTATCGGATCCGGTTGCGCGGCGGGGGCCAGACGCTGCTATGGACCCGCATCGATTCCTACTGGGACCGCGCGGTCTTCGTTCGGGGAACGGCCACCGCTCCCCAAGTCCTGCCGCCGCTGTCCGCCCCCGAGGTTCGGGCCGTGGAGGCCTCACCCGGCTCCGATGCGTGGTGGGATGCCTGGAATTGGCGGGTGGCGCGAGCGCTCGTGGAAGCGCCCCTGCCCGTGCTCCACGCCGGCCACTGGTGCCTGCGCCCCGTGCGCGCCATCGCGGCGGAGAAGGCGGAGCGGCACCCTGTCTCCCCCATGGAGTGGGGCTTTGGTCAGCCTCCGATGCCACCGCACTCGTTGGCCGTCATGGCGCGGTTCCTGTTCGCGTGGACGGAGGACTGGTGGGAGTCGCTGCCGGAACAGCGGCCGGGCGCCGTGCTTGGGCTGCGCGCGCTCTCCGCTTCCGAGGATGGGCGTGCGAAGAGCTGGCGAAAGCGCGCGCGGGACGGGACATTGCCGCCCGTGCTGCTGCTCTTCGTGGACATCCTGGCGAAGTGGGTGGTGCTGGATGGCCATGACCGGCTGCACGCCGCGCTGCTCGAAGGCGTGGCGCCTCCGCTGCTGGGCTTGTGGCCGTTCATTGACCGGCGTCGTTCCGGGAACGCCGTCCGCGAGGAGGGCGCTCTGTTCAGCGCGGAGTTTCAGCTGCGCGCCGGAACGACGCCGGAGACCGTCGACCGCGTCAACCGCATGCTGCTGCTCAATTTCACTCCCGACCCGCGGGGCAGCGTTTCACGCGCCTGGCCGCTCCCGGGCGGACGGGAGACCTGGCGCGAGGAGGTCTCCGCCCGCCGCCGCAGGGGCCAGCTCCCGCTCCTGGAGGACTCCGACTGGTGCTGGCTCGCTTAGCTCCCCACACGGGGCCCTGCGCGAGACCGCGACGGGAGACATGAGAACCATCCGTGACGCATGAATGGGCGCAGCAGCCGGACTTCGGGTAGGCACAGGCGCTTCATGCCTCCGAGCGAAGCACGGTCATCGGGTCCACGCGCGAAGCACGTCGGGCCGGCAGCCAGCTCGCGAGCAGCGCCACGCCGAGCAGGAGGAGGGCCACCACGACGAAGACGAGCGGGTCCGTGGTGCTCACTCCGTACACGAGCCCCGCGAGCACCTGGCTGAGCCCCAGGGCCCCCAGCACGCCGAGCACGATGCCCAGCCCCGCGAGCCGCGCCGCCTGCCGGAGCACCAGCCCCAGCACGTCTTCCGTCGTCGCGCCCAGCGCGAAGCGGATACCGAATTCCCGCGTGCGCTGCGCCACCGCGTAGGACACGACGGCGGCGAGGCCCGCCACCGAGAGCAGCAGCGCCATCGCACCGAAGGCGCCCAGCAGCAGGAGGCTGAAGCGTCTGGGGGCGAGCGAGCCCGCGAGCAATCCCTCCACCGTGGACAGGCGCGAGGGCAGCTCGGGGGCAAGCGCTCGCAGCACCGGCAGCGCCGCGGTGACCAGGGCCGTGGAGCCCATCGGACCGTGCACGGCGAGGTGGAAGCGGGAGGAGGCCCGCAGACGCTGCCGGGAGCCGCCATAGAACATGGGCCTGGGCGCGTCATCCAACCCTTGCTCCCGCACGTCCCCCACCACGCCGACAATGGTGAAGGGACGCAGGTCTCCGTCCATGTTGCCGAACTGAATGAGCTTGCCCAGCGGGTCTTCGTGGGGCCAGCGGGCCTTTGCGAGCGACTCGCTGATGACGGCCACGTGCGGCGCGTCGACGGTGTCGCGCGCATCGAACAGACGCCCGCGCACGAGCGGGATGCCGAGCGCGGCGAAGTAGCCCTCGCTCGCCACGCGGTACTCGGCGGAGCCGGTGCGCTCGGGCTCGTGCGCCAGCCGCCCGAAGTCGTCGAAGTCCCCCACCTCGTCGGGGCGGTTGAGCACGAGGAAGGTGCCATCCCCCGCCGGGCTTCCCTCGAGAGGGAAGTTGCTCACGGCGCCCACCGCGCGCACGCCGGGCAGCGCCGCCAGTCGCGAGAGGAGGTGCTCCTGCTGCTGCACGTTTCGCCGCCCCTGCGCCTCGTCCTTTGCCGGAGGGAGCACGAGGCTGAGCACCGCGACATCCTCGGTGCGATACCCTGGGTCCAGCGAGAGCAGCCCCATCAGGCTCCGCCCGAGCAGCGCCGCGCCCACCAGGAGGACCAATGCGAGCGCGAGCTGTCCCACGACGAGGGCTCGGCGCGTGCGCTCGGCGCTCCCTCCTCCGCTGTGCGTGCGCCCGGCGCCCGCCAGCGCGGCCCCCGGAGGTTGCCGCGCCGCGCGCAGCGCCGTCAGCAACCCCAGCCCCAGTGCGAGCAGCAGCGAGAGCCCGAGGGTGAAGAGGAGCACCGTGGCGTTCACCCCCACCTCGTCGACACGTGGCAGGTGGCCCGGCTCCGCCGCGAGCAGCGCGCGCACGCCCCAGGCGGAAAGCAGGGCCCCCAGTGCGCCTCCCGCCAGTGACAGCAGGAGCGACTCCATGAGGAACCGCCGTATCAACGCGCCGGGCCCCGCGCCCAGGGCCACGTGGATGGCGAGCTCCCGGGAACGGGTGGCCGCGCGCGCGAGCAGCAGGTTCGTGACGTTGGCGCCTGCCACGAGGAGCAGGAAGGCCGCGGCGCCTGACAGCAGGTAGAGCGTGGGCCGTACGCCGCCCACCAGGCTCTCTTGGACGGGCTCCAGGGCGATGTCATGCATCTGTGTGTCGCGGCCGTACTGGGCCTTGTGCTCGCGGGCGATGTGTGTGAGTTCCGCTCGCGCGGCCTGGAGGTCGACGCCGTCCGCCAGCCTTCCCACCACCCGCCAGTTGTGCGCGGTGCGGCTGGGCAGGGGAGCCTCCAGCTCTCGCGGAATCCACAGCTGCGTGCCCACCGGGTAGTCGAAGGACTCGGGCATCACGCCCACCACGGAGAATGCGCGCCCCTCGAAAATGAGGGTGTCCGGCAGGGGCAGCGGCCGTGCGCCCAGGTAGCGCTTCCAGAAGGCGTGGCTCACCATCACCACGGGAGCACCTCCCGCCTGCTGTTCCTCCTCCTCAAAGAGGCGGCCCTGGACTGGCTGCACCGCGAAGGCGGGGAAGAAGTCGCGCGAGGCGCGCGCCAGCGTGGCGAAGGCCGGCTCGTCGGCGCCCGTGACGGCGACGCTCGCTGCTCCCGACACCTGGGCCAGCGCTGAAACGGTGCGAGCGCGCGTCCGCACATCCTCGAAGTTGGGGTCCGAAAACCGCATCGTGTGGCCGTCCGCCGCGCGCTGCGACAACTCCACGAGGCGCTCGGGACGCGGGTAGGGCAGGGGGCGCAGCAGAACCCCTTCCACCACGCTGAAGAGCGCGGTGCTCGCTCCGATGCCCACCGCCAGCATCAGCACACACCCCAGCGTGAAGCCGGGGCTGCGGCCCAGCGAGCGCAGGCTCTGACGCAGTCCACCCAGAACAGAATCCATCGCGACGTCTCCTGGAGCCGGTTGGCGGCTTCCGGAGCGGCTACGTTCTGGCCAGCGGACGATTGCGTGGCTCCCCGCCCATGGTGGTCGCATGCGAACAAGCGGGGAGCTTCATGGAACCGTGAGGCTGTCTGCCCAGGTCCCATGTCACATGGTCTCGTGGCCCCATGCAGACGGAGAATTCCTGGCCCGGCTAGGGCAGAAGCTCGACGTACCCGTCCGTTCCATGCACGCGGATTCGCTGCCCATCCCGGATCAGCCGGGTGGCATGCTCCACCCCCACGACGGCCGGCAAGCCGTACTCCCGGGCGATTACCGCGCCGTGGGTCATCAGGCCCCCTACCTCCGTCACCAGGCCCTTGATTGCGACGAACAGGGGCGTCCAGCTCGGGTCCGTGTAGGCGGTGACCAGGATGTCGCCCGCCTCGATATCGGCCTCCGCCATGTCCAGGATGACGCGGGCCCGTCCCTCGATGGTCCCGGCGGAAACCGGTAGGCCGACCAGCGCGCCAGCTGGCAAATCATCGCGTCGGTACGCCCCGGTGATGACTTCGCCATCCGAGGTGAGCACCCGGGGCGGCGTGAGCGTTTGATACGACCTGAAAGCGTCCTCGCGCTGGCGGATGAGCGGGTCATCCACCTGGTTCGTGCGCACGACGGTGTGGAGCTCCTGGAGCGTGAGGTAGAAGATGTCTTCCTTCTCTCGAAGCACGTGGGCTTGTACGAGGCGCTCGGCTTCTTCCAACAAGGCCTGCTTGTAAACGAAGTAGCGGTTGACGATGCCGTACTTCGGATACTCCCGGTACCCGATGAAGGTCCGGACCCGGTCGATCATCCGCTTGGTTTCTTCGGCCTTCCGCTCCCCGTCCGGCAAGGCCCGCAAGCGCTCCAGCAACTCCTGCTCCTTCTTCCAGGCCTCCTGCCGCCCTTGCTCGAAGCGCCGCTCGCCGGCGCCCGGCTCGAAGTTCTTGATGTTGCCGAGGATGAGGGGCACGAGCGTGGTGGGGCGTTCGCTCCAACGCGGCTTCGTGATGTCGATCTCGCCGACGCAGCGCATGCCGTACTTGTCGAGGTAGGCCTGGATGGCGTCTCGTGCTTCCCGTCCGCCCGCGAGCGTGGCCAGCTCGTCCAGGAATCCCTCGTCCTCGACCTGCTGCAGAAAAGCCACCACGTTTGGATGCGGGCGAATCACATCCGCGACGTCCAGGAGCGCCAGCCCCATCTCCGACGTGACGTTGTGGGGGACGGACTGCGTGAGCGTGTCGGCCGCGTTCTTCTCGCCCAGCCACGCCTGGAGTTGCTCGTTGAGCCACCAGGTGGCCTCGATCGCCGCCATGATGACCTGAAGGCTTTGTGGATCGAACACGAACCGCTTCAGCTCTTGGATGTCCGCCAGGATGAAGTCGAGCAGCGCCGGTCCGGACTTCCTCCGGATTTCGCGCTTCAAGGCGGCGATGGAAGCCAGGCTGCGCCCGATCAGCTCGTCGACAGTGGCCGGATCGGTCTCGGGCGGGGCCGGCGCGCCGCCAGCGGGTTCCTTGCCGGGCTCTTCGTCTGGGCGTGACTGGATGAAATCGCCGCGTCCGAGGATGGTCTCCAACGCGTCCCGGAGCAGCGGATCGAGTTTCCCCAGGGCTTCCAGGAGGCCTGCGCGGCTCGCTGGTGAAGCTAGGTTCTGGGTGACGTCGACGAACAGCCTCCCGCCGGCCTCGTACATCGGCCGCAAGGCTGTCAGTTGGAACAGGGAGAGCCCCAGGGGCTTCATGGCGTCAGTCATCATCTGCTGATGACCGACGGAGACGTAGACGTGGTTCTCCCGGTCACCGGCCGCGGGGATGGGGAACAGCGTGGTGATAGGCCGGCTCTGGACGATCTGGAAGTCATCGTCGACCAGGCACCATTCGATGTCCTGGGGGCAACCGAAGTGCGCTTCGATCCTCCGGCCCAACTGCGCGAGCCGTACGACCTGCGCATCCGTCAGCGCCGGCTGCCGCTGCCGCTCCGGCGCGATTGCTTGTTCGTGCGTCCCGCCTGCCGGCGAGGCGTGGATGGCAAGCTGCTTGGTGGCGACCGACTTGGCGATGACCTCTCCGGCCCGCACCTTGTAGACGTCCGTGTTCACCAGGCCGGAGACCAGTGCCTCGCCCAGGCCGAAGCTGGCCTCCACGGAGGCGACCTTCCGGTTGGAGGTGACAGGGTCGGCCGTGAACAGGATACCGGCCGCCTCCGGGAAGACCATCTGCTGCACGACCACTGCCATGTGGACCTTCCGGTGGTCGAAGCCGTTCCGCAGGCGGTAGGTCACGGCTCGCTCGGTAAAGAGCGAGGCCCAGCACCGGCTGACGTGCTGGAGGATCGCCGCCGGTCCCACGACGTTCAGGTACGTGTCCTGCTGGCCCGCGAAGGAGGCCGTCGGTAAGTCCTCCGCCGTCGCGCTCGAGCGGACGGCGTAGGCGGCTTGCTCGCCGAGCTGGACGAGCGGGCGGGTGATCGCCGCCGCCAACTCGTCAGGGATGACGGTCTCTTCGAGGGTTCGGCGGAGCTCAGCGCTGAGCTCGCGGAGCTGTTCCCGGTCGTCCGGCTTCAGGCGCGATAGTCGTTCGAGCTGTTCGTCGAACGACGGAGCATCCGCCATGACCCGCTGGAAGGCGTCCGTCGTCACGCAATAGCCAGCCGGCACGTGGATGCCCTCGAGCCGCGAAAGCTCCCCCAGATGTGCGCCCTTGCCGCCAACGACCGCGACCTGCGTCTGGTCGATCTCTTGGAGACCCCTCACGTAGCGGCCCATACGCTCACCTCGCTCTGCGCAAGGGCGGCACTCTACTCCGCGCAACGCGCGCGTCAGGCGCCAGTGTCCACGACACGATTGCCGCGCTTCTCACTCGGCTCGAGGTGGCGCATGTGGACGCGCGCTTCGAATGACCGAATTCTGGGGAGGCACAGGGAGGCTCAGAGTCCCTAGCCGACTCATGCGCTCAGCGAGCGCGTACTGTGCAGGAGGTCTTGATGTAGTCCACATCGTCATAATAGGCGCATGTGAAGTACACATCGAGCCTGGCGGTCGCGGTGCAGTCCTGGCGCCCCGTCTGGGCGGTGAGGTCTGTGTCCAGATTCACGCAGTCGCAACTCTTGCAGCTCTCCTTCTTGTTCAGACACACATGGCTCGTCACATCCGTCACGATGGTCGCGCAGTATTGAGTGGCGCGCTTGCAGCTGATGTCGCCACACTCAATGGTCTCTGGGAACGAGTTGGTGTCCCCGTCCCCATCGTCTTCGTTCGAGTCACCACAGCCCACCACCAGCATGGAGAGAAGCACCAGGTACCGCGTCGTCGCCTTCATGTCGTCCGCCCGAGGAGTGATGGGGGCATGAACACCCCCTCCTGACGGGAAGAGACAGGCTGGGCGGCACCGTTGCATGGATTCGACCGCCACCCTCCCGGCTAGAGATGCCGGAGGGGCACGGGGCGGAGGAAAGTGGTTCAGCGAGCTGCCGGATTATCGGGCTGCAACTCCAAGTACATTCGTTCGATGGCCGTCCTGGCACAGTGCACGAATGCGGCGACTTCCGGGCCTCTCCTTGCCAAATCGTCCTGCGTCTCTCCAAGGTAAGATGCCCGCGCACTGCGCACGACACCTTGATGTTCATCCGGCAGGCGTTCAATGACCCACTGGGCCGCAACGTCCTTGGGGGCGATCTCCTCCGTCGACAGGCTGAACCAGATGCGAGCCAGCGCAAGCACCACGGTCCTTTCGTCCCCCCGCCAGTCCGCAGGTTTGTTCCATTGGAGAACGGTGTCGTAGAACGCTCTCGCCAGATCGGCCCGGGGCACGGGGTCGAAGAGGTCGGTTGCTGGCGCGCCCAACAGGCAGATGCTGTGTCTCCTTGCCTTCGCCAGCAAGATTGTCAGGTCGGGGTCCACGATGGGGGGCTGGACGTGGCCAGCTTCCAGTTCTCCGCGCAACCATTCCCCGAATTGAAGTTCGCGCGACGGCGGGTAGCGCCAAGGGACGACCGCATCCCGGACGACAACGGTCACTTCGAGAGGGCGGAGCGATTCACGCGTCATTGGCCATGCCGAGACCGACAGCAGTTCCATGTTCAGCGCGTGTCGAACGGCTTCGGTCAATGGGGCGCTGACGGTTACCAGCAAATCGATGTCGCTGTGTGGTTTCAGCCCTCCATCCACTGCCGAGCCGAAGAGGTGTATGGCCTGCAGCGAACCGGCGAGGTTGCGGCCAATCACTGAGCAGGCGCTTGAAACCTGGTGCGTGATTTCAGTCGGTACGGATGCGTTCATGTCGGCCACCACTGGTAGGGTCCTTGGCTCTACAGTTGTAGCTCGGAAGATGCCCCACGCTCCCCACGAAATCGAATCCGCCGGTCACTGGAACTCGACCCGAAGGACGCCGACGCTGTTCGAATTCTCAAGGAAATCGAGCAGCCCTCGGCCAAGAGCCCCTGAGGACATGCCTGCGCGGCCAGCACGCGATGGTGCCGCCCGAATTATGGATAGGCACAGGCGGGAGCGGGCGGAGCCTTCCCCGCTGTGGCCTGCTCTATTTGGTGCTGGTGGGCGCGACATCGCCGGCGCGCTCGGCGATCGGACGGGCATGGCGGACGAGTGAGAGCAGCACCTTGCCCGGCTCCTCGGCCATCAACTCGTGCGCCGACTGCTCGAACCAGACGAGCTGCTTCGACGGCGCCTTGACGCCCGCGAACCATTCGGCGGCAACCATCGCCGAGACATTGTGGTCGTGGCGTCCGAGGAACAGGATCAGCGGCGTCTTCAGCCGCTTCACATGCGTCAGGTCCGCCGTCAGTACCGCGGAAAGAAGCCGCTCGACCGAAAGTTCCTGCGCCTTCCAGACCTGACGCACCTCCTCGTCGGTGTACTCGGGCGACAGATTCACCGCTGCGGCCTCGAAGCTCGCATCGGGACGCCGATAGGCGGCACCCCCGAAGAAATTGAGCCAGCGGCGCTGGAGCAGGATGTCCTTCAACGGCACCGGCGTCTTGCCAACGGCATAGGGCGCGATCGAGTCGAGGTCGCGGATCGCCTCTGCGTTCTTCGCCGCGCGCGCCTGTTCCATCGTCCAGGCCCAGCCGCGCCGCTCGCTCTCCCGCGCATCGATGCCCTGGGCGGCGCCGATATAGGCGTGGAGCCATTCGGGGTGCTTCTCCGCGAGCGTGAGCCCGAGGAGGCTCCCCCAACTATGGCCGAGGACGAAGATCTTCTCCTTGCCGAAGGTTTGGCGCGCCCATTTGACGAGCTCCTCGGTATCGGCGTGCAGCCGCTCGACTGTGATTGTCGGGGAGACAATGGCCGGATCGTTCGCGACATATGTCTTGCCCGAGCCGCGCTGGTCCCACTGGATGACGGTGAAAAACTCGTCCCAGCCGTGCGCGAAATACCAGCTCGTCGGCATCGCCACCCAGCCGGGGCCGCCATGGAGCACGAGCAGCACCGGATTGCGCAGGTCGCGGCTGCGGATCGAGACCCATTGGTCGATGCCTCCGAGGCGCAGCTTCTCGCTGCGCTCCATCCCTTCGGGCGCCACGACCTTGCGGAGCTCCGCGATGATCTTGACAGCCTCGGCCCGGTCATGAGGGCCCGGCGCATCCTTCGCCTGTGCCTGAATGCTCCCCAGAAGCAGCGCCGCCAACGCTAGCCACGATTCTTTGCGCATCACTCCCCCTCGATTCTGCTCGTGATACCCGTGGATAGCACAAGCCCGAACACCGAGCCGCGGCGTTGGGTTGAGTCCGTTCGACGGGCACGCCGCACGGGCGCCTCGCTCATTCACCTTGACGCACTGCTCATTGTGGTCGTTGGGCGCCTATGACGCGGCGACCGAATCGGGGGGGCCCCACGGCTTCCATGTCCGGCCCTGCCTGGGCGTGCTGTTCGCATCGCCTCCCGCGCGCCAGGTCACCACCGTGAACCCCGTGACTGCTCCATTTCAGCGTCCACCGGGCGATGTCAATATGTCCTACGCGCCCAAGCGTTTCTGCGGCTGACGCGGCAAGGAGGCCCGAAACCAGCCTCCAGGGCCTGTGTTTCATGGAGGAAGTGATGCGATGGTTTGGAATGATGCTGGGGCTCTTGGGGGGCGTGGGGTGCGCCACCGCCACGCGAGGTCTCGCCACCCAGTACAATCCGGAGACGGGGCGGTACGAGACGCCCACGCACGAGGTCGTCTATCAGGTGCCCGCCGAGGACGCGATGATGACGGCCCGGTACATCCTGGAGGAGAGCCGCTATGACGTGATGGAGAAGGAGGGCGGACTGGAGATGTTCTCCTCCTTCATTCCGGAAGCCATCCCCCCCGAGCGCTACTACATCCAGGGGAAGCGGCTCGGGCCCCGGCAGGCACTCGTTCGAGTCTTTCGCATCAGGTACACTCAGGAGGGGGGCGGCTACACTGCGGAGGTAACCGGTCGGTCCAGCGAGCATCTCTCCGTGCCGGGTGCCTTCACCAATATCCCTGGGCTGGAGGGCTACCGGCCGGCGCACGGCTACCGCGACCTGGGTATCGAGCAGGAGCTGCAGGAGCTGCTGGAGATGGCTCCCGCGCTGGAGTTGGTGGGCGGCAATCCCCCCGTTCCCATTCGCTCGGTGGTGATGGAGAGCTGGGGCGAGAAGGATGGGACCACCGCTACCTCCACCGCTCCCGCGTGTGATGCTCCCGTGGCGGGAGCCTCGTCCCTGTTCTCCGCGGGAGGCGTCCTGCTCGTGGCGGATCCCCTGGGCACGCAGGAGGTGCCGTCCGCGGCGCTGCGGATGTTGTGCGAGGCCTCGGCCCAGGAACTGCCGGTGACGCTGGCGCTGTCCATTCCCGTCTCCGAGCAACCGCTCCTCGAGCGCTACCTCGCCAGCGATGGCGATTCAGCGGCCGTTCAGGAGCTCCTCTCGGGGAGCGCTTTCTGGCGCCGGGCATACCAGGACGGGCGCAGCAGCCGCGCCATGCTGTGGCTCGTCGAGCAGGCCCGCCGCTTGCGCGTCTCCGGAAAGGACGTGGGCGTGGCCGCCATCGACTCCGACAATGCCAACGGCAATGAGCGCGAGGCGCAGATGGCCCAGCACCTGCTGAACGCCCAGTCAAAGCGCCCCCAGGCCTGGACGCTGGTGCTCACGGGCAGCGTCCACGCGCGCACTACGGAGGTGAGCTGGGATGGCGACCTCGAGCCCATGGGCTCTCGCGTGGCGCGCGCCCTTCCCGCAGTGCGTGCCCTGGATGTGGGCTTCCAGCGAGGCACCCAGTTCGCCTGCCGCTACAGCGTCTGGGACGAGGAGGTGGAGTGCAACGTCTTCGGCATCAGCCCGACGCTCGAGGCACGGCAGTCCTCCAAGCAGGCCGTTGGCCTGCAGCTCTTCACCTCCCCGCAGCCCCACGGCTTCCACGGCCGGCTCTACCTGGGCGCGCTGAGCGCATCGCCTCCCGCGCTCCAGGTGCCGCGCCAGGACACCCCCGTGGACTCCGTGCCCGCCACGAAGTGACTCGCGGTCTTCCGTGAGAAGCGCCTCAGCCGAGGATGATTGCCGCCATTCGATGGGAGATGATTCAGTGCCTGTATCACCCGCCCAGGCAGCACGATGACCGTGCCCGCCGCACTCACTCGCCTTGACGCATCCATGACGCAGCGACAGGGTTTTGGGTAGGCACAGCCGGCACCGATGACCACGACGTCCATGTTCTCCGAGCCGTTCATGTCCGGAGCTCCGCCAGCCACCGCAGAGCCCGGAGCCCGGGCATGAAGCAGTACTCGCCTCCTCGGGTGACGACGAACCGAGGAAGGCCTTGCATGCGCCTGGGGATGGGACGCTTTGGGACTGAGAACACGCCCGTCCCGTCGTTCGCGCCGACGAGGGGGTCCTTCGTATCGCCCAGCCCGAGAAAGTCACCGCCGTTGACCCACTCCGATTGCACGAACTCGAACTGGCGTCCGAGGTGCGCGCCGATGAAGGCAAACATCAACCCTCGCTCGACGCCGTCGTCCTCGAGGATGCCCTCGGGCAGTTCGGGCCCGTAGGCTGTTCCGCGCCGGATCATCCGATGGAGTCTGACCACGCCGGCGACGGACGCGTCGCGGGGATTCGTTCGCCGGACGTGCGACGCGGGAGGCGTCTTGTACCCGGTCGGGTCATCTGAATAGAGGAAGGCGTTGTTCCGTGACGAATCGGCGCCAAGGTCGGGAGCGTCGTGGTGTGGGCACAGCGCCAGCGGCGCGCCGCTCCGCCACCTCCCCATCATCTTCGCTGCCAGAAACTCCTCGTCCTCCCGGCTGCTCGCGGTGGCCTTCAGGTACTGCCTGAACGCGGCCACCCGCTGATGAAGCTTGCGGAAGGCGACATACGTCCCATTGCGCCCCAGGACGTCAGGCCAGGGCATCGGGGAGACGCCGCCCGTCTCGTCGGGGTAGCCGAGGACGAATTCGCCTGCCTTGAGCGGTTCCTCGTGGGGATTGCTTCCTGGAATGCCGCTGCCCTCGACGGCAGGATGACTGATGCCGTCCTTGAAGCCGAACGGCTCCTTGCCGGTGCTCAGTGCGTGGCAGTCCTGACGCCAGATTGCCTCGATGCCGCCAAGCTCCCGCAGCGCCTTGCGCGCGCGCTCCAGCGCCGCTTCGAGTTGAACCTGCGCCGGCGCAAGCGCCGTCAGCACGACATGGACATCGCTCGTTCCCAGCGGTGGCTCCCAGTGTTCGGGGCTGCTCTCGCCGTCGTCTCCCAGTGCCTTCGCCCGGGCGGCCATCCCCTGTCGGAACTCCCACGCGAAGCTGTCCAGCGAGTTTCGAGGTACGCCCAGCGCCTCGAGCCCGTGATACGTGAGCGCGACGCTGAGCCAGCAATCGGCGGTCGGGCTGCTCGGGTGGGCGGCCGTGGCCACCGCCGAGCAGAGCCGCCCCATCAACTCCCGCCCCGCGCTCCGGTCATCGATGCGGAGGAGGATATAGGTCGCGACGTACGGAGAAGGGCGGGGCCGCAGCACTCCGCTCTGGATGTCGTTCAGTTCGAGCATCTCAGTGGGCCATGGCGAGGTTCTTCCAGAAACGCACGAGGCTCTCATCCGCCCCGAACAAGGTGCTGAAGATGGTGGAGTCGGCGACCAGCACGTCGCCGGCCCTGCCGTCGCCCGGCGGCATCCACACCAGCGCATTGAGCTCGGTGTTTCCCTCGTTCGTGAAGGGATGGGGCCTGGTCAGGTCAATCGGCTGTTTCGCCAGGACACGAACGGAATGGGAGTCCTCCGTCGTGACCGCGTAGTGCGGTAGGTGCATGTGGAAGTTGAAGTTCCGGACCCCGGAGAGCCAGCCGCGCGTATCCAGGTCTTCCATCACTGTCAAAGGGACGCTTCGGCTCGTTCCTTCGACGACGGCAGGGCGCAGACCCCAACGGTTCTCGACGGGGATTCCCAGCCCCTTCATCAACGAGCGCGTATAGCCGCCGAAGCGTTGCTGACGAGGTACCAGCGCGTCGCCATGATGGGCGTGTTCCATGGCGCGCTCCTCCAGGTCCGGCGAGTGTCCGACGTCATGGTGTGGGCCTATCACCAGACAGGTGCCTTCACGCTCGAGGAATGCGCGGACCGCTTCTATCTCCTCCGGGGTGGCCACTTGTCCGGTGACGTTGTGGTCCAGGCCGAAGACGAGCAGCGTGTCCGCATCGGAGAGGACCCTCTCGTCGAGTGGCAGGGAGAAACCCGCCTGATCGACCCGCTGAAACATGGGGACCCTTTGCCCGGTGAACTCCTCGATGACCTGTTGGAACTTCACCCATGCCCAGAAGAAGAGCTCCAGTGAGCCCGCGATTCCTTGCTGAAACCTCAGCGGGTCTGCCCACTGTGGGGACTCGTAGGCGGGCCAGAGGGCTCGGCGAACCTCGGTCATCGTCGAGAACCGGTTGTCCATTTCGGAAGGGGGGTGATTGGCTTCTCCGGGGTAGGTCCAGGACGTGTAGACGCTAACTCGCCGATGCCCCCGCATGTATCTCCTCGGCGCGTGGTTCTGGTTGTACGTCCGCCCCGACGTTTCGCTCATGACATGCCTCTACTGCATCTGCTCGAGCATCTCGGCGAGCGCGGCCTTGATCTTCAGCGCCTTCTTGATTTCATCACCCGTGAAGAACGGGTACTCGCCGTACTCGAGAAAGCTGTTGCACTGGTGGTCTCGGATGAATTTGATGAACGCAGGCGTGTTGGTCTTCCAGTCCATGGGAAACCCCTCGAGGTTCTCGAAGGCGGTGTTGATTCCGGACTGTGTGAAGAGTACGACCGCGTCCTCGGTGTATTTGTCGAAATCGGTGTCGAAGATGCCCTGATACATGAACCGGGTGTCGTCATCGAAGAGTACCCAGCGGAGGTAGTGGAGCTTGAGCGGCGCGAGAAGGTCGGGGTTGGCCTTGAGTGCTTCGGCGACCCTCTGGCCGTAGCCGCGCATTGCATCGGCGCGCCCCGGCTTGACGTTGGCAACAATCGTGAAGCCATAACAAGCAGGGGTCTTCGGAAAAATCGGACCGTACTTCCCCCGCTCGAGGTGATCAGTCGACCTGGGAATGGCCATGGCCTGGGGCTTGATCTCCATCGCGAGGCTCCTTCTGTGCGTCCACTCCAATGCTTGTGGTGGAGCCCAGAAGCTGCAAGCACGTAGACGCCAGCGGAACGAGCGCACGCTGTCCCGTCGCCTCGGCATGCTGGGCCGCGAAGCCATGTCGGGTCCGGCATCACACCCTTCGGTGAGGCACTGGTACCGTCACCGTTCGGAATTGAAAGGCACAGTCGCACAACCTGGGGGCGCATCGCCCTTCGTCATGATGAGCGTCTTGACGCAGCATTGACGCACTCATGACGTAGCGACTGGATTTTGAGTAGGCACAGGTGTCGCAGGCTTCTTCTCCGGAGGCTTGACGGGCGGAGTCGAAGGTGGGTCCTGTGGCCGAGGGCTCGGCGTGGGCGCCCCCAGCTGCGAGAAGTCCTTGGGAGCCTTGCCAAAGATAGACGTGCTTGTGTGTCCGGAGGGCGTAGTCCGCTGCGCCTGAGTCCGGGCGCTCTGCGGTTTGATCTCCGCGGGCCTGGTTGTGGTTTGCGGCTTGGGGGCTGTGATTTTTTGCCATGGGATAACTCCGAGGAAGCGGGTTCTTTGAAGCTCACTGCGCAGCGACCGAATACGAGACCGGCACAGGCGTCAGGGGACATACCGCTCGGCGGTGTTCAATACGGCACCGTCGTCGGTACCCCCGATAATGAGCACACTCCCCGATTCAAGCCATGTGGCCGTGTGATTGACGCGCGCCGATGACATGGGGGCGATGAACTCCCAGGAGCCATCTCGCCGGAATATCTCCGCGGAGGCACGCGGCATTGCGTAGGGGCTGGAATACCCGCCCGCAATCAGCACCTCGCCCGAGGGCAATGCGGTCGCCGTGTGAAAGAAACGGGCTTCCATCATTTCTGCCTGGGGCGTCCACGAAGTGCTGCTCACTTGAAAGAGTTCCGCTGCCTTGAGGACCCTCCCAGGTGACCCCTCGAGGGAGCCGGTAACCAAGATTCTTCCAGAAGGCAGCAGCGTGGAGGCGTGCCCGTGGCGCCCATGTTCCATCTGCGCCAGGAGGAGTCGCCATTCCGCATCCGGCTGAGTCGAGTCGTAGACCTCGGCCGTCGTCTCCGCTCCAGCAGCATTGAAGCCACCAATGGCCACCACCACGCCCGTTTCCAGGAGGGTGAGCGTCAGTACGTTGCGTTTGACTTTCAAGTTCCCAGCATCTGTCCAGGAGTCGTTGTCCGGGCGATAGAGCGCGGCGGTGTTCAGCCCGTCGAGAGGCGAGTCCCCGCCACCCGCCACCAGCACCTTCCCCGAGGGAAGCAGGACGGCGGCATGGCTGGCGCGTGCTCCGAGTGGGATGGGATTGGCAGGAGTCCACTCATTCGCATCCACATCGTAGATTTCGGCACTGCTCAGCGCGCCACCTCCGGGGCCCCGGCCACCGACCACCAGTACTTTTCCATTCGGTAGAAGGGTGGCCGTGTGGTCCATGCGCGCCGTCCCGAGGTCTGGCCCAGGACTCCATCTGTTTGATGAGACGGTGTAGAGCTCCGTGGTGTTCGTCGGGGTGTTGCCCGAGCTACTCCCACCAACGACGAGCACTCGACCATTTCTCAGGTCCGTGGCTGTATGCCCTGTGCGCCGTGTCTGCATCGGTGCCACCGGCTTCCACCCCGGCGGTTCGCGCCCGCCATCCGAAGGTCCCCCGTCCGTGCCTGCGTCCGAACCGCCATCCCCGCCGCCGTGCGGTCCACCGTCCTCGCCGTCCGGCCCACCTCCATCGTTACCTCCATCCAGGCTGCCATTGCCATCAGGGCCCGCATCCGATGCGCCATCCAGGCATACGCCAGGTTTCCTGTCGCAGAATTGGTCCACCGCCTCATCGACGTCGAGGCACGCAGCGAGATGGGCGCAGAGCACCAGCAAGCCAAGGGCTGTCGAGCGAAGCAGGGGCTTCATGGCCACCTTCCAGACACGAACGCGGACGTGCCATCCAGCCCGAATTGCAGGGGGCCTGGCTTCTCTGGCGACCCCAGCAGGTACATTCCCGTGGCGGCGCCCAGCCCCACCATGCCTCCCACCAGCAGTCCCACGGAGACTGTCTGCAGCCCGCGCGCGCTGCTGGCCACGCTCCTGGCCTCGGCCTGTGAGCCGATGTGCTGCGCCTTGTGAGCCAGCTTCGACTTCTTTCCCTCCGCCAATCCCCAGAAGACGCCCGCTGTGACGACGAGGGCACCTCCCGCCACCGCGGGGATGAGCGCTTGGTCTCGCAATGAGGAGTGCGAGCCGGACACCCCTGCCACTGGAGACGATGAAGGCTCCGGGAGTCCCGAGGCCACTGCGGGAAGCGGCTCTCGTGGCGCCTGAACCCGCTGAGCCTCTGTGGGGGCCTCCATCGTCAGGGGATCACGTTCGACTCCTCGCGCGGCCAGCTCGCTCAGGACATCCTGGCGCACTGATTCGAAGTGCCGCTTGAGTTTGGGTGAGACAAGCAGCGGCAACTTCGCAGCGGGGTTCAAGAAGAGGGCCGCCTTGAAGGTGGCTTCGGAGTCGCTCAACCGCCCACTCAACTCCACCATGATGACGCCCTCGTAGAGCGACATCACGACCTGATCCTCAGGCCTCTTTGACATCGCCTTGCCGTGGACAACCTGCTCCAGTGCTCGCTCGTACTCGAGGTCCCCAATCAATCTGTGGATGGATACCGCACAGCGGTGCACGTCTGGGGAAACGTCGCCTCGGGCGCTTAGGGGGAGAAGGGAGAGCCCGAGGCACATGAGCCAGACGCATGTGTCATGTTGCGAAAGGCCGCTCGACAAAACGACTCTTGCATTGTCGTAGATGGAAGGATGCATGACGTCCTCTCGCGCATGGCGTCCGACTTCGTTTACTGCTTCGACGTCACCGGGGATGGGGCGCTGCCATCCGGACTGGTGGGGACGGTGTTTCCGCGGGCCGCGTCGGAAGGCACCACCCCTGTGCTGGAGCCCTGGCGCTGGTGGAACCAGGCGTCGGTGGACGAGTCCATGTATGTCTGCCCAAAGGGGCCATGGGCGACGTCCTGCGCGTCCATCGTTTTCATTGCGTCGAACGGAGCCCCAGGCGCCGCTCCGCTCCCGGCAGTCTGGATGACTTCCTGCGGCGGCGGGGGCGTCAATCCCAGCAGCTTCTCCAACTCCGCCTTTCGGCTCGTGCCCTCGAAGGCGGAGTCGAGTTCGTTCTTCGTCGGCTTGACCTTGTCGATGTCCTTCTGACTGTAGGGGGGCGTCTTGGATTCCTCGACGGCCACCGCGTTCGCCTTGCGCATGGCCTCTTCGGCGCTCTTCGCGGCAAGGGCTGCCTTCTCCTCCGCGTCTTGGAGTTTCTGAGCCGCCATGCTGGATGCTTCGGTGGCCTCTTTGAGCTTCTTCTCCGCGGCGGCGAGGTCATCCTTCGACTTTTTCGCCTCTGCGGGCGTCTGTCCTGGCCTCTCCGCGGCCTTGCGTGCAGCGGCGGCGGTCTTCTCCGCCTCGGCCTTCTGCCGTCGCGCGGTATCCGCGTCGCGCCTGGCCTGCGTCAGGTTGTCCCGGGCGGCCGCCGCGGCCTTGCGCCTGGCCTCGGCGGCGAGCCGCGCCGCCTCCGCCTTCTGCCGGGCCTCCTCCGCGCGACGCTGTGCTTCGGCGGGGTCGACTTTCGGAGCTCCAGAACCACCGACCGCTGTCACTGAACCCATGGGACATCTCCTCTTGATGGGGCTTTACCGCGCATGTGATTGGAGGGCCGGGCATGAGGCATGCCCGAGGTTCGTACGTCCTGCGCGAGTCGATGCGTGTCTGCCCCTGCAATCGAAGAGAAAGAGGGAGGTGGCCCACCGACGTCCCAAAAATCTCCGGAGACGACGCTGACGGCGGCGTTGCCCTGGCAAGCCGGCAGGACGCCGGTGCGTCAGGAGTGCCAGCAGTCGGGCGCCTGACGGTAGATGGGCGCCAAGGGCTTCAGTCCAGCAATCCCAGGAGGCTGATATCCAGTCGGCTGCTGACCAGTCCCAGGAGGCTCTCCAGGGCGAGTTGGTCCTGCTTCATTCTTGGCGTGAGCTCCATGCGAACGCGCTCGAGCAACTGCTCGCGGGCATCGGCGACCTTGCGCGCGACGCCGGAGCGCGAGCCGCCGTACATGCGCGTCAGCCGGTCCATCGTGAACCCATGGAAATGGTGCAAGCGCAGTAGGGTCCGCTCCTGCTCGGAGAGCACCGCCACCGCTTTTCGGAGCGACTCTACGAGGAGCTGGCGCGCATCTTCGCGCAGCAGCGCGTACTCGGGGTCGCTCGGGGCCAGCATCCGCGCGAGTTCCTCGGGAGGCTCCGCGACGAGCTGATGGCGCTCGTCCTGGCCCATCAACTCCCCGGCGATGCGCGCGGCGATGATGCTCACCCAGGTCCGCAGGGGCCCTCGCCCCCCATAGCTCGCAATCCTCGGTGGCGTGTTGCTGCTGCCCACCAGCAGCCGCTCGCGCAGCATCTGCAGCACTTCCTCCACCAGGGGCGGCGACACCTTCCCGAGCCGGGCGGGGACGTGCCGGAGGATGTGTTGTTCGAAGGCCCTGAGGGCCGCCGGGTCTCCGGTGGTGCAGGCGCACGCGAGATACAGGTCGGCACCTTGGAGGATGCGCATCACCTCCGCGGCCTTTCCCACAGGCAGGTGCCGGGCCAGGTGCCGCACGAAGGTCTCTGCCGGGAGTGACAACGTGGGCCACCGGGTCCGTGCTGCCTCGACGTGTTTGTCCAGCAGCGCCTCGAATCCCTCCACGGCCTCCAGCTCCGCCCGCTGCTCCCGAGACACGTACGCCCGCAGCAGCGCCGCCAGGGAGCCTGTTCGCTGTTCGTCGCTCATCGTTTCGCCTCACGCCGTTGCCAGGCCAGCACCGTCTGGAGCTCCGACTGGCCCCGGACCCCCACGGACTCCAGCCGTGTCCGGGCCTCCTCGGCCAGCGCGAGCGCCCGTGCCCGTTCCGGGGGAGAGCGCGTTTCCATGAGCGCCCGTGCCAAAAGGAAGGCGGTCTTGCCGGCGACCCGCGGGTCTTTGACTTCGCCCCATTGGGTTTGGATGCGCCGGGCGCGCTCGAGCAGGGGGACTGCCTCCGCCGAGGTGCCCAGCGTCAGATGCGCCTCCCCAGCGCAGGCAAGGGCGCTCGCGCCGTCCGGGGACTCCGCGCCGCCCGTCTTCTCGGTGACCTTCCTCGCCCGCTCGCAGTACACGAGCGCCTCCTTCGAAGCTCGGGTCGCCAGGGCAAGATCGGCGAGGGGAAGCAGCACGGTCACCGTCATCCCGCCCTCCGGGCCATGTTCCTTCTCGAGCCGCTGTAGCGCGTCCAGCAGGTCGCGTCGTGCCTCGGCATAGCGGCCCGCCTTCAGGTACACCTGTCCCCGGACTGTCAGCGGCAGGGCGGCGCGTGGCGTGTCCGGGCCCAGCGAACGCTGGACGCGCTCCAGGGCCTCGGTGGCAAGGCCCAGCGCCTCGTCGCCCTGGCCCGCCTCACTGGAGATGTCTGCCTGCGCTGAGAGCGCGAAGATGACGGTGACGTGGTTGGGGCCCCGGGCCCGCTCGAAGATGGCGCGCGCCCGCTCAGCCATGGAGCGTGCCTCCTCCAGTCGACCCGCGACGCGCGAGACCACGGCGAGGTTCAGCAGAACCGTCCCCATGGGGGTGGTCTCTGGGTTGGAGGATGCCTCCTGAAGGGCCAGGGCCTTGCGCCAGGCGCTGACGGCCTCGGCGTACCGGCCCACCTCCAGCGATGCGGTGGCGACCCGGTTGTAGGAAGTCACGAGGGCCGGATTGTCAGAGCCAAGGATGCGCTCGCGCAGTTCCAGGGCCTCGCGGTGGAGCTTCAGCGCGTCTTCATGGCGGCCCTGGTCGAAGCGGATGCGCCCCAACTGGTGGAGGAGGTTGGGCGTGCGGAGGCTGTCCGGGCGATTCCTCCTCCGCGAGAACTCCAGTCCCTGGAGCGCCTCCTGCTCCGCCTCGGCGAGCTGGCCGTACGACTCTCGCAGCGACGACAGGCGCGTGTGCAGTTCCGTCGTGATGTCCGGGAAGCGCTCCCGCCCCAGCCGCTCGACGGCAGCCCGGGCGTGCCGGATGAGCTTCTCCGCTTCGTCGGGGCGGGACTGCTCCTCGCCCACCGCCCAGATGAGCTCCAGCCAGGCCCGTGCCACCGTCTCGTCGTCACGCGCGGCCTCGGCTGCCCACAGGGCTTGGTAGAAGAATGCCTCCGCTTCCTTTGGTTTGTTGAGGCCCCCGAGGACGGTGCCGTGGGCCAGGAATACCTCCGCCTCCAACGGCTTGTAGCCGAGCCCCTTCTGCTCTTCGAGCAGGGCTGACGTCACCGCGAGGCCGTCGGTGAACCGGTGTGACACGAGGTGGGCCCGGACCTGCGCCAGCTTTTGCCGCGCCGCATGCACGCGGGAGCGGAGGTTGTCGGGCGGCTGGGGGCGGCTGGTGAGTCCTGGGGTATCGCGGCATCCGACGAGCCCCTCGAGGGAGGTCGCCAGTTGGCGCGCGTTCTGCACCGTCTGCGCGTCCGCCTTCTCCAGCACCTCCGTGACGGCGGCGATTTGCCAGAGCCGCGCATCGAGGCACGCGGCGGTCTGCCTGGCCTGGTCCGCGGTGTCGCCCGTTGCGGCCAGGCAGGCCTCCGTGCGAAGCGCCTGCCATTGAGCGGTGTGGGCGTCCATCACCGTCGAGAACTGCTTCCAGGCCTGGGCTGCGTATGTCATGCCGGTGGCGAGGAAGGCTGTGCGGATCCGTTCGCGCCGCGCGGGGCTCCATGCCACTGCGAGCTTCTCCGCTTCCCGCGCACAGCTGGCATCGCGCCGCTGCGCCGTCGTCCCGTAGGCCGCGAGGATGCCCATCGCTCCGGCCACGGTCGTCGTGACGAGAAGCGGCACAAGTCTCCGGTGCGGCGGTGGAGCGAGGGCCGCCAGCAGGGACTGCATGGTGGGGAAGCGATCCTCGGGCTTCGCGCTGAGTCCCCGGAAGACGGCGCGTCGAACCCGGGTCGGGATCTTCACCTCGCGCTTCGGAGGGCTCATCCTCCCTTGCTGCGCGGCCAGGAGCAGCTCCTGCATCGTCTCCCCTTGGAAAGGGCGCGCCCCAAAGAGGGCCTCGTGGAGCGCCACGCAGAAGCTGAACTCGTCGGAGCGGGCATCCGCGCGCTGACCTCGCACCAGCTCCGGGGCGATGTAGGCGGGCGTGCCCAGCAACTGGCCCGTCCGGGTGAGCCGATCCGTGGGAGTGACAGGGGCCTCAATGTGCTCCTGGTGCGACGCGCCTTCTTCCTGCTGGAGGAGCCGGGCGATGCCGAAGTCCGTCACGAAGACCCGCCCGTCCTTCCCAATGAGGGCGTTGGCGGGCTTGAAGTCGCGGTGCACCAGTCCCGCGGCGTGCGCGGCGGCCAGTCCTTTGCCGGCTTCAAGGAAGACCCGGAGCACCTCTTTCCAGGGACGCAGCTCCTTCATCCACTCCGCCAGGGTGGTGCCCTCCACCAGCTCCATGGTCAGGAAGACACCGTCTCCATAGGCGCCCACGTCATAGAGGGTGACGACATTGGGGTGTGAGAGCCGGGCCAGCGCCTGGGCTTCGCGCAGCAGCCGCTGCTGCAGCTCCTCTCGCTGGCTTCCCTTGGGGCGCAACACCTTGAGGGCCACCCGGCGACCGAGCTCTGGATCATCCGCCGCGTACACGATACCCATGGCGCCGGCGCCGAGGCACTCTCGCACCACATACCGGGAGAGTCTGGCGCCAAGCAGCAGTGGCTGGGAATTCGCCTCCCCAGGGGCTGTCGGAGCGCTGGATGGAGCTTGAGTGCCCACTCCCGCTGCCAGTGCCCACCGACAGTCGGCACAGGTCTCGACGTGTGCCAGGACTTGGGCCCGGTGATCTTCGGAAAGCAGCCCGGCAATCAAGTCCGTCAGCGTCGTTTCCTGGGGGCACGACTGCATGGGTGAGGACTCCGCAACGCGTTCCGGCTTTCCGAACATAGCAGAGGTCGGGAGCCTGATTGTGCGTGCAGGCAGGTCTCCAGGAAATTTTGGGACACAGGTTGACCCATTCCCTCTTTGCCATCGATTGCAGGGCAGGACTGCGTTGACTCGCGCACGGAGCGGAGATGGACCTCACTCAATTCTTGATTCCCAAGAGAGGCTTCCGGCGTTCCGTGAGTCCAGCGTGGGCGAATTCCTGCCTTGTCGCTGCGCGGTTCACTGTGTTCGGTAAAGGACAATCAAGGTCGTGATGAAGGACTCCCGCTGACATTGTTTCACCCGCTGGTGGTTCTGGAGTTGCAAAAGCAGAACCTGCCGAGGCGCGGCGCAAAGCGGAGGATGCCGTCAAGAAGTCGGAGGCGGCGCGGCTCTCCGATGCGGCAAGGCACAAGGTCAAGGCGGAGAAGGAGGCGTCCGACACCGCGGAGAAGAAGCGCAAAGATGCCACCAGAAGGACAGCGCACGCCTCTGCTCTCTCACCCATGATGCAGCGAGAGAGTTTGGGCGGCACTCATCGCCGTGAGGCAGCCCGTGGCCCTGCTTTGCCGTGGCGGGAGAAGCGCTCGCGGAGCAACTGGATGAAGTGGGTCAGTGGAGCGGGGCGCTGGCGGGATGCGCGGGTGACGGCGCTCCAGCGGCGTCGGATTCCCTGAGGAGTGAGCCGGACGGTCTGCAGTCCAGGGTGCTGGCTCGGCAGCATCCATTTGGGCAGCGCCGTCACGCCGATACCGCCACGCACCAGCTCGATCAGCGCCTCGGTGAGGGGTACGGGGGAGACCCGGTGCGGCTCGATGCCCGCGGGCCAGAGCACGCGCGTGAAGACATCGAGCTGCTCCCGAGGCGCGGCATAGGTGAGCAGGTGCTCCCGCACCAGGTCCTCCGCCGTGACATGTCCTCGCCGCGCCAGCGCGTGGTCCTCGGGGACCACCAGCATGAGCTCGTCCTCGAAGAGTGCGGTCTGTGCCAGGCGGGCCTGCGGCGGGACGTCGGTGGTCAAGGCGAGATCCAGCTCGCCATTCAGCAGCGCCCCAAGAGGCTGACGCGTGGCCTCCAGGACGATGCGCAGCTCGACGCGTGGGTGCTCGGCCTGCCACCGCCCTAGGATGGGCGGCAGCCAGCCATACACCGTGTAGCAGCCCGTGCTGAGCCGGAGCAGGTCGTCCTGCGGGTGCGCACGGCAGACCGCCTCGGCCTGAGCCACCTCGCTCAGGACCCGCCGTGCGGAGAGGAGCAGCTTCTCGCCTGAGCCGGTCAGGAGCAGACGGCGCTGGCGGCGCTGGAAGAGCTGCACGCCCAGGCGCTCCTCGGCATCGCGGAGTTGGTGACTCAGTGCAGAGGACGTGAGGTGAAGCTGCCGGCTCGCAGCGGCCAGGCTTCCAGTGTCGGCGACCGCGGCAATCAGCTTGAAGTGACGGAGCTCGAGCATGCCGGTCAGCTTCACATGAACCCAATTCAGCATCATCGTGAAATCGTTTCGCTGCGCTTATGGAACGGGTCTCCTTAACGTTGGCGTCCCAGAGCCAGGAGCACGGACGGATGCCCTATTCAGACAGTTTTCCGAAGATGCAGAGCCTTGTCGTACCCCCATGGTCGTCCGTGTGGATTGACGACATTGAACCGGTCGTCGTCGGCCCCGGCTGCCTTCGGAGGGACTTGCCGAGTACTCGCGACGTGAGGGTCTGGGTCGTGGACATGGCTCCCGGGAGTCAGTGGCCCTTTGTGGACGTCCACGACACCGGAGAGGAGGTTCTCGTGGTGAGCGGTGAGCTCATCGAGGGGGAGCAGCGCTTGGGAGCGGGCTCATACCTGTTCTTCCCGCCGGAAAGCCGTCATCAGCCGCGGACCGAGACCGGCGTGCGCCTCTTTGGCATCAACCTCGTGGCCTCCCCGGGGGCTCGGTGAGCCAGGACGCCCTGACTTCCTTCTCCCCATTCCGGATGGAGCCCTCGAACACGGAGGGACGGGACAAGATGGCTCGACCCTCGCGGACGGGGCGTCGGGACTTCCTGCGTGCGGCGGTGGTGCTCTCCGCGGGCGCGGTCCTGCTCCCCCCTGGGACGGGCCGTGCGACGAAGCCTGTCGACAGCGCCGCGCTTCGCGCCCAGCGGTTGGCCTGGGCCGGAGTGCGGCTGCGGCTCGGACAGGACACGCTCTTCCTGGACCCGTTGAGCGACCCCACCGTGTGGGGGGCCGCGCTGAAGGACCCGCTCGTCCCAGTGGACGTGAGCGATGGGGGCCGCTTCGTCCTGGTGACGCATCGCCATTCCGACCACTTCGACCGGGTGGCCGTCCGTCAGGCGCTGGGGGACAGCGGGACGCTGGTGTGCGCCCCAGACATGGCCGCGGCGGCTTCCGCGGCGGGATTCCGCGTGCGGTCCGCCCCGCTCTACGAGCCCATCTTGCTCAATGACTTCACCGCCACCGCCGTTCCCGCGGCGGACGGCTATGGGGATCCCCAGGTTTCGTGGGTCGTCTCCGGTGGAGGCCGCCGCATCATCCACTGCGGCGACACGCTGTGGCATGGCTCCTGGTGGCACATCGGGCGACAGTTCGGCCCCTTCGATGCGGCATTCCTGCCTATCAACGGGGCGCGCTTTGGCTGGCGCAAGCCCGTGAGCGACGTGCATGCCGTCCTGACGCCGGAGCAGGCGGTGGCCGCGGCCGTGGTGTTGGGAGCAAAGCTCCTCGTGCCCATCCACTACGGCCTCGCTGCCTCGGAGGACTACCAGGAGGTCCCGGACGCGGAAGCGCTGCTTCTGGCCGCCGCGCGCACGCGGAAGGTGAACGTGGAGCTGGCACGTCCGGGGGAGTGGCTGACCTGGCGGGCCCGGACCTGACAGCGGGGCTCGAAGTGGGGAGCCGTGGGCACTGAGTTGCCCCCCATTCGATTACTCCCGCGAAACGTCGGCCTTGGACAGGATGTGGCTGACGACCGCCGTGTGCATCGTCAGCGTGTCGAACCTCCGGCCGAGGTTCTTGTCGGACTGGAGCAGGCGCCCCAGCTCACCACGGCTCAGTTGGGTTCTCTCCGCGAGGCTGCTGAACAGCTCCTCCACGGACTCCCGTTCGGACTGGATGTGGTCTCTCTCGGCGATGGCCCGAAGCCCAAGCGCCAGCCGTAGCCGGTACTCCAGTTCGCTCCGGGTGGAGTCGTCGAGCAGCCAGCCATTAAGTCCTTCCCGGACCCGCTCGTGCGGTAGGCCCAGGCTCACCAGGATTGGATACTCGGCCTCGGCCCACCGCTGGCGGATTTCTTCGTCGATGAGGCTCTTTGGCACCTCGACATGCGTGCGCCGAGCCACCTCCCTCATCACGTGGTCCTGGAAGTCCCACAGGTACCGCGCGTCCCGCTGGGCGATGAGTTCCCCGGCGATGTACTCCATGACCTCGTCGAGCGAGCCTCCGCGTCCCAGTGCGGCGAAGAGTTCTGGAGATGACTCCCCCAGGAGAGTCACCTGGTAGGCCGCCTTCATCTTCACGTCGAAGCGAGCAGGGACGCCACGCAGGGGCTCCACCGCGTAGTCATCGGGCAGGACGAGGTCCACCGCTACGGACTCGCCAACCCGGGCCCGCACCAGGGCTTCGAAGAAGCCGGGGAGCAGCGGGTCGGGTGTGGCTTCCGTCCGCCATCCCGCGCGGGCGGAGAACGGGATGAGCCTTCCGTTGGCGAAGCCGACGACGTCCAGGAGCACGTCGTCTCCGGAGTCAACGGCTTCGCCCGGCTCGCGCTCCCTGCGCGGCGCCACCGCGCGGCACAGCGCGGCGAAGCGAGCGAGGATGGCCTCGGGCGAAATTCCCCCGAGCTCCGGCATCTTCACCCGGAGCTCCTCCAGCGAAGGGGCCTCGCGGAGGAGCGGAAGTCGAGGGCTCGTCGCATTGCGGAAGGCCATCGCTCCGGGCGTTTGGTTCAACAGCCCCATGCCCTGCAACTCCCCGATCGAGAGCGGCTGGCCTGGGTTGGACTTGTCAGGAGGTGAGTGCATGGATGGCTCCTAAACCGCCTCGACGAATCCCCTAAACCTCGGAACGGTTGTTCCAATGAAGGGGGTGGTGGTGATGGGGCAGCAGCCATTCAGGCTGACGCCCGAGCAGATGGAGGAGCGGCGATTGTTCGCCGCT
>NZ_JAAEAH010000038.1 GCF_010998615.1 Myxococcus sp. CA023 | reverse complement strand
CCCCCCGCCCCGCCCGCGCCGGCGCCCTAGAAAGGACCGAAGCTCGCTTCCAGATGCTGGCGCACGTGCGTGGGCCGCTGCGTGGCGAAGTCACGCATCGCGTCCACGTAGTAGCGCCACGACTCCACGGACACCGGATAGCCCCAACGCTCGATGTGCGCGGGAATCTCCGCGGCGACCAGGTCGGCCAGCGACTCCAACTGCGCCGTCACGCGCTCCTCGCGGAAGGTGTTGTCCAGGTGCCACTGGAAGCGCGACACGAAGCGGCTCTTGAAGTCCGCGTTCGTCATCAGCTGGCGGATGAGCAGCACGGACCACTCTGGGAGTGCCTCGTCCGTCATCACCCGGGCCAGCGTGTCGTAGCCCGGGTCGCCGAGGAAGGCGTTGTCCAGGTCGTAGAGCAGCCAGCGCCAGCGGCCGTCCTTCGCCGCGGCCCCGCCGGACTCCGGCTGGACGTAGCGCCAGAACTTGACGTTGTTGTGGGGCCAGTCCGTGTTCGCGAAGAAGATCTCCGCGATTTGATAGTCGATGAAGTCGTCCACATCCATCATCGACTCCACGTGGGCCAGGTTCTCCGGCAGCGAGAGGTCGTTGTTCCGGACGAAGTCCAGCAGCGCCAGGTAGTGCGACTCGTCGCCTTCCTCGCCGGTGTCGAGCATCCCGTCCAACTCCAGGATGGCCACCTTCTTGCGGTCGATGCCGTGGCGCGACGCGAGGTAGTACTCGTCATACCGCTCGCGCAGCTCGTGCAGGCCCCAGTACTCGCCGTTGAGGTACAGGACCGTGGGGCGGCAGGCCTGCAGGTGCAGCGCCGTCTCCCGCAGCAGTCCCTGGAGCGCGCAGTCGCGAATCTTGGAGTACAGCAGGTCCTGGCCCGACGTGCGGACGATGAGCCGCGTGTATTCATCCAGCGCCTTGTCGGGGAACACCGCCGCGCGGAACGTCTTCGGCCCGTAGTCCTCCTTCGCGTACAGGCGCAGGCTCTTGTGCGGCAGCGCCGCGCTGCCCGAGCCGTGGATGCGCACGCCCGCCCCCTGCGAAATCACCGGCTGGCCTTCCACTTCGAACCACTCCACGTGGAGGGGGCGCTCCCAGTCCTTGCCACTCTGGTGATAGTTGCCGTTGCCCCACATCAAGTCCGGCATGGGGTCTTCCGCGTGAATCCGTCCGGGGACGTAGATGCCGTGCTCGAAGCCAAAGAAGTGTTCCGCGTCCACCGTCAGGGACAGCACCGGCAACGAACCATGTGACTTGTCGATGAGATAGCTCCGCGTGCCGGAAGCGCCCACAGGCGTGGCGTCCTGGAACTGCTGGAACCGCACCACGGCGGCGCGGCCCACCGGCCCGCGAGGCGGCAGCCATCGCCACTCCACCGGCGTCTCCGGCGGATTCGTGGGGATGAGGGACAGGGGCGCGGGCTCGCCCTGTGAACGCATCAGGACCAACGGCGAGGTGTAGATGGGCGAGTTGGCCGTCGGCGTCGAGCCATCCAGCGTGTAGCGCGTCGTCGCGGACTCGCTCGTGGGCAGCGTCAGCAGGGACGGGGGCTGGTAGAGCGAATGCGGCGTGGCGAAGTCCAACGGCTGGAGCGCCAGCGACGCGCGGGCCGGAGTGCCCGAGCCGTCATGGGCCACCACCTCGATGGAGTGCATCGCCGCGCCAGGCAGCCATTGGATGCTCCACTGGTCACCATTCACCTCGGCCCAGCCGAGCAGCATGCCGTCCACGTGGACTTCCACGGCCCTGATGTCGCCCTGCCCCTGAATGGTGCCCCGCAGGAAGCCGGACGCATTGTCCATGCCATCGATGGACACGTACGGAACGGACTGCTCTTCCCGCGGGTCTTCAATGGGCGGAACGACCGTCGCCGGCGGAACATCCTCACGGCAGGCGGACAGTGAAATGGTAAGCCACAACAACGCCGAGCGGGACTTGAAACGAAGGGGCATCAACGCCTGTCTCCCTGGGAACGAGCGGCCAGCGCCTGGCTGGCACGGGGACGTCCGGCCCGCAGGAATACGCACCTCCTGCGACACGTCCCACACGCGCCCGTGCACGGCGCGCGCCATCTGAGGCCCCTGGTGGGGCGCCCTGAAACGCACATCGCACGACGACCGCGGCGCCCCCTATGTAGCGCAGGGAACGTTTGAGGTCCATCCAGCCCCAGGGCATGTCAGGGAAAACACGAGAGCCCCCGCCCGGTGTCGGACGGAGGCTCTGGGTACCGCAGGGGTACACGAAGGGAACTACAGGAGCTTCATCAGCTCCGCGCGCTTCGCATTGTACTCCTCGTCACTGAGGACGCCCGCGTCCTTCAGCTCCTTGATTTCCTTCAGGCGCTGCGCCGGGCTGCGCGTGTCCGCCGGGGGCGCCGCGGGCGCGGGCTCCGGAGGCCGCTGCTGGTGCTGCTGCTGGTTCATGAACTGCTGGGCCATGCCGAAGCCCATGCCCATGCCCATGCCGCCCAGCGCGTTGCCCGCACCCCCACCGCCGTCACCGCCCTTGGCCATGCCCTCGGCCGCGCCGAGCATCGCCTGGCCCTGCGCGTACTGCTGGAAGCCACCGGCCAGACGCGAGTACGCCACGTCCTTGCCCAGCTTCTTCAGCGTCGCCTCGTCCTCCTCCTTGATGGAGACGTGGAAGTTGCCCATCCGCACCACGGTGAGGCCGTAGCCGTCCACGTGGGGCTTGAGCCCGGAGATGACCTCGGTCTCGATCTCCTCGGTGTACGCGCCGCTCGTCACGTCGAGCAGCGGCCAGCGCTTCTTGACGAGCAGCTCCGCGATGCGGTCGCGCGTCACCTTCAGCACCTGGTTCTTGAACCAGCCGAGCAGCTCGTCGTTGCCGGTGCGGCCCATGCCCACCAGGCCCACCACCAGGCGCTCAGGGTCCGTCACGCGGATGGAGAAGTCGCCGTACACCATGGTGCCGATGCCCAGGCCCGTCTCCGGGTCGCGCACGTCACCGATGGGGCCGCCGAACTTCACGCCGGCGAACTCCCGGGTGGAGACGAAGAAGATTTCGGAGATGAAGAGGTTGCCGCCCGTGAAGCCTTCGATGAGGCGGGACAGGAACGGGATGTTGTTCGTGTCCAGCGAGTGGCGGCCGGGCCCCAGCTTGCCCTCCACCTTGCCGTCCTTCACGAAGAGGGCGACCTCGTCCGCATCGACGGTGAGCTGGGTCAGCATCCGGACGTTGTTCTCCGGATACTTGTAGATGATGTCGCCCTTCGCCGAGTCCGCCCGGGCGATGAAGTTGCGCTTCGCCTCACCCTTGATGCTGTCGAAGATACCCATTGCCGTCAGCGCCTCCGTGGCCGCGTTGGCAGCCGGTCAACCCGCGCCGCCACCCCAACCCTTTTAAGAGCATGGCATCCCGGACGAAAGCGCGCGCGCTCGCGTACCGGCACCTGCTCGCAACATGCCAGTTTCACTGGCGAAAGCCTAGCCGCTCGGCAGGTTGGATGCCCTGGAAAGCGACGGCCGGTGTCCGCGCTAGCCCCAGCGGCTCACCAGCCGCTCGCGGTCCAACAGGCGGATACTGGCCCACAGCAGGAGGGCGTCCAACACCAGCACCACCGCACCCTGGAGCAGGTAGTAGCCGAAGCCCGCCTTGAGCACGCCCGCCACCTGCCCCCCCACCATGCCCACGATGGGCAGCACCACCAGCGCGGACAACTGCTGGGCCATGCGCGCCTCACTCACCCGGGCGGAGATGAGCACCGCCACCCCGTTGCCGAAGAAGGCGAACAGGGGTGCGATGACGAACACGCCGAAGGTCCACAGCGCGTTGGGCATCAGCGGCATCTTCACCAGCGGCCACGCGACGATGTCCACGCCCACACAGAACAGGACGAAGGCCGTCCACGTAATCGCCACGGACGGCACCAGCGCCGCCAGGCTCTTGCCCGTCACCAACTCCGCCGCCGTCACGGGAGAGGCCAGGAGCGGCTCCAGCGTGCGCCGCTCCTTCTCCCCCGCCACGCTCTGGGACGCGATGAGGATGGGCACGAACACCGGCATCACCAGGAACATGCCGAACCAGTCGGTGAGCGTCTTGTCGATGAGGAAACGCGCGGCGCTGGCGCCCAACGGCAGCGTGGGGTCGTAGAAGAGCGCCACGCTGCGCAGGTCCGCGTGGTCCGGCGTGCGCACGTACGTCCACACCACGCCAATGGGCACCAGCACCATGACGGCCGGGAGCACCATCATGGACACCAGCAGGCCCACGTTCTTTCGCAGGTCCAGGAAGTCCTTCCAGAACACCGCCAGGGCCCGCTTCGGGCGAAACGCCATGGGTTACCCCCTCCCCTCGCGCAGCAGCTCCAGATAGACCTCTTCCAGGGGACGCTGCGTGGGCACCGCGCTGTGCACCCGCGCGCCCGCTCCCACCAGGCACGCCACCACGTCGGGCGCCTGCGCATCGTCCGCCAGCATCACCCGCAGCTTCGGCCCTTCGGCCAGCACGTTGGGCGCGAAGGGCAGTTGGGCCAGCGCGACACAAAAGCGCTCCGCCTCCCCTTCCACGCGCACCTCCAGCGCCTGCCCCGCGTGCCGCAGCTCGCGGACCGGGCCCATGGCCAGCAAGCGGCGCTTCACCACCGCCACGCGCTCACACAGGCGCTCCACCTCCGCCAGGTTGTGCGAGCACAGGACGATGGTGCGCCCCTCCGACGCCAGCTCCGCCACGGCGTCGCGCACGGTGCGCGCCGACTCCGGATCCAGGCCGCTGGTGGGCTCGTCCAGGAAGATGACCTTCGGGTCGTGCACCAGCGTCCGGACGATGGCCAGCTTCTGCCGCATCCCCTTGGAGAAGCCGCCCACCGGCTCCTCCTCGCGCCCACCCAACCCGAAGCGCTCCAGGTAGTGCCGGGCCCGAGGCCAGGCCGCGGCTTCATCCAACTCATGCAGCTTCATGAAGAAGCGCAGGTTCTCCCGCGCGGTGAGCCTGTCGTAGAGGCCGGGCTGCTCGGTGAGCAGGCCCACCACCTTGCGCAGCGGCTCGCCGTCGCGGTCCACCCGGTGGCCCCACACGGTGGCCTCGCCCTCGGTGGGCTGAAGCAGCCCCGTGAGCATGCGCACCGTGGTCGTCTTCCCCGCGCCGTTGGGCCCCAGCAGGCCGAATACCTCGCCGGGCCGCACGTGGAAGGACAACGCCTCCACGGCCACCCGGTCTCCGAAGCGCTTGCCCAGGTCCTGGACGTGGATGCCGCTCAATCGATGGTCACCAGGACGAACTTGTTGTTGATGTCGCGGTCCACCGGCGTGACGACCTTGTCCGAGCCCACCGCGGTGCGCAGCAGGTTGAGCCGGTTGTGCTCCACCAGGGCCCACTCACGACCCGGCCGCTGCGCCAGGGCGCGCATGCGCGCGTTCGCGTCCGACACGCGGTACTGCTCCACCGTGTTCTGCGAGTAGAACGTCTCGCCGCGCCAGTTCATCATGTACGCGACGATGGGCTCGCCCGCCTGACGCTGCGCGTAGTAGCGCCAGAAGAGGTCGCGCTGCGTCCAGTGGTGGGACACGTCCACCCAGTGGTTCCAGTTGAACCAGAGGGCCATGCCCGCCGCGAGCACCCAGAAGGTGCCGAACAGCATCGCCCGCGCCCGCATCAGCGACGCCACCACCGCCATGCCGCCCGCCACCGCGAAGGTGAAGCCCAGCGTCTTCTTGATGTTGACGGGCTCCGACAGCGCCTTGAGCAGCGAGTCCTCCGCCGCCGGCTGGCGGAAGCCCCGCACCGCAAACGCGATGCCCACCACCGCCAGCACGCCGGCCAGTGTCTGGAGCGACGCGCGGCCTTCCGCGCCCGGCCGCATGGACTCCCACGCAAGATAGCCAGCCACCGCCAGCACCGCCACGCCCACCAGCGCCTTGGCGGACACCTGGGCCTGGGCGCTCACCGCGCCCAGCGTCGCCACGCCGCCCAGGAGCAGCATCAGCGCCACGGCGCGCGCGCTCGGCGTCGTCCGGGCCCGCCCCTTCGCGGAGAAGGCGTCGAAGGACAGGTAGACGCCGAAGGCCAGCAGCACCAGCGTCACCAAATCTCCCGTCCACAGCGGGCGCGAAGTGAAGAACGCGATGGGCTTCGTCACCAGGTCCTGCGGATAGGTCCGGTCGTAGTTGTAGACGAACAGGTCGGTGAAGATCTTCGGGTTCTCCGCGATGTTCTTCCCCACCAGGACGAAGAGCAGGAGCCCGAAGATGAGGCTCACCGCGTGCGCGGAGATGCCCTCCTCCCACAGCCGGTCGATGAAGAGCGCCAGGAGGACGGCCACGCCCGGCAGCACCGGGAAGACGTAGTGGTGGAACTTGGTGGCGCTGGACGACAGCAGCCAGAAGGCGAAGGCCACCCACAGCACCGCGATGATGGCCAGGTGGTCCGCCGCCTTCTCCGAGCGCAGCTTCAGCCGCGCCACCACCGAGAAGGCGCCGGGCAGCAGCGCCACCCAGGGGAAGATGGCGAAGCCCCCCTGCTCGATGAAGTAGATGAACGTGCCACCCGGCGTGGTGGTGTGCACGCCCGCCGTGAGGCGGTTGAGGTGGTCGTGGACGAAGAAGCGGTACCAGAAGAGCTTGCCCTCATCGTCCACGGAGCCGAAGAGGGACAGCGTCAGGTACCAGGGGCCCGCCACCGCGAAGAACACCAGGATGCCCGTGCCCAGGTGCATCTTGAACATCTGCCCCCACAGCACGGGCATGGGCTGCCGGCCCTCGCGCACGTCCTTGCGGAAGCGGGCCTGCGTGAGCCACTTCAGGTGCGCGTCCAGGCTGTCGCTGTCCCAGGGGATGACGGACAGGGCCGCGTACAACACCAGGATGACGGCGGGCAGGCCGACGCCCAGCAGGCCCTTGGCCAGCGCGGACAGGCCAGCGAAGAAATAGAAGCCGTACCACCAGGCGGCGCGGTGCTTCGTCGTCGCATCCAGTTGGCCGATGAGCGCGCACGCCATGGCGCAGATGAAGGTGGTGACGAAGGGCGTGTCCGTCACCGTCTGCCGCGTGAGCAGGAAGTACAGCGGCATGGTGGCCAGCACGAAACCAGTGGCCAACCCCGCGCGCCGGGACACCACGCGCGCCACCGCCAGTGACAGCAGCGCCACCGCGGTGATGCTCAGGAGCGCGAAGGGCATCCGCATGCCCCACTCCGTATAGAGGCCCAGCATCCCACCCGGGTTCGCCGCGCCCACCACGTTCATGCCCAGCGCCTGCATCCACATCGTGAGCGGCGGCTTGGAGAAGAACCACGAGCTTTCCCAGAAGGGATACACGTAGTCCTGGCGGACAATCATCATCCGCGCGACTTCGCCGTAGTGCGTCTCCCAGGGGTCCCAGAGCCCCACCGCGCCCAGGTAGGGAAGGAAGAGCAGGGCCGCGAAGCCCGCCGTGGCCGTCACGACGCGCAGACTGAGGGACAACTCCAGCCACCGCTTCGCCCACTTCGCCTGGAAGAAGTCCTTGCCGAGGATGGCCTCGGCGAAGGTCTGCTCCCGCTGCTGTTCGACTTCGCTCTCCACGGACTGAAGCTCCTTGAGTCGTTCCGGGCGGTGGGCGGCCCACCCTCGGCAGGACGCGGCGTTATATCCCCGCGGCCCCCTCCGGTCGACCACCGCCAACGGCCTCCGCCGTGAGCCTGACTGCGCGCCGCTGTGCAGGGAGATGTACACGACGGGGGCGCCAACCCCGCGAAAGCACGGCTCCTTGGCAGAGGCACGGCGCTTGAAACGCCCGGGGCCGGCGGTGCTTCCCGAGACCGACGGGAAATGGCCGCCGAGGAGACATCATGCTCGCCCCCGCAGTGTCCCTGGCTTGCGCCCTCTTGCTCGCGCAGCCAGGGAACGAGGCCCCCGTCCTTCACCCGCCCACCACCCCGCTTCCAGCCCAGGACTGGCACGCCCCTACGGTGTGCTTGCGGCTGCCACCGACGAAGAACGTTCCCTCCGGCGAGTGGCGGGCCCAGTGTGACGACACCGCTCAGGTGTGCCGGGTGTCCCCGTTGAGGGAGCTGGACGCCGAGGGCGTGGAGACGGACCGGCTGCAAGCGCGGGTGACGACCTGCTCCATCGCGTTCGATGAGGAAACGGCGGAGCGGGTGAAGGGTTATCGAATGGAGCTGGCCCGCGCGGCGGCCCCACCCGGCTGGTACCGCGACGAGCGCGGGCGGGTGATGCAGTTCAACTTCGACCTGAACCGGCGCGTCTGGCTCGGAGGCGCATGGGCGCCTCTGTGGCATGACGGCCAGGTGCAGGGCCGCATGCGCGCCGACTTCGGCATCGCGGTGGAGGCACCGTCCCAACGGGGGAAGCGGCTGCACCGGCTCCGCTTCCTGGAAACGGAGCTGCACCTGGGCGTGCCCTCGCTCGACCTGACGGCGGCGCGTTACGACTTCAGCGTCGAGCGCGACGACCCGCTCTTCCGCGTGACGACCTTCTTCGGCAAGCCGCGGCGGCATGACCTCCACCTCAACCTGGGCTTGTGGATGGAGACGCTCCGCGTGGAGGAGCTCGAACGCGGCGGCGAAGTGGGGCGCTTCCTCACCTGGGGCACGCTCCACGCCACGGTGGACCTGTGGCATTCGAAGGACCTGGTGTCCTATGTGCGCGTGCGCGCCGGTCCATCCTTCGAGCGGGACTACGCGAATGGCTTCAACACCTTCGTCCCCGGCGCGGCGCTCGAAGCAGACCTGACGCTGGACCGGGACGGCTTCCACCACCTGCGGCTGGGGGTGGAGGCGGAGAAGGTGTTGCTGGCCCCGGCCGTCGCGGGCCGCCCGCTGAGGCCGGAGCGGCTGCGGCTCCAGGCCGGCTACGAGGTCATCATCCTGGCCATCAACGACCAGCCGTTGAGCCTGCTCGTGGATGGCCGCGGCATGAAGCGTGGCGACATCACGGGCGTCCCCGAGCAGTGGGAATGGTCCGCGTCCGCGGGCCTGCGCTTCTCCCTCTGGGCTCCCGCGCGCCGCTCCGCGCCCATGGCCACGTCCGTGAAGGAGTAGGCCTCCATGCTGATGCTCGGACTGGCGCTGCTCCTGGCCACCGCTGCGGACGTGCCGAGGGGCGTGCCCGATGACGACGCCTGCGTGGCCCTGGACGAACGCGGTGAGCGCTACCCCATCTGCTTCGACCCCGGCGACGGGTTCGTGGTGGGCACGCGCATGCGACTCAGCGGCTCGGCGATGGCGCAGGCGGTGCGCACGGGCGTGCACATCCGAAGCGGACGCAGCAGCCGGAGCAAGGGCTCGCCCTGGTTCAACAACCACCGGCTGCTCGGTCTGGACGCGTGGGATGGGGAGCAGCGTGGGCTCACCTTCACCGCGTATGACGGGACGCTGCGCCGACACCTGGAGGAAGGCTTCATCCTGGTGCCCACGGCGCGGCCGGCGCGCATTCCCTTCCCCTTCGACGTGACGGTGGCGCTGCGACTGGGGCACCTGGAGCGCCGCGTCTGGGAGGGCCCCGGTTGGACCTTGGAAACGGGACGGCTGGGCCTGCTGCTGGACCCGATTCGCGCGGAGACGGAGCGGGTGTGGTTCGGCGTGGGGCCCGTCGCCGGGCACGCAGTGCGGCGTTCCCGGGAGGGCGTCTCGCACACGGTGGCGCCCTTCACCGAGCTGATGTTCGACGCGGGCCTGGAGTCACGGGACGGACTGTGGGCCCTGCGAGCATCGGGGCTCGCGGGCTGGAGCATCGGAATCGAGCGAGGGCTGTACTTCCGCGCCAGGACGGACGTGGGCCTGGAGCGCGTCGTGCTCGCGGTGGCGGACCAGCCCGTGGTGCTCCAGTTGAGCGGGGCCTATGTCCACCGGGACGCGGGGCTGGCCCGGCGCAGTGAGTGGACCGCGAACGTCGGGCTCGCGGTCCGCGTTTTCGGCGCCCGATGATGCGAACAACGACTTCCTGCTCAAGGACGAGGACTGAAGCCCGGCGCCCGGGCGCTCCCCCCAAGAAGCGCCCGGCGCTGGCTCACTTCGGCTCTGTCGGCGTGACGGCGCCGTTCAACACGTTCACGAGCGTCGCCCCCAGCGCCACAGGCGGGTAAGGCACCGCGGAGAGAACGGAGGTCGCCGAGTCGATGACCGCGTGCGCCTTCTGCGACGGCGTGGACGTAGGGTTGGTGAACACATCCCGCGTGTTGGACAACGAGGACAGCGCACCGAAGACGTTCAGGAGCGGCACGGCCTTGCCCACCGTCTTCGCGACGGTCGTCGAGGGCATCGACGAAGGCATGTTGCCCTGCAGCCCATCCTTGATGACGCGGACGCCCGACTCGAAGGTGTCCGCCACGTTGATGGCGTTGTTCGCCGTGCCGGACATGCTGCCCACCTGGCTCATCACCGAGTGCGGCGGCGTCTGGACCTGCTCCGAAGTCCCGCTCTTGCCTCCCACGCTCTTCGCGCCGGTCGCTCCGAGCTGAAGTGCGTTGACTGTCCGGTCCCCGATTTCCACCCCTGTGGCGCCCAGGTTGACGGGCGGCTTGCTGGGCGAAACGGTCGACTTTCCAAAAATCCTCATCATGGTGTCCCCCCTCTGCGTGTGCCACTGGCCTACATTGGGGCTGTCTGCGATGATTCTCGGGAGTTTCACCTACATTTTCCGGCCTGATTTTCAGCGGTGCGGCGCAGCCTCCAGCACCGTCCGCAGCGCGAGCTCCGCAGCGCGCAGCCGGGCATCCTGAGGGTCCACCCGGCGCGCTTCCACCAAGCGCTCCAGGGCCCGCGCGACGTTGCCGCGTGACAGCTCACAGCGCACACCCGCCTCCAACGCGCCCGTGTCCCAAGGCCCGTACACCCGCGCCTCCGCGGCGGCGTGACACCCTTCCTCCACCCGCGATGCCTCCAGGAGCGCGCGCGACAGCTCGACACGCGTCTCCACATGAGCGGGCGCCAACCGCACGGACTCGCTCAACGGCGTCACTGCTTCCTTGGGAAGGCCCAGACGGCGCAGCACTCCGCCCAATGCCCGCAGCGGTCCCGGCGCCCCCGGAACGAGCAGCGCTTTAGCCCGCGCCTCGCGCAGGACGGACGGTTCGTCGAAGCGCACCTCCGCCACCATCCGGTCCACCACCTCGCGGTAGGCGGGGTACACCGCGGGCCAGGTGAATACCAGCCGGTACACCCACTCCCCCCGTGGCACGAAGAGCGCCATCAGATGAGTGGGCCCCCCTGGCCCCTCCAACTCCGCATGCAGCCGCTGCGCGATCCGCCCGCCCACGCGCGCCGCCGCCGGCCCCGTCACCTTCAGCATCCGCCCCTCGGGGCTCGGAGCGCCCTGCACCAGCACCTCCTGCTGGAACTGCCCCGCCTGGACCGAGCCGTCTCCTGGCTCTCCTGTCTCGATGGCCTCCACTGAGAAGGTCGCGCGGCCACGCCCCGGCAGTCCGTTGGAGAAGGCCCACCGGCCCTGCCCGTCCACGTCGCCCCGCCAGTCGCGCGGCAGGGCCACGGAGATGCCAAAGCCGTCATCTCGCTCCGTGCGCCAGACGGAGCGCTCCGCCACCACGCCCCCCGTCAGCACCACCGCCGCCACCACCATTCCCATCGGGCGCAGCCAGCCCGTGTCCGGGCGCCAGCGCGGCTCCAGGAAGACGCCGGCCAGCAGCCCCGCGAGCAATCCGCCCAGGTGCCCCGCGTTGTCCACGCCCACCGACGTCCACCCCATCCATAGGAAGACGAGCACCGTGGGCACCGCGGCCTCGCTGGACATCCACCGCGCCGGCAACTTCGCCCGGTGACGCCGGCCCAGGACAAGCAGCGCCCCTAGACAGGTGTACACGAGCCCAGAGGCCCCCACGCTCACCGCCCCGGAGCTGCCGAGCGAGCCCGCCATGGTGGCCAGCCCCCCCGCCACCAGCAGCGCCGCGTAGTCCCGGCGCCGGCACAGGCGCTCCAGGCCGCTTCCCGCCGCCAACAGCACCAGGACATTGAGCGCCAGGTGGAGGAAGTCCCGGTGCAGGAAGTGGGCGGTGACGAGCCGCCAGACCTGGCCCGCGTCCACCACTAGAGGCCCCGCCTTCGCGCCCCACCGCAGCAGCGTGTCCAGCCCCACCGGCCCCGCGGCTCGCGCCGCGCCGTGGATGCCCACCAGCACGGTAGCGAGGATCAACGTGAGCCAGGGCGCCCCCCCAAGTCGCATTCCACCGGCCGATTGACCGATGGACAACAGCCTCGCCTGCCCCTCTTCCTCGGGAGAAAGTCGTGTCTTTTGAGGGGGATACATGGCTTGTACAGGGAAAGGCCGTTCTGCTATGACTGTACGCGGATCGGACCCGTGCTGAAGCTCATCATCGAAGACGACGAGGGGCGCAAGACCGTTGTTCCCTTCGTGCGTGACGAGATCACCATCGGCCGTCAGGAGGGAAACACCATCCGCCTGACGGAACGGAATGTGTCTCGCCGTCACGCACGATTGGTACGACTCAATGGCCACGTCGTAGTGGAAGACCTGGGGAGCTATAACGGCACCCGGATCAACGGCGAGCGAATCGCGGGTCAGTCGCCCCTGAAAGAGGGTGACCTGGTCCAGATTGGCGACTACGACCTCGCGCTCCAAGCCGAGGGCGTGGCCAATGCCGTAGGCCCCATCACCACCAAAGTGCCCGCCCGCCGGCCGGAGCCCGAGCCGGAGGAGGACGACTCCGACGACGACGAGCCGGAGGAGAGCGAGCACACCCCGCCCTCCCTCAGCGCCGCGGACGCGCGCCGTCACTCCACCTCCATCATCCGGTTGGACCAGGTGGAGGCGGATCGGCCGCGCAAGGTGCTGGACGTGGCTGCCGAGGACGCTCCCCGCCTGCTCGTGCTGTCCCCGGACGAGCTCAAGGGCCAGGAGTTCGCCTGCATCCGCACGGAGCTGCGGATCGGCCGCACCGACGACAACGACATCACCTTGGATCATCGGTCGCTGTCGCGCACCCACGCCAAGCTCGTCCGCGAGGACGCGGGCGAGTGGCGCGTCATCGACATGCAGTCCGCCAACGGGATGACGGTCAACGGTGAGAGCTACGCACAGGCCACGCTCGCCACCGGTGACGTCATCGAACTGGGGCACGTGAAGCTGCGCTTCGTCAGCGCCGGTGACGCGTCGGACGACGTGGCCGCGGGTGGCGGCTCGCGCTCGAAGCTGCCCCTGGTGGCGAGCCTCGCAGCCCTGCTGCTCGGCGGAGGCGGCGGCGCCTTCTGGTACATGAACCAGCAGGGCACCCAGCCGACGGCGCCCCCCGTCATCGCGCAGACGCCCACGCCCCCTCTCGACGAGGCTCCTCGGCCGACCATCGAGGAACAGGCCGCGGCCAACGACACCCCGCCCACGACGGCGGCGGCGCAGACGCCTGAAACGCCTCCGCCCCCACGTGGCCCCTCCATGGAGGAGCAGCGCGCGGTCGCTGACAAGGCGATTGCGGCGCGTGACTTCGACACGGCCGTGGACGCGCTGGAGCGCATCAAGGATGCCAACGGCCAGCGCCCCCGTGACGTGGAGACCCGGCTCGACGAGGCGCGCGCCGAGCAGTTGATGAAGCGGCGGCTCGACGACGTCCGCAAGGCCCTGGGCGACGGCAAGCTGCCGGAGGCCGAGGAAGCCCTGCGCGAGAGCGCCGCCACCAAGGCGTTCGCCAAGGAGTATGCGGCGCTGAAGACGCAGGTCGCCGAGGCCCAGAAGAAGGCGGCTCCGCCCGTCGCGGTTCCCACCTCCGGCACGGAGAAGGCGCCGCCCGCCGCGCAGTCCGCGGCGGCCAAGGCCCAGGCGGACGGCTTCGAGCACATCAAGGGTCTGCGCTACCGGCAGGCCATCGAGCAGTTGAACAAGTGCCTCGACCTGGAACCCACCCGCGCCGAGTGCCACCTCTACCTCGGGTCCGCCTACGCGAATGACAACCAGCCCGAGAAGGGCGCGGTTCACTACAAGCGATTCCTGGAACTTGCGCCCAATCACGCGTACTACGAGCGCGTGAAGGGTTTGGTCGAGAGTTACGAGAATCCCAAGAAGTAGTGGTCTGCCGGAATCACCCTCGCCCCCCGGGGGTATTCCGGTCCCATGGCACTGAACTGCAGCGAGGAGACGCTGTGCAGATTCGCATCCTGGTAGTTGATGATGAGCAGGACAACTGCGACTACCTCAAGCTGGTCCTGACCCGTGAAGGCTACGAGGTCGTGACCACGACGGACCCCACCCAGACGGTGGAAATCCTCCGGGGCTCCGACTTCCACCTCGTCATCCTCGACATGATGATGCCGCAGATGTCGGGCACCGAGGTGCTGGAGCAGATTCGCAAGTACGACACGGACGTGGCCGTCATCGTCGCCACCGCGTACCCCACGGTGGACACGGCGGTGGCCTCGCTCAAGGCGCAGGCTTCCGACTACGTCAAGAAGCCCATGGAGCCGGAGCAGTTCATCACCGCGGTCCGCAACGCCCTCCAGAAGAAGGGCTTGTCCCAGGACCCGGAGGCGGACCTGCACCGCGCCATTGGCCGCACCATCCGCGACGCACGCAAGACGCAGGAGCTCACGCTCAAGCAGCTGGCGCGGCGCACGGGCCTGTCGGTGTCGCTGCTGTCGCAGATTGAGCGCGCGGAGTCCTCCGCCTCCATCTCCTCGCTGTACAAGATTGCCTCGGCGCTGCAGCTGCGCATGGGCGAGCTCTTCGGCGATACCTGATGTCGCCGTGGCAGTGCCCCGCCGGCCGCCCTGACTAGCGGCCGGAGAAGCGGGGCGGGCGCTTTTCAAGGAAGGCCGCCCGCCCCTCCTTCGCGTCCTCGCTCCCGAAGGCCGCCGCGCGCAAGCCGCGCAGCCGCGCCCGGTCTGCCTCCTCCAACGGGGCCCGAGCCAGACGCCCGAAGGACTCCTTCATCCCCGACACCGCCAGCGGTGCATGGCTTGCCAGGGTGGCGCACAGCGCCAGCGCGCGCGCCTCCGCGTCCGCCAGGCAGTCATCCAGCAGCCCCCACTCCAGCGCCTCCCGCGCGCTCAGCTTCCGCGCAGCCAGGAAGAGCTGCTTGGCGCGCGCCACGCCCACCAGCCGCGCGGTCCGGGCAAGCCCCTCCGGGGAGTAGACGATGCCCAGGCGCGCGGGGGGCATGAGGAAGACGGCGTTGGGCGTGCCGATGCGGAAGTCGCACGAGGCCGCCAGGTCGAAGCCGGCCCCCACCGCGGGGCCCTCCACCAGCGCCACACTGGGCGCGGGGTGGGACTCCAACTTCAGCAGGCACTCCACCAGCAAGTCATCCGGCAGCCGTCCGTCCGCGCCCGGGGGGCCCAGGTGCGTCAAGTCATAGCCGGAACAGAAAGCCCCGCCCGCGCCGCGCACCAGCAAGGCGCGCACATGCGGGGCGGGCTCCAGCGCCGCGTCCAGCCGCGCCAGAAGGCCGTCATCGAGCGCGTTGCGGCGGGCCGGGTTGGACAGCGTCAACACCCGGACCCCGTCGTCGCGGTCCTCGACGTTCAGCGAAGCGCCTGTCGCGACGACGGGCTCCACTGCTAGCCGAGCACCACGAGGACATCGCCCTCGTTGACCGACTGCGCCTCCTTCACCCGAATCTCCTTCACCGTCCCGCCATCCTCTGCCTCCACGGGCATCTCCATCTTCATGGATTCGAGGATGACGAGCGTGTCGCCCGCGTTGACCTGCTGGCCGACCTGAACCTCAATCTTCCACACCGTGCCGGTGATGTGCGCCGCTACGTCCGCCATGAATCCGTGCCTCCTCAGGGGTGGTTGGGGCTGGAGCGGGCCCCGCTACGCCGGCTTGGCGTGGTGCTCCAGGAAGTGCGTGTCCAGCTCGCCGGCCTGGAAGGCCGCATCCTGCACGATGCGCAGGTGGAGCGGGATGTTCGTCTTGATGCCTTCGATGCGGAACGACTGGAGCGCCGTCACGGAGCGCTCAATCGCCTGCGCCCGTGTCTCACCGGTGACGATGAGCTTGGCAATCATCGGGTCGTAGTTGGGCGTCACGGTGTTGCCCTCGCCGTAGCCCGCGTCCAGCCGGACGCCCTCGCCCGTGGGCGGCTGGAACACCTTCAGCGGCCCGGGAGACGGGAAGAACTTCACCGGGTCCTCGGCGTAGATGCGGAACTCCAGCGCCGCCCCGCGCCGCTTCACGTCCTCCTGCTTCACCGTGAGGCGCTCGCCCGCGGCGATGCGCAGCTGCCAGCCGATGAGGTCCAGCCCCGTGGTCAGCTCCGTCACCGGGTGCTCCACCTGGAGGCGGGCGTTCATCTCGATGAAGTAGACCTCACCGTCCGAGTAAAGGAACTCCACCGTGCCGGCGTTGGCGTAGCCGAAGGCCTTCGCCGCGGCCACCGCGGCCGTGAAGAGCTTCTGCGCCAGCTCCGGGTTGCGTCCGTCCGCGAACAGCACGGAGGGGGCTTCCTCCACCACCTTCTGGTGGCGCCGCTGGATGGAACATTCCCGCTCCAGGCAGTGGATGAGGTGGCCGTGCTGGTCCCCCAGAATCTGGACCTCGATGTGCCGGGGCGCCGGGAAGTAGCGCTCCACGTACACGCCTTCCTTGCCGAAGGCGGCCTTCGCCCGGTCCGTGCACTGGCGGTAGACCTTCTCCATCTCCGCGGGGTTCCTGGCCACCGCCATGCCAATGCCGCCGCCGCCGCTGGCCGCCTTGACGAGCACCGGGTAGCCGATGCGCTCGGCCTCCGCCAGCGCGCTGGCCACGTCGGGCACCACGCCCTCGCTGCCGGGCACCACGGGAACCCCCGCGGCGGACACCAGCTTGCGGGCCTGGCTCTTGTCCTTCATCCGCGCCATGGCCTCCGGCGGCGGTCCCACGAAGATGAGCCCCGCGTCCGCGCAGGCCTGGGCGAACTCGCCGTTCTCCGACAGGAAGCCGTAGCCCGGGTGGATGGCCTGCGCCCCCGTCTGCTTCGCGGCTTCCAGGATGGCGGCGGTGTTGAGGTAGCTGTCCTTGGCCGGGGCGGGGCCGATGCGCACCGCCTCGTCGGCCTCTTTCACGAAGGGCAGCTCGGCGTCCGCGTCCGAATAAACGGCGACCGTCTTGAGCCCCATGCCCCGGGCCACCACGCCGATGCGGCGGGCAATCTCTCCCCGGTTGGCGATGAGCAGCTTCTGGAACATGGCGAAACCCCTGGGGTGCGGGTGCGAAAGGGCGGCGAACCTAACCCTCGCTCCCTCCCAAGACAAGGGTGCGGACGGACGTGCAACAGGTCCCTACAGTCCAGTAAATTTGCGGGTCTACGAGGCGGTGTCGTACCTTGCTCCCCGTGATGCCCCCCTCTTCCTCAAGCCCTGGCGGCGTGGTCAATCTGCACCACGCGCGGCGCGCCAAGCGCCTGGACCTCTACCGTGGCCGGCACACGGACCGCGTGCGCTTCGTGCGTACCACGCTCGAGACTTTGACGCAGAGCGGCACCCTCTTCACCGAGGAGGGCACGCGCCGCGGCCTCTCCCTGCTGAAGGCGCTCCAGTTGCTGCAGCGGGCCCACGCGCGCCTGGAGGAAGTGTCCGGCGACGGCGTGCTGCCCGCGGCCCGGCTCCCGGAGCGCGTGGACGCGCTCTATTCGGAAGTCGACGGCCTCTTCGCCCGCGCGGACACCCTGTCCGCACGCGACGAAGCCAGCGTGGCCCAGCTTCCCGCTCGCTGAGCCCCGCGTCTCCCCTGCCCCTTACGGCAGTTCCGTCTGGCCCTGCCGCCGCAGGAAGGTGGGGATGTCGAACTGGTCCTCGTCCAGCGGCAGCGGCGCATCCTTCACCACCGCGGTGCGGGCGCTCACCGACTTGGCGCTCTCCACGGATAGGGGCCGCGAGCCGCTGCCCTTCGTGGGCACCAGGCTGGCGACTTCCTCACGCGCATTCGCCAGCACGGACGGCGCCGGACGCGACAGCGGCACCTGCACCACCGGCGCCACCGTGCGGACCTTGGGCGCGTCGCGGTGCACGAAGCCCGTGGCGATGATGGTGATCTTCACCTCATCCGAGATGTTCTCGTCGATGAGCGAGCCGAAGATGATCTCCGCCTCGCTGTCGGCGGCGTCGTGCACCAGCGTCAGGGCCTCGTTGACCTCCTGCAGGGTCATGTCGCGGCCACCGGTGATGTTGATGAGCAGGCCCGTGGCGCCGTCGATGGAGACGTCCTCCAGCAGCGGGCTGGCGATGGCCTGCTGCATGGCAATCAGCGCGCGCTTGTCACCGGTCGAGTTGCCCGTACCCATGAGCGCGATGCCCTTGTCGCTCATGATGGTCTTCACGTCGGCGAAGTCGACGTTGATGTAGCCGTGGTACTGGATGAGGTCGCTGATGCCCTGCACGGCGTTCAGCAGGACCTCGTCCGCGCGCTTGAAGGTCTCCAGCAGCGGCATCGGCTCGTTGGAGAGCGACAGCAGGCGCTGGTTCGGAATCGTGATGAGCGTGTCCACCGCGGCCTTGAGCTCCACGATGCCCTGCTCGGCCTGCTTGCGGCGCTTGTTGCCCTCGAAGAGGAAGGGCTTGGTGACGACGCCCACCGTGAGGCAACCCAGGCTCTTGGCGATGTCCGCGATGATGGGCGCGGCGCCCGTGCCGGTGCCGCCGCCCATGCCGGCGGTGACGAACACCATGTCGGCGCCCTCGAGCACCGCGGCAATCTGGTCACGCGACTCCAGGGCGGCCTCGCGGCCCATCTCCGGGTTGGCGCCCGCGCCCAGGCCCTTCGTCAGCGTCTGGCCCAACTGAAGCCGGGTGGGCGCCTTGCTCGCGGCGAGCGCCTGGACATCGGTGTTGGCGGCGATGAAGTCCACCCGGTCGAGCTTGGACAAGATCATCGTATTGACGGCGTTGCAGCCGGCCCCACCCGCCCCGACGACCCGAATCTTGGCGGCCTGCTTGTTCTGATCGAACTGGTCCATGGTGGTCCTCTCGCCCGGAGTCGCACGATGCAGCGCGCGTGCTCCCAACCCCCACAATCATCAGCAAGTCCCACGCTTTGGCAAGTATTCCGCTACGAGCCTGTAGCGGGATGCTGCGCGTCTGAGTCCTGACGCGCACTTACGCAAACGCAAGGACGTACGGGCGTGCGGCGCGGTGGGTGAACTTCGCCCCTTGACTCGCGATACACGGCACTGCTTGGCGGGTGGGGCGCAGTATGCCTCAAAAAACGACGGGTGGCCCCGAAATCTCTTTCGGAGCCACCCTCGCTGAAATCACCCGGTGTGTTTCACCGGGGATTCAGAGCCAGTGGGTCAGCGCGCCTCGCGTTCCACTTCCACCTTCCCCACGCGGAGGATGGTGAACCCCACGCGGCGGTTGTTCTCGCGGCCCTTCGCCGTCTTGTTGGTGTCCACCGGCTTCGTCTCGCCGTAGCCCACCGCCTCCATGCGGCCCTCGGCGATGCCCTCCTTCACCAGGAAGGCGCGCACGTTGTTCGCGCGGCGCTGGGACAGGTCCAGGTTCTTCGCGTCGTTGCCCTGGTCGTCCGTGTGGCCCTCGATGCGGACCAGCTCCACCTGCGGGTTGGCGCGCAGCACCGCGGCCACCTGCTTCAGCAGCGGGAACGAGCGGGCCAGGATGACGTCCTTTCCGGTCGCGAAGTAGACCTTCTCCAGGATGACGATGCGCTCGCCATCCACGAGCACCTTCACCTTGCCCTTGTCGGGGCAGCCGTCCTCGTCCTGGAAGCCGTTGATGGTCTCCGGCTCGTTCGGGCACTTGTCCTCGGTGTCCGGGATGCCGTCCCTATCGTTGTCCGGGTCCGGGCACCCGTCCTCGTCCTGGAAGCCGTCCTTGTCCTCCGGGTCGTTGGGGCAGCGATCATCCGGGTCCATGATGCCGTCGCCATCCGTGTCCACCGGCGGCGGAGGCGGCGCCACATCCGGGCAGCCATCCGTGTCCTCGAAGCCGTTGACCGTCTCCGGCTCGTTCGGGCACGTGTCCGCCGTGTCGGGGATGCCGTCCGCGTCGTTGTCGGGGTCGGGGCAGCCGTCCTCATCCTGGAAGCCATCCTTGTCCTCGGGCTCCGTCGGGCAGGCGTCGTCGATATCCAGGATGCCGTCGCCGTCCGTGTCCACCGGCGCGGCCTGCGTGGGCTCACGGGACGGCTCCGGGCTGTAGCTGAAGCCCGCGAGCAGCCGGAAGCCCGGCGTGCCGTAGCCGCGGGTGAGCCCCGGCCCGCCGCCCACGTGCGCGGAGAATCCGCCCAGCGCGCGGTACTTCAGCGCCGCCAACAGCTCCAGCGGGCGCTCCTCGGTGTCCTGCTGCTCCAGGTTCACCGCGCCCACCAGCGTGGCCGCGAGCGCCAGCGGCACCTCGCGCACCGTGAAGGGCAGCTCGGCACCCACGCCGTAGGACACCGCGTTGCCCAGGTTCAGGTTGCGCAGCTGCTGCTTCTCCCGGAAGTCCATGCCCACGTTGGCGGCCACGCGAAACCGCTCGCCGTATTCGGCCACCAGGCGCGGCTGCACGCCCACGCCCGAGCCCCCGAGGAAGTCGGAGCCGCCGCCCGTGGGCAGCACCACCGGCACCGTCAGGGCCAGGCCGAAGGAGCCCTCCTCCAGGAGGCGGGCCTTGGGCACCAGGCGCAGGTCACCGATGCCACCCGAGCCCACGCCCTGGGCGAAGGACGGGTCCACCATGGGCGCCGCCTGCGAACGCTGGAGCGTCACCGGCAGCAGCACGCCGAGCTCGAAGCGGTCGAAGAGGCCCACCGAGCCCATCAGGTCCACACCCACCTGGCTGCGCACCAGCGCGGTGATGAACCGGCCCGAGCGCGGGTCCATGAAGTTGAGCGGCTTGTCCGCGTAGTTGACGGACACGCCCACGTTCCAACCCAGATGGGAATGCACCTGGGCGCTCTGGACGCCCAGGATGTCCTTCGAGCTCGGCCCCGGCTTGTACTGCTGCACGTCGATGGACTGGGACGCGGACAGCGTGGGCACCTGCGCCACGGCCGGCCGCGACACCATCAGGACCGCCAGCGCCAGCACGGCGGCGGCGGCCACAGGGGCCCCACCGGCCCGCCCCGCCGAGCGGCGGAAGCGGCCCAGCAGGGGCAGCCCGAGCAGCAGCAGCGCCAGCGGAGCGAAGGTGCCCGCCCCGCTCGTGCTGCACCCACGGCCAGAGATGACGAAGTCGTCGTTGCCGTCCAGCGGGTTGGTCCCACCGGAGACTTCCTCGCCGTCGTTCACGCCGCCGCCGTCCGTGTCGGCGTTGTTCGGGTCCGTCTCGCCGTTGTCGAAGGAGCCGTTGCGGTTGGCGTCCTCCGCGCCGTCCAGCAGGCCGTCGCCGTCCGTGTCCGGGTTCAGCGGGTTGGTGGGGTTGGAGCCACGCACCTCCACGCCGTCCGTCAGGCCGTCAGCGTCCGTGTCCGGGTTGTTCGGGTCCGTCTCCGTGGTGTCGACGCGGCCGTCATGGTTGGCGTCTTCCTCGCCGTCCATCAGGCCGTCACCGTCCGAGTCCGGGTTCTTCGGGTCGGTGGTGGTGGTCGGGTCCGCGTCCGGACGGAAGTTGGGCGAGGTGCGGTCCGTGTCCGCCGGAGCGCTCTCCAGCGTCACGCCCATCTCCGTGCCATCCAGGATGCCGTCGTTGTCGCTGTCCGGATCCAACGCGTCGATGAGGCCGTCACCATCCGTGTCGGTGATGCCGTCAATGCCGTCCGGCACGCCGTCGTCGTCGCTGTCCGCGTCGTTGGGGTCCAGGCCCCACGCGATTTCGGTCGCGTCGTCGATGCCGTCGCCGTCGGAGTCGACGTCGTCCGCGGGGTTGAGCGGATCCGTCTCGCCCGGGTCCACCCGGCCGTTGCGGTCGGCGTCCTCGATGCCGTCACGCACGCTGCCGCCGTCCGTGTCGGGGTTGAGCGGGTCCGTCGTCGTGGTCGGGTCGGAGTCCGCCACGAAGCGCGTCATGTCCGTGTCGGCGCCCTGGGGCTCGGCGAGGCCCAGCTCCAGACCGTCCGACAGCAGGTCGCCATCGGTATCCCAGTTGTTCGGGTCCGTCTCGCCATCATCGACGATGCCGTTGTGGTTGGCGTCCTCGTTGCCATCCAGGATGCCGTCATCATCCGAGTCGTCGTCGAGCGGATCCGTCCCCGCGGTATTCACCTCGATGCCGTCCGGCAGTCCGTCGCCGTCCGTGTCGGGGTTGGTCGGGTCGGTGCCCAGCACAACCTCCTCGGCGTCCGTCAGGCCGTCGCCATCCGTGTCGACCGCGACCGACCAGGTGTAGGTGGCCGGCGTGTCGTCCACGTTGCCCGCTGCGTCGATCGCGCGGACGCTCAGCGTGTGGCTGCCTTCCGCCAGGCCCGTGAAGGTGACCGGGTCCGAGCACGGCACGTACGCCGCGCCGTCCAGGCTGCACTCGTACGTCACCGGGGACTCGTCCGAATCGAAGTCGAACGTCGCGGTGCCGGGCGCGTCTGCCAGCGGCGGGCCCGAGATGATGAGGGTGTCCGGCGGCTCCGTGTCCACGATGAACGTGTGCGTCACCGTCGTGCTGGTGTTGCCCGCCTCGTCCTCCGCCGTGACGGACACCGTGTGGGGGCCCTCCGACAGCGTGTCGCCCACGGGGAGCGACCAGTTGCCGGACGGGTCGGCCACCACCGTACCCACCGTGACGCCATCCACCACCACCGTCACCGTGCTGCCCGGCTCCGTCGTACCGGAGTACGTCACCACCGGCACATCGAGCACCGCGCCGTCCGCGGGCGTGGTGATGACCACCACCGGCGACGTCGTATCCACCGTCCACGCGTACGTCGCGGGCGTCGGGTCCACGTTGCCCGCCGCATCCACCGCGCGCACCGCCAGCGTCTGGTCGCCCTCGCTCAAGCCCGTGAACATCTGCGGGTCCGTGCAGGCCGTGAAGGGCGCGCCATTCAGCGAGCACTGGTACGTCACCGGGCTCTCGTTGGAGCTGAAGTCGAACGTCGCGCTGGTGGCGTTCGTCACCGCCGGCGGGCCACTCACGATGGTGGTATCCGGCGCGGTGGCATCCACCGTCCACGTCCGGGTGGCGGGCGTCGGGTCCACATTGCCCGCCGCGTCCACCGCGCGCACCGCCAGGGTGTGCGCACCGTCCGCCAGGCCCGTGAACGTCTGCGGGTCCGTGCAGGCCACGAACGGCGCGCCGTCCAACGAGCACTGGTACGTCACCGGGCTCTCATTCGAGCTGAAGTCGAACGTCGCGCTGCTGGACGTCGTCGTCCCCGAAGGGCCGCTGACAATCGTCGTGTCCGGCGCCGTCGTGTCCACCGTCCACGCATACGTCGCGGGTGTCGGGTCCACGTTGCCCGCCGCATCCACCGCGCGCACCGCCAGCGTCTGGTCGCCCTCGCTCAGCCCCGTGAACATCTGCGGGTCCGTGCAGGCCGTGAAGGGCGCGCCATTCAGCGAGCACTCGTACGTCACCGGGCTCTCGTTGGAGCTGAAGTCGAACGTCGCGATGGTGGCGTTCGTCACCGTCGCCGGGCCGCTCACGATGGTGGTGTCCGGCGCGGTGGCATCCACCGTCCACGTCCGGGTGGCGGGCGTCGAGTCCACATTGCCCGCCGCGTCCACCGCGCGCACCGCCAGGGTGTGCGCACCATCCGCCAGGCCCGTGAACGTCTGCGGGTCCGTGCAGGCCACGAACGGGCCGCCGTCCAGCGAGCACTCGTACGTCACCGGGCTCTCATTCGAGCTGAAGTCGAACGTCGCGCTGTTGGACGTCGTCGTCCCCGAAGGGCCGCTGACAATCGTCGTGTCCGGCGCGATCGTGTCCACCGTCCACGCGTACGTCGCGGGCGTCGGGTCCACGTTGCCCGCCGCATCCCGCGCGCGTACCGCCAGCGTCTGGTCGCCCTCGCTCAGCCCCGTGAACGTCTGCGGGTCCGTGCAGGCTACGAATGGGCCGCCATTCAGCGAGCACTCGTACGTCACCGGGCTCTCGTTGGAGCTGAAGTCAAATGTCGCGCTGGCGGAATCCGTCACCGCCGGCGGTCCACTCACGATGGTGGTATCCGGAGGCGTGGTGTCGGAGACCACGGTGAAGCTATTGGTGTTGCTCAGCACGGACGACACGCCCTGGAGCTGGGCGTAGGCATTCACCGTGTGCGCGCCGACGGACAGATCCGCGGTCGGCGTGAAGCTGAAGTTCCCCAAGGCGTCCGCCGTCGCGCGGCCCACTTCGACGCCATCCACGAAGATGACCACCGTGGAGTTCGCGGGGGCCGTGCCGGTGATGACCGGGCGAACGCCAGTGGTAGAGCCGTTGGCCGGTGTCGTCACCACGGGGGCCGCCACGCTCGCCGGGAAGGCACCCGGCAGGATGGCGACGACACCGGGGTTGCCAGGGGCGGCACCATACGTGAGCCCGTCCGGAGCGCTGGCCGTCGGCTGCGTGCCCGCGGCGCCGCCCGTGACGACCGGCGTGCATCCGACCGTCGCGCCCTGAATCAGCACACGACCACCACCGCCACCGCCACCCGTTCCGTGCTGGTCGTACGTGGTGCTGCCACCAGCGCCACCACGGGCCGTCACCGTATTGGCCGAACAGGCCAAGCCTCCGGTGACGCGCAGGTACACAGTACCGCCAGCGCCAGCGCCGCCCGCGGCGTCATTGCCAGTCCCCTGGGCGTTGACTCCCGCCAACCCGTTCGCCGACACGCGACCGGCCCCCGAGAGCGAGGCCGCGCGGAAGAACACGACACCTCCACCCGCGCTGCCCCCGCCCGCCGCGTCGTCGTTGCCGTGGCCCGCGCCACCACCGCCGCCGAACACCGCATAGGACACCGCATCGAAGGTCAGCGAGACGCCACCGAGACCGCCCACCTCGCGGGCCGCGGGAGCCTCTTCACCCACCCACGTCCGTCCGCCGATGCCGCCCGCACCCGCGTTGCTGCCGCCACCGCCACCCGAGTTGTGGCAGACGCCGCCACCACCGGCGTTCGCGATGTTGCCCCGGCCCGTCGTCCCCGAGGCGGGCGGGTAGTTCCCAGCACCGAAACGGCCGGGCACCAGGCCTTCCCCCTTCTCCGTCCCACCCGGAAAGGCCTGGTCCATGGCCGTGCAGCCGTCTCCGTCACCGTTCCAGGCGAAGCCTCCGCGGAACCCCTGGCCATCCGCGTGGATGGCGCCCACGTTGCTCACCGGCCCCTGTGACAGGAAGGCCAGCACACCGCCCGTCGTCCCATTCCAGGGCTGCGCCACGAGGCTGGCCGCGGCGTTCACCGTCACGCTGGTGTACTCGGGCACCCGAATCGCCTGCGTCCCGACGGCCGCGAAGGCCACCGTGAGCGGCTGCGAGAAGTTGAGCCGCGTCGCCGTGAGGCTCTGAATCCGCGCGAACTCCCAGCGGCCCACCGGGCCCCCCGTCAGGTTGATGGGCGTCTGACTGCCAGACGCGGGCGCCGTGAGCCCCGTGGCCTGGTGCACCATCACCAGGTTCCCCGCCGCGAAGCCCGTGGTCGAGGCCACCGTCACGAAGCTCTGCCCCGCGGGCACCGCGGCCGTCACCCGCGTGTAGCTGTTGATGACAGTGCCGGCGACACCGACGGTCAGCGCGCCGCTGCTCCCGTTCCCCAGGCCAAAGCTGTCCGCCGCGGCCTTCGCCACAGGACCCAGCAGGGCCGCGCACAGCAGCACCAGGGGTGCGATGGCCAAGCCGAGGCGTCCTCGGAAGGCCCGACTAAACAGGGGGACGTAAAAGGTCTTTCGATTCATAAACCTGGGGTCGCTGGGGGGTGTGGCTCCAGCGGCAAATGCCGCACATAGCAATCCGAGAGCCAGCCTCTGTCCAATCTACGACCCTGGAGATTCCGAGGATTTCAGCGCCCGCCTCACGGGGTATCCCGTGCCCCATCCGAACCACGGATCCAGATTCCGGAAACTGGACCGGCTCGGGCACTTCGGAGGGCAACCCACCAGGTCGGCTGACGCGTCAAACCAAGACGCTGACGCGTCAACCGGGACGCAGGGTGTGGCCCACGGCCAACAAAAAAGGGCCCCCCTTTCGGAGAGCCCTTTGGCAACGCGGTGGGCGCTCGGCCCGGCGCGTCAGAAGATTTCCTCGAGCCACTCGCGCATGCGGCCCTTCACCTTCTTGTACACGTTCTCCTCGCGGATGCGGAACATGCGCCGGTCCAGGTGGCGGGCACCGTAGACGACCAGACCCACGCCGGTGGCGTACATGGGGCTCTTCACCACATCCACCAGACCGCCAATGCCACGCGGCATGCCGCGGCGGACGGGCAGGCCCAGGACTTCCTCGGCCAGCTCCGGCATGCCGGCCAGCAGCGTGGAGCCACCCGTAATCACCACGCCCGAGGCCAGCAGGTCCTCGTAGCCGCACTTCTGGATTTCGCGGTGCACGAGCTGGAAGATCTCCTCCACGCGCGGCTCCAGGATTTCACAGAGAATCTGCCGCCCGAGCACGCGGGGATGACGGCCCCCGACGCTGGGCACTTCAATGGTGTCGTCCTTGTTGATGAGCGACGACAGCGCGCAACCGTACTTCTGCTTGATGCGCTCGGCCTCGTGCGCGGGGGTGCGCAGGCCAATAGCGATATCGCTGGTGAGGTTGTTGCCGCCCAGCGCAATCACCGCCGTGTGGACTATGGAGCCGCCGGAGAAGATGGCGATGTCCGTGGTGCCGCCGCCGATGTCGACGAGGCACACGCCCAGCTCCTTCTCGTCCTCGCCCAGCACCGCCTCCGCGCTGGCCAGCGGCTGGAGGACGATGTCGGAGACATTGAGCCCGGTGCGGTTGGCGCACTTGACGATGTTCTGCGCGCTGGACACCGCGCCAGTGACGATATGGACCTTGGCCTCCAGCCGGACGCCCGCCATGCCCAGGGGCTCCTTGATGCCGCCCTGGTCGTCGATGATGAACTCCTGCGGGAGGACGTGGATGACCTCCCGGTCCAGCGGAATCGCCACGGCCTTGGCCGCGTCAATGACCCGGGCGATGTCCGCCTCGCGGACCTCCTTGTCCTTGACGGCGACGATGCCCTGGGAATTGAAGCCCTTGATGTGGCCTCCGGCGATGCCCGTGTAGACGTGGGAAATCTCCGCCCCCGCCATGAGCTCCGCTTCTTCCACCGCGCGGCGGATGGAAGAGACGGTCGCCTCGATGTTCACCACCACGCCCTTGCGCAGACCCTTCGACGGATGCGTACCGATGCCGATGATGTCGATGCCGCTGTCGGTCAGCTCTCCGACGATGGCGCAGATCTTCGTCGTGCCGATGTCGAGGCCGACGATGATCTCCCCCGACTTCTGCTTCGCCATGACAACCCTCCCAGGCCCCCCACTCTCGTGAAAGGGGCGCGTCCTCTTACCGCATCGAAGCCCCGCTCCTCTCGGACGCGGGGCTCGAAATCTTCACCGCCACCCAGCCGGGCCGGGCACGGTTATCCAGGTGAATGATCTCCGCTGCAAGCCCCCTCGCACCCAGTTCGCGCCGGACACGGGCAAGACGCTGCAGCTTGACCTCGGAATCTCCTTCACCCAGGCGCACTTCCTGCCCGGACGCCGTCACCAGCGCCAGGCTCTGCGCCTCCAGGCGGACCTCCGACAACTGTTCGGCCTTCTCGGGTGACAGCCGCGCGTACGCGCTGGCCACCGTCAGCGCCGAACGGAGGCGCTCCCGCGCCGCCGCCGGGTCCGCTACATAACCTTCCCGGTCCAGGCCTGTCACCAGGGGCAAATCCAGTCCGTCCCCGGGCGTCACCCGCTTGAAGGGATCGCCTTCCTCGTCCAGGACGTACAGCTCCCCCAGCACCGCCATGGCCACCGGCACGTGCTCCGTCACCTCCACCGACACGCGGTTGGGGAAACGCCGCGTCACCTCCACCGTGCGCAGCCAGGGGTGCTGGTGCATGGCGCGCTCCAGCGCGTCCACATCCAGCGTCCACAGATTCTGGCCCTTCGTCAGCGCCGCCAGCCGCAGCAACTCCACGCGGGAGGCGCGCTGGAGGCCGGAGAAGGACACCGCCTCCAGTTCGAAGCGCGGCGACGTCAGCGCCCACTCCCGCAGCGCCACCCCACCCCACACCAGCAGTCCGGTGCCCAGGGTCACCCCCAGCACCTTGAGCACCCCTGGCCCGTGCGAACGCACCGCGCCCCGGACCGCCTCTTTCTGCTGGGCGGCGTCCTGACGGCGGCGGTTCTTGGATTTACCGAAGGCCATGGGGAGAAAAGGGTTGACGCATGCTGTGCGCAGATGCGGAGCCACGCCAGTTTTTGGCTACAGGCACGTCGCTGTAGCGGGCGCGTTCGTCCATCGGGTCCGGGGCTGGTTGTTTCTCACGGGGCTCGCGAAAGGCGCAGCGCACATTCCTTCTCCCTCCCCCCGAATTTCAAGGGTGTTCCCCTCGAGTTGAGGGAGCGGGCCTCCTTCCTTGCCGCCGCGCGGGCGCTTCATCTCGGTGGGCCATGGCGTGCTGGAGGCTCGGCCAGGCGCACCAGCGACGCCCCAGCCCCTGCGAAGCACCGTTTTGGATGAACGGCATCGTGAAATGGAATCCTAAATTTCAGGATTTCCGAAATTATCCATGTTTATATGAAAATTGGCGAGAGGCGTCACTGCGGGAAGGGTGTTGGCCGTGTAACCCGCGGGCCATGCAGCCCTTGACGTCACAGCCGGCGGGTTGACCCATCCATCGAGTTGCAAAAGCCATCCACATGCACGTCGTGCACCGTGGGACGCAGCCACGGGCTGCGAGAGGGAAGTATGCAGAAGCTGACCATGACGGCCGTCCTGCTGTGCGGAGCACTGGTGTCAGGGTGCCAAGGCGAAGAGGGGGAGCAACCCGCCCACGAGCAGCCCGGAGTCACCGTCACAGAGGAGGCCATCGCGTCCTCCAGGCAGGCGGTCGTCTCATCGTCGCTGGAAGCGGCGCTCTCGTGCATCGCGACGTACGTGAACACGGGGGCCTGTGACTGGGAGCACTGGAGCGAGATGGAGGATACATGCAGGTTCTACGAGCACCCGGAGCTCGATGACGGCACCTTCCTCGATGAGGTGCAGTCCGGAAACTGCACGGCGGCCAACTGGCCCACGCTGCGCGCGCAGCTCATCGGCGTGAACACGCCGCCCGTCCGCATGCGTGAAAACTGCGACGGCGCCTCCCAGGTGATTCAGGAGACCGAAGCCAGCGGCTGCCACACACTCCCGGAAACCGTCGGCGCATCCTACGTCGACGTGCCTTTCGGGAAGACCGTGACGCTCCATGCCGGAGCGAACTGCACCGGAGACTCCGTCTTCGTCGCTAGCGACACGAACCTCTGCGAGACCTCGTTCGCGAGCGGCGCCAGCGCGAACGACAACGTGCGCTCGTTCCAGATTCAGGGCTTCGCGGCGCGCCCCTCTCCGTTCGACTACGACTGCGCCCCCAACGAGTTGACCTGCGTCAAGAACTTCAACGCCAGGGTGGGCGATGTCAACCAGGCGCACAACGTCAAGGTCGTCCGCGTCTCGCTCGCTGGCAAGACGACGCCCAGTTGGGTGTCCATCCAGAATGCCCTGGACGTCCTGCAAGCCAAGACATCCGTCATGTCTCGAAACCGGCTGCACCTGGGCTTCATCAGGCAGAACGTGACCGTGACCAGGACTACCTGCAGCGCGGTGAAGAACGATGCCGCGCTGCGAGCCGGACATAAATCGAGCGACTTCCTGACCATCTTCGTGCTGCCCAAAGGGGTGTGCCCTTCCTCGAATGCCGGCTCGAACAGGGCCAACCTCATCAGCACCCTGCCCCGGGACTTCATCCACGAGGTCGGGCACGTCCTCGGCCTCGCGCACAGCAGCGTGCTCAACTCCGCGACCGGCAAGATCAACTCGTCCGGCGACGCGAGCTCGTACATGAGCATCTTCGCGTCGGACAACTACAGCCTCGCGCAGCTCCACTGGCTCGGGTGGACGAAGAAGGAGGATCTCTTCAAGGTCAACTCGGCCCTCGACAACACGGGCTTCACCACTGTCACGCTCCGTCCGCTGGACAACAACGAGGACAGCACCAGCCCCCTCCCGCTGGGGGCAGTCTGGGAGATTCCCCTTAGTGGCAAGCCGGATGAGAAGCCTCAGCAGTTGTTCATCTCGGTACCGAAGCGGAAGACCAATGGGACGAACCAGATTGAGGGCGGCACGGTGTTCGTGCACCTCGCACCCATCTGCCAAAACTGCACGGGCATGGCCATGCACACGACGCAGTTGGCGAGATTTGGCCCCAGGTCCACCAATGAGCACCGGGCGAACGCCCTCTACATCAAGCCGGTGAGCTTCGAGAGCACCCACGTCCAGGAGAACGGGCAGACCATCGAGGTGTTCACCTCCGTCACGGTGCAAATCCGGAAGTAAAGAGGCCCGCCCGCCCAAAGCGCCGCGGCGTCTTCATCCGCCGCGGCACCTTCCCGAAACCCGGTCGCGGTGCCATGGGCGCGTCTCGCAGGTGAGCGCAACGCTCGCAGTCCCCCAAGACGCTCAGGCCTTGAGACACGCGCCCAGCAGCAGGCGCTCACACAGGGCGGGAAAGTCGATACCGCGCCCCGCGGCAATCTTGGGCAAGAGGCTCGAGGCCGTCATGCCCGGCAGCGTGTTGGTTTCCAGAAGGAACACCTCGCCCCCGTCGGTGACGATGACGTCCGATCGCGAGCCCCCGCTACACCCCAGGGCCTGGTGCGCGGCCAGGCACACCTCGTTCACCCGCGCATACTGATCCGGAGGCAGGGGCGCGGGGAAGAGGTACTGCGTGCCGGTGCCCGCCTTGTACTTCGCGTCATAGTCGTAGAACTCGCGCGCGGCGCGGACCTCGATGACGCCCAGGGCCTCATCGTCCAGCACGCCACCCTGCACTTCGCGTCCCTTGACGAACTGCTCCACCAGCAGGGTGCCCGCGTACTTCGCCGCGTCCGTCACGGCGGCCTCGTAGGCGTCCCGCGTCTTGCAGATGTGCACGCCCACGCTGCTGCCTTCGCGGCTGGGCTTCACCACCACTGGAAACGGGAAGGGCAGGCTGTCCGCCGCCGCCAGCGCCGACGCGGCGTCCCGGAAGGAACGGTATGCGGGCGTGGGGATGCCATGGGCCACGAAGACCTGCTTGGCGTACACCTTGTCCATGCCCAGCGCGGAGGCCAGCACGCCGCTGCCGGTATAAGGAATGAAGAGCGACTCCAGCAGTCCCTGGAGACAGCCGTCCTCGCCATAACGCCCGTGGACGGCCAGCCACGCCACGTCCACCTTCTCCGCCGCCAGGCGCGCGGGCAAATCCCGGCCCACGTCAATCTCCACCACGTCGTAGCCCAGCCCGCGCAGCGCCCCGGAGACGGCCTCACCGGTACGCAGGGACACGTCGCGCTCCGCGGACATTCCGCCCAACAGCACGCCGACACGCTTCTGCTTGAGCTCGTCCTTCGTGAAGGGACCGCGATTCGGAGTCACAGGAAGTCTCCCAGGCGCTTGACTTCGGGTTTCATGTCGACGCCGGACTGCTCGAGCACCCGCTGCTGCATGAGGGTGACGAGTCCCAGCACGTCGCGGGCAGTGGCACCGCCCAGGTTCACAATCCAGTTGGCGTGCAGGGTGGACACCTGCGCGCGCCCCAGCGAGTACCCTTTCAGGCCCGCCAGTTCAATGAGCCGTCCGGCATGGTCGCCCGGCGGGTTGGTGAAGACGCTGCCGAAGTTGGGCTGACTGAGCGGCTGTGTCCGTTTCCGGTAACCCAGGTCAGCGTCCATGACGGCCTTGGAGGCCACCACGTCCCCCTTGCGCAGCGCGAAACGCACCCGGGTGACGACGCCGCCCGGCGGCAATTCGGAGTGACGGTAGGAATGCGGCACCTGCGCCTTCGTCAGCCACCCCACCCCGTCCGCCGTGGCCACTTCCACCGCTTCGATGACGCGGAAGGCCTCGCCGTTCTTGGTGCCGGCGTTCATCGACACCGCGCCGCCCAGCGTGCCGGGGATGCCGGCCAGGAACTCCGCCCCCACCAGCGCGTGGGCCCGCATGATGTTGATGAGGCGGACGATGGCCGCCCCCGCGCCCAGGGTGAGCCGCCCTTCCTCGGGGCCCACGTCGGCCACCTCCGGAAAGAGGTCTCCAGGCAGCTTCAGCGTCAGGCCGGGCACCCCGCCGTCCCCCACCAGCGTGTTGGCGCCGCCGCCCAGAATCGAAACGGGGACACCCTCTTCGCGCGCCAGCTTCAGCAGCGCCACCAGGGCGTCTGGCGAGCGCGGGCGCACCAGGGCTTCCGCGGCGCCGCCGGCCCGGACGCTGGTGAGAGGCGCCAGCGGTTCGCCCGCCTTCACCTCACAGCCGCCCAGCGACTCCACGCGCGCCGCCAGCGCCGTCTTCACGCCCGCTTCCACCATGGCGCTAGTCCTTCGACAGGGGGGTGGTGCGCAGCAGCTCGAGCAACTCCGGCCCCACGTGGGTGATGTCACCCGCGCCCAGCGTCAGCACCAGGTCACCCTCGCGCAGACGCGGCAGCAGCGCCGCCGGCAGGTCGGTGCGCTTCTCCACGAACGTGACGTCGCGGTGGCCGTGGGCGCGGACGGCGTCCGCCAGCGCGTCGCCCGTGGCGCCATTGATGCGCTCCTCACCCGCCGCGTAGACGCTGGTGACGAAGAGCACGTCCGAATCATTGAAGGAGGTGGTGAACTCCTTCATCAGGTCATGCGTGCGCGTGTAGCGGTGCGGCTGGAAGGCCACCACCACCCGGCGTCCGAAGGCTCGCCGCGCGCCAGCCAGCGTGGCCAGCACTTCCGTGGGGTGGTGCCCGTAGTCGTCCACCACGGTGATGCCCTGGGCTTCGCCGCGCACGGTGAAGCGCCGCTGCACGCCGCCGAACTCGGCCAGCGACTCGCGGACCGTCTCCAGCGGGATGTCCATCTCCTCCGCCACGGCGATGACGGCCAGCGCGTTGAATGCGTTGTGCGCGCCCACCATCCGCACGCGGAACTCACCCAGCGACTCCTCCCGGCGGTAGGCGTGGAAGCGCGTGGTGAAGCCGTCCAGTTGGATGTTCTCCAGCCGGTAATCCGCCATGTGCGAGCTGCCGTAGGTGACGAAGCGCTTCTCGATGCGCGGAAGCAGCGCCTGGACGTTGGGGTTGTCCAGGCACAGCACGTTGAGGCCGTAGAACGGCACCCGGTTGCAGAACTCCACGAAGGCGGACTGGAGCGTGTCCAGGTCGCCGTAGTGGTCCATGTGCTCCGGGTCGATGTTAGTGACGATGGCAATGGACGGATGCAGGTGGAGGAAGCTGCCGTCGCTCTCGTCGGCCTCCACCACCATCAGCTCGCTCTTGCCCAGCTTGGCGTTGGAGTCGAGCACGTTCACCTTGCCGCCCACCACCGCCGTCGGGTCCAGCCCCGCCGCGCTCAGCACGGTGGCCACCATGGACGTCGTCGTCGTCTTCCCGTGGCTGCCAGCCACGGCGACCGCGTACTTCAGGCGCATCAACTCCGCGAGCATCTCCGCACGGGGGATGACGGGAATCTTCCGCTGCCGGGCGGCGACCACCTCCGGGTTGTCCTTGCGCACCGCGGAGGAAATCACCACCACGTCCGCCTGGATCAGGTTCTGCGCGCGGTGGCCTTCGAAGAAGGTCGCGCCCATGCGCGCCAGGCGCCGGGTGATGTCGCTCTCGCGCAAGTCGGAGCCGGACACCCGGTAGCCCAGGTTCAGCAGCACCTCGGCGATGCCACTCATGCCGATACCACCGAGCCCCACGAAGTGGACCTGCGCCGCATGGCGCGTCTTGAAGAGGCTGGGGGGCTTGTTACGCGTCACGAATGGCTCCTGGGGGCCTTCTTCTCGGCTTCGATGGGGGTGCGCTCGCGGCCGTTGGGGCCCCACGTCTGGACCATCAGGTCCACGCACACGTCCGCCAGTTCCTTGGCGGCCTCGGGACGGCCCAACAGGCCCGCCTTCTTCTCCATGCTCTTGAGGCGCTCGGGGTGGCTCTTCAGCTCACGCACCGTCTGCGCCAGCTTCTCCCCGGTGAGCTCCGACTCGCGAAACATCAGCGCCGCGCCAGCATCCACCAACGCCCGCGCGTTGACGGCCTGGTGGTCGTCCGTGGCGTGCGGGAAGGGAATCAGGATGCTGGCCTTCTTACAGACGGTCAGCTCCGCGAGGGTCGTCGCGCCGGCGCGACATACGACGAGGTCCGCGCGGGCATAGGCGCTGGACATGTCGTCGATGAACTCCACCACCTCCGCCTGGAAGCCCTTGTCCGCGTAGCCCTTGCGCACCGACTCCAGGTCGTTCTTCCCCGTCTGGTGGACGAAGTGCAGGCTGTCCTTCAGGTCGCCCAGCGAGTCCAGCGCTTCCGTCATCCGCTGGTTGATGCCCCGCGCGCCCAGGCTGCCGCCGAAGACGAGCACGGAGAAGCGCTCGTGCGCGACGTGGCTGCGCAGGTAGTTGTCCATCAGCTTGCGGCGGATGGGGTTGCCGATGAGCTGGACCTTCTTCTCCGGGAAGAAGGCGCGCGCCTCCTCGAAGGCGATGAACACGACGCGCACGATGCGGCCCAGCACCTTGTTGGTGAAGCCGGGCAGCGCGTTCTGCTCCTGGATGGCGGTGGGGATGCCCATCAGCCACGCGGCCAGCACCACCGGCCCGCTGGCGTAGCCACCCACGCCCACCACCACGTCCGGCTTCTGCCGGGCGAGGATGCGAAAGGACTCGATGAAGGCCAGCGGCAGCGCGAAGAGCGCCTTGAGCAGGGACAAGAAGCCCTTGCCCTTGAGGCCCTGCACCTTCACCAACTCCAGCGGATAACCTTCCTTTGGCACCACGCGCGACTCGATGCCGCGCTCGGTGCCCACGAAGACGACCTCGTTGCGGTGATGCCGTGTCACCACCTCTTCCGCCAGGGCGATGCCCGGAAAGAGATGTCCGCCCGTGCCCCCACCCGCGATGAGCACCTTCATCATGCCGCCACCTCCCGCATGTCGGTTCCCACCCGGCTGGGCCTCGCGGCCCCCTGGGTGTTCGCGCTCAACGACAACAGCACTCCAGCCGCACCCATCAACACCACCAGTGACGAACCTCCGTACGACACGAAGGGCAGCGTCAGCCCCTTCGTCGGCAGCAACCCCATGGCCACGCACATGTTGACCGCGGCCTGGAACGCGATGATGGAGCTGATGCCCAGCCCCAGGTACGTTCCGAACGTCTCCCCCGCCGCCAGGCTGGCCCGGACGCCGCGCCACAGCACGACGCCGTACAGCACCACCAGCAGGCCCACGCCAATGAGGCCCGTCTCCTCGGCGATGATGGAGAAGATGAAGTCAGTGTGGGCTTCCGGCAGGAAGAAGAGCTTCTGCCGTCCGTCGCCCAGGCCCAGGCCGACCACGCCGCCCGAACCGATGGACATCAGCGACTCGGCCACCTGGTAGCCCACGTCATGCCGGTGCGCCCACGGGTCCATGAAGGCCAGGATGCGCTTCATGCGGTACGGACTGGAGGCAATGGCCACGTAGGCCATGGGCAACGCCAGCAGCACCATGCCGACCAGATAGCTCAGCTTCGCGCCCGCCGCGAACAGCAGCACGAAGAGCATGAACACCAGCAGCACGCTGCTGCCGAAGTCGGGCTGCATCATACAAAGCAACACCAGGATGCCGCACAGCGCGAGGTGCGGAACGAAGCCCACGGAGAACTTCGCCACCTTCTCCCGCTTCTTCGCCAGCGAGTAGGACAGGTAGACGACCCAGGCGAACTTCGCCACCTCCGCCGGCTGCAGACCAAAGCCCGGCAGGCGGATCCACCGCCGCGCGCCACCCGCCGTGCTGCCGATGCCGGGGATGTTCACCAGCACCAACAGGACGATGGCCGCCAGCAGCAGCGGATAGGCCCAGCGCGCCAGCCGGCGCCAGCCGACCTTCATGGCCACGGCCATGGCGCCCAGCCCCAGGCCCGCGGCGACGAGCTGACGCTTGAGGAAGTAGAGGCTGTCGCCCTGCTTGTCCTGCGCCAGCACCGCGCTGGCCGAGTACACCATCACCAGCCCGAAGCTCACGAGCCCGAGCACCGCGCAAAGCAGCACCGGGTCGAAGCGCACAAGGGAGGAGGACGGAGGAGAAGGGTTCTTCATGCCGTCACAGCGCCTCCACCAGGCGCTTGAACGAATCGCCCCGGTCCTCGAAGTTCTTGAACTGATCGAAGGATGCGCACGCGGGCGACAGCAGCACCTTGTCACCCCGCTCCGCCAACTCCCGCGCCCGCGCCACCGCCTGGGCCAGGGTGCCGCACGCGTGGACCTGCACCGCGCCGGCATAGGCCCGGGCCAGCGTGTCCGCGTCGTCGCCGATGGTGAGCACGCCCTTCACCTTGCCCTGCCCCGCCTCCACCATGGGCGCGTACGGCGCGCCCTTGCCCTTGCCGCCGGCAATCAGCCACACGCCGCTGGAAAACGCGCGCAGCGCCACCAGCACCGAATCCACGTTGGTGGCCTTCGAGTCATTCACCCACTCGACGCCATCCAGCACGCGCACGCTCTCCAGCCGGTGCGGCAGGCCCGGGTAGCCGTCCAGCCCCGCCTGCACTTCGCCCGAAGTGACGCCGCCCAGGCGCGCCAGCAGTGCTGCCGCCATCGCGTTCTGCGCGTTGTGGGCGCCGCGCAGCGCGCGGTTCGTCAGCGTGTAGTGCTCCCCCAGGAAGGCCAGCCGGAAGCCGCCCGGCTCCGCCACGGCCAGGCCCGCCAGCGCCGGGGCGTCCGCCACCGGCTTGCCCGTAAGGCTGAAGCCGTAGACCGGCGCCTTCGCGGCGCGAGCCAGGCCCAGCACGTCCGCGTCGTCCGCGTTGACCACCGCGAAGTCACCGGCCTGCTGCTGCTGGAAGATGCGCGCCTTCGCCTCGCCGTACGCCGCGTGGCTGGGGTACCGGTCGATGTGGTCCGGCGTCAGGTTGAGGATGGCCGCGCCCCGGGGGCGCAGCGTGCGGATGCCCTCCAACTGGTAGCTGGACAGCTCCACCACCAGCGCGTCCCAGTCGTCCGGGGACATGGCCGCCTCGCTGAAGGGCCGGCCCAGGTTTCCACCCACGAAGGTGCGCTTGCCACCGCTGGCGAAGAGCGTGCCCGTGAGCGCCGTGGTGGTGCTCTTGCCGTTGGTGCCGGTGATGCCGAACAGCGGCACGCCGGACAGCAGCCGGCCCGCCAGTTCGACCTCGCCCCACACCGCCACACCCGCCGCGCGCGCGGCCTGGATTTCCGGCAGCGCCAGCGGCACGCCCGGGCTCACCACCACCAGGTCCTGCGACGCGAGCACCCCCGGCGGCGTGGGTCCGGACACCAGCGTGGCACCCAGCGCCTTCACCTCGTGGGCCACCGCGCCCAGCGCGTCCTCGCCACGCGCGTCCAGCGCCGTGACGTCCGCGCCCTGTTGACGCAGCAGGCGCAGCGCGGCCACGCCGCTCTTCGCGAGCCCGAACACCAGCACCTTCTGACCCGACAGCGCCAACGTCATGGCCGTGCCACCTCCGGGTTCAGCGGAGCTTCAGGGACAGGAGCGCCACGCCACCACAGAGGATGGAGACGATCCAGAAACGGACGATGATCTTCGGCTCGGCCATTCCTTTGAGCTCGAAGTGATGGTGCACCGGCGCCATCTTGAAGACGCGCTTGCCCGTCATCTTGAAGGAGGTGACTTGAATCATCACGCTCAGGATTTCGGCGAAGAAGATGCCGTGGATGATGGCGGACACCACCTCGTTCTTGGACAGCATCGCCAGCCCGCCCAGCGCGCCGCCCAGGGCCAGCGAGCCGATGTCGCCCATGAAGACGGAGGCCGGGTAGGTGTTGAACCACAGGAACGAGATGCCCGCGCCGACGATGGCCGCGCAGAACACCGCCAGCTCCGCGCCGCCCGGCACCTGGAGGACGCCCAGGTACTGGTACAGCGGCGTGGCCACCAGCTTCGACACGCCGCCCACCACCTCCGCGTCCGCGATGCTCAGCGTGGTGCCCGCCACGTAGCAGAGCACCGCGAAGGTGATGGCGGACACGATGGTGGGGACGATGGCCAGACCGTCCAGGCCGTCCGTGAGGTTCACCGCGTTGGACGTGCCCACGACGACAATCCACGCGAAGAAGACGTAGAACCAGCCCAGGTCCGGGTTGAACCAGCGCGTGGGGATGAAGGGCAGCGTCAGCTTGGTGTTGATGAGCAGCGTGGGCCCGAAGGAGCCGTCCGGCAGCGTCCACGTCGTCAGCAGACCGAACACGGCGACGAGGAAGAAGAAGGTCTGCAGCACCATCTTCTTGCGCCCGGCCAGGCCCTTGGAGTTGCGCTTGGACAGCTTGAGCCAGTCATCCAGGAAGCCGATGAAGCCGTAGCCCAGCGTCAGCAGCAGCATCACCCAGACGGCGCGGCTCTTCAGGTCCGCGAACAGCAGCGTGCCCGCCGCGATGCACAGCAGGATGAGCGCGCCGCCCATGGTGGGCGTGCCCTTCTTCTTCTGGTGCGAGTCCGGCGTGTCCTCGCGCACGTTGCTCTGCCCGTGCTGCTTCAGCCGCAGCCGGGCGATGAGCTTGGGCCCGATGAGCATGCCCAGGAGGAGCGCGAAGACGCCCGCGGCGATGATGCGGAAGGTGGGGTAGCGCAGGAAGTTGAGAACGCGCCCCGCCTCGGAGTTCTGGATGACCTCGTAGAGGAGGTACAGCACTAGTGGTTTCCTCCGGGGGCGGCCGTGCCCGTCAGGGCGGCCACCACCCGCTCCAGCCGCATGCCGCGGCTGCCCTTCACCAGCACCACGTCACCTTCGCGAAGCCGCGGCGCCAACCACGCCATCAGCGGCTCCACGTCGGTGAAGTGGGCGGCGGATTCACCCATGGAAGCGGCCTCCCACCCCTTCAAGGAGCGGGGACCGAAAAATGCCGCCAGCGCCGCGTGCGAGGGAATCTGGCCACCCAGGCGCGCGTGCTCCTCGAGCTCGCCCGGCCCCAGCTCCAGCATGTCCCCCAGCACCACCACGGCCCGGCCACTCGCGGGCACCAGCGTGCCCAGCGTCTCCAGCGCGGCGCCCATGGAGGCCGGGTTGGCGTTGTAGCAGTCGTCGATGACCGTCACGCCGTGCTGCCCGTCCACCACGTTGAGGCGCCGCGAGTACGGCCGCGCCGACTCCAGGCCGCGCACGCACTCCTCCGGCGTGTAGCCCAGCGCCAGCGCCACCGCGAAGGCCGCCGTCGCGTTCTGCGCGTTGTGTGGCCCCACGAAGTGCAGCCGCACCGGCCACTCGCGGCCCAGGTGCCGCACCGTGGCCACCATGCCCTCGCGGCCCAGCGTCTTCACGTCCGCGAGCCGCACGTCCGCGTGCTCCGCCCGGCCGAACGTCAGCCGCTGCGCTCCGCTGCGCTCCGCCTGCGCGGGGATGAGCGCGTCGTCCACGTTCACCACGATGGTGGTGCCGTGTCCCATCTCCTGGAACAGCTCACCCTCCGCCGCCGCCACGCCCTCGATGCTGCCCAGCCCTTCCAGGTGCTCGGGCTGGACCACCGTGATGACGCCCGCGTCCGGCTGGACGACGCGCGCCAGCCGCTCGATTTCCCCCGGCTGGTTCATCCCCACTTCGATGACCGCCGCGACGTGGCGCGGCTCCAGCCGGAAGAGCGTCAGCGGGACGCCAATCTCGTTGTTGAGGTTGCCCTCGGTCTTCAGCGCCGGCCCGCGCGTGGCCAGGATGGCGCCCACCATCTCCTTGGTGGTCGTCTTCCCGTTGGAGCCACCCACCGCGCACACCGGAATCCGGAAGCGCTGACGGTGGTGCCGTCCCAGCGCGCCCAGGGCACGCAGGGTGTCATCCACTTCATAGAGCGTCAGCCCGTCGGGCAGCGCGGGCAACGGGCGCCCGCGTGCCACCACCGCGCCAGCCGCCCCGCCCTTCGCCGCGGCGTCCACGAAAGCGTGGGCGTCGAAGCGCTCACCCACCAGGGCCACGAAGAGGCACCCGGGGGTGAGTGCCCGCGTGTCGGTACAGACGGTAGCGTAGGCGGCCGGGGCCGGGCCGCCACGCCGGGTCGCCCCGGTCGCCTGCACCACCTCTTCGTCGCTGAAGGAAGCTGCCATGGTGTGAGAGATGGGCGGGCGGGTCGACGGGGCTTGGGAGGCTCGGGCTCAGCCAGCGGTGCGGTTGGCCAGCGCCTTCGCGGCCACCTGCCGGTCGTCGAACACGAGCTTCTCCTCGCCGACCTGCTGGTACGTCTCGTGGCCCTTGCCCGCGATGAGGACGACGTCGTCCGCGGACGCCAGGCTGATGGCCTGCTCGATGGCCGCGCGGCGGTCCGCGTCGACCAGGTAGCCCTTCTCACCGCTCTTCGCCTTGCCGGCGGAGATGCGGCGCAGGCCGCTCTTCTCGATGCCCGCGGTCACCTGCGAGATGATCTCCTCCGGGTCCTCGGTGCGGGGGTTGTCGCTGGTGATGACGGCCAGGTCGGCGCCCTCACCGGCCACCGCGCCCATCAGCGGACGCTTGCCCTTGTCGCGGTCCCCGCCGCAGCCGAACACCGCGATGACGCGGCCCTTGGCCAGCGAGCGCGCCGCCTCGATGGAGCGCTTGAGCGCGTCATCCGTGTGCGCGTAGTCCACCAGCACCGCGGGGGCGCCAGACGGACCGTAGTTCTCCACGCGCTCCATGCGGCCGGCCACCGGCATCATCCGCTCGATGCCTTCCTGCACGTCGCGCCGCGCGAAGCCCGCGCCCAGGCCAATGCCCACCGCCAGGAGGATGTTCTCCAGGTTGTGGGGCCCCAGGAGCTTGCTCTTGAGCGGGATGTCACCAGCGGGCGTCTTCAGCACGCCCTTGATGCCCTGGAGCGAGAAGCTCACGTCGGCCGCGGAAATCTCCCCGGAGCCCTGACGGCTGAACTTCCACGCCATGCGCTTCTGGCCGCGCTGCTCGTTGTAGATGCGGCTGGCGTAGGTGTCGTCGCCGTTCACCACCGCCACGCCCGTGGCGGACAGGTTCTCCGCGAAGAGCTTCCGCTTGGCCTGGAAGTAGTCCTCCATGTCCTTGTGGTAGTCGAGGTGGTCGCGGCTCAGGTTGGAGAAGCCCGCGGCCTTGAAGGTCAGCCCGTGCACGCGCTCCTGCGCGAGCGCATGGCTGGACACCTCCATGATGACCGTCTCCACGCCCGCCTCCACCATCTCCCGGAGGATGCGGTGCAGCTCCAGCGGATCCGGCGTGGTGTTGGCGCACTCCACCGTGCGGCCAGCGAACTTGTAGCCCAGCGTCCCGATGACACCGGTGGACGCGTACGCCGCGGTGCTCATGGCCTCCAGCAGGTAGCTGGTGGTCGTCTTCCCGTTCGTACCGGTGATGCCCAGCAACGTCAGCTGGTCCGCCGGGCGGCCGTAGAAGTTGGCCGCGATGAGTGCCAGCGCCTTGCGAGCGCTGCTCACCTTGAAGAAGGGCACCTGAGAGGACGGCACCGGCTTCTCCGACACCACCGCCACGGCGCCACGGGACACGGCCTCACCGATGAACTGGGCCCCATCCTCCTTTGTGCCAGGAATGGCGACGAACAGGTCTCCCGGCTTCACGCGCCGCGAGTCCTGCGTCACACCGGTGACGTCAACCGCGGAACGGCCGCCCGAGGTCTGCTCGGCACCACATCCTGCGAGGACATCCGTCAGCTTCATCTCTTCCCCTTCACACGCATTGCAAGAGCGGGGCCTGGAGCGGACGCGGCCTTATTGCCGCGCGGCGAGCTCCAGCGTCACCCGGGCCCCCTTCTCCACCAGTGAACCGGCGGCGGGGGTTTGAGATACCACGCGTCCACTGCCCAATACCTGTGGCTCCAGCGCCGCGGCGAGCAGCTTCACCACGGCCTCACGTCCTACTTCTCCCTGAAGGTCCGGCACACGCACCGTGCCGGGTTCAGGGGTCTCCGTCACCGCGTCCGCCAGTGCCGTCCGGGCGGCGCCGGAGGCATTCGCCCCCGGCTTCGCCGCGGCAGGCGCGGGGGACTCGGCGGCCACGGCCACCTCGGGTGCCACCGTCCGGGACGGGGGCACGGCCAGGTGAGCCATGGCGGCGGTCGCAATCTCCTTGAAAGCAGGGGCAGCCACGGTCCCCCCGTATACGTCCGTCTTGGGTTCGTCCACTACGACAAGAATCACTGCTCGCGGAGACTCGGCCGGTACCACCCCAACAAAGGAGGCGATCCGCTTGTCCGAATACCCCCGCGCCACCGGGTCTGCCTTCTGCGCGGTGCCCGTCTTTCCGGCCACCCGGTAGTCCTCCATGGCGGCCTTGAGGGCCGTCCCTCCCTTGGCCACCACGCTTTCGAGCATGCCCACGACCTGCCGGGCCACCTTCGCGGAAACCGCCCTGCGCAGCTCCGTGGGACGGTTTTCCAGCAGAACGACACCGTCCGGGTCCACCACCTTCGACACCAGATAGGGCCGCATCAGCACCCCATCGTTGGCCAGCGCACCATAGGCGGCCGCAATCTGCACCGCCGTGGCCGTCATCCCCTGTCCGAAGGACTGGGTGGCCAGGGAGACTTCCGCCTTCGGGAACGGCAGGACGCCGCGCCCCTCGCCGGGCAGGGACAGGCCGGTGCGCTCGGCGAAGCCGAAGGCCTGGTAGCCCTTCACGAACTTCTCCCGTCCCATGGCCTGGGCAATCTTCGCCATGCAGATGTTGGAGGACTTCTGGAGGATGACCTGCGGGGTGAGCCAGCCGTAGGAATGGGTGTCGTTGATGGTGTGGCGGCCCACCCGCCAGGCGCCGTTCTCACAGAAGAAGAGGCTGTCGGCGGTGATGGCCTTCTCTTCCATCGCCGCGGCCACCACGAAGGCCTTCAGCGTGGAGCCCGGCTCGAAGGTGTCCAGGGCGGCGCGGTTGCGCATGCCCGAGCGCGAGCTGGACTCCGGCGTATTGGGGTTGAAGCGCGGGTGGTTGGCGACGGCGAGCAGCTCGCCCGTGCGCGGATCCAACACCACCGCCATGCCGGCCACGGCCTTGGCGTCCTCCACCGCGCGGCTGAGCGCCTTCTCCGCGACGTACTGGAGGTGGCGGTCCAACGTGAGGGTGACGGCGGCGCCCTGGCGCTGGAGCGGATCCAACGCGCCCTGCACCAGCAGCTTGCGGCCCTTGGCGTCACGGAAGCCGGACGTGGAGGAGTTCTGCCCGGACAGCTCGTCCTGGAAGGCCAGCTCCAGGCCCTCCAGGCCGCGGCCGTCCATGCCCACCGTGCCCACCACGTGGGCGCCCAGCTCGCGCTGGGGGTAGAAGCGCTTGGGCTCCTTGGAGAAGCCCATGCCCGGCAGCGCCAGCGCCTTCACCGCGGCGACCTCTGCGGGCTTGGCCTGGCGCTTCACCCAGGCGAAGCGCCTGGCCCGGGCCAGGCGCGCGCCCAGCTCGTCCGGGTCCAGCTTCAGCGCCTTGGCCAGCGCCCGGGACGCGGCCTTCACGTCGGGCAACATGGAGGGGTCCACCCAGATGGAGTCCACCTCCACGCTCTGGGCCAGCGGCGTGCCGCGCCGGTCGAAGATGTCGCCGCGGCGGGCCGGAATCTCGATGTGCCGAACGTACTGGTCCTGCGCCATGCCGCGCAGCTTCTCCTGCTCGAAGACCTGGAGCTGCACTGCACGACCAAAGGCGACGCCGAGCAGCATCAGGAACAGCCCGAACAGCAGCCGGACCCGCAGCTTCAGCCACTTCGCGTTGGGCTCGGGAGCCCGCGCCGCCTTGAAATCCCTCACCGACCGGCTCCGGCGCGGCCCGCCACGCGGACGGTGGGCTGCGTGGCGTCCGGGACCTCCGCGCGCGCCCCGCTGTCACGCGCCGGCTTCTCCGCCGACAGCGACACCACGGCGCCGCCGCGCGGCATGGCCATGTTCAACTGCTCACGCGCCACGCGCTCCAGCCGGCCCGGCGCCTTGAGCGTGGCCAGTTCCAGCTTCAGCCGGTCATTCTCGCGCGTGAGGATGCGGCTCTCCGCCTCCTCGCGCGACAGGCGGTAGCCCATGTCCACCACCAGCACCCGGCTGGTGACGTGCAGGATGCCCACCGCCGCGAAGAGGGCGAAGAGGCACACGGCCGGCAGCAGGTGCAGCAGCACGCCGCCCACCGTCACGGAAGAACGCAACGCCGATACCCGGGAGTGCACCTTGCTCATCGGAGTTTCTCCACCACGCGCAGATGCGCGCTGCGTGAACGGGGATTGGCCTCGACCTCCGCCTCGGAGGCGGCCACGGCCTTCTTCGTCACCAGGGCGAAATCACCCACCCCGCTGCATACGCACACGGGCAGGCCCGGCGGACAGGTGCAGCGCCCCGCGAGCGCGCGGAACGCCTCCTTCACCTTCCGGTCCTCCAGGGAGTGGAAGGCGATGACGGCGGCGCGCCCCCCCACCTTGAGGAGCCCGGGGATGGCGGCCAGCAGCGCGTCCAGCGCCTCCAACTCGCCGTTGACGGCCATGCGCAGCGCCTGGAAGGTCCGGGTGGCCACGTGGATGCGGTTGGGCCACGCCTTGCGCGGCACCGCCCGCTTCACGACCTCCGCGGCCTCCAGCGTGCGCGTGGGCAGGGCCTTCTTCAGCTCACGGGCAATGGGCCGGGCGAACGGCTCTTCACCGTAGTCCTTGAGGATGCGGACCAGCTCGCGCTCATCCGTGGTGGCGATCAGCTCCGCCGCCGTCGGGCCGTCCGGCCCCATGCGCATGTCCAGCGGGCCGTCCTTGGAGAAGGAGAAGCCACGCTCGGCCACGTCCAGCTGCGGCGACGACACGCCCAGGTCCACCAGCACGCCATCCACGGGCAGCAGGTCCGCGGCGACGCGGGGCAGCTCGGCGAAATTGCCGGCACGGCCCTGGAAGCGCGGGTTCGCGCCCAGGCGCGCGGTGGCCGCGGCGAGCGCCACCGGATCCCGGTCCACGCCGACCACCGTGGCGCCCGAGGCCAGCAGCGCCTCCGAGTGGCCACCACCACCCAGCGTCCCGTCAATGATGACCCGCCCATCCGCCGGCCGGAGCAGTTCCACTGCTTCCCGCAGGAGGACGGTCTGGTGCTGGAAGTCCGAAGCCGTCACGGGCCGTCAGACAAAGGGTGCCCGTGCCAGCGCGAAGGCGGCTCGGGCATCGTTCATGTGCGGGTAGATTTCGAAACAGTCGTGCGCGCCGGCCGCGCGGAAGATGGCGGCCAGGTACGGCGACAGTCCGGACAGCTTCACGTCCCCGCCGGCGCGGCGGAAGGCATCCGTGCGCGCCATCAGCGGCTTGACGCCGCGGTAGTTCAGGTGCCCCACGTCTCCGAAGTCCAGCACCACCTGACGCGTGCCGCGCTGCAGCTTGCGGCCCAGGTCGTCGCACAGCTCGAGCAGGTCCTGCTCGCTCAGCTCGCCCTCCAGCATGAGCGTCTCGACACGGCCGGCGGCAATCGCCGCGCCCGCCAACCCTGGCCGAACCTCCAGAACCTGGTTCATACGCTTGCCACCCTCCCGGTACTTCGGGGTCCTGTCGACTTTCCCGTCACGCTTGCCGCAGCTCGGCGAGCACCTTCATCACATCCGCGGAGGTCGCTTCCTGGCGCGCTTCTTCCTGCGCCTTCGCCCACCCCTCCCGGCTCCACAGCTCGATGACCTTCACCATCCCCGCCCACACCACGTCCTTCTCCAGCCCCGCATAGGAGCGGAGCGTCGGAGGGATGAGCAGGCGCCCCAGCTTGTCCAACGGGCACTCCTGCGCGCTGGCCACGTACAAGCGCATCAGCGTCTTCACCCCAGGCTCCATCGGGTTGCGCTTGGCCAACGACAGCTCCAGCGCTTCCCACTCCCGCACCGGGTAGGCGTGGAGGCATCGGTCGAGCGCCGTCGTGAGGATGAGCCTCTCGTCGTAGGCGCCCACCAGCGTGTCCCGGAGCTTCGCCGGGAGGCTCGTCCGCCCCTTCGCGTCGATCTGGTGCTCATAGACGCCTCGGAACACTCGGGACGATCCACCTTTTCAGCCCGCTGAGGGATGAACCTCCACTCCTTCCCACTCCTTGCCACTTCCGGGCGGCATACATACGCGCCCCACCTGGGGGGGTCAAGAAACCGCAACAGGTTGAAACAGCGGTTTGTCCGCGCCGGACGTCCGGAAAGGCCGTCACACCTGGAAGGTCCAGTGGTTGGCGCCGCACGACGCCCTACCTATTGCGCTGGGGTAAACTTGAGTTCCTCCCTGACCCAGGCGCAAAGTGTCAGTCGCGTGAACACGAACGTTCGGCTGAAGGTGGCCTACAAGACGCCGCAGTCCCTGGTGGGGGAGTACACGCGCAGTGTCGGACTGGGGGGCGTCACCCTGGAGACGCGCCGCAGCCTGCCGCTGGGGACCCGCTTCACCTTCGAACTCCATGCGGGCGGTGTGCCTCGGCCCGTGGAAGTGCTGGGGGAAGTGATCCAGGTCGTCCCACACGAGGAGTCCCAGCGCTTCCTCCTCACCGTCCGCTATGGGGTCGGAGAAGACCGCAGCGCGTTGGACGCCATCCTCCAGCGCATCTACTCCGCGGATGAACGCTCCGGCCTGCGCCGCTTCCCACGGCTGCCCCTGTACCTGCGCGCCGTCGAGGCGGCCCCCCTGTCCCCGGGCTTCGTCGTCCGGGACATCTCCCGGGGCGGCGTGGGCCTGGAGGTGCAGGCCCCTTCCCTGCCGCGCCAGGTGAAGGTGGGCACGCCCTTCCTGCTGGAGATGGACTTCCGGGAGGGGCCCATGATGCTGCACGGCGAGGTGGTGTGGACCTCCACGGTGCCCCGGAAGAACTCGGGGACGGTGGCGCCGGGCTTCGGCGCCACCTTCGGCCGGCTCCGGCCGGACATGCAGCAGCGGCTGGAGGGGCTGTTGTCCCTGGCCACGCTGCCGCCCGTCCCCTGGAAGGCCCGGGTGAGCTTCGGCATGGAGGCCGTCGCGCGGATGCCGTGACGGCCCGGAGGCCCCTGCGGGCTACACCGCGCCCAGGGAGTAGCCGCCTGCGGACTCCAGGGCCGCCACCACCGTCTCCCGCAGCGCCGCCGGGTCATACGGCGTGAAGACGTCCAGCGCGCCCAGGCGCTTGAGCTCCTGGTCGAGCGCGTCCCCCTTCAACGTGGCGCACAGCGCGCGGCGCGTCCTGTCGTAGGCGCGAGGGATGGCGTCCAGCGCGTAGAGCTGCGTCATTGCCACCCGCACCGGGTCCAACGCACCGGGCGTGGCGGCCTGGCGCGTGCGCGTCACCATGGAGTCCAGAGCGAAGGCGTCCATCACCACGTCCGACAGGGCCGCGAGCACCTCCTGGTGCTGCTCCAGCTCCGTGCCGAACGTCTCCGCCGCCACGCGCAGGCCGTGGAGCGCCAGGTGCTTGGCGGCCTCGGCGGCGACCTCCTGAGGGGCCAGTGCATCCTGCACGCGCGCGCGGGGCCGCTCGCCCCGGGACAGCTCCTCCGCCACGTTGCCGGCCATGGCGAACAGCGGCAGGTCGCCCTTCACCGCGCGCTTGAGGAGCATGCCGGTGATGAGCATGCGGTTGATTTCGTTGGTGCCCTCGAAGATGCGGTTGATGCGCGCGTCGCGGTACGAGCGCTCCACCGGATACTCCTCGATGTAGCCCGCGCCGCCGTGGAGCTGGACGGCGTCATCCACGAGGTGCCCGAAGGACTCCGAGCCGTGCACCTTCATGATGGAGGACTCGATGGCGTACTCCTCCACCGCCTCCAGGAGGCGCGCCTCGTAGTCCGGGGCGTCCTTGTCCCCCTGCCCCAGGCGCGCGTCCACGAGCCCGGCGGTGCGGTACGTCATGCTCTCCACCGCGTAGACGAGCGCGGCCATGCGGGCCAGCTTCTCGCGCGACAGCGGGAACTGGACGATGGGCGCGTTGAACTGCTTGCGCTCCTGCGTGAAGCGCAGCGCGTTCTGGAGCTGGAGCTTCATGCCCCCCAGCACGCCCGCGCCCAGCTTGAGGCGGCCGTAGTTGAGGATGTTGAAGGCGATCTTGTGGCCCTTGCCCACCTCGCCCAACTGGTTCTCCACCGGGACGCGCGCGTCCTCGAAGTAGAGCGGGCACGTGGAGGAGCCGCGGATGCCCATCTTGTGCTCCTCCGGCCCCACGGTGAGGCCGGGCGTGTCCTTCTCCACGATGAAGCCGGTGAACTTGTCCCCGTCTACCTTGGCGAAGACGACGAACACGTCCGCGAAGGCCGCGTTGGTGATGTAGAGCTTGGAGCCGTTGAGAATCCAGTGCTTGCCGTCGGGGGACCGGACCGCCTTCGTCTTCGCGCCCAGCGCGTCACTGCCGCTTCCCTGCTCCGTGAGCGCGTAGGCCGCCACCCACTCCCCCGTGGCCAGCTTCGGCAGGTACTTCGCCTTCTGCGCGGCGCTGCCGAACCAGACGATGGGCAACGTACCGATGCCAGTGTGCGCGCCGAACGTCACCGACCATGAGCCGTTGAGGCTCATGGCCTCCGCCAAAAGCAGCGACGTCGTCTTGTCCAGGCCGGTTCCGCCGTAGGACTCGGGGATGTCCACGCTCAGCAGGCCCAGCTCGCCGGCCTGTCGCAGCAACTGGCGAAGGAGCGCGTTGTCCTTGGCCTCGATTCGCTCGGACAGGGGGAGGACCTGCTCGCGGGAGAACTGGAGCGCCGTCTTGAAAAAGAGGCGCTGCTCCTCCGTGAAGGTCTCCGGGGTGAGGATTCGGGCCGAGCCCACCTCCTCGAAGAGGAACGCGCCCCCGGGAGCAAGCCCCTGCTGCGAAGCGACCTTGGATGCGGCATCCATGAGTATCCCTCCAGCGGGCGAGCGCACCCCGCCCTGGGACCTGAATCTAATCCTCCGGCTGGAAGTCGCCCGCGAAGGCCCGGCGAGTCATCGCCAGTCCACTGCCCTGCTTCGCTTCAGATGAGGTCCGCTGTCCGGTAGGCAGCGCCTTCCCGTAAGCGAAGGGGCGAGCGGTGCCCTTCAAGTCAGCCGAAGCAGGCGATGCTGGACACCGCGCGCGCCACGCTACGGACCGCCGCCTTCAGTGTCGGCCTTGGCCCGAGCCCGCTTGCCCCGCGCCACCTCGGTGGCGAGCGCCTCCAGGCGCGGTGTCCAGAACACGCGGAACTGTTCCAGCCACGCGTCGACCTGCTGCAACGGCGCCGGGTCGACGCGATAGAGGCGGCGGGTCCCTTCCGCGCGAACCTCCGCGAAGCCGCTGTCGCGCAGCACCTTCAGGTGTTGACTGACCGCCGGCTGACTGATGCCGAACTCCGCCTGGATGGACTCGGTCACCTCGCCAGAGGGGCGTTCCCCCTCGGCCAGGAGCTCGAGGATCCGTCTGCGCACCGGCTCACCCAGGACGTCGAAGGCATGCATCGTGGCTATCAGATCCCCGGATGCCGCACGTCGGGCGGCGGCGCACCAGTATAGAAAGCCGTCGTCCGCGCCGCGCGAGCCTTCGCCGCCGCGGCGTCCTCTCCCCGCGTCACATCCGCTTGCCCCCAGCCCTCGCTGCTGGCCGTGATGAACGCCTTGCCTTCATCCGAGGTCGTCCAGGATTCCACCGCCGCGCTGTCAACAGCGGCGCCGCCGGACTCCAAGTGCATGCCCAGGCCCATCAGCCCCAGCTCCCAGCCGACTCCGGTCGCGCCAGGGCCGTAGTCGTCCCAGAAGGGGCTCACATGGGCCATGTGCTCCAGCCGCAGCCGGGTGCCACCGCCAGGCGCGTTGGCCAGGATGACCTCCAACCAGCTCACGGCCCCTCCGAACTCCCACGTCAACCCCAGGTGCCGCGGAGCATCGCAACGGGTGACCGTGCCGCTGGCATTGCCCTTGAGCTCATAACGCCCACCCAGCTTCAGGTCGCCGGACACCGGGAGGAACCAGCGGGGGATGCGCTCGGGGTTGGTCAGCGCGTCCCAGAGGTCCTCCACCGTCGTGTCGTAATCGCGCGTGGCGACGACGACGCGTGCGGGCTTGCCCTCATGCTCACGGCTCTCCACCTCCCGCACGACGGCCCCCAGGTACCGCTTCACATCAATCATGTCGCCTCCACGAATAAGCGTGCGCTTATATAAACGGCGACTTATCGAAGATGTCAATGCTCGAGGCGATGACGCGAGCACGGTGGATTCCACACAGTTGGTTCACCCTCCGTCCGGGGCCTTGTGCGGCGTGGGGTAGACGAAGCACAGGGTGTCGAACAGCGGCTCACCCGGCGCGGCGAAGTTTCCGCCGAGCGCCCGCGCCGCCTGCGCCACCTCCGTGCCGAACGAGGGCACGAGGCAGATGTCCTCGGACGTCTTGAAGCGCCCCTTGAGCAAGCCCAGGCCCCGGCGGAGCGTGACGATGTCCTGCCGCCCCGCCCGCACCGGCACCGAGGGACCATTCGGATCCGGCCCCGGCAACTTGCCCACGCTGGTGGTCAACTCGAAGCCGTCCGCGCGCATGATGATGCGCAGCTTGCCCGGCGCGACCTCCTCCAGCCACGCGCGGAAGCCCGCTTCGTCCCGCAGCACCACGGGATAGGCCACGGGCCCATCCGGGTGCGCCAGCCACACGGACTCCGCCGAGTCCCGCAGCACGGCGAACAGCTCCGACGCCTGCACCAGGAACGTGTCCGCGTCCGGAACCACCAACACGGAGTGCCCTTTCACGCGCTGCGCCAGCCGCGCGGCGTCATCCGGGCGCGCCGGCTCGAAGGTCTCCTCGCCCACGCGCACGCGCTCCCCCGCCAGCGCCACCCGGAGCGCGGAGGTTGGAAGCGGCTCGCCATGGATGGGGCCCGCCACCTCCACTTCGGACGGCGACGCGGGTCGCGGTGCTTCCGGAGCCGCTTCTCCCGGCACGGCGAGCGAGGGCAAGGGCTCGGGCTTCAATGACTTGAGCGGCTCGGCCTGCTTCTCCTCACGACAGCCGGCGCCCACCACGACGAGCAGCACCACGGCAAGCACCTGGATGGCCGCATACATGCCCCGCACCGTCCTCACGTGGCGCTCCACCCAAGTGGCCGCCATCCAACGTCGCTGGTGATGACGCATCGGTACGTGGCGCGCCAAGCGGGCATCCTTCGACGCCCGGCCCTGCCCCCCGGCCCCCAGACCACCTCGGGCACCGCCATGGCGGTGGATGTCGCGAGACGTAGGAAGAGGCACACCCACCACTGAATCACAGTCAACGGATTTTTCCCGTAATGGCGTTTTACCTACCCCATGATACATTCAGGTGCCCCTGCCAAGACAGCACGGGCCCCCTTGGCGCAGCGGCCACCTGCACCCGAAGGAGCCGGAACGAACGTGCAGCAGTTTTCCGAAGGGCTTCATTTCGGTAAATACAAGCTGCTCGAGCGCATCGCGACGGGCGGGATGGCGGAGATCTACCGCGCGCGGATGACAGCGGCGGCGGGTGTCACCAAACCGGTGGTCATCAAGAAAATCCTCCCAGGCTACGCGGGCAACAGCGCCTTCCAGTCGATGTTCGTCAACGAGGCCCGCATCGCCGCGGGGCTGAGCCACGGCAACATCGCCCAGGTCTTCGACTTCGGCGAGGTGGACGGCGAGTACTTCATCGCCATGGAGTGGGTGGACGGCCGCACCCTGTCGAGCGTCATGCGGCGCGCGCGGGAGAAGGGCATGTACACCCTGCCCCAGCCGCTGGCGCTGCTCATCGCCGTGGAGATGCTGGAAGGGCTGGCCTACGCGCATACGCGGCTGGATGAACGCGGCCGACCGCTCCACATCGTCCACCGCGACGTCAGCCCGCAGAACGTCCTGCTCAGCTACGAAGGCCAGGTGAAGCTGGTCGACTTCGGCATCGCGCGGGCGCGGCTGGCCGGCAGCGCCGAGCCGGTGGAGCACGACCTCAAGGGCAAGTACACCTACTTCGCGCCGGAGCAGGTCCGCGGGCGCGAGCCCGACGCGCGCTCGGACATCTTCGCCGCGGGCATCGTCATCTACGAGATGCTGTGCGGCCGCCTCCCCTTCGAAGGGAAGATGCCGGACGTGCTGCGCAAGCTCGCCCTGGGCGACTTCCCGCGGCCCCGCGACCTCAACCCAGGCATCCCCACCGCGCTGGAGCGCATCCTGCTCACTGCGCTGGCCGTGGAGCGCGAGCAGCGCTACGCCACCGCGGAGGCCTTCGCCGAGGCCCTCACACGCCACCTCCACACGGCCGCGCCCGACGTGTCCTCCAGCGCGCGCGCCCACTTCATGGGCTACCTCTTCGAGGCGGAGCTGGTGGGCGAAGGCCGCCCCGTCCTGCTGCCCCGCGAGTTCCTGGCGCAGATGGCCCGGTGGACCCAGTCCCCCTTGGAGCGCCGCGCCCTCCGGGAGATGGCGCCGCCCGTCCGCGAGCCGGCCGGGGATGAGGAGGAGGAGCGGACCCCCATCGCCGAGTTCGAGCTGCCCCCCTCCCAGGCCCCCGCGCCCGTCGAAGGGCGGATGGAGCGCACCACGCTGCCGCTCCCCGCGCTGCCCGGCCCCGGAGCGCCGCCCGAGCCCGGTGTCCCGCCCCTGGACGCGGCGGCATCACGGACGATGGGCATGCCCCGGGCCGTCACCCTGGGCGCACCCATCATCTTGGCGCTGACAGCCACGCTGGCCCTGCTGGTGTCGAACAGCACGGGCACCTTCTCCGTGGAGCTGAGTTCCTCCCCTCCAGGCGCCGCCATCCGGGTGAACGGCCAGCAACAGACCGCGCGCACCCCCGCCCTGCTCACGCAGCTCCCCGCGGACGCGGAGCACCTGCTGGAGGTCCAGGTCCCGGGCATGGTGGCGTGGAGTCAGACGGTGCGCGCCGAGCGCGGCACCACCCTGGCCGTCCATGCCCGCCTGCTCCCCAAGCGGATTCAAGGCCCCGCCCAGCAGCCACACCACGCCCCGCCTCCTCATGAGGTGCGGATGCCCGCCGAGCGGATGTCCCTGTCCAGCGTGGTGCACGCATTCCGCGTGCCCTACCTCTCCACCGCGCAGATGCGGCTGGACCCGTCGCGCACCTACAGCGTCCGGGTGGAGGGTTGGGCCTCGCTGGGACATGCCAGCAGGGTGGAGCACGCCGGGTACTTCCTGGAGGGAGACGCGCGTCTGGCGGCACGCGAGTCCTTCGGCGTGCTGGACGGCGAGGAGCGGTTGGTGCGCCACGCCTCGCGCCTCCACGTCTTCCTGCTGGACGCGAACCGCACGGACAACCACGGCACGCTGATGGTCCGCGTGCGCGAATGGGACAACGACGGCGTCGTCACCACGCTGCGGGTGGACGCCCGGACGCACGCGGTGAAGCTGTCGCGCGTCGACCGCTTCCTGCTGCGCGGGCTGGAGCCGGACACGTACTACGACGTCGTGCTGCGGGACACCGCTGAGTCCGCGCGCACACGGGGCTTCGACGGGGGACCGGTGGGCCGCGTGCTGGGCCTGTACGGCGCTGGCGAGGGGCCGGAGACCGTGTCCGGCCTGCTGACGCTGCTGGAGGTGGGCCGCCCCCTGCGCCTGCGGGGCGCCACCTGGTTGCAGCTCGCGTTCCCCGACGACCACCTGGCCGACAACACCGGCAGCCTGGTGCTTGAGGTATCGCCCGTGGCGGCGCCCGGCGCCTCGCCCGCTCCCCCACCAGGGCCTCCCTCTCCCGCTCCCAACCGGTAACGGGCCGCTACAGCGGTGCAGCGACCTGTTGCCGAAAAGTTGATCACCGGAGGCTGCCCCCTACCCTGGGCGCCACGGAGGACTCACCATGAAGAAGCTGGTGGCAGTGGCCGTGTTCGGCCTGATGGGAACCCTGGGGATGGCCGCGCGTGTGGACGCCCGGCCGGGAGTGGACGGGATGGAGCCGACGGATGCACAGGTCGAGGCGGCGCTGGACGCGCGGCAGAAGCTGGTGCTGGGCAACCTCCTCCGGGTTCAGCAAACGGACGCACGTACGGCGGCACTCCACCGGTAAACTCGTGGCGTCCGACGTGGCTCGGTGCTAAGCCCAGGCCTGTTCCGACGTTCAGCCCACCAACCTCACCCGTGAGGGGGACATGCCTGAAGGGTCCGCGTCACTCCAGCTCGCGGTTGGCGACCGGGTCGTCTATCCGAACCAGGGGGTCTGCCGCGTCTCCGCCATCGATGTGAAGGAAGTGGCGGGACAGAAGCTCACCTTCGTCACGATGCGCCGCGAAGAAGATGGCGCCGTCGTGATGGTCCCCGAGGGCAAGGTGCTCGCCATCGGCGTGCGCAAGGTCGCATCCGCCGAGGACGTGGAGGCCATCTTCGCCTTCCTCCGCTCGGACAGCGACAAGGCCGACCTCGACTGGAAGCAGCGAGCCCGCACCAACCTGGACCGGATGACCCAAGGCGGCATCATGGGTCTGGCCGAGGTGGTGAAGGGGCTCCAGGTTCTCAGTGAGCTGCGCCCGTTGCCGACCAAGGAGCGCGAGCTCTACGACAATGCCCGGCACCTGCTGGTGACGGAGGTCGCCGCCGCGCTGGGCACCGCCGAGGTCAACGCCGAGGACGCCATCGACATCGTCCTCTTCCCGCCCGGACGCGAGCGCCCCAAGCGCACCGCCGCCGAGTTCCAGCGCGAGGAGGGGGACCTGGACCTGGACAGCGACCTGCTGGGCCTGGACAGCGACCTGGACCTGCCGTCCGACGAGGAGCCCTCCGAGCCGTCCGAGGAGGAGGAGGCCAGCGAGGAAGGCGAGTCCGAGGAGGCCGCGTCCTCCGAGGAGGGCGCCCCCAAGAAGCGCGGCCGTCCGCCCAAGGCCAAGACGGAGGCAACCGAGGGCGCCGAGCCCGCGGCGCCGAAGAAGCGCGGCCGTCCGCCCAAGCCCAAGCCGGAAGCCACCGCCGAGGGCGCCGAGCCCCCTGCACCGAAGAAGCGCGGCCGTCCGCCCAAGCCCAAGCCGCCCGAGGTGGAAGGCGCCGCACCCGCCGCGCCGAAGAAGCGCGGCCGTCCGCCCAAGGTCAAGCCGCCCGAGGGTGAGAGCTGACAGCCCCATGGACCGACGGGCCCCTGCACATGGGGCCCTTCCGCCGAGGTGACGCCCCGTGATTCGCGTCGTGACGCTGGACCCCTTCGACGACAAGCAGCTCGCGAAGTTCAACCGCACGCTCTACACGGCGTTCGGCGTTGGCAGTGAGCACTCCGGCAGCGTGGAGGTGCCCGCGGGCATGTCCGAACCGCTGGATGCGGAGAAGCTGGTTGATGAGCTGAAGGGCATCCGTTCCTACAAGGACGACAAGGTGCTGCTCCTCACCACGCGCAAGCTGAAGGACCGCGAGCTTCCCAGCGGCGTGGCGCCCACGGCGGGCTTCGCGCGCCAGGGGAAGGACCGCGCCATCCTCACCATCGCGCCGCACAAGGATTTGGAGAGCGCCTTCAAGGCCGTCTCCCGCCACGCGCTCCACCAACTGGGGCACCTCTGGGAGCTGCACCACTGCCTGGACCCGCGCTGCTCGATGTACCCGCCCTGGACGCCGTCCTTCGCCCAGGGTGAAGCCATCTTCTGCACCTTCTGCCGCGAAAAGAGCGAGCAGAAGATTCGCCTTGCGAAGTCCTAGCATCACGCGCGCGCTGCCCCTCGTGGAGCTGGGGGGCCTGCTCCTGGTCGCGCTCCTGTGCCTGCTCTTCCACCTGCGCCTGCCGGGCCGCCTCCCGTCGGAGGCGGACTACCGCGCGGTGGCGGAGCGCCTCCAGGCGGAAGCCCAGCCCGGCGACGCGGTGCTGCTCTTCCCATGGTGGACGGAGCGCGCCCGCATCTTCGTCCCCTCCACGCTGCCGGTGTACGGCTACCTGGGCTCGGACCAGGATGACTTGTCCGCGCACCCACGGGTCTGGGTGCTGGGCCAGCCGGAGCTGCCCCGCTCGGACGAGACGGGCTTCCTCGACACCTTCCTGCGTGGCCGCCGCGCGGTGGGCGCCACGTCGAGGCATGGCACGCTGACGCTGGCGCTCTATGAGAACGGCCGGCACCGGCCCCGACGCTTCACCGCCACGGAGGCCTATTCGCGCGCCCGCGTGTACCTGGAGCAGCCGGATGGCACGCGCCGCGACTGTCCCTTCGACGGCAAGGTGCACCGCTGCCCCGGGCCCGCGCACCTGTACGTGGCGCCGGAGTGGCACGAAATCCTCTACGAGCCGCGGCGCTGCCTGTGGATGCACGCGCCGGGCGGCAAGCAGCGGCTGGTGGCGGAGCTGGACGGCGTGCCCGGTGGCCTGGGCCTGCGCCTGGAGGGCGGCATCATCTTCGAGCACGCCTTCCCCAAGGACTCGCGCTTCTCCACCACGCACCTGGGCGTGGACGACGCGGCGAACGGCGCGCGGCTGCTGTCGCTGGCGATACCGCCGGGCCTGGAGGGCGTGCAGAAGGCCGAGGTCCGGCTCCCCGAAGGCGCGCCACACACGGTGAAAGTCTGGGTGCAGGCGGACAACGCGGACCGGCGGCAGGTGTGCCTGGACGTGTTGGCCGTGGAGCCCGAAGTGGGAGTGCGGGGATGATGCAAGGACGCGCCCCCACGCGCGACGAGAAGTCCCTGGCCTGGGCCCTGTGGGTGCTGGCCTTCGCTGCGCTGTGGCTGACGGAGTCCGCGGTGGGCTACACGCGCGACGAAAGCGTCTACTTCATCGCGGCGGAGGGCTACTCGAGCTGGTTCCGGCAGCTCTTCAACGCACCGGCCCGGGCGCTGACGGACGCGGCCATCGTGCGCGCGTGGGACTACAACCACGAGCACCCGGTGCTGATGAAGACGCTGTTCGGCCTGAGCCACCTGATCTTCCACACGGAGCTGGGATGGGTGCGCTCGGCGACGGCGTTCCGCATCCCCGCCTTCGCCATGGCGGCGCTGATTCCCGCGCTGTCCTTCCTGCTGGGCAGCGCCATGTACGGCCGCCTCGCGGGGCTGTTCGCCGCCTTCGCCTTCATGCTGGTGCCGCGGCAGTACTTCAACGCGGAGATGGCATGCTTCGACGTCCCCGTGGCCGCCATGTGGCTGCTCGTCGTGTACTGCTTCTGGCGCGCCATGGAGGACGTGCGCTGGGGCCTGTGGTGCGGCGTGGCCTTCGGCCTGACGCTGGCAACCAAGCACAACGCGCTGTTCCTCCCCTTCGTGCTCACGCCCTTCGCGCTGTGGCGCGCCTTCAGCGCCAGCGAGGGTCAGCCGGAGGCCCGCGCCTGGCTGGGCCGCTTCGTGGGCGTGTTCACGGCGGTGGCCGTGTTCTACGGCCTGCTGGTGCTGTCGCTGGGTGGCGGTGAGGGCTTCCAGCGGAAGTTCCTGCTGCTCAGTCCGCACACGCTGCTGTTCGCCGGTCTCGCGGTGGGCGGCGCCTGGGTGCTCAAGGGCGTGGACAAGGTGAACGCGCAGGTGACGCGCGCGCTGGTGCCCATCGCCGCCATGGCGGTGCTGGGGCCCGTCATCTTCTACCTGCACTGGCCCTACCTGTGGCACCAGCCGGTGGACCGCACCGCGTGGTACCTGGCCTTCCACGCCAAGCACAACCACTACGCCTGGTTCTATCTGAACCAACTGCTGCGCGAGCCGCCCTTCCCGCTCGCCTACGTCGTCGTGAAGACGGCGCTGACGGTGCCCACCAGCATCTTCGTCCCCATGGTGACGGGCCTGGCGGCGCTGGTGACGCGCATGGTGCTGGGGGCCTTCGCGCGGACGCGCGCGTGGGTAGAGCGCCCGGTGACGATGACGGAGGCGCTGGTGTGCGTGAACGCGGTGGCGTCCATCCTCATCATCAGCCACCCGCAGGTGCCACACTTCGGCGGGGTGAAGCACTGGTTCCCGTCCATGGTGTTCCTGGGCATCCTCGCGGGCGCCGCGGTAGCCCGGGGCTGCACGGCGCTTTGGGAGCGGCTGCAGATGAAGTGGCCCTCATTGCCGCAGGCCGTGGTGGCCGTGCCGGTGTTCGCCATGCTGCTGGCCCCCGCGCTGGTGTACTCGGTGCGCGTGTTCCCCTACGGGACGGCGGCGTACTCGGAGCTGGCGGGAGGACTGCCGGGCGCGGCCACGCTGGGCATGCAGCGCCAGTTCTGGTCCAGCCACGTCACCGGCGTGCTGCCATGGATCAACGCGAACGCGAAGCAGGGCGCACGCCTGTTCCTGCACGAGGTGCACGGCGGCTCGTTCCGCGACTACCAGCGCAACGGCATGCTGCGAAAGGACCTGCGCGCGGTGGGCAGCCCGGCGGACGCGGACATCGTCGCGTACCAGTACCACCAGGAGTTCCGCGAGCACGAGTTCCTCACGTGGCAGGCCTTCGGCACGCGCACGCCGGTGACGGGCCTCTACCTGGATGAGACGCCCCAGGTGGTCGTCTACGTCCGGCCGGAGACGCGGTAGCCCCTCGAAGCCGCCGCTGCTCAATTGAATCCAAATCCCTGGCGCCGTGAGCCCGTCCCCCAGAAAGGCTGATCAGCGGGCGGCGGCGAGAGGAATGTGTCTATCATTGACCATTTCCCCTCCCTCCGACAGGCCCGCACAACCGCTCGCTTGATTTCTCAAATCCTGTCGAACTCCTATCCCACGATGCGAATCCCACTCCATGCCTTCATCGCAGCAACGCTCGTGGCCTCGGCTTGTGGAGGCGAGGCACCGTCCCCCGCCGATTCCAGTCCGGACGAAGCCCTCGCTTCACGGGAGCAGTCGGCGTTCTCCGGTGTGAATGGCACCTACTGTCTGGTCAGCCCCTACAACTGCAAGCTGCAAGCGTCTGGTGGAAACCGCGTCCCCACCAACGCGCCCGAGGACGACAACTGGGGTCTGGTGACAGGCGTTCCCATCCGGGACGGTCATGGCACGGTGGTAGGCACCAACACGCGGACGAGCGCGGCCTTCAACTACGGCCAGACGCGCACCTTCGCGGGTGAGAAGCACGCCTTCGCGGTGTCGACGTCCAACTCCAGCGCCGGGTGGCTGCCCATCTCCAGCATCCTGGGGAGTACTTCCTTCGAGCAGAAGGTCGGCCACGTCTCCGCGCTGGGCGCGGGCCTGGGCAACCTGGGCTGCTACGCCGTGCGCGACTGGCACGACACCACGCTCGAATTCAAGAAGGTCGTCTACGACAGCACGGCGACGCACGAGCGCGCGGGGGACTACCTGCCGTTGGTGCGCGCCAACGGCCTGCGCTCGGCGAACCTGGTCTTCAACGTGCCGGGCTTCGCGCTGGGCGGGCCCGCGGTGGACCACTTCCCTGCGGGGACGAAGTTCCAGCGCCTGGACGTCCCCACCGAGCACGGCGTGCCGTCCATCGACATTCCCCTGTGGGTCCAGGACAGCGCGGGACGCTACCGTCAGCAGTCCGGCACCATGAAATTCCTCTACGGCTACGTCATCGCCGCCACGGGAACGAAGCGTAACGGGTGGATGGCCTATGACGCCCTCCAGGTCAGCTCCGGCTGTCCCTGAGCCCCGTCAGGAGCGCGCCCACGTCGCGCGCGGAGGACATGACGCCGTGCATGCGCGCGCCCGCCCGGTCGCGGTGTGCACTGGCGGTCGTTGCAGTTGGCGCGACCTGCCACAGGACAACCCCTGACCTCCCCTCAGGACGAAGCTCCGAAGTAGGCTGGGGGGGGCAGGTGAAGGCTCTTCCACATCCCGGGAGGGACACATGAGGCGCTGGACTGGGTTGTTGGCGGTGGCCGCGCTGTGTGGCGCGGCTTGTGACGGGAAGAAGTCGACGGACAGGCCCACGCGGGCCCAGCTGCGGAAGACGGGCGGGGCCACGGTGGAGGTCATCCCCTCCGACGGCCAGCTTCCTTACTGCATGCTGTACACAGTGTCGGAGAAGGGCGTCATCCGGCAGCTCACGCTGACGCGGGAGAACCGCTCCATCCGCTGTGATGCGAACAAGCCCGTGGCGCACACGAGCTTCCGCATCCCCGTGCAGGAGGGGAAGGTCCGCATGTACATCTTCTTCTCCGACGACCGCATCCCCGCGGGCCCGGTGGCGCAGCAGCTCTACGAGCTTCGAAGCCAGGAGCGCATCAACGCCATGGACCTGCGCCTGCCCGGCCGCGTGTTCGTGGAGACGTTGGAGTTCACCCCCGAGGAAGGCGGCACGCCCGTGACGGGCACCGTGGTGGGCGCGGGAGGCGACACCGAACCGGAGGGCACGGGTGCCCCGGTGCTGTCGGATGGTGGCACCGAGGGCGGCGGCATGGGCGCCATGGACGAAGCGCCCTGAGCCATGAAGCGGCGCGCCGGGGGAATCCCCTCCCCCGGCGGACGGCGGCTCAGTAAGCCTCGCGCGCCATGGCCAGCAGGTCCGCCTGCGACACCTTCCGCGGGTTGCTCAGGTGCGAGGCATCCTGGAAGGCCTTCTCGGCAATCCGCTCCAGGTCCTTCTCCTGGACGCCCGCGTCGCGCAGCCGCGAGGGAATGCCCACAGCCGCATTGAGCTTGCGCACCCGGTCGATGGCGTTGCCCGCGAGCACCTCTTCACTCGCCTGCGTCGTGTCCCCCAGCGCCACCGCGACCCGGGCCAGCCGCGCCGTACAGACGGCGCGGTTGAACTCCATCACCACGGGCAGGACGATGGCATTCGCCAGGCCGTGGTGCACGTTGGACACGGGCGTGAGCGCGTGGGCCAGCGCGTGGCAGGCCCCCAGGCCCTTCTGGAAGGCCATGGCGCCCTCCATCGCCGCCACCATCATGTCCGTGCGTGCGGCCAGGTCCTTGCCCTCGCGCACCGCCGTCTCCAGCGAGCGGCCCACGCGGTAGATGCCGTCAATGGCCACCGCGTCCGCCAGCGGGTGGAAGCCATTGGCCAGGTAGGCCTCCAGGCAATGGGTGAAGGCATCCATGCCCGTGGCCGCGGTGATGCCCGGCGGCAGCCCCAGCGTCAGCTCCGGGTCGCAGATGGCGGCGCGCGGCAACAGGTGCGGGCTGAAGATGACCGTCTTGCGGCCCGTGTCCTCCAGCGTCACCACGCCCGAGCGCCCCACCTCGGAGCCGGTGCCCGCGGTGGTGGGAATCGCGATGAGCGGCGGCAGGTCGTCGCGCACGTACTGGTCGCCGCCCTTCGCGTCGTCGTAGCGGCTGAGCGGCGGCTCGTGCGTGGTGAGGAGCTGAATCAGCTTGCCCGCGTCCAGGGCGCTGCCGCCCCCCAGCGCGACGATGCCGTCGCAGGCGTGGCTCCGGTACGCCTCCAGGCCCGCGAAGACGTCACGCTCGGTGGGGTTGGGCTCCACGCGATCGAAGACTTCACAGGCCAGTCCCGCCGTCTTGAGCACGTCCGCCACGCGCGCGGCCAGCCCCGCCTTCACCACGCCCGCGTCCGTCACCAGCAGCGGGCGCTGGATGCCCAGACGCTGGGCCTGCGCGGGCAGGCGCAGCAGCGCGCCGGCGCCGAAGACGATGCGCGTGGGCCACGCCATCTCGGTGACGCGCGGCTCGGAGGGAATGTCGAACGGCTTCATGGCGGCTGCCTCATTTGTGCTCATCAGATGAGCTCCAGGTAACGCTCCAACTCCCAGTTGGTGACGGCGCGCTCGTACTGACGCACCTCCCACTCGCGCGTGCGCACGAAGTGGTCCACGAAGCCGTCGCCCAGCAACTCCCGCGCGCGCTCGCTGCCCTTCAGCAGCGCCACCGCGTCCTTGAGGTTGCGGGGCAAGGGCGGCGCGTCGTTCTTCGCGTAGGCGTTGGCCTCGCAGGGCGCGGGCGGCTCCACCTCGTTCTCGATGCCCCACAGGCCCGCGGCCAGACTGACCGCCATGCCGATGTACGCGTTCATGTCCGCGCCCAGTTGCCGGTACTCCAGGCGCATCGCCTTGGCGTTCTCACCGATGACGCGGATGGCGGTGGTGCGGTTCTCCAGGCCCCACGTCACCGTGGTGGGCGCCCAGGTGTTCTCCACGCTGCGCTTGTAGCTGTTGATGGTGGGCCAGTAGAGCGCGGTGAGCTCCGGCATCAGCGCCACCTGCCCGCCGATGTAGTGGCGCAGCAACGTGCTCATGCCGTGTGGCGCCTTCGCGTCGTGGAAGAGGTTCTGCTCCCCGTCCAAATCCCACAGCGACTGGTGGACGTGCCCCGAGCACCCCGGCAGCTTCGCGTTCACCTTCGCCATGAAGCACGCGGTGACGCCGTGGCGGGCGCAAATCTCCTTCACCACCGTCTTGAAGAGCGCAGCCTTGTCCGCCGACTTCTCGATGTCGTCGTAGCAGATGGCCGCCTCGAAGACGCCCGGCCCCGTCTCCGTGTGGAAGCCCTCGATGCCCAGGCCGAAGGCGTTGCACCCGTCGATGAGCGCATGCACCAGCGGCGCGTTGAGCGACGTGCGCAGCCACGAATAGCCGAACATGCCCGGCGTCAGCGGCGTCAGCCCCTGGAAGTCCTTGTCGCGCAGGCTCTGCGGCTGCTCCTTGAAGATGAAGAACTCGTACTCCGCGCCGAAGCGCGGCAGGTACCCCAACGAGCGCGCGCGGGCGGCCACCTTCTGGAGCAACTGCCGGGGGCTCGCCTCGAAAGGCGTGCCGTCGGGGTTTTCGAAGTCGAGCAGGAACGCCGCGGTGTCCGGCTCCCAGGGAATGACGCGGCCAGTGGACAGGTCCACCTTCGCGTGGGCATCCGGGTATCCAGTGTGCCAGCCCGTCACCTGGGTGTTGTCGAGCAGATCATCGCTCAAGTCCCAGCCGAAGACGACGTCACAGAAGCCCAGGCCGCCCTTGGCGGCGCTGAGGAACTTCTCCAGGGAGATGTACTTGCCGCGCCAGACGCCATCGACGTCCACCGCGCCCACCTTCACCTTCTGGATGCCCTTTTCGTCCAGCCACCGGCGCAGCGAGTCCACGCTCGCCGCGTCCCGCACCGCCGAGCCTCGCGCCGGTGCACGCGATGCCTTGCCGCGAACCCGGCGAGCCATGGCAGGGTGTGTCAGGACCTTCGCCTTGGGTCGGGTCGGCATCGGTTCAATCCCCTCTCTTGCTGGAAACGCCCGACACCTGGGGCTCCACCCGCCGCCCGGCCATGCCCAGACTGGGGACGATGAATGAGAAGGTGAGCCAACGGGCGCCGATCATTTGGGTACCTCGAAGCACACGGGCGCGTTCCACTGCGACTGGCCAGGAACGGACACGCGGGGCACGACACGGTAGGAATGGGGACGCAATGCGGCAACCTACGGCGGTGAAGAACGTCCTCTTGCTGAAAGCCGGTGACGCGGCCGAGGCCGTGCGCGTCTCCGTCGGCGACTACGACCGGTGGTTTCTGCAAGCCATTGGACTGTCCGGCTACCGCTTCGACATCGTGCTGGCGCACCGGGGCGCCCCCTTGCCCACGCGCGCGGATGGCTACGACGCGGTGATGATGACGGGCTCGCCGCTGTCGGTGACGGCGCTCGAGCCGTGGATGAAGCGCGCCGTGGACTTCATGGTGGAGGCCGGTGAGCGAGGCACGCCCGTGCTGGGCGTGTGCTTCGGCCAGCAGCTCCTGGCGCATGCGTATGGCGGCCGCGTCTCGCGCAATCCCCAGGGGCGGGAGACGGGCAGCGTCGAGGTGACGCTCACCGAGGCCGGCAAGCAGGACCCACTCTTCGACGGCGTGCCGGAGCGCTTCATCGCGCAGGCGACGCACGAGGACATCGTCTCGCACATTCCCGACGGCGCGCAGGTGCTTGCGGGCAACGCGAACACAGCCGCGCAGGCACTGGCCTTCCGCCCCAACGTGCGCGGCGTTCAGTTCCATCCAGAGGCCGGCGTGGACACCCTTCGCGCCGTCATCGAGGCCCGCCGGGAGGACCTGGAGCGGGACTCCGTGGCGCGAGGCGCCGCGCCCGGCGAATACGTCCGTCAGCTGCTGACGGGCCTCACGCCCTCTCCCGCGGGCCGCAGAATCCTGCTGAACTTCCTCGAGCGCTTCACCTGACCTGACAGAGGCCCTCCGTGTCCCGTCTTGCCCTGCCGACCCTGCTCCTCGCCCTGCTCACCACCGCGTGCTCGGAAGACCTGTGCACCCAGGCGCCCCGCTGTGACGACTCGGAAGCGCTCAACTGCGAGCCGGAGTGCACGGTGGGCCCGTGCTCCAGCGGCCCCATCCTCCAGGCGTGCACCGAGCGCACGACGTGCACCGTCGTCCCCGGAGACCGCAACGACGCTCGCTTCTACCGCTCCCGCGCCGTGTGCGCCGTCACCCTGGAGGCCTGCGACCCAGCGACCGCGGCCCCGCCCACCTGCGGGAGCGACCGCTTCGTCACCGGCTGCAGCGCCTACCGCCGCGACATCCGCGTGTCCTGCTCCCAGTCGGCGCTCTACTTCGCGCAGGTGCCCCCCTGCTGCCAGGGCCTGGGCACGGACGACGGCGGCACCGACGCGGGCGTCCCCGACGCGGGCACGGCCGACGCCGGCATTTGAGGTAGAGAAGAAGCCATGGCGTCGCGCTGGGACCACCTCTTCGACCTCAAACCGATTTCCCTGCTGGAGCACCTCCTGGAGGAGGTGGCGAAGCTGCTGCACAAGGACCTGCTGCAGTGGCCACCGCCCGTCGAGGAGCTGGACCTGGACACCGGTGGCCACTTCGCGCCGCTCTTCACGGAGCCCCGGCCCCGGCCGTCCCGGGCCGTCTACACGGAGGCGTTCCGGCTGGCGCAGTGGGAGCTGGCGCGCGAAACGGACGCCTACGACGACTACATGCGCAACAAGCGCTACCTGGAGCGAGGCCTGGTGCCGGGCGACCGGCTGCCCCTGCTGCTCCTCAGCCGCTGGCTCACCGAGCAGATGCTGGGCCTGGGCGAGGCCACCGAGGGCCGCGTCAAGCGCAAGCACATGCGCGACTGCCTGGAGCGGCTCCAGTCAAAGCTCGGCGCATTCCAGGTGCCCAGCGCCTGAGCCGCCGCCGGGTGACCCGGTGAAATGTTGAACAGGCACCATCCCCCTCCCAGGACGCGGGCGGGGCGCTCACGTGGCGGCCCTTGTCACCGGGAAGGCACTGCCGTAAGCCAGACGGCATGTCGCAGCAGCCTTCGGACTCCACCGCCTCCGCCAACCGACGCAAGCGCCTGCTCCTCTTGGGAGTGTTGTGGCTGAGCCTGGCACTGGTCCTGTTGGCCTTCCGCTCGGTGGTCATGCCCTTCGCGGGCGCCGCGCTCATCGCCTACCTGGTGCAGCCGCTGGTGGGGCGCATCTCCCGGGTGAAGGTGGCCGGCCGGCCGGTGCCGCGCTGGGCGGCGCTGCTGCTCATCTACGCCGGCTTCTTCGTGGGCGTGTACCTCTTCATCGTCGCGCTGGTGCCGCAGCTCTACCGCGAGCTGTCCCGCGTCAGCCGTGAGGCGGTGACGTTCGCCAACACGCTCACCCCGGAGCACGTCCAGGAGCTCGCGCAGCGCGCGGAGACGTGGCTCAGCACACGAGGCATTCCGGTGGCGCTCTCCAACCGCGCGCTGGAGGGCGCGGACGCGGGGAGCAACAACGGCACCTTCGGCTTCGCGCTGGATTTGGAGCAGTTCCTGGGGGACGCGGTGAAGCGCGTGTCCATCCTGGTGCAGGAGAACCTGGGCGACATCGTCAACGTGTCCCGCAGCATCGTCACCAGCGTGGCCGCGGGCGTCTTCATGCTCTTCTTCGTGCTGATGGTGGCCGCGTTCTTCTCCATCGACGCGCACGCCATCCGCAACTACTTCGGCACGCTGATTCCGCCGGAGTACGCCACCGACGCGCGGCAACTGCTGGAGCGCATCGACCGCTCGTTGTCCGGCGTGGTGCGCGGGCAGGTCACCATCTGCATCGTCAACGGCATCCTGACGTTCATGGGGCTGCTGCTGTTCGGCGTGAAGTTCGCGTTCCTGCTGGCGACCATCGCCACCTTCTTCAGCCTCATCCCGATTTTCGGCACCATCCTCAGCTCAGTGCCCATCGTCCTCATCGCGCTGGCGGACGGCTTCCAGAAGGGGCTGGCGATTCTCGCGTGGATCATCGGCATCCACGCGGTAGAGGCGTACTTCCTCAACCCCAAAATCATGGGGCAGGCGGCGCACCTGCACCCCGTCATCGTCGCCTTCTCCCTCATCGCCGGAGAGCGGCTCTTCGGGCTGGTGGGCGCCCTCTTCGCGGTGCCCGTGGCGTCCGTCCTGGTGGCGTGCTTCGACTACGCACGGCTCAAGGCCCAGCCCGCGCCCGCGGTGGCCCTGGCCACGCCCGGACCGCTGCCCGCTGAACGTCAGCCGCCCGCCGCCTGAGCCCTACTGGCAGGCGGCGGCGCAGCGCGCTTCACGGCAGGTGGGGATGCAACGCCCGCAGTCGATGGAGCCCTCCGGGCAGCCACTGGTACAGGGGCCGCTACACGTCGGGCCTTCGTCCGCGTGCGTGACGGCGGTTCCCAGCCCACAGCACGCGTTGGCCACGCAGTCGTCGTCCGTGTAACAGGTCTGGTCGGACAGCACCGGGGGCACGTCCTCCAGCGGCAGGTCTCCCAAACCGTCACACCCCACTCCACCACCGCCCAGCGTCACCCCCAGCACGAGGGTGAGCAGGCGGAAACGTCCGTGTCTGAGCAATGGACACTCCTTGCTCAGACAATCTCTACCGGTTCATCGACCCGAGGAAGTCCGCATTCGACGCGGTGGGCCGCATGTGTTTGAGCACGAACTCCATCGCGTCGATGGGGGTGAACGGGTGGAGCACCTGCCGCAGGGCGGTGATGCGCACCAGGTCGCCCGGGCCGAGCAGCAGCTCCTCCTTGCGCGTACCGGACTTGTTGATGTCCAGCGTCGGGAAGATGCGCTTCTCCATCAGCTTCCGGTCCAGGACGATTTCGGAGTTACCCGTGCCCTTGAACTCCTCGAAGATGACTTCGTCCATGCGGCTGCCGGTGTCGATGAGCGCGGTGCCGATGATGGTCAGCGAGCCACCCTCTTCGATGTTGCGCGCGGCGCCGAAGAAGCGCTTGGGCTTGTGGAGCGCGTTGGCGTCCACGCCACCGGACAGAATCTTGCCGGACGCGGGCACCACCGTGTTGTAGGCGCGCGCCAGACGGGTGATGGAGTCCAGCAGGATGCAGACGTCGTACTTCTGCTCGACCAGGCGCTTGGCCTTGTCGATGACCATCTCCGCCACCTGCACGTGACGCGTGGCGGGCTCGTCGAAGGTGGAGGACACCACCTCGCCGCGCACGCTGCGCTCCATGTCCGTCACCTCTTCCGGGCGCTCGTCCACGAGCAGCACGATGAGGTACACGTCCGGGTGGTTGCGGCTGATGGCGTGCGCGATGTTCTGCAGCAGCACCGTCTTACCGGCCTTCGGCGGCGCCACGATGAGGCAGCGCTGGCCCAGACCGATGGGGCAGAACATGTCGATGATGCGCGTGGTCATCTCCGACGACTCATGCTCCAGCTTGAGCTTGCGCGTCGGATAGAGCGGCGTGAGGTTGTCGAACAGGATGCGCTCGCGCGCCGCGTCCGACATCGGGTCCGCGAAGTTGACCTTGTCCACCTTCTGGAGCGCGAAGAAGCGCTCGCCCTCGCGGGGCTGGCGGATGGGGCCCGTCACCGTGTCGCCGGGGCGCAGGTTGAAGCGGCGCACCTGCGACGGGGACACGTAGATGTCGTCCGGGCTGGGCTGGTAGTCGCTGTCCGCGCTGCGCAGGAAGCCGAAGCCGTCGCTGAGCAGCTCCAGCACGCCCTCCGCGTGGACCTCGAAGCGCTTGTCGGCGATGCCGCCCAGCAGCGCGAAGATGAGGTCCTGCTTCTTCAGGCCCTGGTACCCCTCGATGCCCACGTCGTGGGCCATCTTCGAGAGGTCGGTGATCTTCATCCGCTTCAGGTCATTGAGCTTGATGACCTGCATGGGCTCGCCATCCCGGGTGACTTCCGTGATGGCGGGAGTCTCAGGGGGCTCCGGAGGAGGCGGCAGGGAGGCAGCCGGCTCTTCGGACTCGCCGGAGATACGAGCCTCCTGGAGGTCGTCGTCCCGCACCGGGCGGGAGATGGGGGTGAGCACCGGACGGGGCGGCTCGGCGGGGGCCTCCTCGACCTCGGCGCCGGGCTCTTCGTCGCGGCGGGCGGCGCTGCGGCGGGCGCGCGGGGCGGGCTTCTCGGCCTCGTCTCGCTCCACCGTCTTCGCGGCGCGCTTGCGGCGTGGCTTCTCCGTGTCGGCCTCGACGGCGACATCGGTGTCGGCAGCCTTCTCTCTCGAAGTACGGGCTTTACGCATGTCTGTAACGCTTGGGAGGAATGAAGCGCCCGAGGACTCGGACGGGTGAAATGGCGGGGAGACGTCCGCGCGGCCCTCGGAAGCACCTTCCAGGAGGACGGCCCCGCCGGAATCCCAGGAAGGGACTGCGCGGGCGTGAGCCTTGTGGTTGGGAGAAGAGTCGGCGCCGTCGGAATACACCTGCGCCATGAACCGCGAGGGACGTTATTGACCCCCTTCTGGCCTGTCAAGGCATCTTGAGGGCCACGGTTGCGTCGCTTCCAGAAGAGCAACACGCGCCCCCGGGGCCCTCATTTCCAGCCGGCCGTACGGGCCTTCCGGAGTCCCCTGCCCCGGACCTGAGGACCCGGCGGGTCGGCGCGCGGACATCGCCACTGCCAGCGACAACACCCGGCCCTCCAGGTCCGCTTCCCCTCAGGACACGGTTCACGCGGAGACGACGACCGGACCTTGTCAGTCGGGAACCGTAGAGTGGCCGCCTTTCGAGGCACGCGCCGACGCGCCGTGTTTTGGAGTAAGGACCGCGAACCGTGGACGACTTCCAGAAAGCCGCAGCCCGAGCCCGTGAGCTCCACCGTGAGCTGGCGCACCACAACTACCGTTACTACGTCCTCGACTCGCCCGAGGTCAGCGACGCGCAATACGACAAGCTGATGCGCGAGCTGCAGGACCTGGAGGCGAAGCACCCGAGCCTCCAGACGCCGGACTCGCCCACCCAGCGCGTGGGCGGCGCGGCGGCCGAGGAGTTTGGCGAGGTGGTGCACCGGGCGCCCATGCTCTCGCTGGCCAACATCTTCGAGGACCAGGGCCTCATTGAGTTCGACGAGCGAATCCGCAAGCTGGTCGGCCTGCCGGGTATCGCCTACGTCTGCGAGCCCAAGCTGGACGGACTCGCCATCGCGTTGCGTTACGAAAAGGGCGCGTTCGTCCAGGGCGCCACCCGGGGCGACGGCACCACCGGCGAGGACGTCACCTCGAACCTGCGCACCATCCGCAGCCTGCCCATGTCGCTGTTCCCCCAGGACGGCGTGAAGGTGCCGGACGTGCTGGAGGTCCGCGGTGAGGTCTTCATCCGCAAGAAGGACTTCCAGAAGCTCAACGAGAAGCGCGAGGAGGAAGGCGAGCCGCTCTTCGCCAACCCGCGCAACGCCGCCGCCGGCAGCCTGCGCCAGTTGGACCCGCGGATGACGGCCGCCCGGCCCCTCTCCGTGTTCCTCTACGAATGCGTCCCGGGCGAAGGCGTGCCCGTCTTCAAGACGCACATCGAGAAGCTGGAGTACCTCAAGACGCTGGGCCTGCCCATCAACCAGTATCGCCGCGCCGAGGGCCTGGAGGGCGTACGCCAGGCCTATGACGCCTCCCTCAAGGGCCGCCACGAGCTGCCCTTCGAAGTGGACGGCATGGTGGTGAAGGTGGATGACGAGGACCAGCGCAAGCGCCTGGGCCAGGTCTCCAAGAGCCCCCGCTGGGCGGTGGCGTACAAGTTCCCTCCAGAGGAGGAGTCCACGGAGGTGATGGACATCGGCATCCAGGTGGGCCGCACGGGCGCGCTGACGCCGGTGGCGCACCTCAAGCCGGTGAAGGTGGGCGGCGTCACGGTGGCGCGCGCCACGCTGCACAACGAGGACGAGCTGCGCCGCAAGGACGTGCGCAAGGGCGACACCGTCTTCGTGCGCCGCGCCGGTGACGTGATTCCGGAAATCGTCTCCGTGGTGCTGTCCAAGCGCCCCGCGGACTCCGCGCCCTTCGAGTTCCCCAAGCACTGCCCCGTCTGCGATGCGGTGGCGACCAAGGACGAGGACGGCGCCATCATCCGCTGCACGGGCGCCTCCTGCCCCGCACAGTTGGTGGAGAAGATCCGCCACTTCGCCAGCCGCCTGGCCATGGACATCGAAGGGCTGGGCGACAAGCTGGCCGCGCAGCTGGTGTCCACCGGCAGGGTGAAGGCGTTCGCGGACCTCTACGCGCTCACCAAGGAAAACCTGCTGACGTTGGAGCGCATGGGCGACAAGAGCGCGGATAACCTCATCGCGTCGCTGGAGCGCTCCAAGCAGACCACGCAGCGCCGCTTCCTCTATTCCCTGGGCATCCGCCACGTGGGTGACGCCACCGCCAAGGCGCTGGCGGAGGCCTTCCCCCAGTCGGAGATGCTCTTTACGGCCAGCCTGGAGGACATCTCCCGCGTGAAGGACGTGGGCCCCATCATGGCCCAGGTCATCCACACCTTCTTCCAGGAGCCCCAGAACCAGGAGGCCATCCGCGCGCTGCTGGCGGCGGGTGTCCAGCCCGCGGCGCCCCAGGTCGCCACGGGAGGCCCCTTCGTGGGCAAGTCGGTGGTGCTCACCGGCGCGATGACGGGTATGACGCGGGAGCAGGCCAAGGAAGAGGTCGAGCGCCGGGGCGGCAAGGTCGCCGGAAGTGTCTCGCGCAAGACCGATTTCGTCGTGGCCGGTGAGGATGCGGGCAGCAAGCTGAAGAAGGCCCAGGAACTCGGGGTAAGAATCCTGGACGAGCACGCGTTCCTGCAGATGTTGCAGACGAACGCCTAGAGGATGGGGCGGTCCATGAGTGGCACGCGGCGAGCCTCGCTGCGCATCGAAGGCAAGGTGCAGGGCGTCTTCTTCCGGGAGAGCGCCCGCGTTGAGGCCACACGCCTGGGTCTGACAGGCTGGGTGCGCAACCGGCCGGACGGGGCCGTGGAGGCCGTCGTGGAAGGGGAGCCCGCCGTGCTCGAGGAGTTCATCCGTTGGTGTCATCGCGGTCCGACGCAGGCCCGGGTTTCGGGCGTTCAGCGCGCGGACAGCGAGGCCACCGGCGAGTTCATTCAATTCAACGTGGAGCGCACGTCATGACGCCCTACGCGCTGGCCTCCCTCCCGGCAATGCTGGGTATCCGGGCCGGATCCAAGGTCTCCGTCATCAACCCGCCGCGGGGCTTCGTGCAGAAGCTCAACCCGCTGCCGGATGGGGTGGAGTTCCTCATCACCGCGGTGACGGGCCTGGATGTCATCCTCTTCTTCACCGAGGACCCGCAGGAGCTGGTGCAGCGGCTGCCGGCCCTGGCCCGCGCCATGGCCCTCACTGGCGGCATCTGGGTGTGCTGGCCGGGGGGCGAGAGTGCCCGCCGGGGCCTCTCCGAGGACTTCGTCCGCCACGCGGCCCTGGACATCGGTCTGGTGGACAACAAAATCTGCATCATCGATGCCACCTGGACAGGCCTCCGGCTGGTGAGGCGGCCCCGAGGGCGACTGGACAAGCCAGGGGAGCGCAAGCGAGCCCCTGCCCAGGCCTGATGCCCTGCCGGGTAGCCGCCCGGCATCTGCCTGACAGTGGATGGAAGCCGTTTCTCGGCTTTACACACCTGGGGGGCCGTGAAAAACTCCCCGTGTTTCTGGACGGTTGTGTGACGCCCCGCGTTGTCGGGGGTCGACGTCTGGTAGGGATTTTGACGGGTTGCGTTCCCGGCTCCTCCGGGCGCGTCAGCTGCACCGAGGCTCCAGTCGCCCCCCCAAGGTGGCCCACGATGGGCACCGACCGGGTGTGGATAGAAGAGCGGGCGGCACGCGCGTCGTGGGGAAGCTCGAACGCGTTGTGAAGACAAGGCCTCGCCCGGCACGGTGCCGGTCGCAATGCGGGGCGCCAATGAACTCGGAGGAGCAGGCGGTGGTCCCCTCGGTCCTCGACAACGAGCCCCCAGCCGCACCCGGCATGCCCGGGCCGGCGTCGCTCGCTGTAGGCCCGCCGGAGGCCGCCTCTCCCTTCGCAGCGCGCTCGGAGGCGCGGCGTCTCGCCGCCGCCCGTCCGGTGAGGTCCGCCCTACCGCGCGCGCCAGCAGGATTCATCCATGAGCAGCATCCTGGTCATCAACGCCGCGGGTCGAGAGACGCGCGTCGCGCTCGTCGAGGGCGGACACATCGCGGAGTTCTACCTCGAGCGTAAGAAGGACAAGGGCGTCGTCGGGAACATCTACAAGGGCCGCGTCGTCCGGGTGCTCCCGGGCATGCAGGCCGCCTTCGTGGACATTGGCCTGGAGAAGGCCGCGTTCCTCTATGTCAGTGACGTCGTCTACGACCCTGACTTCGCGCGCGCGCAGTTCGAGCTGACCGAAGGTGAGCACGAGGATGCGCCGGACGTCCCGGACGAGTCCGAGGCCGAGGCCGCGGAGGCCGCCGCCCGGCACGCGCCCCCCCGTCACGTGGAGCCGGAGGACGCCCATTTCGAGCCTGTCACGGCGCCCATTGAGTCCCTGCCGCGCGACACCGCCCTGGAGCTGGCCGCCAACGCCCCGACGGTGACGCCGCCGGGCGCGGAGACGCCGGTGGCGACCGCGGAGGAAGCGCCGGCCGCCGGGTCGGAGATGGTGGTGGCCGCCGAGGTGGCCGTTCAGCCCGTCACGCCCGAGCAGATTGTCGCGGTCGAGCCGTCCACGGCAGCGCCCGTGGAGGCCGCGCCTGCTCCGGCGGGTGGTGAGGCCGAGGTCGCGCCCTCCTCCGAGCCTCAGGTGGCCGAGGCCACCGTGGAGCCCGCCGCGAACGTGGAGTCGCCCGAGGCGGCGCTGGCCGTTGCCGCAGCGTCCGAGCCCGACGCGGCCGGGGTGGCGACGCCCGCTGAATCGGCCGTGGAAGCGGCCGAGGGCGAGGCCACCGGTCTTTCCGTCGAGCCCCCTCCCCCCGCGGCCGCCGCGCTGGGAGACATCATCCCCTCGCCCGCTGAGGAGGGCGCGCAGGCTGCGAAGCCGTCCGAGGTCTCCGGCGAGCGCCGCACGCCGCGCGAGGCCCGTGAGGCGCGTGAGCCCCGGAGCCGGGAGAAGGAGCGCGGCGAGAAGGACAAGGGCCGCCGGCCGCAGGAGGAGAAGCGCCGGGGCGACAAGCGCGACGAGGACAAGGAGAAGGCCAAGCCGCGCCGCACCGACAAGATTGAGGACCTGCTGAAGGTGGGCCAGGAAGTCGTCGTCCAGATTTCCAAGGACCCCATCGGCACCAAGGGCGCGCGGCTCACCTCACACATCTCCATCCCCGGCCGTCACCTGGTGTTCATGCCCACGGTGGACCACGTGGGCATCAGCCGCCGCATCTCCAACGAGAAGGAGCGCCGGCGTCTGCGTGACATCGTGGACCGCCTGCGCCCGCCCGGAACGGGCTTCATCGTCCGCACCGTCGCGGAGAACGTGCCGCAGGAGAAGCTCGAGAGCGACATCCGGTTCCTCATCGAGGTGTGGAACCAGGTGGTGCGCAAGAACGAGAAGCGCGGCGGCCCCGGCCTGCTGCACCCCGACCTGGACCTCATCCTGCGCGCCACGCGCGACCTCTTCGCGCACGACGTGGAGAAGCTCGTCGTCGATGACCGCGAGGAGTACGAGCGCATCCTCGGCTTCGTCACCGCGCAGGACCCGGCGCTGCGAGACAGGGTGGCCCTGCACGAGGGCGACGACACCGTCTTCGACGCGTACGGCATCGAGCAGGAGCTCCAGCGCGCCACCCAGCGCAAGGTGTGGCTGAAGAGCGGCGGCTACCTCATCATCGACCAGGCCGAGGCGCTCACCGCCATCGACGTCAACTCGGGCCGCTACGTCGGCAAGAAGAGCCTCGAGGAGACCATCACCAAGATCAACGTCGAGGCGGCCAAGGAGATTGTCTACCAGCTCCGGCTGCGCAACATCGGCGGCATCATCATCTGCGACTTCATCGACATGGAGAAGGCGCAGAACCGCGACAAGGTCTTCAAGGCGCTGCAGGAAGCGCTGGGCCGCGACAAGGCCAAGACGAACGTGCTGCGCATCTCCGAGCTGGGCCTCGTGGAGATGACGCGCAAGCGCGTGCGCGAGTCCATTGGCCGCATGCTCCACGAGGACTGCCCGTACTGCGACGGCAACGGCTTCGTGAAGACGGCCACCACCGTGGCCTACGAAATCTTCCGGGAGATTCGCCGCGAAGCGCCGGGCTACAAGGACTCCACGCTGGTCATCAACTGCAACGCGGAAGTGGCGCGCCTGCTCCAGGGCGAGGAGCGCAACGAGCTGCGGCACCTGATGGACCGGTACAACAAGTCCATCCAGGTCAAGGCGCAGCAGAACTACCACCGCGAGCAGTACGACATCTACGGACGCTCGGCGTCGGGACCGGAGCACAAGGTGGCCTCGTCGCCTGGCTCGGGTGATGGCGAGCTGGCCATGCAGCAGCGCAAGCCCGACAGCAATGGCGGGGGCTACGGCCGCCAGGAGCAGGGCCGGCGCGGCGGTGGTGGTGGCGGCGGCGGTGGTGGCAGGGACCGGGGTGGTGAGCGGGGCAACGAGCGCTCCGAGCGCGGTGAGCGGGGCGGAGACCGTCGCGAAGGCCGCCGCGAGGGCCGGAGTGGCGGAGACCGTCCTCGGGGTGACCGGGGTGGCGAGCGTGGCGACCGTTCCGAGCGCGGCGGCGAACGGGGCGAACGCTCCGAGCGCGGCGGCGAACGGAGTGAGCGTGGTGAACGCTCCGAGCGCGGCGAACGTCCCGAGCGCGGCGAACGGCGTGGCGACCGCGGCGAGCGTGGAGAGCGCGGCGGTTCGCAGAACACGTCTGGTGGAGGCGAGAACGCGGGTGGCTCGACGCCGCCTCCGCCCCCAGCCTCGGGTGGTGGGTCGGAGCCTTCGGGCGGCACGACCTGAGTTCTTTCCGCCGGTCAGTCGTCGGCGCCCTGCCCTGCCGGTGGTTTCAAGGCCGGGGCTGGGAGCCGGCGGCGCTGGCGAGGCGGAAGTCGCTGGCCAGTGCACACGAAGCCCCGCATCGTGTCGGCCTGTGTACGCTGGCAGGCCACCTCAAACAGGGGTGGGCTGGCACTGGCGGCCGCGGATTGGCTAGCGTGAGCGTCCATGCCCCAAGGCGGTTCCCGCCTCGCGCGGCCGGCCATGTCACACGGATGATGTCCTCGCGCTCCGAGCACGTATCGCCCCGTCTGGGGCCACGTTCCCTCCGCCTCCGTCAGGCCCGCGCCTGGCGCGGCCGGGCCTCTTGAGGGAATCGGTGAAGCTGACGCCCCTGCCGTGGCTCCGTCAATTCCGCGAGCGAGCCACTCGGCTCTGGGCGCCCCTGCAGCACACGCCCGTGGGGCTGTTCGCGACAGACACCCTCCTGGCCGCGAAGACGGTGGCCCAGGGCTTTCGCGGGGAGAATCTCCGGCTTCGGGCCGCCGCGCTGACCTACGTCAGCATGTTCTCCCTGGTGCCCCTCCTGACGGTGGCGCTCGTGCTGCTGACCGCCTTCCACCAGGACGAGTTCAAGGAGAAGCTGCGCTTCGTCGTCAGCGAGGTGCTCAACCCCGGGGTGCGCGGCAAGTCATCCCAGTTCCTCGACCGGTTCCTGAACCCCACGCACACCGTCGCCATTGGCAGCGTGGGCTTCCTGGCGGTGCTCCTGTCCGCCGGCTCGCTGCTGCGGCAGCTCGACGGCGCCGTCAACGAGCTGTGGGGCATCCGGCGGCAGCGGCCATGGCGCATCCGGCTGCTCATCTACTCGGGCCTCCTGCTCGTGGGCCCCTTCTTCCTCGCGCTGTCCTTCTCCGGGACGGGCAAGGTCCGCGTCTTCCTACAGAGCCACGCGCCCTACGCCAGCGCCTTCATCCTGCTGGGCACCACGCTCGTCACCGTGGCCAGCCTCACCCTGCTCTACTACTGGACGCCCTACGCGCATGTCCGCGTCCGGTCCGCGCTCGCCGGAGGACTGGTGGCCGGCCTGGGGTGGACTTTCGCCAAGCAGGTGTACGCCGCATTCGCGGAGCGCAGCTTCCAGTACAACCCCCTCTACGGCTCGCTCGGCGCGCTCCCGTTGTTCCTGGCGTGGGTCTACGTGAGCTGGCTGTTGGTGCTCTTTGGCGCCCGGCTCTCCTATGCAGTGGAACACACCGCCTTCCGGCACTCCCTCTTCGCTTTTGGAAGCCACCCGCGCGCGCACGAACTGGTCGCCGCCCGTGTCGCCCAGGAGACCACCCTGGCCTGGGTGGACGGGCTGCCGCCTCCCTCGCCGCGCGAGCTGGCGACGCGGCTGCGCGTCCCCGAGTCGCTGGTCCACGAGGTCGTCGACCGCATGGTGGCCGCCGAGTTGCTGGAGCGCCTCCGCAAAGGGGGCCTGCGTCCCGCGAAGGACCCGGCTGCCCTCACGCTGGCGGACACCACGCTCGCCGTGCACGGTGTGATGCTCACCGGCGGCGCGGAGGGAGGGAACGGGCCCCGGGCGCCTGGATTCGAACAGATGGAGCCCATCTTCCAGGCAGCTGACTGCGCCGGCGTCGACCTGCTACGTCGCACCCGCTGGCTGGACCTGGTGGTGCCGCTCCGCCCAGGACTGGCGGAGCCTGCTCCCGCCCCACCACCCAGGGTGGCCGCAGGGGGAAATCCGTAGAGGTTCTGGGTGGTTGGAAGCTCACCCTGCTTGCACGAAGGATGCGTTCTGTTATGTTTTCAGGATTCGACCACGGGCCAGAGCGCCCTGTTTCCAAGGGGTCACCGGGTTTGCGGGAGCGTCCGATGCTCAAGTCCGATCTGATCAACATCCTCGTGGCCAAGAGGGGCGTGACGCAGAAGCAGGCTGAGGCCACCATCGAGACGATTTTCGAGTCGATGAAGGATGCCCTCTGCCGCGGCGAGAACATCGAGATTCGCGGACTCGGTGCCTTTCACGTGAAGAACTACCAGGGCTACCAGGGCCGCAACCCGAAGACGGGACAGGTCATCCCGGTGAAGCCCAAGCGCGGCCTGCTCTTCCGCACGGGCAAGGAGCTGCGCGACCGCGTGAACCGTCCGGCGCCCCAGCAGGCCCAGGCGGAGCTGCCCCCGCTTCCTGAAAGCAAGGGGCCGGGCAACACGGGCACGGGGCTCTAAGCCCACCTCCGTCAGCGCCCCACCGCCACCGGCGACAGCCGGCCGATGGGGCGAATCTGGAGGGCCCCATCCAGCTCGCCATAGGTGAGCACCGCGACGTCCGGGAACGCGCCCTCGCACAGTCTGCGCAGAGGCCGCCGGACATCCGGAGCGGTGAGCAGCACGGCCCGTCCCTCGGTGGCCACCTGCCGCACCCCTTCGAGGATTTCCGCCACCCGCTCCGGGTCAGGCGCCAGCCCTCGCGGGCCCATGCCGCGCAGCACCTCTTCCACCTCCGGGTCCACGAGGTACGCGTACAGCGGCCCGGTGGGCGCGAACTTGTGGCTGAGGTACCGCCGCAGCGCTTGCCGACAGCGCTCCGCGAGCGCGACGGCATCCCCTTCCGTCGTCGGCGACACAAGCGCCTCCAGGATGGCTCGCAAGTCCCGGATGCTGACGCCCTCTTGGAGCAGCTTGCGAAGCACATCCGTGAGCAGCGGCAGCGGCACCTTCTGCAGCGCCTCCTTCACGAGCACGGGCGCCTGCGCCTCCAGTCCCTCCAGCAGTCCCTGGACGTCCTGCAGCCCCAGCAGGTCCGCGGCGCGGATACGCAGGATGGCGCGCACGTGGTCCGAGACCAGCTCTCCCGGACGCCGCAGCGGCACTTGCGCTGTCTCCAGCAGGACCCGAGCCGACTCTGGAATGCGGCTGATGACCTTCCCGCTCGAGGGCTCCGTCGCGGCCTCCGCGCTCACCTGGAGGAACGCCAGTTCGTCCGGAGGCGCCAGCGCGTAGAGCGCCCCCGGCAGCACCTGCCCTCCACCCGCCGGGACTTCGTCCACCAGGACGCGGTACTCGCCCGCGCCCAGGTAGGCGGCCTGCGTGCGCACCCGGATGCCGGGCACCCGAACCCCCAGTTCGAAGAACAGCTCGTCCCGCACGCCGTTCAACGTCTTGTGGACGAAGGCGGCGCCATCCGCTTCCGCCAGCACCGTCAGGTCGGGCGCAAGGTCCAGCGTGAGCGGAGAGACACCCACGGGCGACGCGGCACTTTCCGGTGGGGCTCCAGCCGCGCCAGGCGCCACGCCTTCCGCGGGCGCGCCTGCTTTCTCTTCGACCGTCGAAACACCCGCGCGGCTCAGCACATGGCCAAGCCCGCCCAGGCCTCCCGCCAGCAGAAGGAACGTCACGTGCGGCATTCCCGGCATGAGGGCCAGCGCGACGCACAGGCCCGCCACCACCCAGAGCGTCCGCGCCTCTCCGAAGAACTGGGCCCCAATCTCCGCCCCCAGCGTGTCCTCTTCCTTCTCCGAGGCGACGCGCGTGACGACGAGGCCCGCGGCCACGGCGATGCACAGCGAGGGAACTTGGGACACCAGCCCGTCACCAATGGCGATGAGCGCGAATGTCGACGCCGCCTCGGCCAGGGGCATGCCTCCCTGCAGCACACCAATGACGGTTCCTCCAAGCAGGTTCACGGCGACGATGACCAGGCCCGCAATCACGTCCCCCTTCACGAACTTCATCGCGCCGTCCATGGCGCCGAACATCTGTGACTCGCGCTCCAGGTCACGCCGTCGGCGCCGGGCTTGCGCCTGGTCGATGGCACCCGCGCGCAGGTCCGCGTCGATGGACATCTGCTTGCCGGGCATCGCGTCCAGCGTGAACCTCGCGGACACCTCCGCCACCCGCTCCGCGCCCTTGGTGACGACCAGCAACTGCACCAGCGTGAGGATGGCGAACACCACCGCGCCCACAACGTAGTCGCCCCGGACGACGAACTCACCGAAGGCCTGGATGACGTCTCCCGCGTGCCCCTCCGCGAGCGCGAGCCGCGTGGAGGACACGTTGAGCGCCAACCGGAACAGCGTGGTGAACAGCAACAGCGTGGGGAACGACGTCACCTTCAAGGCGTCCCGGGCACGCAGCGCGGCCACCAGCAGGGCCACCGACGCCGCCAGATTGACGGCGAGCCCCGCGTCCAAGAGCCATGCGGGTAAGGGGATGATGAGCGCGCCCAGGACCGCGGCCATGGCGATCGCCAACACCACGTCCGAGGAGTTTCGGGCCTTCAGCAATACCTTCATGAGGGGGTTCATGACGTCTGTCTCCGTGGATGGCCGTCCAACTCCCGCGCATCCATCGCCGTGCGCAGGACGACCGCCGCCGCCTGGTACAGCTCCTCTGGAATGGGCTCGCCCACGTCGTAGTGGATGAGGCTGCGTGCCAGCGGGATGTCCCGCACCACCGGAATGCCCAGTCGGCGTGCCTGCTCCCGCATGGCGAGCGCATCCCCTTCCCGGGCCTTGGCCACGAGATAGGGCGCCTCACATTCGTCGACGTCGTAGCGAAGCGCGACCGCGATGTGCGTGGGGTTGACGACCACGGCGGTCGCCTTTTGCACCCCGCGTGCCGCACCGCCCTGCGAAAGCTGGCGATGCAGGGCCTTCCGCTGCCCCTTGTGCCGGGGGTCGCCCTCACTCTCCTTGTACTCGCGCTTCATCTCCTCGCGAGTCATCATCAAATCCTTGATGTGGCGCCGCCAGGCCAGCGCGTAGTCCCCCACGCCCAGCACCACCAGCAAACAGGCCAGGCGGCTCGCGAGCCCGGACACGTGCGCGACCACCAGGCTCAAGCCCTCCGTACCGCCCAGCCACGCGGTCTTCATCGCATCCGGAGCGACCTCCTCCGCATCGCTCCAGACGAGCGCCCCCACCAGGCAGACAATCAGCAGCGTCTTCGCCAGTTCCACCCAGGGGCGCCAGCTGAAGAGCCGCTGCATGCCCGCCACGAGACTGATGCGCTCCAGCTTCGGCTCGACATGCAGGAGGTCGGCTTCCAGGCCCACCGTAGCCACGGACACGAGCAGCGCCGCGGCGAACGCGCCCCCCAGCACCGGGCCACAAAAACGCGCGGCAATCCAGAGCCCTTCCTGCCACGCCCCAAGGTCCTGCTGTCCCAGGAAGAGGTGCTCCGTCCATGCCTGGAGCCTCGCCATGCCCACTGGCGCGGCCTCCGTGAGCCCGAACAAGCCACCCGCCGTCACCGCGCTGGCGTTGAGCAAGCGGCTGCGGGGAATCTGTCCTTTGCGCCGTGCTTCACGAAGGCGCTTCGCGCTGGGCTTCTCTGTCTTCTCCCCACTCACCGCGCCACCTCACCCAACAGCGCCAGCGCGCCTTCCACGGACAACACGCCCGCCAACAGCCGCTCACACAACACGCCCGTCCCCAGCCACAACAAGGCGCCCCCACCCAGAATCTTCAGCGGCGTCCCCACCTCCTGAAGATTCACCTGCGGTGCCGCTCGCGAAGCCAGGCCCAGGAAACAGTCCACGGTCAGCACCGCCGCGGCGATCGGCGCCCCCACCGCCAGCCCCGTGGCCATGGCCGCGCCCGCCAGCAGGACGACATGCAGCGTGGCCGCCTCGGTTGGAACGAAGGCGCCGAGCTTCACCACGCCGAACCCACGCAGCACGCTGGAGATGACGAGCGGCCACATGCCACCGGAGACCACCAGCGCCACCAGCAGATGGTAGAGCCCCTCCCCTGCCGCGGACTCACGGCTCCCCGCAAGGGGCAGACTCGCCTCGGCGGAGGTTCCACGAAGCAGGTCGATGAAGCGGCCGCCCATGCGCGCGGCATCGAAGGGGAGTACCGCGACCAACCCCACGGACGTCCCGAAGAGCAGCTCGCGAATCACCAATCCGCCCAGGGCCACCGCGGACGTGACAGGCGCATCCAGCACCACGCCCGCCTCCACCCGGAGGAAGAGCGACAGGGACAGCACCAATGCCAGGCGAACCATCGTCGGCGTGGCCTGCCCTCCCAGTAGCGGACACAGGAACGTCATGGGCAGCAGCCGCGCGGCACACAGCGCCACCACGACGATGTCCGGACCCAGTGACTCGAGCCAGGCGCGGAGCGGCTCCAGATTCATGCCGCGACCTCGGAGATGAGCATCAGGAGCTGGTGGGTGAAGCGCGTGAGCTGCCCGGCAATCCAGGGCCCGGCGAGGACCAGTGCCAGGACGGCCGCGCACAGCTTGGGCACCACCGACAACGTGGACTCCTGAAGCTGGGTGGTGGCCTGGAAGAGGCTCGACAAGAACCCCACCACCAGGCTCGCGCCAATGGGCGGCAGCGACGCCATCACCATCAACAGCAGGGCCTCACGTCCCAGGGTGAGGAAGAAGTCCTGGGTCATGGCGTCACCGGTAGCCGAGGATGAGGCCCCGCGCGAGCAGCGACCAGCCATCCACGGCGACGAAGAGGAGAATCTTGAAGGGCAGACTCACCTGGCTGGGTGACAACGTCTGCATGCCCAGCGCGAGCAGCACGTTGGCAATCACCATGTCCAGCACGAGGAACGGGAGGAAGACGAGGAAGCCAATCTGAAAGGCTTCCTTCAGCTCGGTGATGACGAAGGCCGGAATGACGACGAAGAGGTCCGTCTCCCGCACCGCGTCCATCTCCTCCACCGGACGTAGCTCGCGCGCCAGGTCCACGAAGCGCGCGCGCTCCTCAGCGCTCCCGTGCTTGACCAGGAAGGCGCGCAGCGGCTCCGACACGCGGCTCGCGGCGGAGAGCATCTCCGCGCCGGAGCCCGACGCCACCTCCGCGTAGGCCACCTGCCCCGCGTCGTACATGCGCTCCATCACCGGGGCCATGATGTGCCCGGTGAGCACCGCCGCCAGGCCCGTGAGCACGATGGTAGGCGGCGCCTGCTGCGTGCCCATGGCCGAGCGGGCCAGCGACAACACGACGGCAATCTTCGAGAAGCTCGTCAGCATCAGCACCGCGAACGGCAGCAGCGACATCACCGCGAGCATGCCCATCATCGACAGCGGGCTGCCCGCGTACGACATCCGCGACAGTGATTTCTCCGCCGCGGCGGCCGCGGCAGGAACCAGCAGGAGCGCTCCCAACAAGCCGTGGCTCATTGCCCCTCCCGCCGGCCCCGAATCGTGCGGGACCTGGGCATGGGCCGCCGGGCCTGAGCCAGGACATGACCGAACTCCGGCGCAGGCGTTGCCGTCTCGCGAATCTCCGCGAACGCGTCACCGAAGGCCACCAGGTAGCTGCGCCCATCCACCTCCACGAGCGCAACACCGCACCGTTGCGAGAGCCCCGCTCGCGATACGACGTTCAGCCGTGGCGCCGTGGGTGCGCCCGTGACGACAGCGCCACGCCGGTGCAACCACCACCCCAGTACGGCTAGCGCCACGATGCCCAGCAGCCACCGCGCGGCCACCGTGGTGGACACCCCAGCCACCGGGCCCATCACCGCCAACCCCAGCACCAGAGCCCCCGCCAACAGCAAGCGCGAGCGCGGCGAATGAACGAAACGCTGTGCATTCATGACGGGACTCACGGCAGCAGCGCCAGGACGCGGGCTCCAACCTCGCCCTCGATTTCCACCAACTCGGCGCGGGCCACCGCGCGGTCTCCCACGCGCAGCACCACCGGCTCACTGGCGTTGATGTGCAGGGGAAGCAACGCGCCCGGCTTGAGCGCCGCGAGCTCCGACAGGGGAATCATCACCCGCGTCAGCTCGATTTCCACATCCACGGGCAGCGGAGGCATGCCCTCCTCCTGCTTGTTCACGGCCACCATGTCCGACTCCTGGGGAATCCCGCGCCCCTGCGCGCGGGTCAGTGAAAAGCCCTCGGCGAGGAAGTCTCCCGAGAGCGCGAATCCGCGCGTCACCAGCCGCCCCGGCCCGAAGAGCTGGCCGGCCTGCTTACGCACGCCTTCGAAGACGACGACGTCCCCCACCACGAGCGCGTCCAGCGCGTTCGCGGACAGCGGCGTCTGGCCTACGAGGCACCGGGCATCCAGCGAGGCGGCCAGCACCTCTGGCGCGATGCCCGGCGCACGCTCCACCGGAAGCGCTTGGAACACCGTCTGGACCACCTGTGACGGCAGCAGCAACCGCGCGCCCGCGCGCGACTCGCCCACGGTCACCATCAACTCAATGCCAACCAAGGGTTCGCGAGGGTCCAAGCGCGCCACCACGTCCGACCTGGACATCGTCACGCCCGCGAGTCGTGGACCGAGCCACGGGTATGCCCCGCCCGCCGCCCTCACCGCGGAGAGCGCGACCAGCAGGACATAGGCCAACGTCGCCTCTTCCAACCGGGCCAACTCCGTCACCACGCCGGGCCGCTGCCCCGCGCCAGCGATGCGCTCCAACCCCATGAAGGCGAGCGCGGGCTCCAGCTCCAGCACCGCCGTGCCCCCCACCGCCGACAGCTCCAGCAGCGCGAAAATCGCGGGCTCGCCCAGTCCGACCGAAGGCGAGATGACGGACTCCAGGAAACGGGCCTCCGCGTTCACCGAACAGCCGAGTTCCCGAGTCAGGGCCGCCATCACCGCGTCCAGCGCCTCCCTTCCGAGGCCCCCGGCATGGGGCCGCTCCGCGAGCACGAGGTGCGCCCGGGTCAGCCGGCGCGCCCCCAAGCGGCGCAGGGGGCGGACCTTCCGGCTGGCGGCGTGTTCGATACGGGTATTCATCGGTGGCTCCGCTGCTGCATCGAGACGCACTCCTCCCGTGCAGGCCCCCCGCCAGTGGCCGGGCTCGTGGAGTCGCGGGGTTGGGAAGGCATGGCATCCGGGCGCGGGACGCCGGGTACGCGGGCCGGGACGGCGCCGCTTTCAGACTCAGCGCGTGGCCTCGCGAATCAGGCGCTCGGCCAGTGCCCCCAGCGCGGGAGGCACCTCTGACGCCGGAGGCGCCAGACTTCCGTCGGGAAACAAGGTCCGGTGGTACGGAGGCAGACGCCGAAAGATTTCCCGGCGAAGCATGGGAGGCGCGTCACTCATGAGGAGCCTCAGCCGAGCAGCGGCATCAGCTCGCTCCCCGAACTCCACCGCCACCTTCGCCTGTCGCTGCGCGGAGGGCAGCGCGGACAGACGCTGGAGGTGCTCCCGCGCACGCACCGCCGATTCCTCGCCCAGTTCGCCCAGAAGGGGGCCCGCCCGCTCCCGCCCCAGCACCCACGCGACGAGCGCGAGGCGTTCGAATGGAATCGGCAAGGGGCCCACGAGACGGGGCACCTCCTCGGTCGGTGCAGCGGCCCTGACGGACGCGGAGCTCCGGCCTGGCCGAGGCTTGCGCCCTACGCGTGTCGCATCCATGCGTTCGCTCTCCATGGACAACTCACGCCACCTTGCGCGCCGGTCCTGGTGACAACACGGGCCGCGCGGGTCCAGGCGGCGCGGACGGAGTCGGTGTCCGGTCGCGGTAGTGCCGCATCCGGAGCGTCACCAGCACCAACGCCACCGACAGCCCCGTCACCATGAGGCCCAACACCGCCAAGAGGGCACGCAGTCGGGTCAGCGGAGACACGCCCACCACCGTCGGAGCCTCCACTCGGGTGGAGACCTCGTCCACCAACAGCGAGACGGCTTCCGGCGACAGGCCCTCCACACCACCCGCGAGGAGGACCTTCAACGTCTCAGAGGATTGCCGCACCCGTGCCGCATTGCCCGGCGCCACGCGAAGCATGGCCGATGCCTTCGATGGACCCGGGGCCTGTCCCACTCTCGGCGGCGCGGGCACCACCAGGTGGACGCGCGCGAGCAGAACCCCTTCCACGGATTGGAGCGTCTTCTCCAGGCTCCGCTCCATCACCCTCACTCGGCAGACGCTCTCCTCCACCGGCGTGCGCACCAGCCCGCCACCACCGAAGACGTCACACCCCACTTCCTCCTTCAGCCTCGGCAGCCCCAGCTCCGACAGGATGCGGACCGCGTCCGAGGCGTGCTCGTCCGCCACCTCGATGGACCATGTGGGCTTCTTGCCCGCCTCGGGGACCTTGCGCGCGTCGAGCCCTCGCTCGACGAGCACGGATTGAAGCTCGTTGGCCTGCCGCTCATCCAGACCATGCTGGATGCGCTCGCGGCAGGCGGTGACGCTCACGAGTAGCGCGAGGAAGAAAGCGCGACGGAAAAGCAAATGCATCGGGTGCTCCTCAAACCTGGGTCTGGAGGACCTGCTTGACGCCGCCAGTCGCCTTCTCGACGACCTTGCCGGCGAGGTCGAGCTCCTGGCTCGCCCGGTAGACATGGGCCTGCAACGCGAGCAACTCCGCGGGCGTGAAGCTGCGGCCGGACTGCGCCAGCTGAAGGATGTGGTCCAGCCGCTTTTGCGCCTGCCCCACCCGGTCCAGCACCTGTGCCGCCTGCTGCGCTCTCGCCGCCTGCACCGAGTCCACGCGAGTGCCCGGCTTCACATCCGCGCAGCCCGGCGCGGCGGGTCCCACCCCCTCGGCCCGGGAGACACCCCGCGGCGCCGCCGTGGGCGCGGGCTTCGGCGGCCCCTCCGTGGCTACCGGAACCCCAGTGCCCTTCGCAGGCCCCTGCACCTCGTCCAACACCTTGCTGAATCGCTCCCGGCTGGGCTCCACCGCAGGCGACGCGCCCGCTCCCCCCACCGGCCCCAACGTGTCCATGGCCATGGCTGGTGTCGCTCCTCAGCGGATGTTGTTGATGGCCGCCTTCGCGGAGTCGTGGCGGACCTTCATGATGTTGGAGACAGCGGTGTGCTCGCGGCTCTCCTTCTGCATCTCGTTCTGGAGCTGCAGGTAGGCCATGTTGAACTTCTGGCCCTCCGCGGCGAGCACCTTCTGCGCCTCCAGCAGGTCCCACGCCTCCTGGTTGCCCGCCGCGGCCCCCGCG
>NZ_JAAEAH010000037.1 GCF_010998615.1 Myxococcus sp. CA023 | reverse complement strand
TTTATCATATGCTCTCTAGTTATATGTATACTTTCTAATTAATGCTAACACGACGACGTATCACTAAACGCGTAAGATCGTCGGCAGCGTCAGATGTGTATCAGAGACAGCCATCAACACCGTCAGCTCCGCGCGCTTCGCGGGCCGGGACAGGACGAAGCGCAGCCGGCGCGCAGCCACGTCCACGTCCTCCTTGCGAACGTCCAGCTTCAGCGTGCCGTAGAGCTCCGTGTCGAAAGACAACGGCATCACGCCGGATTCCGCATCCGGGAAGCGCACCGTGAGCGCTCCCTCGTAGTGGAAGCGGCCTTCCGGCTGATTCAGCTCGATACGGCGCGTGAGGCCCGGATTCCCACCGCCCTTCACCTCCACGTCCTGGCCGTCGCTGCGCTTCAGCTTCACCTCGAAGCCTGCGATAGGCGCCTCGATGTGGACCAGCAGCGCCGGGAGCTTCTCCCCCAGCACGGCGCGCCCCTCCAGGGAGACTCGTACGGCGTCCGCGAGCACCGGCATCGGCGAAGACAGGACAAAGGTGAGGAGCAGCAGGCGGGCGTTCATGGCGCGGTGTAGGCCTCTGGTGTCACGGGCCGCGACCAACCGCGGCACGTGTGGATGGACTGCTCCGCGAGGGTAGGACGAGGTGGCGTGCAGGGAAACGCTCCCCGTGGGGGACGTTGGAGGTGAAACGGTATTCAATCGCCCCCCGTCCCAGGGGAGCCCGGACAGGGGAACGAGGCCATGCTGGTCGCAGGCCGTCCCACACCTGAACGGGTAGGCCTCGTACCGGGGCCGATCCGTCACCCGTCGCCGGGGCTCAGGGCACGCCGACGATGGTGATGCCCCTGGACTCGGCGCCCGCGAAGAGGGCCGGGGCGTCCAGTATCACCGTGCGCCCCACCTCGAGCGCCAGCACGCGCGCGCCGACCTCCTGCATGACTTCCAGCGTGTGAGGCCCCACGGCCGGCAGGTCGAAGCGGAGGTCCTGCTGCGGCTTGCAGCGCTTCACCACCACGGCGCCTGAATTGCCACCCAGCCTGCCGCCCCGGAGAATGGCCTCGTCCGTGCCCTCGACCGCCTCCAGTGCCAGGACGTGGCCGTTGTGCACCACCACCGTCTGCCCCACGTCCGCCTGGCCCAGGAGTATGGCGACCTCGCGGCCCAGGGCCACGTCCTTCTCCTGCGCCGGGTGCAGCCGAGGCCCTGCGAGGTGGCCCTCCGGGCACAACACCTCCCCCAGGAAGTCCGTGGGGGCGATGATGGTGACGCCGCGCGACTCGAAGTCCGAGGCCACCGCGCGCAGCAGCGCATCATCCCGGAAGCTTCGCAGCCGGGAGATGATGCGCACCGCGCCCAGGTCCGGCCGGGCTTCCGCCAGCGCCCGCACGCGGCCGATACCGCCCGCCATGGCCGCCTGCTTCACGCCCGCTTCCCGGAGGGCCTTCTGGATGCGGTCCACCTGACCGACGCGCACCCACGTCAGCCGGTCCACCTCCGACGCCAACGCCGGGTCCGTCTCTCCATGGTGCGCCACGGCCACGACTTCCAGGCCCTTCTTCCGCGCCGCACGCGCGAAGAGAAAAGGCAGCCGGCCGTTGCCCGCGATGAGGCCAATCCGATCCACCGCCGATTCTCCTCCGTCGCTCACGGCGTCAGCGCGTGAGGCCACGCTTGCTCTGCTGGATGAACTGGATGAGGTGGTCCACCTCGGAGTGGCCCGCCAGCTCCGCGCGCAGCCTCACCATGGCCTCCTGGAGCGTCAGCTTCGAGCGGAACAGGATGCGGTGCGCTTCCTTCACCCGCTCGATTTGCTCCTTGGAGAAGCCGCTGCGCTCCAGGCCCACCGTATTGAGGCCCACCAGCTCCGCCCGGTCTCCCTGGGCGGTGGCGTACGGCGGGATGTCCATGGTCACCATGGCGCCGCCGGAGATGAAGGCGTGCTTGCCCAGGCGGGTGAACTGATGCACCGCCGCAAGGCCGCTGATGATGACGTGGTCCTCCATCGTCACGTGGCCCGCGAGCGCAGAGCCATTGCCGATGCGACAGCCATTGCCCACCACGCAGTCATGCGCGACGTGACAGTTGGCCATGAAGAGGTTGCCACTGCCAACGCGGGTAGCGCCGCCACCACCGGCGGTACCCTTGTGCAGCGACACGAACTCGCGAATCTGGTTGTCGTCGCCGAGCACCAGCTCCGTGTCCTCGCCCGCGTACTTGAGGTCTTGCGGGTCGGCGCCAACGGAGGCGAACTGGAAGATGCGATTGCGCTCGCCCAGCGTCGTGCGGCCTTCGATGACGACGTGCGGCCCCACGCGGGAGCCTGCACCGATCGTCACCTGGGGACCGATGATGGAATAGGGGCCGACCTCGACGGTTTCGTGAAGGCGGGCGTCGGGATGAACCACCGCGGTGGGATGAACCTGAGCCATGAAGTCTCCTCGTGCTCGCGGGGCGCGAATCAGGATGCCGCGCTCTCAGCCGCGTTGGCGTCCTTGTCCACGACGGTTGCCAGGAACTCGCCTTCGGCGACACGCGCGCCGTCGACTGTTGCCAGGCCCTTCGTCTTCCAGACAGCGCCCTTGTGACGCACCACCTCGATCTCCAACTGGAGGCGATCCCCCGGCAACACCGGTTTGCGGAAGCGCGCGCCGTCCACGCCCATCAGGTACGTGAGCTTGCGCGACGGGTCCATGTTCTCGCTCTTGTAGGCGAGGATGGCCGTCGCCTGCGCCAGCGCCTCCAGGATGAGCACACCCGGCATCACCGGGTGACCGGGGAAGTGCCCGTTGAAGAAAGGCTCGTTGATGGTGACGTTCTTGTAGGCCGTCAGCTTCTGGCCCGGGACGATCTCCACCACCCGGTCCACCAGCAGGAACGGGTACCGATGCGGCAGCAGATTGAGAATCTCTCCGATGTCCATCACGGCCCCTTTTCCTTCTCCAGCGTCTCCACCCGGCGCCGCAGGGCGCGCACTTCCTTGAGAAGGTCCGCCATCTGGCCCGCCGCGGCGCTGGCCCGCAGCCACTCTCGGTGGGGAACGGCGGGGCTACCGCTCACCACCTGGCCGTCTGGCACGTCGTGCGCGACGCCGGACTGCGCGCCCACCTTGGCCAGGTCACCGACGCGGATGTGCCCCACCACGCCGACCTGCCCCGCGAGCACCACGCCCGTCCCAATCTCCGCCGAGCCGGACACACCGGCCTGAGCGCAGATGAGGGACAGCGGGCCCACTCGCACGTTGTGGGCAATCTGCACCAGGTTGTCGAGCTTCGCGCCGCGCCCCACCACTGTCTCGCCCACCGTCGCGCGGTCGATGCAGGTGCACGCCCCTACCTCGACGTCGTCCTCGATGCGGACGATGCCGACCTGGGGAATCTTGAAGTGCTCCGGCCCCGCCTCGCCTTCCGGGTTGAAGGCGAAGCCGAAGCCGTCCGCGCCCACCACGCTGGAGGCGTGGAGGATGACGCGCGCGCCCACGATGCAGCGCTCGCGCACCGTGACGTTGGGGTACAGGACGCAGTCCTCCCCCACCTCGGCCTGTTCGCCCACGTAGGCGCCCGGGTACAGCACCGTGCGCGCGCCCACCCGTCCACCCCGGTCCACCGACGCGCCGGGCAGCAGCACGGCCTCCGGATGGACGGTGGCCTCGGGATGGACCCAGGCGCCGGGCCTCACGCCCGCGGCGGGACGCTCTGGCGCGTGGAACAGGCGCAGCAGCTTCGCGTACGCCAGATGTGGGTTGGCCACCCGGACCAGCGCCACGCCCTCGCGGGGGGGCACGTCGGCGCCCACCAGTACCGCCGAGGCACGAGTGGCCTCGAACTGGCGCCGGTAGCGCGGGTTTCCGTAGAAAGACACGTCTCCCGGGCCGGCTTCTTCAAGCCCGTTGAGTCCGTGAATGAGCTGTGAGGGATCACCGAGGAGCTCTCCACCCACGTGGGCGGCAAGCTCCCCGAGCTGGCGGGGCATGGGAGCGGTCTGCACGAGTTGGGAGTGACGGCTACTTCTTCGTCGGGGCGTCCTTCGCCGCCGTCTTCTTCGAGCTGTTGTACGCCCGGATGACTTCGTTGGAGATGTCGTGCTGCGAGCGGGCGTAGACGATGCCGGAGTCGCGGCGCTCGAGGACGAAGCCCAGGTCATCGCGCTCGGCGATGGTGTTGATGATGGAGTCGATCTTGTCGATGATCGGCTTCATCTCCTGCTGCTCCTTGTTGGCGGCCTCGGCGCGGCTCTTCTCCCACTTCTGGGCGAGCAGCATCACCTTGCGCTGGAGCTCGGCTTCCTTCTGGGCCTTGATCTCCGCGCTCATGGCGCTGGCCTGCTTGTCGAGCGTCTCCTTCTCGGCGCGGAGCGCGTTCTGCTCCTTGTCGATTTCCTTCTGACGGTCGTCGAGCCACTTCTGGAGACGGGACTTGGCGGCCTTTCCGTCATCCACCTCCAGCATGACTTTCTGGAGGTCCACGTAGGCGACCTTCAGCTCGGCGGCCGAGGCGGCCACCGGGAGGGCGAGCGACAGAGCGGCGGCCGTGGCCGCGATGGTGGTGCGAAGCGACATGTTCAGCAACTCCTCAAGAAGGGTACAAGCTCCGACGTACGCCTATCGGGCATCTTCAATTCCCTCCGCCCGTGGGGGCGGACGCCGGACGACGGGCCAAGGGCTTATCAGAAGAAGTTGCCGATAGTGAACTCGAACAGAATGTTCTCGTCCTCCGGCCGCTTGGTGAGCGGGATGCCCCACTCGAAGCGCAGGGGGCCAATGGGCGAGAACCAGCGGAATCCGAAGCCGGCGGCATGGAAGAGACCGAGCGGCAGCCGGTCCTGCCGGTCCTCGAAGAAGCGCTCATTCGCCGCGAAGGCGTTACCCGCGTCGTAGAAGACGACGCCGCGCAGGCCAGCCTTCTCGAAGATGGGGAACTCCAGCTCGAAGTTGAAGATGAGCTGCTTGTTACCGCCCACCCGGAAATCGGTGACGGTCGCGTCCGGACTGCCGGAGCGGGGAACCTTCACGGACGGGCTGATGCTGCGCAAGAAGTACCCGCGGACGCTGTTGATGCCGCCCACGTAGTAGAGCTCGGAGATGGGCAGCGGCTTGTTCTGGTCCAGTTGCTGGATGTAGCCAATGGTGGCGTTCGTCTTGAAGACGAAGCCCAGCGGCATGGGGAAGTACAACCGCGAGTAGGCCGTGTACCGGTTGTAGAGGAACGTACCGCCCAGGAAGTCCGGGGCGAGCTCCACTGAGCCGTAGTGGATGAAGCCGCGCGACGGGAACAGGCGGTTGTCGCGCCGATCGAACGACAGCGACAGGCGGGCCGCGCTGGTCGTTCCGGACAGGAACTGGTTGGCCAGCAGCACCGCGCCCACGTTCTGCCCGGCCTCCACGTTGACCCACTCACGCGAGTAACCAATGGTGCCCAGCAGGTCGTCGATGAACTGGTAGCCGATGGACACCGTGCCACCGGTCGAATTGCGGATGAAGCCTTCGTAGTCCGCCTGGATGCGGAAGAACTCCGCCGACAGCAGGTAGCGCGTGTCCAGGAAGTACGGGTCGTAGAAGGACAGCTGCACCAGGGAGCGCAGACCAGAGATCTGCGCGGACGCGGAGACGCTCTGGCCCCAGCCCAGGAAGTTGTTCTGGGCGATCTGCGCCGTGAAGATGAAGTTCTCCACGTTGGAGAAGCCCAGGCCGACCTGGAACGTACCGGTGGCCTTCTCCTTCACCTCCACCTGGAGGACGATGGTGTCGTCCGCCGAGCCGGGGCGCTGAGTGATTTCCACCGTCTCGAAGAAGCCCAGCGCGGTGACGCGCTCGCGGCTGCGGCGCACGCCGGTGCCACTGTAGAGCTCGCCTTCGTAGACGCGCATCTCGCGGCGGATGACCTTGTCACGCGTCTTGCTGTTGCCCACCACGTCGATGCGCTCGATGGTGACCTGGGGCCCCTTCTGCACGTCGAAGGTCAGGTCCACCGTGCGGTTGTCCGCGTTGACGCTGGTGATGGGGTTGATGTTCGCGTAGGCGTAGCCGCGGTCGTAGTAGACGTCCGAGACGGAGAGGATGTCCTGCGACAGCTGCGAGCGGTTGAAGCGCTCGCCGGTGGCGGACTTCATCTTCGACGCCATCTGCTCCTTGGTGACGTCGTCGAGCAGGTCACCGGAGAAGTCGATCTTCCCGATGTCGTACGGCTCGCCCTCCGTCACGCGGAGGGTGATGAAGATGAAGCGCTTGTCCGCGGAGAGCTGGACGGTGGGCTTGTCCACCCGGACGTTGATGAAGCCCTTGTCGTAGTAGGCAATCTGGATGACAGCCAGGTCGCGCTGGAAGGCCTCCTCGCGGTAGGTGCCCTCACCGGTGAAGAAGGAGAGGAACCCGCCCTCGCGGGTGATCATCGTCTCCTTCAGCTCCGCGGCGGACAGCTTCTCCGCCCCGAGGATGGTGATCTGCTTCACCATCACCTTGGCGCGCTCGTTGATGTTGAACACCACATCCACGTTGGCGCCGCCCTCGACGGGCTTGAGCTGGTGGCTGACCTCGGCGAGGAAGTAGCCCTTCTCCACGTACTTCGCCTGGATCTTCTGCACGCTGGAGCGCACCAGCTCCATGTCCAGGATGGTGGAGGGCTTGACGTCAATCTCCTCCTTCAGGTCGTCCTTGTTCAGCTCCTCGTTGCCTACGAGCTGGACGAGCCGGACGGTGGGGCGCTCCTCCACGCGCACCACGTAGGCCACGCCGCGGGCCAGCCGCTGGACGAGCAGCTCCACGTCCTGGAAGTAGCCCAGCGCCCACACCGCCCGGAGGTCCTGGGCGGTGCGCGTGGGGCTCAGTTCGTCGCCCACACGGGTGCGGAGGGCGCGGCGGATGGCTTCGGCCTCGACGCGCCGGTTGCCTTCGACGCGGACCTCCACCACCCGGCGGGCGTCCTCCGGAGACACCGGGGCATCGTCGGGGAGCGCGGGCTCGGAGGCCGCGTCGGCAGGAGCAGCGGGAGCGGACACCTCGGGCACGGCTGAAGACGCGGCGGCGCCCTCATCCTCTTGCGCCAGCACGGAGCCGGGCACGAGGGACCACATGGCGACCGCCAGCAGCGGGAGCAGTGACTTGCGCGACAGAACGGGGTGCCTCAAGGGGAGACCGGCCAGGAAAAGGCGGGGCAATCTACGGGAAGGCCCCCAAGGGCCTCAATGCAAAATTGCCAGGACATCACGCCTCCGACACCTCGCCCCCGGCCAACCTGAGGCGGCGGGGCATGGAGCGGGCGAGCGTCTCGTTGTGGGTGACGACCACGGCGGTGATTCCCTGTTCGCGGTTCACTTCCCGCAGGAGTTGGTGGATGCCCTCGCCCGTCGCCGGGTCCAGGTTGCCGGTGGGCTCGTCCGCCAGCAACACCGCGGGCTTGAGCACCAGGGCGCGCGCCAGGGCCACGCGCTGGGCCTCACCGCCCGACAGTTCCCCTGGACGGTGGTCCACGCGGTGTCCCAGTCCCACCCGCTCCAGCAGTTCACGGGCATAGGCGTAGGCGCCGGTGCGGTCCTGTCGCCGGATGAGGGCGGGCATGGCTACGTTCTCCAGGGCGGTGAACTCCGGCAAGAGGAAGTGGCTCTGGAAGACGAAGCCGATGGTCTGGTTCCGGAACTCGGCGATCTCCGCGTCGTTCATGGAGAACACCGAGCGGTCCTCGAACATCACCTCGCCGGCGGCCGGGGCATCCAGCGTGCCCAGGACGTGCAGGAAGGTGCTCTTCCCCGCCCCGGACGCGCCCACCAGCGAGACGAGCTCTCCCCGCTGGATGTCCAGCGACACGCCTCGAAGGATGTCGATGCGCTTGCCGTGCAGGAAGTAGCTCTTGAAGACGTTGCGGATGGACAAGAGCGCCATGGCTACTCCGCCTTGAGGCCTTCCACCGGCTCCACACTGCTGGCCTTGAGGGCCGGGTAGATGGAGGCGAGGTAGGTGACGAGCACCGCGATGACGACGGCCAGCACGGTCTGCACCGGCTCGACGCGCACCGGCACCGCCGGGATGTAATAGACGTCCGGATCCAGCTTGATGCCGACCTTCTCAATGAAGGCGCACCAGGACAGGCCGGATATCAGTCCGAGGAAGCCGCCCGCGACGCCAATCTGCAGCCCTTCCGCGAGGAATATCTTCACGATGCCGCCATCGGGGACGCCCAGTGCCTTGAGGACGGAAATCTCCTTCCGCTTCTCCAGCACCAGCATGATGACGGTGGCGACGATGAGACCCGCGGCCACGATGATGATGATGGAGAGGATGATGCCCATCACCAGCTTCTCCAGGCGCAGCGCGGAGAAGAGGTTCTTGTTCATCTCTCCCCAGTCGCGTGCCCGGTAGGGATAGCCGCCCAGCACCTTCACCACCTGCGCGGCGATGCGCCGCGCATCATCGATGTCCGCCACCTTCAGTTCGATGCCCGTGGCCCCCTTCACGCCGAAGAAGTCCTGGGCCTCATTGAGCAGGATGTAGACGAACTTGGAGTCGTACTCGTACATGCCCGAGTAGAAGATGGCCGCCACGCGGAAGGCGCGGCTCTTCGGAATCGGGCCGGAGGGGCTCAGCTCGGTGCCCAGCGGGGAGACGACGTTCACCCGGTCTCCCACCACCACGCGCAGCGACGCCGCCAGCTCACGGCCAATGACGATGCCTGGCAGCACCGGCGCCTTCTTGGGCGCCCCGGAGCGGCGGATGATGTCGTCCTCCTCCACCCCGCTGTCCTCCGCGGGCTCCTCGTCCGGCAGGCCGCGGTGGACGATCTTCTCCGGCGTGTAGAGGATGTCGAGCGAGCCGCCGCCGAGGATGTTCTGGGGCAGGTCCGTCACCTCGCCCACCGTGCCCGGGTCGATGCCCTTGATGATGACGCCGTCCACGTTGCCCTCGGACGCAATCATCACCTGGTTGATGATGAAGGGCGTCTGTCCCACGACGCCGGGCACCTTGCGGACGGACTCCATGACCTTGGCGTACTCAGGCAGGTCGCCCGCGTACTTCGACACCACCGCGTGCGCGTTGGTGCCCAGGATCTTCTGCTGCAGGTCGGCCTCGAAGCCGCTCATCACCGACAGCACGATGATGAGCGCCATCACGCCCACGCCCACGCCGCCCACGGACAGGGCGGTCATCATCATGGTGGGCGACTGCTCCCGCAGCTTGAGGCGGTTGAGGTCGGAGGCGGCCGCCAACGGATCCTTCAGACCCAGCGCGCGGATGCGGGTGCGCTCCACGGCCGCTTCCGCCGAGCGGATGATGAAGTAGATGAGCAGCGGGGGGATGATGCCGAGCATCAGCACCGCCAGCGTCCCCAGCAGCAGCGACGGCCTGAACACCGCCACGTGCCGGCGCGCGACGAAGAGCTCGAACCCCAGCTTCAGGTCCACCCGGCCGCTGCCGGCGGCGATGAAGCCGGTGTTGATGCCCAGCACCAGCGCCAGCACCAGGAAGGTGAAGACGAGCCAGTACCCCAGCTCCGGGCGGCCAATCAGCCCCGCGACATACGTCACCTCGCGCAGCCGGTAGCCCAGCGAGAGCTGCAGCCCGGGCAGCCGCTCCATCAACGTGAGGACGATGGGGATGGGCAGGCCCAGGTACAACACGCCGATGGTGGCCTCGGGCAGCGACAGCCGCTGCGCCCGCGACGCGCCGATGAAGCCGGAGATGAAGGCCACCATGCCACCCGCGAGCAGCGCGATGGCGAAGGCCCCGGTGGGTGGCAGCGACAAACCGCCGCTGGCGCCCTTCCCCGCCGAGCCCAGCTCCGTAGCGGACACGCCGCTGGACAGCACCGTCTGCAGGAGGACGAGGACCACCTCCGCCAGCAGCATGCCGCCGCCGTAGGCGCCCAGGGTGCTCCAGTAGAAGTCCCGGTAGCGCGCCAGGCGCGGGTACAGCGTGGCGCCCGCGGCCGGGCTGGGCCCATCGGTGGGCTCCGGCGCGCGGCGGATGCCGGCGGCGATGAGCGCCCACCCCGCGAGCCAGACGACGGAGCCCGCGACGAGGAGGCCCGTGTTGGGCACCGGCGCGACGGGCTGCTCGGACACGAGCAGCAGCGCGTTGAGGGCCTGGACCAGCCCGCCCCACCCCAGCAGGGACAGCCCCAGGGAGGAGCTGGTCTCCAGCCAGGCTTGAGCGGACGTGAGCGCCACCCCGAGCAGGCTGAAGCCCACCAGGGCGACCAGCGCCCCAATCCAGATGAAGGTCCAGCGATGGACGGTCTGCCGTTCGGCGGAGTGCACGCGGCCTCCTGGCTACTTCGCCAGTGGCTTGAGGAGGGGAAACAGGATGACGTCCCGGATGCTCTGAGAATCCGTGAACAGCATGGCGAGCCGATCAATCCCGATGCCTTCACCGGCGGTGGGCGGCATGCCGTGCTCGAGGGCCCGGATGTAGTCCTCGTCGTAGTCCATGGTCTCCTGCTGGCCCCGCTGCTTCGCGTCCAGCTGAGCCTGGAAGCGGCCCTTCTGGTCCAGCGGGTCGTTCAGCTCGGAGAAGGCGTTCGCGATTTCGCGGCCCGCCACGTACAGCTCGAAGCGGTCCGTCACGTCCGGGTTCTGGTCATTGCGCCGGGCCAGCGGCGAGACGGCGGTGGGGAAATGGGTGATGAAGGTGGGATGGATGAGCGTGTGCTCGACGTGGTGCTCGAAGAGCGCGCCCACCAGCTCACCATGATTCATGGTGTCGATGGCCCGCCGCTCGGCCTCCGAGTGACTCGTCTTGAGCAGCTCGTGGCGCAGCCGGTCCGCGTCCGCCATGTCCTTGTCGGACAGGCCGCTCACCACCTCGCGGATGGCCTCCGTCATGGAGATGCGCTTCCAGCCCTTGCCAAAGTCGAGCACGTGGTCGCCGTACTTCACCTTCGTGTCGCCGGTGACAGCCTTGGCCGCCTCCGAAATCATCTCCTCAGAGAGGTCCATCAGGTCCTCGTACGTGGCGTACGCCTGATAGAACTCCAGCATCGTGAACTCCGGGTTGTGCCGGGTGCTGATGCCTTCGTTGCGGAAGTTGCGGTTGATTTCGTAGACGCGCTCCAGACCACCCACCACCAGGCGCTTGAGATACAGCTCCGGGGCGATGCGCATGTACAGGTCGATGTCGAGCGCGTTGTGGTGCGTGGAGAAGGGCCGCGCCGCCGCGCCGGACACGAGCGGGTGCATCATCGGCGTTTCGACCTCGACGAAATCACGCGTGTCGAGGAAGTCTCGGATGAAGCGGATGAGCCTGTTGCGCCGGAGGAAGGTCTGCTTCACGTCCGGGTTGGACACGAGGTCCAGGTACCGCTGACGGTAGCGGATCTCCACGTCCGTCAGGCCGTGCCACTTCTCCGGCAGGGGCCGCAGGGACTTGGTGAGCGGAGTGAACTTCGTGGCGGACAGCGTGAGCTCGCCCGTCTTCGAACGGAACACCGGACCGGTGGCGGCCAGGAAGTCGCCCAGGTCACAGAGCTTGAAGGTCTCATAGGAGTCCCCCAAGGCGTCCTTCTTCATGTGGACCTGGATTTCGCCCGAGCGGTCGCGCAGCTTGATGAAGGCGGCCTTGCCGAAGGAACGCATGGCCACGACGCGGCCGGCGACGTCATAAGGCGGAGGCGCGGCCTGCTCGATTTCCTCGGCGGACTGAGCGGCGTGCTTCTCGTGGATTTCGGCGGCCTGGTGCTGGGGACGGTAGCCGTTGCCGTACGGATTGAAGCCGGCCTCGCGCCACTTCGCGGCCTTCTCAAGCCGCTGGTCGTAGATTTCCTGTTCCTTCGTCCCGAGGTCGCCCTCGCCCGCACTCTTCTCGCTCTTGTTTTCGGTCTCGGCCATGACGCGCTTTCCCAAAGGCGCGGCACCGTAGCCAAGCCTCCCCCGGGAAGCAACGCAACACAGCGGATGGCCGCTCAGGGAGCGACCATCATCAGGAAGGCGGCCACGGCGGCCGCCAGCAGCAGCGGGATGAGGACCTCCACCGGGAGCCGGTGGTTCATGTGCAGGGTGTGCAGGCCCCGCAGACCGAAGCGGCGCTTGCGGCGCACACGGTTCATCACCAGGGAGGCGAGCGCGGGTGGGGCCTTCTCACGCTCCACGCGCTGGAGCCGCTGCACCGTGCTGGAATAGCGCTGCCAGCCCTGGCGGCAGTCGTCGCAGCCGTCCAGGTGGGTGCGAACCTCCTGCGCCTTGGGGGCGGGAAGCTCGTCGTCGGCGAGCGCGAGGAACAGGGCCCTCGCCTCGCGATGGTTCATCCGCGGTTCCACGTCCCGCAGTCTGCGATGAATGCCGTTCATGGCTCAAGCCGCCCCAGGAGGTCCGCCAGCTTTTCCCGGGCCCGGTGGAGCCGGCTCTTCACCGTGCCCTCCGGTAACTCGGTGATGTCGATGATTTCGTCGTAGCTGAGGCCTTCGATGTCGCGCAGCGCCACCAGCATGCGCGCGTCCGGCTCCAGTTGGGAGATGGCCCACTGCACCCGGGCGCGCTCACGCGCGGATTCCAGGGCCGCATCCGGGCCGGGCGCGGTGCCCCCACCTTCGGAGAGCAGGGCCGCGGCCTCGTCGAACACTTCGGAGCGGCCCCGGCCCCGGCGCTTCAGGTACTTGAGCCGGTTGATGCAGTGGTTGCGGGTGATGCGGAACAGCCAGGTGGACAGCTTCGAGTCCTCGCGGAAGCGGCGGACGTTCTGGTGCACGCTGACGAAGATTTCCTGCACCAGGTCGTGAGCTTCCTCACGGTCTCCCACCATGCGGACGCAGAAATCGTAGAGCCGGTCCTGGTGGGTGCGCACCAGCAGCTCGAAGGCGTCCGGCTCCCCCCGGCGCAGCCGGGCCAGCAGCGCCGCGTCCTGACGGCGCGACTCGGGCGCATCCGCAGCGGCCTCTTCCTGTCCGATTTCGAGCACGCCGCCCGATGCCACGCGTGTCCTCCCGCGACAGCCCCTCCGCAGGAGGTGCCACCGTCCCTCAGCCTACCCTGTCCCCTACCCCGCGGCCCTCCGACAGCAGGGCCGCGGAAAAGGTTCCGGGCGAAGGCGAGGAAACGGTGAGGCGCGGCGCCTAGTCCGCGCCCGCGCTGCGGTTGGGGTTCTTCACGCCCAGCAGCTGGGCGGTGACGAACTCCTCCACGTCCCCATCCAGCACGGCGTCCACGTTGCCCGTCTCGATGCCGGTGCGCAGGTCCTTGACCATGCGGTACGGCGCCATGACGTAGGAGCGGATCTGCGAGCCGAAGGAGATGTCCTTCTTCTGCGCCTCGGCGGCGTCGCGCGCGGCCTCGCGCTTCTTCATCTCCAGCTCGTACAGGCGGCCCCGCAGAATCTTGAAGGCCATGTCCTTGTTGGCCGACTGCGAGCGCTCCGTCTGGCAGGTGATGATGATGCCGGTGGGCAGGTGGCGCAGCTGCGCGGTGGACGACGTCTTGTTCACCTTCTGGCCGCCCGCGCCGCCGCCGCGGATGAACTTCAAATCGATGTCCTTCTCCGGGATGTCGATCTGGATGGTGTCATCCACCTCCGGATAGACGTCCACGGACGCGAAGGCCGTCTGCCGGCGCGCGTTGGCGTCAAAGGGCGAAATCCGCACCAGCCGGTGCACGCCCACTTCCGCCTTCAGGTAGCCGTAGGCGAAGTCACCTTCGATGCGCAGGGAGACGTTCTTGAAGCCCGCCTCTTCCCCCGGCACCTCGTCGTTTATTTCGACCTTCCAGCCCTTGTTCTCGCAGTAGCGGGTGTACATGCGCAGGAGCATGGCCGCCCAGTCCATGGAGTCCGTGCCACCGGCGCCGGCGTTGATGTCCATGAAGCAGCTGCTGCGGTCCTGCTCGCCGGACAGCATGCGCGCCAGCTCCAGCTTGGCGACGTCGCCCTCCAGCCCCGTGATGGAGCCTTCCGCCTCTTGGGTGGTGGCCTCGTCGTTGGCCTCGGCGGCCAGCTCGAAGAGCACCTGCGCGTCATCCAGGCCGCGCATCACCTTGTCGTAGGCGCCGACGCTGGCCTCCAGCGTGGACTTCTCTTTCAGGAGCGCCTGCGCCTTGGTGTTGTCGTCCCAGAAGGTGGGCAGCGTGGAGTCGCGTTCAATCAGCGCGATGCGGGACCGCTTGCGGTCGAGGTCAAAGATGCCCCCGGAGCGCCAACACGCGCTCCCTGAGGCCGTTGATCTTCTCCATCGAATCGTTCGCCATGGCTTCTTTCCGTGTCCTTTAGGGAGTCTTCAGCGATGCGACGGCATCCCGCCGTCCGGCTGACGCGCGGTCCGCCCCGGGGAGGCACGCCAGCACCCGGTCCAGACCGAATGCGCCCGCCATGCCCAGGGAGATGGGCAGGATGAGCGCGATGAGCCGCCAGTTGTCCTGGTCGAAGGGCGGCAACACCTTGAGCACCACGCCCAGCACCCCCAGGGCGGCCAGCAGCGTCCACACCTTGGACAGGCGCGTGCGGGCCTTCTGGCTGCCCCACGTCAGCGCCACGCCGAAGGGCAGCGCCAGCAGCGTCAGCGGGTTGGCCAGGAAGAGGTTCTCGTTGCGGTACGTCACCGTGTGGTCCGTCACCAACCCCATGATGAACAGCGCGGTGCCCGGCAACCCGAGCGCCAGCCCCACCACGGCGTTCTCCAGCCCGAGCAGCAGGCGGGCCACGCGGCTGCCCCGCTGGCGCTCCCACACCGCCAGCCCGACCGCCAGGCCACCCAGGGCCAGGCCCAGCGCGAGAATCCACGGGCCCCACGGGGGAGGCTCCGCCGGCGGACGCTGACGTTGGGAGGATTCGTAGTAGTTCCAGCTCTTCGCCGCGAGCGACGCCAGCTGCCCGTCCGCACCCTTCACCTGGAGCGCCGCGACCTGAGCCTCCAGTTCATCGGGAAGGAAGGCCTCCTCCCACTTCGTGATGGGACGGTCGATCTCGTCGTTCATCATGAAGTCGAGCAGCACGCTCATGGGCGCGTTCACCGCGGTGTAGCGACGGGTGTGCTCGCGCAGCGTCATCCGCCCTGGTGCCCGGTCCGCCTCGCGGAGCTGGCCGCCCGTAGCCACGTCAATCATGTCCCGCAGCCGCGTGACGCAGTTGTCGTTGTAGTGGTGGTACAGGTACTCGCGGTTCTCCGGGAGCACATTGTCCGCCAGCCGCTTCGCCACGACGACGCGCTGCTCGGGCGTGAGGTTGAGTTCCTGCACGCGGACGTCGCGGTCCTCGGCCTGGTAGTAGCGGAAGGTGCCACCCACCGACGACTGGCCCACCCAGAACTCCAGCCGGCCCATGGCGAAGCGCGCGAGCATGGCCTCGTCGAAGGAGAACATGCCGTAGTTGTAGAGGCGCGACGTCTGCCGCCGCCGGTCCTCCACCACCAGCGAGCCATGGCCCCACCAGGACGGCACGTCATCCCCGGGACTGAACGTCACCAGGAGGATGGCCAGGTCCTCGCCCTGGCTTTCTCCCGTGCCCCACGGCGGCATGGAGGCCGCGCGCGCGGGCGCCGCCAGGAGCAGCAGGCCGAACAGGCAGGAGGCGATGAGTGATGGGCGGAGCATGGCTTGGTCCAACACGCGGGAGGCCGCCTACCTATCACGCACGCCGCCCGGCTCAACGGGATGGATACTGGATTGTCCAGCGAGGAGCCGGCGGAGGGCCTACATGAGGCTGCGAGCGCGGCGGGCCTTGGCATCCACCTGGAGCGAGTCCGCCACCATGCCCCGCTCGCCCAGGAGCTGTTCCTCCAGGGCCGCCATGCGCTTGGCGTCCCGGGGGCGCTCATGGTCGTGCCCCAGCAGGTGGAGCAGGCCATGCGCCAGGTAGCGCGCCATCTCCGCCTCCAGCGTGCGGCCGTACTCCTTGGCCTGCCGCTTCGCCGTGTCCAGGGAGATGACCACGTCACCCAGCGGGCGCGGTCCAGGCGTGCCCTTGGGCAGGTCGCCCGCGGGGAAGCTCAGCACGTCCGTCGCCTTGTCCTTCTGGCGCCAGGTGCGGTTGAGCCGGCGGATGGCCCGGTCGTCCACCAGGGACAGGGACAGCTCCACGCCGGACAGCTCGAGCTGCACCAGGTACGCCCTGGCCCAGGTGGTCAGCAGGCGCGCGAAGTCCCGGCCCTGGCCATGCGCCACCTGGATGGTGACGTGGTTCTCCTGCACGCGGGGCTTGGGCGTCTCCATGTGCGCCAGCTCCGGGCGGAACGCGGGCGCGCACACCGACCAGTAGTCACACGCACCCTGGCCGTCGTTGCGGTACACCACGCGCTTGCCGCGCGGCACCAGTCCGACCTCGCCCGCGGAGATGCGCTCGCGGCGCCCCTCCACCACGATGGTCAGCTCGCCCGTGAGGACGATGACGACCTCGTCGAATTCGGGGCGCTGCGCGGGCTCGGACCACCCGGGGGGCGCCAGCATCCGCGCGACGGACGCGGAGTCCGTGCTGGTGGTGGCCGCGCCCACGAACTCCTCGATGCGCTTGCCGTCGTCACGGGGAATCAGCTTCCCCTTGCGCAATCTCACGCCATTGCCCCTTCGTGCTCCGCTCATGCGCCCCCCGCGGTCCGCGCCTTGTCCTTGCCTTCCGCGGGCCGAGGCACCGCGCCCGCCACCACCAACGGCGGCGCCTTGCCCCCACCCACGGCACCCGCCGGGTAGGCCGGACGCGTGTGGTAGATACCCTCGAGCGTGTGCAGGAAGGACTGCGAGATGAGGTTGAGGTCCTTCAGCGTCAGGTCACACTCGTCGAGCTGACCCTCGGAGAAGATGAGGTTGATGATCTTCTGCACCTGCGCGAGGAGCTTGGGCGTGGTGGGGTCCGTCATGGAGCGCGTGGATGCCTCCACCGCGTCGGCGATCATCACCAGCGCCGCCTCGCGGAACTGCGGCTTCGGCCCCGGGTAGCGGTAGATGCTCTCGTCGATGGGCGGAGCACCTTCCTTGCCCTCCTGCTCCTTCAAGGCCTTGTGGTAGAAGTACCCCACCGTGCGCGTGCCATGGTGCTGCGGAATCGCATCCGCCACCAGCTTGGGCAGCCGGTACTGACGGGCCATCTCCAGGCCCTCCGTCACGTGGCGCTTGATGATGACCGCGCTCATCGCCGGCGCGAGCGCGTCATGGCGGTTCTCACCCTTCTGGTTCTCCCCGAAGTAGAGCGGATTCCGGCCCTTGCCGATGTCGTGGTAGTACGCACACGAGCGCGCCAGCAGCGGGTTGGCCCCAATCGTCTCCGCCGCGTTCTCCACCAGCGAGCCGATGATGATGGAGTGGTGGTACGTGCCGGGCGCCTGGACGATGAGCTCCTTGAGCGCCGGGTGGTTCAGGTTGGCCAGCTCCAGCAGCTTGATGTCCGACGCGTAGCCGAAGGTGGCCTCGATGAGCGGCGTGAGCGCCATCACCATCACCGGCACCGCCAGCGAGGAGCCCGCGAAGGCGCTCACCGCGGTGATGAGGGTGTCGGCCGACAGGCCCTTGCCTTCCACGAGGAAGAGGAAGAGCACCGCCACCAGGTTCACCGCGCCCGTCACCAGACCCGCGCGGAAGATGCCCACCCGGTCCTTCGCCTTCACGATGCGGTCGGCCGCCACCAGCGAACCCACCAGCGTGAAGATGCCGAAGGCCAGCGAGTTGCCCAGCATCACTCCGGTGAGGCAGGCGAAGACGAGCGCGAAGAAGAGCGCCAGCTCCTGCGTGAGGATGAAGCGCACCAGCATGGCGCCGGCCGCCACCGGGAAGGCGTAATAGAAGGCCTCGATGGGCAGCGCGGTGTAGCGGTCCTGCACCGCGTCCGCGATGGATACCCAGATTTGCAGCAGGCCCAATAGGCCCAGCAGCAGCAGTCCCAGCAGTACGCCGTCCTTGCGCGTGGGACGGAAGCGCCGGAATGCGGCGCGGCAGAAGAAGTACGTCGAGACGATGAGAAGGCCCACCAGGCCCGTGCCGCCCACCTGGAGCTGGACCAGGTCCAGCCGGTCCGTCTCCGCGCGCATGCCGCGCAGGATGACCAGGTGCGACTCATTGACCAGCTCACCGTCGCCAATGACGCGCTGGCCCTTCTTGATGGAGATGACGGCGTCCTTCACCGCCTGGGCCGCCTGGTTCCGGCGCGCGTCCGACTCCGCGATGTTGATGGTGAGGTTCGGCCGAACCAGCCGCTGGGCCAGCCGGAGGATGGCGCGGCGCTGAACGCCCGGCGCGTCCGGCATCAGGTTACCGGGCACCGAGGCGAAGCGCTCCATCTCCTGGTGCGCCTCGGGGACGTCCACCACCTGGGTGGAGCCCCCCGACAGGGACTCCTCGGCCTTGTTCACCACGTCGCGGACCGTGAGGCCCTGATGCGCCTCCCGCGCCAGCTCCTCCCGGGAGCCCGCCACATGGACCGCGCCGCGCTCGGAGCGATACGCCCGCTCCAGCACCAGCAGCGTGGCCGTCTCCGCCTCCTGGGAGAAGCGGGTGGCATAGAGCGCCTGGAAATCCTCGGCCTCCAGCACGGCGTCGCGCTTGCCGAAGAAGCGCTCCTGGAGCTCCGCCCGCATCTTCTCGCGGGTGCTGCGCTCCAGCTCCAGCATCTCCGGGGACGCGGCGGGCTTGCGGCGGCGGGGCGTCTCGCGCTCCTCGGGTTCCGAATCGGACTGCGCCTCCGTGAGCTCGTCCAGATGCAGCCGCATGGACGAGAAGGCGGAGCTCACCGTCGACCGCAGCTGCCCCAGGACGGCGGGGTTCAGGTCGTACACCGGTTTGACGGCCGCGCGCGCTTCCTGGCGCCGCTGCTGCGTCATGGAGCGGTGGACGACCTCGTAGTCCCGCGCGGCCTTGAAGCCGGCGGGCGAGCTGGCTCGGAACGGCTTGCCGAGGTTCTCCTCGGCCAGCGCCGGAATCTGCTGGCTGTAGAGACCCGGTGAGATGACGAAGCCCGCGCCAATGGAGACGGCGAGCAGGAGAAGGACCTGGATGGCGCGCCGCCCCCAGACGCCGTTGTCCAGTCCGAGGCGTTCGGCGAGCGCGTCCAGTGGACTGCGCCCGGGGGGCTGCGTTTCCGGTTCGGCCATGGGGGTCCTCACCCTAGATAAGGCGTCGCGGATCCTTCAAGGACGCAGCGCCTGGGAATATTCGCAAGGGTGGGATGGAGTACGCCCGCCCGGCAGGGTATGCGCGGGTGGGCGCAAGTAGGTCTTGGCACCGTTACTCGACGGCAACGGGCTCGGCGGCGGTGGCCGGCGTCGCGGTGGGCGCCTGGGCGGCAGCGGCCGCTGCTTCCCGAGCCGCCTGGGCTTCGCGCTGGGCGACGTCCGCCCGGTCGTAGGCGCGGATGACTTCCTGGACCAGGGGGTGGCGAACGACGTCCACCTCCGAGAACTCCGCGAAGTGGATGCCGTCGATGTTCTTCAGCACCGCGCGCGCGTGGTTCAACCCAGACATCTTCCCCGTGGGCAGGTCCACCTGCGTCACGTCACCGGTGATGACGGCCTTGCTGTTGTAGCCCAGGCGCGTGAGGAACATCTTCATCTGTTCCACTGTGGTGTTCTGGGCTTCGTCCAGGATGACGAACGCGTCGTTGAGCGTGCGGCCACGCATGAAGGCCAGCGGGGCCACTTCCACCACGCCCTGCTCCAGCAGGTGCGCGGCGCGCTCGGCCGCCATCATGTCGTTCAGCGCGTCGTAGAGCGGCCGCAGGTAGGGATTCACCTTCTCCTGCAGGTCTCCTGGCAGGAAGCCCAGCTTCTCACCCGCCTCCACCGCGGGGCGCGCCAGGATGATGCGCTTGACCTTGCGCTCCTGGAGGAAGGCGACCGCCATGGCCATGGCGAGGTACGTCTTGCCCGTGCCCGCGGGGCCGATGCCGAAGACGATGTCGTGGGAGCGGATGGCGTCCACGTAGCGCTTCTGGTTGATGCTCTTGGGGGAGATCTGCCGGTTGCCGGAGCTCTTGAGCACCGGGCCCAGCATGACCTCCTGCAAGGACTCCGCGCCGCGGCCGAGCACCTTGATCCCCTGCTCCACGTCCTCCCGGTAGACGGGACGGCCGGCGCGGATCATCTCCTCCAGGTTCTCCAGGAGGCGGACGGAGAAGGCGACGGCGTCGGACGGGCCGGAGAGATGAAACTCGGTGCCGCGTTGTCCCACCCGGACCCCGAGGCGCCGCTCCATCAGCTTGAGGTTTTCGTTCTGGTTGCCGCAGAGGGCCAGGGCGGTCGCGTTGTCACGAACGTCCACCTTGGCGGAGGCGGTAAGCACTTCGGGCGCTTCCAACGTGGCGGGATTTCGCAATGCGGGTTCTTCCTCGGTCTATGTCGCTACGGCTGACACCAACGTAACGCCGCCCCCAGGGCCGCGAAAGACGACTTTGTGTCAGGACTAGCGCAAGGGTGGCAGGAGAATGAACTGCCGAGCGGCCAACCGCCGGTAATAGTACTCTTCCCGCCACGGATATTTCAGTTCGCCCGGTTTCAACAGTCCAGCCTGCACCAAAGAATCCAGACGCTCGGGCAGCTCACCGCGTTCCAGGCGAAACACCTCGAGCGCGGCCTCGATGCGGACGCGCTGGGCCTGGGAAACATGACGTTGGGCCGCTGAGTCCGCAAATACCGCGGCAACGCCCGCTTCGTGGTCCGGGCGCACGGCCCGGGGAACCACCAGCACCACCGCCGCCAGCACCCCCACGGTGGCGACGAAGCGCCCCAGCGGCCCCGCCACGCGAGCAAGCAGGCGCTGGTCCCCAGGAACGGGGGCCGGGGCTCCCTCCGGCAGTATCGGCCGGATGTACTCGCCCTTCACCAGGTTGTAGAGCGCCTTGCAGGTCTCGAACTCGCCCAGACAGGAGATGTCCACCAGCTTGCGCAAATCCCTCCCGGGCGAGAGTTCATCGTAGATGCGCCGCTCCGAAGGACCGATGGCGCCCAGCTCCCCACCCTCTTCTCCGCGCGGCTGAGGCAGGGCCTTGATGCGCTCGAAGACCAGGTCGTCGCGGTGGATTTTCTGCCGGATGACAGGCCACTCATCCACCATTCGGAAGCCCTCCATGAGCACCGTCTCGGCGCGCAACGGATGAATGGCTTCCGCGTCCGGCTCCACCGGCTCCTGGATGAATTCGTAGGTGCCCGACTTCCAGGTGAAGAGACGGTAGAGGGTCTCCGTGGCCTGAAGCTGCATCATCGCCTGGAAGCGCTCGGCGGTGAGGGACTGGCTGGAGACGAGCACGTCCCCCAACCGCTTGAGCGTGCGGCGCTGCGTCTCCAGGGCCGCCTCGAGCTGCGTCTCGGTGATGAGCTCCGAGCGCACCAGCATGGCGCCGATGAGCTCCTTGCGCTTCCGGGTGACGCTCTCCGCCTTGATGATGTGGCCATCGTTGAAGCCGATGCGCACTTCCTGGTCCTTGGCGCGGACGTGGAGCGTGCCCGTCTTCTGCTGCTGCCCGATGAGCTGCAGGATGTCGCCAATACCAAAGTCCTTCAGGGTGCCTTGCAGGGACATCGCCGTTCACTCCCCCCGCCGCAGACGGCGCAGACCGCGCAACGACAGCAGGTGGACCCCCAGCAGCAGCAACGCCGCGGGCGCGAGCTTGAGGTAGAGGGGGGCTTCACCGTAGGGCCCTCGCACCAGGCCCTGGTGCAGGAGCACCGCGGCCAGCGCGAAGAGGAAACCGAACGCATACAGCGCGCCGCGGACCGGCACGCCCGAGGCCACGTGCCCCGCGCCGGATAGCACCGCGCCCAGGGCGTACGCCACGCGGCCCGTCCAGGCCTGATGCCGGTCCACCTGGAGCTGCTTGCGGGCCCTCAGCTGCTGCGGCACCAGCCCCCGGCGGGAGAAGACGTTGACGCACTGGCCACACTGCTTGCTGCCGACGCCCAGCTCCGGGTCGCAGCGCACGCACACCGCGCGGCCACAGCGCTCACACACCTTGGCCGCCTTCAAACGGTCTCCCGAGAAACCCCACAGGGCCAGCAGCACCGCCAGCGCCGCGGCCCCCGCGGAGGCCATGGGCCCGGGTGGAAGCCCCGGGAGCAGCCAGCGCGACACCTGCGTCTCCACCTGGCGCCCCGCCCCCGTGCCATCCGCGAGTGGAAGCCAGTCGGACTCCCCCAGCTGCGGGGCCAGCAGCAGCAGGTTGAGGAGCAGCCGGTCCTCCGGCGGCGGGTCCCGGACCAGCAGCGTTCCATCCAGCGCCTGCGCCGAGGCCATGGCCGTGGCGGCGCGATCCAGCTCCTTGCCGACCTCCGAGTCCGGCAGCGTCTTCGCCCTGCGGCGGACCACCTGCGCCAGGTTGTAGTGCGGAGCCGCCAGGTCCGGCGCCGACTGCGAGGCTTGCACGTAGAGCAGCGCCGCCCCCTCCGTGTCTCCCAGCGCGACCAGGGTGTTGCCGAAGCGCGTGAGCAGGCGCGCATCCGAGCTCTTCAGCGCCGAAGCGGCCTTGAAGTGCGTCCTCGCCTCTTCCAGCAAGCCGCGCCGGGATTCGAAGTACGCCAGCGACAGCACCTCCGCGAACGTCGCCGAGCGGGACTCCATCCGCGCCAGCACGCGCGCCCGCGCCTCCTCGGCGGACAGGCCGCCCCGCTCCAGGAGGTACACGTCCTCGGCCGGCGTGCCCGCGAACGCCGTGACACGCGCGAGTTGCCCCGCCGCCAGCGGCAAGAGCCCCACGCCCGCCACCAGCACCGCTGCCACGACCCGCTCCGTGCGCGAGAGGTAGAGGGACACGGTGGCCAGCATCACCAGCAGCGCGGGCAGCACGCCCAGCCCCAGCACCCACGGCAGGCTCAAGAGCAGCAGCCCCAGGACCAGGGACTGCCACCGGGAGACGACTCGCGGCAGCAGATGGTGGAAGTCATGCAGCGCGTAACGGAGCTTCCGTAGGAAGAACAAGCCCATCAGCAGCACCGCGGTGGCACCCCAGGCAAGCAGCACCAGTGCGCCCAGGTCCGCCAACGCGGGCCGACGATAGCGGGCATCCTGCGCCAGTGTCGCCAGTGCCTGCCGCACCTGCCCCAACGTGCGGGACACGTCGCCCGGCTTCTCCAAGGCGTAGAGCTCCGCGAGTTCGAAGCGCGCGTAGGGCAGCCCCGGAGACAGCTCGACCGCCACCTCCGCCAGCCGCACCGCGCCGGCCACGTCCCCCGCGCGGCGACGCACGGCCGCTTCGCGGAGGAAGCCCGAGCTCAGGGGCTCCAGGTCCGTGGCGGCCAGCTCGACGCGCAACGTCCGCAGTTCCTTGAGGGCCGCCGCCGCGGCGTCCCGATCATTCGTCGCGCGGGCCTGCCGCCACCGGTTCCAGATGGCCTCCAGGTCCGCATCCATCACCCGCGGCGCCAGCACCGGACTCAACGTCACCGGCCTGGGGGTGATGACCGTGGGTTCATCGACCGGCGGAGGACTGGCCGCCGCGGGAGTCCGGCCATTTGCGGGGGCCGATTCGGCGGCCCTGACATTGCGCGCGGGCGCCCTGGGCGCGTCGTCGGCGTCCTCGGTGGAGGCATCCTCCCCGGCGGAGACGTCTTCTTCCGGCACGTCCTCCGCGTAGGCGGCGTCATCCACCGGATCCATGGACTCATCCCGCAGGTCGGGCTCCATGGGGCCCGGATCCACCTCGGGAAGGCGCGTGGGGGCTTCCAGCTGCGCGGACGCCACGACGGGCACCAGAAGCGTGAAGCCACTGAGAAGGAGGGCAAGAAGCGGCAGGCGGATCATCCAGAGGGTGGATAGTAGGCGACCCAGGGCCAAGCGCGAAAACGAACGCCAGCCCGGCTGCCCACCTGCCGCGTTTGCCGGACAGCACCAGACCCGTGCGTGCTACAGGAACGTGCATGGCGGACACGACGCTGACCCCCGGGGCGGAGCTGGAGCGACTGGTCGACATCATGCGGCAGCTGCGCGCTGAAGGCGGCTGCCCGTGGGATCGCGAACAGGACCTGCGCTCGCTGCGGCCCTACCTCCTGGAAGAGGCCTTCGAGGTCCTGGAGGAGATGGACCGGGTCGCCTACGGCGGCTCCTGGCGGACCTTCTGCGAAGAGCTGGGAGACCTGCTTTTCCAGATTGTCTTCCACGCCCAGCTCGCCTCGGAGTTGGGGGAGTTCTCCCTGGCCGACGTGGCGAAGGCCATTGGCGACAAGCTGGTCAGCCGGCATCCCCACGTCTTCGGCAACGGCCAGCGCATGGAAGGCGCCGAGCAGGTCCTGGACAACTGGGCCAAGCTGAAGGCCGCGGAGAAGAAGCGCAAGACGGGCCGGGAGGGCTCGGTGCTGGACGGCGTCCCCGTCGCCGCCCCGGCGCTGATGCGCGCCGAGCGGCTCACGGAGAAGGCCAGCCGCATCGGCTTCGACTGGCCGGACGTCGCCAGCGTGCGCGCCAAGCTGACGGAGGAGCTGGGCGAGTTGGACGAGGCCATCGCCGCGAATGATCGGGATGCCATCGAGCACGAACTGGGGGACGTGCTGTTCTCGCTCGCCAACCTCGCGCGCTTCGTCGGAGCCCCCGCCGAGGACGCGCTGCGGATGGCCATCCGCCGCTTCACCGCCCGCTTCCAGCACATCGAGTCCGCCCTCCGCGCCGAGGGTGTCGCCCTGGGGGATGCCACCCTGGAACACATGGAGCGCCACTGGCAGGAGGCCAAGGCGCGCGAAAAGGCCCTGCCGTCTCCGACGTGGGTTCCTCGCGCGCCCGTCACCACGCTGCGGCTGGGCGTGGCGGATCTTCCCGCGCAGCGCGCCTTCTGGGACGCCCTGGCTCCCCGGCTGGGGTGGATCACCCGACGGGCTCCGGCGGCGGATCAGGCCCTCTATGAAGACGGGGGCATTCTGATCGCCTTCGAAGCGGCAGGGACGCCCACGACGGGCCTGCGGCTGACCCTGACGGCCCCCTCCCTGGCGGCGGTGGAGCGACTCCCCGGCATCCTCGCGGAGATTCCGGGGAGTCGGCTGATCCAGCACCAAGCCGGCCGGATCACCTTTCAGGATCCCGCGGGGCTGGTGTGGGAATATACGACTTCGGTAGAGTGATTTTCCTCGCAGGTGCCCTCGGCGGGGCGTCCAGAGCCCGGAAATCCCGGCTGGGGGCCCACACCCGCCTTGACGCCTGCGAGGCGTCGCAGTAAGGACGGCCCCTCTTTTAGCCTGCCATTACCGCTGGAGATTTCTCTTGGCCAACACCAAGTCCGCAGAGAAGCGTCACCGTCAGTCCCTGAAGCGCCGTGCGCGCAACGTCACCGTGCGCGGTGAGGTGAAGACCGCCGTCAAGTCCGCCCGCGAGGCGCTCGGCAGCAAGGATGGGGCGCAGCTGACGGACGCCATCAAGTCGGCCGCCAAGGCGCTGGACAAGGCCGCCTCCAAGGGCGTGCTGCACAAGCGCACCGCTTCCCGCCGCATCTCGCGTCTCGCGAAGGCCGCCACCAAGGCTGCCCGCGCGAAGGCCTAATCGAAGCCTCGGGGCCACCTCGCGTGGCCCTGCTTCATTCGTGCAGGCTGCCGGGAGGAGGCTCTTGCCTCCTCACCAGGCGCCCGCGAGTCGGTCGTACCCGTCCCGCATCAAGACCTCCGCGAGGCGCTCGAGCGCGACCTGCCGGTTCGCCTCCGCCTCCAGGATGTCTCCGCTTCCCAGCACGTAGTCCTCCGAGCCGAAGACCTCCGTCTGCTTGAGGACCTGTCCGTCCTTCACCAAGCGGATCTGCGCCCGAGCGGAGACGCGGAAGAAGAAGCCCGGGCTGGCGCTCCTGCCCACAACGGTCGTGGGCGTGTTCGCCACCGACAGCACCGTGCCCTCCATGCGCCCGTCGCAGGACTCCGCGCTGCCCAGCCGGCCCACGCGGATCAGCTCCTGCCGTAGGAAGCGCGTGAAGACCGTTTCCAGCGTGGGCTCGGGCGTGGCGTTGACGAAGACAGGCGCGCAGAGGGACGTCACGCCGGCCGGAAGACCGTCTCCGCGAGGCGCCAGGCGGTAGCCACAGCCCGCGGCAACCCACATTCCCACCACCACGCCAATTCGAAGACGCCGGGGTCCGACAGCGCAGGGTCGCGACATGCGCGGCACCCTACCCGGCCCGATCGGCCCGTCAAGACAGAGGGCCACCGTCTTGTGCCGGCGGAGGCGGCGGCGGTGACGACTCACCGTCGACAGCCACGCCGCGCACCCGCAGGGCCTCCGCCAACGACGTCCACGCCGCCAACAGCCGCGTGTCCCGGGGAGAGCCCCGCCGCGCCAACCCCAGGGGCCAGCGCACCTGCGCCCCCTGCCGAGGCACCAGGACGAGCCCGTGGGAGCGGCACGTCAACGCCAGCAGGACGCCCAGCGCCGCCATGCCCAACCCCAGCACCTTCAGCGCGACGGGCTGCGCCCACAGGCCTAGCAAGGCGAAGACGGTCAACGCCAGCGCCTCCCGGAAGTAGCGCGAGTCCAGCCGCGCCTCCCGCAGCGAGTCCAACTCCACGGGAGGCACCATGACCGACGGGTGCGGTTGATAGAAGAGCCGCGTCCCCTGGCCGGAAAGCATGCGGCCTCCGCCCAGGTCCGCGACGAAGAACGGCTCCCCCGGTGTCGGGCCCCCGGGAAGGGGCGCTTCGGGAAGCACGGCCTCGCAGGCAATGCACCGCGGGCGGCCCGCGGGTTGGGGCCGCCCACATGCACCACACATGACGATGACCTCGGCCGGCACCCGGGTCTCCGCTCAGGTAGCGACGAAGTTCACGAGGCGCTTGGGGACGAAGACGAACTTGCGCAGCGTCTTCCCCGCCAGGGCCGCCTGGACCTTTTCGTCGGCCTCCGCCGCGGCGCGAACATCCGCCTCCGCCGCGTCCGCCGCCACGCGAATCTCCGCGCGCAGCTTGCCGTTCACCTGCACGGCGTAGGGGATGACGTCGTCCACCACCAGCGCCGGATCGAACTCCGGCCAGGACTGCGAGACGGTGAAGTCCTTGCTGCCATAGGCCGCCGCGATTTCGTCCGCGATGTGCGGCGTGAACGGCGTGAGCACAACCGTCAGCAACCGCACGGCCTCCGCCATGGCGGCCTTCTCCGCGGCCGTCTCAAGCGTCCCCAGTGCGGAGAGCGCGTTGACGCCTTCCATGATGCCGGCGATGGCCGTGTTGAAGGACAGGCGCTCGATGGCCTCCCCCACCCGCTTCAGCGTCTTGTGGGCGGCGCGGAGGATCTCCAGCGACTTGCCCTCGTAGGGCCCGTCATGGGTGGCCCCCGCGGCAGCCGCCTGGTGCGTGGCGGCCAGCGCCCAGACGCGCTTGAGGAAGCGGAACACGCCCTCCACCTGCTCATCGGACCAGTCGAAGTCCCGTTCCGGCGGGCCCGCGAACAGCACGTAGGCCCGCGCCGTGTCCGCGCCGTACTTCTGGACGATGGAGGCAGGCGCCACCACGTTGCCCCAGCGCTTGGACATCTTCCGGCCATCCGGCCCGTTGACGATGCCCTGGGTGATGAGGCGCTTGACGGGCTCATCCACGGGGCTCAGCCCCAACAGCTTCATCACCCGCGTCCAGAAGCGGAAATAGAGCAGGTGCATCACCGCGTGCTCGGGACCACCCACGTAGATGTCCACGGGCAGGAAGCGCTGGGCCTCCTTCGGGTCGAACGGCGCGGCGTCGTAGTGCGGCGACAGGTAGCGCGCGAAGTACCAGCAGGAGTCAACGAAGGTGTCCATCGTCTCCGCCTCGCGCCGGGCAGGCCCGCCGCACTTCGGACACGAGGTGTTCACCCACGAGGCCACCTTCGCCAGCGGCGGCTCACCCTTGCCGGTGAGCACCGCCTGGGTGTCGATCTCCGGCAGGCGCACGGGCAGCTGCGCCACCGGCACCGGGATGCCGTTGCGGTCCGGGTCGCACTTCTCGCAGTAGACGATGGGGATGGGCGTGCCCCAGTAGCGCTGGCGGCTGAAGCCCCAGTCCTTCTGGCGGTACGTCACCGTCGCCTTGCCCTTGCCGTCCTTCTCCAGCGACGCGGCCATGGCCTGGCGCGCCTGCTCGGACGTCTGGCCCGTGTAGGCGCCCGAGTTCTCCAGCACGCCGTACTCCGTATAGGCCGCCTCCAGATTGTCACCCGGCGGGAGCTTGTCACCGGACGCGGGCTGGATGACGACCTTCACAGGCAGGCTGTACTTGCGCGCGAAGGCGAAGTCGCGCTCGTCATGCGCGGGCACGCTCATCACCGCGCCGGTGCCGTAGTCGCTCAGCACGAAGTTGGCGATCCAGATGGGGACCACCTGGCCGGTGAAGGGATTCTCCGCGTAGGCGCCAGTAAAGACCCCCTCCTTCTCCGTGCCCTCGCCCAGGCGCTCCGTCTTGGACTGGGCGGCCATGCGCTTGGCGAAGGCCTCCACCTCCGCGCGGCGCTCTGGCGTCGTCACCTGGGTCACCAGCTTGTGGTCCGGCGCCAGCACCACGTAGGTGCAGCCGAAGATGGTGTCGATGCGGGTGGTGAACACGCGCAGCGCGGCGTCGTGCCCCTGCACGCGGAAGTCGGCCTCGGCACCGTCCGAACGGCCAATCCAGTTCCGCTGCGCGGCGGTGATGCGGTGGGGCCACTCATTGAGCGTGTCCAGCGCGTCCAGCAACTCCTGCGAGAACCGGGTGATGCGGAACGCCCACTCGGGCATCTCCTTGTCCACCACGGGGGCGTCGCAGCGCTCGCAGACGCCGTCCTTCACCTGCTCGTTGGCGATGACGGTGTGGCAACCGGTACACCAGTTCACCTTGCTGAAGCGGCGATAGACGAGCCCACGCTCCAGCATCTGGATGAAGAACCACTGATTCCAGCGGTAGTACTCGGGCTCGCTGGTGTTGACCTCGCGTTCCCAGTCGTAGCAGTAGCCCAGGCTTTTGATTTCCTTCTTGAAGGACGCGATGTTCTCGGCCGTGCGCACCGCCGGGTGCACGCCGTCCTTGATGGCCGCGTTCTCGGCCGGCAGGCCGAGCGCATCCCAGCCCATGGGATGCAGCACGTCGAAGCCCTTCATCCGGAAGTAACGCGCGTACACGTCCCCGAGCAGATAGTTGCGGACATGCCCCATGTGCATCTTCCCGCTGGGGTACGGCAGCATCTCGAGCACGTACTTCTTGGGTGCACCGGGGCGGCTACCTGCCCGGAAGATGCCCGCGTCGTCCCAACGGGTCTGCCACTTACCTTCAATCGCCTGCGGCTCGTAACGCTCGTTCATCGCCATATCTATCGAGTCTCTTAGAGGGGGGACGTGCCCCAGGCAACTAGTCTCGCCGGGACAAATCCGTCCCGAGCGGACGACGGCCCCTGGGACGACTGACGGGGGGGCCCCCGGGGCCCCGGCCGCCTTCCTCGGCCCTCCAACGACCGCCCCGCTTCTTCAGCCAGTGACGCGCCGCGGCCTCGCTGATGACAGGCGCAAATCCCTCGGGCTCCAGCGGTGGGCAAACATTCCCGCCAACCTGGATTCAAAGATTAGCAATAAAAGTGAGGATATGCCGTTGACGGCCAATCGTTGCCCCAGTGACGATTCACCTCACCGGCATCCTGCCTTGGGGGGGAGCCGTCCATCCGCAGCGAGTGAGGACCGAATGACGCTGAGAAGGGCGTTGATTCCGGGGTGCGTGTTTGCACTCTTCTCGTTGGAAACGCTGGCGCAGGACGAAAATATCGCGCCACCCGCAGCCGAAACACAGACACCGGCGGCACCCGCGCCAGGGGTTGTGCCACAGCCGGTGCCCATGGCCCCCGCCCCCGCCCCCGCGCCGGTGAGCGGGCGCACGGTGAAGGGCCGAGTCGCGGACCGGCTCACCAACGAGGGGCTGCCCCTGGTGCGTGTCATCATCAAGGGCACCACCCAGGGCGTGGAGACGGAGCTGGACGGCACCTTCACCCTGCCCAACGTGCCGACCCGAGCGGTGACGCTGCTCTTCTCCAGCCAGGACTACGGCGAGCGGGAGGTGCAGATTGGCGCCAACCAGCGCACCGTGGAGGTCGCGCTGGAGAACATCTTCTCTGAGGAGATGGTGGTGGTGGGCCGCGCCAGTGAAGTGGCGCGAAAGAACCTGGCCAACTCGGTGGCCTCCGTGAACGCCGAGGAGATCAACCGCGCCCCCGCCCAGACGGTGGACCAGGCGCTCCAGGGCAAGGTCGCCGGCGCCAACATCCAGAGCAACGGCGGCGCGCCTGGTGGCGGTCTCCAGCTCCGGCTGCGCGGCGTGTCCACCATCAACGGCTCCTCCGCCCCGCTCTACGTCATCGACGGCGTGCTCGTCAGCGACGTGGCCATCGCGTCCGGTGTGTTCGCCATCACCGAGTCCGTGGCCGGCGCCAACGCGAACCCCACCCAGGACAACCAGGTCAACCGCATCGCGGACATCAACCCCAACGACATCGAGAGCATCGAGGTCCTCAAGGGTGCATCCGCCGCCGCCATCTATGGCTCCAAGGCAGCCAACGGCGTGGTCATCATCAACACCAAGCGGGGCCGCTCCAGCGAGCCGCAGTTCGAGGTGACCCAGCGCCTGGGCATGTACACGCTGGCCAACAAGCTTGGCACCCGCCGCTTCAACAGCGTGGACGAGGTGCGCGAAACGTTCGGCGAGGCCGCTGCCCAGTACTACGTGGAGGGTCGCCGGTTCGACCACGAGTCCGCCCTGGCCGGCCGCCGCGACTTGTCCTCGGAGACGCTGGCCAGCGTCAGCGGCGTGACGGGCAATACGAAGTACTTCGCGTCGGCGATGATCAAGAACGACGAAGGCATCATCGCCAACACCGGGTACGAGAAGCAGTCGTTCCGGCTGAACCTCGGCCAGAAGCTGGGTGAGGCGGTGGAAGTCAACGTCGCCACCAACCTGGTTCACTCCCTGGGCCAGCGCGGTCTGACGAACAACGACAACGCGAGCATCAGCAACTACATGGTGCTGCCGCACGCGCCGGAGTTCCTCCCGCTGGAGGCCAACTCGGACGGCGTGTACCCGCAGAACCCCTTCCTCTCCAACCGCGCCAACCCATTGCAGACGGCCGCGCTGGTGAAGAACGACGAGAGCGTGTGGCGCTTCATCGGGTCCGGCGACCTGACGTGGCACCTGTGGAAGACGGAGGCCCACCACCTGCGCGTGCTGGCCAACGCGGGCGTGGACCGGTTCCAGCAGGAGAACTCGCTCTTCTTCCCGCCCGAGCTCAACTTCGAGCCGCTGGATGACGGTCTGCCGGGCTCGTCGCTCTTCGGAACCAGCCAGGTGCGCAACCTGAACTCCGGCCTGAACCTGGTGCACACGTACAAGCCCACGTCGGGCGGCATCGTGGCGACCACGTCCGGCGGTCTCCAGTTCGAAGAGCGCAACATCGACTCCGTCTACATCGTCAGCAAGAACCTGAACGCGGGCCGGCAGAACGTGGACAGTGGCACCGTGGTCAACCTGCGGCAGAACCGCTCGCTGGTGAGGGACCGGGGCTACTACGTCCAGGAGGAGCTCCTCCTGCTGGACGAGCGGCTGACGCTGGTGGGCGCGCTGCGCGGCGAGCAGAGCAGCGCCAACGGAAACCCCAACGCGCTGTTCCTGTACCCGAAGCTGGCCACCGCCTACCGGATTCCCTCGTTCCACCCGAAGGTGAACGAGTTCAAGGTCCGCGCGGCCTACGGTGAGACGGGCAACCTGCCGCTGTACGGAATGAAGTTCACCGGCCTGCGCGCCACCGGCAACATCGCCGGCAGCCCGGGTCTGGTGGGCACCGGCATCGCGGGTGACCGAAACATCAATCCAGAGCGGCAGCGTGAGATTGAGGCCGGCGTGGACGCGCTCCTCTTCGGCGGCGACGTGGTCGCGGAATTGTCCATCTACCAGCGCAACATCAGTGACCTGCTGCTGCAGCGCGCCCTGGCCCCGTCCGGTGGCTTCGCCACGCAGATCTTCAACGGCGGCTCGCTGCGCAACCGTGGCGTCGAGGCCATGCTCCAGGTGACGCCCGTGCGCGGCGGCTTCGAGTGGACCAGCGGCGCGACGTTCGCCCTCAACCGCAGCCGGGTGACGGACCTGCCCGTTCCCGCGTTCCTCGCTGGCGGATTCGGCACCAGCCTGGGCGCCTTCCGCATCGAGGAAGGCGCGACGGCGACACAGATTGTCGGCAACGACGGCGTCGACGAGAACGGCCGCCCGATTGTGCGGAAGGTTGGCGACACCGAGCCCACCTTCCGCATGTCCTTCACCAACAGCCTCAAGTACCGGGACTTCAGCCTGTCCTTCCTGTTCGACTGGCAGCAGGGCAGCGACATCATCAACCTGACGCGGTACATCTACGACGACGCCGGGACGTCACCGGACTTCACGACCGGGGGCCGCGAGCGACTCGTACGGCAACGTACGCACGCGAGCACGTACATCGAGGACGCCAGCTTCCTCAAGCTGCGTGAGGTGACCTTCATGTACCAACTGCCCAAGGACTGGGTGTCCATGGTTCCCGCGGTGAAGTCCGCCCGGCTCAGTCTGAGCGGACGCAACCTCCTCATGTTCACCGGCTACTCCGGGTTGGATCCGGAGGTGAGCAACTTCGGCAACCAGGCCATCTCCCGCAACGTGGACGTGGCCCCCTTCCCTCCCAGCCGCAGCTTCTGGACCTCCATCGACGTCGGGTTCTGAGCCATGACCATCCAACTGACCAAGAAGGCATTCGTGGGGCTCTTCACCGTCCTGGGCCTGAGCGGCTGCGGGAGCCTGGACGTCCCGGACCTGAACAACCCCAGCCTCGATGACTTCCGCGAGCGGCCCACGCGCCCCGCGGTGCTCACCGCCGCCACGGGCTTGCTCCTCGGCCACCGCGCTGGTGTCGCCGCTCCCAACGGCTACGTGGCCCAGCTCGGCATCATCGGGCGCGAGGCGTATGTCTTCGATCCCGCGGACCCGCGCGCCGTCGGCGAACTGCTGGGCCCTACCCTGGACCCTGGCGGCCCGGCGTTCGGCGGCAATCACTGGACCAACCCCTACCTGAACATCCGCAACGCCAACGCGCTGCTGGACTCCCTGGACAAGGTCCCCAACACGCCCGACGCTGAGAAGGAGGGCCTCCGCGGCTTCGCGAAGACGATGCAGGCCCTGGACTTCCTCGTGGTCATCAACACGCGGGACACCGAAGGGGCCCCCATCGACGTCAACCTGCCCATTGGCCAACTGGCCCCCATCGTGGGCAAGGAGGCGGTGTTCGAGCGAATCGCCGCGCTGCTCGACGAGGGCCACGCTCACCTGGGGAACGCGGGGGAGACGTTCCCCTTCCAGCTCAGCCCGGGCTTCGCCGGATTCAACACGCCCACGACGTTCCGGCAGTTCAACCGCGCGCTCGCCGCACGGGTGGCGGTGTACCGGGGGCGCTACCCCGAGGCGCTCACCGCCCTGAGCCAGTCCTTCCTCAACCAGACTCAGCCGTTGGAGCTGGGCATCTATCACTCGTTCGGGACGAACTCCGGCGACACCGACAATGGCCTCATCAGCGTCAACGTCTACGCGCACCCGTCGATCGTCACCGACGCGGAGCTCCAGGAAGATGGCACCGTGGATGACCGCGTGGTCCGGAAGCTCACGCGCCTGCCCGCGGTCCGGACCGCGGCGGACGGGAAGCTGTCTACTGAGTGGCGCTTCCGCATCTACCCCACGAACAACTCGCCAGTGACCATCATCCGCAACGAGGAGCTCATCCTCCTGCGCGCCGAGGCCAACATCGGTGCTCGGAACTTCGGGCCGGCCGCGGACGACCTCAACTTCATCCGCACCACGTCGGGCCGGCTGGCCCCGCGCCTGGACATCGATGAGACGAACGCCCTGGACGAACTGCTGAAGCAGAAACGGTACTCGCTCCTGTTCGAAGGCGGCCACCGGTGGATCGACCTGCGGCGCTACGGGCGGCTCGACACGCTCCCCCGCGAGCTGGACCCGGACATCGCGCCCCACGAGCGCTTCCCCATCCCCGCAGCGGAAATGAACGCGCGGCAGTAGGCGCTCCGCGCAGTCTTTGAAGCTCCAGGTGCACGGCAGTCAGGCGTGCACCTGGAGCGCGGGCGCTCAGCCGCCCTGCTTCAGCCCGGCCCGTTCGGCGACGAGCGCCCCCAGCGCGGACCAGTCCAAATCGCCGTGGCCCTGCGCGACGCCTCCCAGGAACTGGTCCTTCACGAGGCTGGCCAGGGGCATGGGCACCTCGGCGGTGCGCGCGGCGCCCAGGACGAGCTCCACGTCCTTGAGGCCCAGCCGCATCTTGAAGCCCGCCGGGCTGTACTTCTCCTCGGCGATGAGCTGCGCGTACCCCTCGAAGATGGGTGAGCGCGCGAAGACGGATTGGAAGACCTCCAGGAACACCTTCGGCTCGATGCCGGACTTGCGCGTCAGGGCGAAGGACTCGGCGAGCGCCTCCATCATCGACGCGATGAGGAAGTTGCCCGACAACTTCACGACGTTGGCCGCCGGGGCACTGTCACCCAGCACGGTGAGGCCGCGCCCCAGCGCCTCCAGCAGCGGTCGGCAGCGGTCCACGTCCTGCTTCGGACCGGCGGCCACCACCCACAACTGCTTCGACGCCGCGGCGGTAGGTCGCCCGAACACCGGCGCGGAGAGATACCGCTGGCCGGCGCTCGCATGCGCCTCCGCCAACCGTTCGGAAAGCGCCACGGAGAGCGTGCTCGACGAGACGTGCACCGCGCCCGGCGCCAGTCCCGCCTGGAGGCCGTCCTGGCCGAACACCGCGGATGTCACGGCCGCATCGTCCGCCAGCATGCTGAAGACGACCTCCGCGCCGCGAGCCGCCTCCGCGGGGCTGCGGGCGACGCGCGCCCCCTTCTCCTTCAACGGCGCGGCCTTGGACTCCGTGCGGTTCCACACCGTCAGCCCGTGCCCCGCGGCCGCCAGGCTCGCCGCCATGGGCAGTCCCATGTTGCCCAGGCCAATGAATCCCACCTTCATGCGCGTCTCCTCCCGGAAACGGCCCGGATAATCCGCGCCCAGGAGCCCCACCACCGCAAAGCACGCGCACGTCCAGGAGCGAACGCGGGACGACCTATTCTGGCCGGTCCTCGGAGACATCCAGGCGCTCGAAGGCATGGCCCAGCGCCATGACCCCCAGCCACACCTCCCCCACCAACACACCCGCCGCGACGAAGCCCGCAACGGGCAGGGCCCAGGGGCCCAACAGCGTCGACGCAGGGAGGCCCACCACGAGCGCCACCAGCCCCGCGGGAATCAACCCCACCAGCATCACCACCAGCGTGCCCACAACGGCCAGCAGGCGCTGGCCCATCGCCTCGATGCCGCGTGCCCGCTCGCCTGTGTCCGCCGGTACCCACGAGGGAAAGAGGACCACCGCGGCGTTCTGCACGAAGAGGCCCGACAGCGACACGGCCGGAAGCAGGAACGCCAGCGCCAGCCCTCCTGGCCACCACCAGCCGCCCAGGCGCGAGGCCTCCACGCCGGGCCCCAGGACGAGCGCCACCGCCAACAACGCGAGCTGGAACGAGGTCAGGGCCAGCGAGGATGCCGCCAACTGCGCGCGCACCACCTGCCGTCCTGTCAGTGGCATGGCGCGCAGCAGGTCCAGCTTGGGCAGGTCCATCCGCAGGTCCATGCGGAACGCGCTCGGCCCCACCACCGTCAGCATCACCGACAACGCCAGCGCCACCGGCCCGAGCACCCGCCGCGTGTCCGTGAACAGACGCGTGTCGCCCATCATCGCCGCGATGGCACCGCCCAGGATGATGAAGGCGAGGAACACCGCGAACCCGCCCCCCATCCGCTTGCGCGCAATCAGGTTCTTCCAGATGAGCGCCACCTCCGGTCGGCCTCGAGGCAGCAGCCGGAATGGAGGGCGGCTCAACGTGAGCGAGCCCACACGCGTCATCCGCCCCGAGGCCCGCAGCATGCGCTCCCGTGAGCGGGACTCCGCGCGCACCACCGCCGTCTCCTCGAACGGAACTTCGGCCCAGAGCACCCAGCCGTAGTGCGCCGCCATCAGCGCCAACACCGGTGGCAGGGCCCACAGGAAGTCGCCCACGCTCTGCGCCAGCGCTGGCGCCACCAGCAGCCGGCCCGGCCACAACACGGCCGCCACGCCGGGTGACGCCATCAGCGCCTGCAACCACCCGCGAAGCGCGCGGCCTGACGAGAGGTCCTCGGGCACCGGGTGCTCTCGCAGCGAGGTGAACACCGCCAGCACCACGAGCGCCAGGACACCCCCCACCGAGCCCCAGCGGACCACTTGGCCCCAGAGGCCCCATGCCGACAGCCGCGTGCGCACGAAGGACGCCGCCGTCGAGTGCAGATAGAGCGTGCCCAAGGCCAGACACGCCCCCACGAAGAAGAGGGCGGGGTGCGGGCTGATGGTCCTCCCGAGGAACAGCGTGGCGAACAGCGCGCCCAGCGACGTGCCCAGGAGCCCGCGCACCAGCTTGTATTGCAGCAGGGCCCTGCGAGGGACCGGCGCGGGGAAGAGTTGCACCACCTCCGTCTCCGAGAATGTCAGCGACGGCCGGTCCCGGCCCAGCGCCCACGCGGCGAACAATGTCCCCAGCGCGGAGCCGACCAGCGACAACTCGGCGAACAACCGCACACCCTCGGACACCGTGCCCACCGACCCACGGAAGTCCAAACGCCGGAAGAAGACGGAATAGAGATACGCCGCGCCCACCAGCGCGCCCAGGAGGTAGCGCGGCTTGCGCAGCCGCTCCAACTGCCGCCGGATGCGATTGCGCCAGGTCGCGGCCCAGAGGAAGGCCACCGCGCGAGGGAAGCTCACGGCGCCTGCGTTCCCGCGCTGGTGATTCGGACGAAGAGCTCTTCCAGCGAGGCGTGCTCCCCTTCCGCGCCACTCAGTCGCGCGCGGATGTCTTCCAGGCTGCCCAGCGCCATGGCCTTGCCGCCCGCGATGACGAGCAGCCGGTGGCACAACTCCTCCACCAGCGGCAGCAGATGCGAGGACAACACCAGGGCCGCGCCCTGCTCCGCCCGGCGCCGCAGCGACGCCTTCATCCGCCGGATGCCGATGGGGTCCAGGCCGGTGAGTGGCTCGTCCAGGAGGATGAGCTTTGGCGAATGCAGGAAGCCACAGGCGATGGACAGCTTCTGCTTCATGCCTCGTGACAGCTCGCCCGGCAGGGACTTCTCCTTGCCCGTCAGCTCCATCTCCTCCAGCAGCGCGCGGCCCCGCTCCTCCCAGTCCTCCACGCCGTAGAGCCGCGCCGTGAAGTTCAGGTGCTCCCACACCGTGAGGTATTCAAAGAAGCGCGGCTCGTCCGGCAGGAAGGCCAGCGCACGCTTCGCGTCCACCGGCGTCCGCGACAAGTCATATCCCGCGACCAGGATGCGGCCCGAGCTGGGCGGCAGGATGCCCGCCAGGCACCGCAACGTGGACGTCTTCCCCGCGCCGTTGGGCCCCACCAACCCGAGCACCTCGCCGGGCGCCACCTCGAAGGTAAGCCCCTGCACGGCCTTCACCTCGCCGTACGCCTTCTCCAGGCCCTCCACCCGCAGGACGGAATCCATTCGTGCGCGCTCGCCTTCAGTCCAGCTTCAGCAGGTCCCGAACGGTATCCAGCACGACCTTCGCCTGCACGGGTTTCACCAGGTACGCGCTCGCGCCCAGCTTCATCGCGCGCTCCCGGTCCGCCGCCGCACCCTCCGTGGTGACGACGATGATGGGGACGTTCCGGTACTCGGTCGCCTGCCGGATGTGGCTGATGAGCTTCAGCCCGTCCATCAGTGGCATGTTGATGTCCGTGAGCACCAGGTCGAAGCGGCCCTGCGTCAGCTTCTTCAAGCCCTCGGCGCCGTCCTGGGCCTCGGTACACACCACGCCGGACAGGCGCTGCAACGCGTACATGATGCTGCGCCGCATCGCCTGCGAGTCATCCACCACCAAGGCTCGAATCTGCTGCGTCATGGACCGGGGACGTTAGCACCCGTGCGCCAGGGGCCGGAGTTTCAGCGCCGCCGCCGCGCCAGGGCCGCGAGCGCCGGGCCGATGTCACCCAGTGGAATCACCCGCTTCACCGCCCCGGTGGCGATGGCCTCCCCCGGCATGCCGAACACCACCGAGGTCTCCTCCGACTGCGCCCAGACCTCGCCGCCAGCGCGGTGCACCGCGCGCGCGCCCTCCGCGCCGTCGGCGCCCATGCCTGTGAGCACCACCCCCAGGGCCTTGGCGCCGAGCACCTGCGCCATGCTGGCGAAGAGGCGGTCCACGCTGGGCGCGTACTTGTCCACGGGCGTGGGCGGCGGCGTGTGCAGCTCCAGCCGGGAACCCCGCTCGGCCACCACCATGTGCCGCCCGCCTGGAGCGATGTACACGTGCCCGGGCTGTACCAGGTCTCCGTCACGGGCCTCCGACACCGTGAAGGGGCCGATGCGGTCCAACCGGTCCGCGAAGGCGCGGGTGAACTGCGGCGGCATGTGCTGGCAGACCAACACGCACGGCGTGGGCTCCACGGCCAGTCCCTCCAGCACCCGCTGCACCGCGGGGGGCCCCCCCGTGGAGGCGCCCACGGCCACCACCAGCGGCGGCTCGCCCGCCACCGCCATGGCGCGAGCCCCTGGCGCCGCGTGCCGGTAACCGGGGCGCACGTGCCGCGCCGCCCGAACCTTCTCCAGCAGCTCCACCCGAAGCGCCTCCATGGCCTCGAACGTCGGGTGCTGCGGCTTGGCGATGAAGTCGAACGCCCCCAACTCCAGCGCCTTGAAGACATCCGAGCGGTGCGAATAGCTGGAGATGACGATGACGGGTGTGGGCGCCGTGCGCATCAGCAGGCGGAGGAACGTGTAGCCCCCGAGCTTCGGCATCTCCAGGTCCAGCGTCACCACGTCGGGCTTCAGGTCCACGACCTTCTTCAGCCCCTCTTCGCCATCCGCCGCGCGGTCCACCACTCGCACGTCCGGCTCCGACTCCAACATCGTGGAGAGGGTGCGCCGGTTGTGGGCCGAGTCGTCGATGACCAGTACGGAGATGACGCCCTTGCTGCTCATCGACGCGCTCCTTCGTCCAACTCCGGCCTCCGGTACACCAGGTCCCCGCGCAGGTGAACGAACTCGAAGTCCGAGCCCAGATTCAGCAGGTTCTCTGAGTGTCCCAGCAGCAGGTACCCCCCTGGCACCAGCCGGTCCCGAACAATGCGCAGGAACTTCCGGCGTGCCGCCAGGTCGAAGTAGATGAGCACGTTGCGGCAGAACACCACGTCCATGCGTGGCACCAGTTGGCTCCCCACCTCGTCCAGCAGGTTGTGGTGGCCAAACGACACCCAGGCGCGCACTTCGTCCCGGACGCGCACGCGGCTGTTGCCCAGCGAAACGAAGTGGCGTTCCAGCAATTCCGGCGAGGTGGCGCGCAGCGCGGAAGGTCCGTACTCCGCTCGCCGCGCCATAGCCAACACGCGCCGGGAGATGTCCGTGCCCAGGACTTCCACGTCCCAGTCGTCGAAGCGGCGGCTGTCCTTGAGGAGCATCGCCAGCGTGTAGGCCTCCTCCCCGGACGAGCACCCCGCGGACCACACCCGCAGGCGCCGTAGCCGCGCGTTGCGCTGTTCCACCACCGGGAACAGTTCGTCCGTGAAGGCCTTGAGCTGCGTGGGCTCGCGGAAGAAGTACGTCTCGTGAGTGGTGAGGGATTCGACGGCCGCCTCCAGTTCGGCGTGCCGGTTGGCGTCGTAGCGCAGGTGGCGGTGGTACGCGCCGTAGTCTGGCAGCCCCAGCAACTCCAGCCGGGGCCACAGCCGGCGCTCCATCACGAACTTCATGTCCTCGTGCACCAGGATGCCGCAGTGCGAATACACGTGGTCCCGGAGGAGACGGAACTCCTCCGCTGACATCTCCGGACGTCCGTCGTCGAAGCGTGCCATGGAGCCCTCTCAGCGCCGGAGCAGGCGCTCCACGGCATCGGAGAGGGCTCGCAGCGCCAGGGCGTCCGACTCCGCCTCCAGCGCCTCCCGGGCGGCGGACAGACACTCAGGCCCCGCCGAATCTCCCAGCACTCGCGCCGCCGCTGCGCGGACATCCCAGCGCGCATGACGCAGCAGGGACAGCGCCACCGTCACCCCGGCCGACGACTCCGCCCCCGCCACCAGCGACGCCTTCACCACCTCCACGTCCGGATGCCCCGCGGCCTCCCGCAACACCCCTGGGCCCGCCGCTCCCATCCGCGCCAGGGCCCGCACCGCGGCCACCGCCAGCGCTCCATCCGCATCCCGCGTCAGGGCCACCAGGTCCGGCACCCGGTCCAACGCGCCGCAGTCCCCCGCAGCCTCCACCGCGGCCACCCGCACGGAGGGGTCCTCGTCCCTCAGGACCGGTGACAGCAGCGCGCCCGCGTCCGGTCCGCCCAGTCGCGCCAGGGCCCGCGTGCCCGCGATGCGCACCGGCACGGACTCATCCGCGAGCGCCGCGCGCACCAACTCCCGACCGACGTCGCCATCCAGCTCACACGCCGCCACCACCGCCGCCGCGCGCCACCGAGGGTCCTCGTCCCGCGCCAGCCGCTTCAACGTAGGCAGGGCCGGCACGCCGCCCACGCGGGCCAGGGCGGCGACCGCCGCGGGCGTGGCCCTGCGCGCCACCGCGTCCTCCAGCGCCTCCAGCACCGCCGGCCGGCACGATTCCGCCAGCCCGGCCAGGGAGCGCGTCGCCGCACCCGCGAGGGATGGCTCTTCCAGCAGGGCGACGAGCGGCGACACCGCCGAGGCCGCACCTGTCCGCCCCAAGGCACGCACCACCACCGCGCGAAGCTCGTCCTCCACCCACTCCAGCAACGCGCACAGCGGAGCCACCGCCGAGGCGTCGACCAGGTCCACCAGCGCTTCGGCCGCGGCGGCCCGCGCCGGCAGGGACAGGTCCGGCAGGTGATGAAGCAAGGTGCGCCCGCCGTCCGGCCCCAACCCGCCCAGCGTGCGCAGCACCTCGCGCAGCAGCCGCGCCTCGCGCGCACACTCCGCCACGGGCACGGCCAGCGAAGCATCGCCCAGCGAGGCCACCGCCACCAGCGTGCCCGCGCGCACCATGACGTCCTCGGACGCCAGCGCCTCGGTCAGTCGCGGCGTCATGCCGGGCAGGGGCAAGAGCGCCTTCCGCACCACCGCTTCGAGCTCGCCGCGCCGCGCACCCGCGGAACGCGCGGCCTGGGTCCCCAGCGCGGACAGCGCCGCCTCTCGCACCGAGCGCAACTCCGACGTGAGCCCCTGGCAGATGCGCACCGTCGCGTCCGCCTCCGGAATGAGGCCCAGCATCCGGTAGGCGCTCCGCTGAAGCCGAGGGTCCTCCAGCAAGGCCTTCACCAGCGGTAGGGGCGCCGCATGCTGAAGCAGCGTCAACCCTTCCAGGGCGGACAGGCGAAGCAGCGGCTCCGGTTCGGCCAGCAGCGACTCCAGCGCGGTGACGGCTTGCGCGCCGCCGATGCGTCCCAGTGCCTCCGCCGCGGACACACGCACGTTGAGGTCCACGTCCGAGAGCGAACGCACCAGGGGACCCTCCGCCTCGCGCTGCCCCAGTTGGCCAAGGATGTCCGCGGCGAACTTGCGTTGGTCCGGGTCCGGATGGGCCAGCAGGCCCACCAACGGGCCCAACGCGACACTGCCCAGCCCCGCGAGCGCCTCCGCCGCCGCATTCCGAGCCCCCGTCTCCCCTCGCTCCCCCAGCACGGAGATGAGCCGGGCCGCGAGCTCGCTCGAGGCGGGCATCCGCTTGAGGGCCTCCGCCGCGACGTGGCGCACGCGCCAGCTCTCGTCATGCAAGCCGGCGACGAGAATCTCCAGAACGCCCGCGGTGCACGGGTCCAGCGACTGGAGTGCGAGGTAGCGCGCCTCTTCCTCGACCGGGGGCTCGGAGCGGGGGCTCATGTGTCGAAGACCTGGTCAGAGCCTGGCTGAAGGTAGAACCAGAGTGCGTAGGCCCCCAGGGCCGTGCCCAGCGGGACATTGGGAATGGCGAGGATGCCCAACACCAGTGTCAGCGTCCTCGACCACGCTTTGCGGTACAGCAACCCGAAGCCGGTGATGACACCCGGCAACCCCAGCAGCGCCAGGCACCCGCCCACGCCCATGCCCAGGGCAACAATCAGCGCCCGTTCCTCGGGCTTCGCGCTTGGCAACATCCCGCCCATCGCCCCGAAGAACAGCATCACTCCCACGGCGATGAGCACCGACAGCCCGTTGATGACGATGAAGAGGATGCCGAGGATTTTACGGTGCTGCTCCAGTCCTTGATGGCCCATCTCAATCCCCCATTTGTGCGCCTACGTCGTGTTCCTTGAAGATTCGCGCTCCAACTCCACGCGCAGCAATGCCTTGAGGTCCAGCAGCAGCCGGAGCCGGTCCGGTGGTCCACAGACGCCGACGACAAAGGGCGTGTGTCCCGCCACCATCAGCGCGGGCGCGGGCTTGATGTCGCCGCGCCGCACGCGCAGCACCTCCGCCACCCGGTCCACCTTCACCGCCACGCGCCGCGAGCCCAGCTTGCAGACCAGCAGCCGCGTCTTCGGCGTCTCCGGCCCCGGCGTGCCCAGGAGCCGGCACCGCAGGTCCACCACCGGCAGGATGAGGCCACGCAGGTGAAGCACGCCCTCCACGAACGCCGGGGCGTGGGGGATGGGGGTGATGCGCTGGAGCGGGAGGATTTCCTCCACCCGCATGATGTCCAACACGTACTCCTCCGCGCCGATGAAGAAGGCACAGAGCTGCACCACCGTGTCCGCGGCCGAGGACACTTCATCCGGGACCGCGTGGGGACGCCGCGACAGCAGGTTGACGGAGTCCTTCATGGGGCGAGCGCCTGTTCCGCGTCCAAGAGGATGTAGAGCATGGGGCCACGCCGGCCCATGCCCACCACGCAATCCCTGTCACCCACGCGCATCCCCGGTGGCGGTGCCTCCAGCATGGACGGCTTGAGCTTCACCACGCCCACCACGCCATCCACCCACACCCCCGCGGGCCCCGTCTCCGTGCGCAGCACGAGGATGCGAGCACTCCGAGGCGGAGCCGGCGCGTCGGGCCCGGCGACCAGGGGCGCCCGCTCCGCCAGCCGCAGCCGCATCTTGACGTCGTACACGGGCAGCAGCTCACCGCGCAGGTTCATCACCCCCAGGAGTTGAGGTTCGGCGCGGGGAATCTCCGTCAGCGGCGGAACCTTGGAGATTTCACGCACCCCCCGGATGGGGACCGCGTAGCACTCCCCTTCCAGGCGGAAGGCCAGGTACTCCTCGGGCACCTCCTCGGGGGCCGCGGGCAATACGCCGTCGCTGCCCGCCGCGAAATCCTGGAGCCCGGAGACGTCCTCGTCAGGACGGTAGAAGAAGTCGTCGAGCAGTTCCGAGAACCGGGACACAGCGACGCAGGATAGCAGCCGGCGCGCCCGTCCGCAGCGAGGGTCAGGCGCGACGCCGCTCCACTGCCATGCCCTCTTCCAGGAGCGCCGCCACGTCCAGCACCAGGACGGTGCGCCGGTTGCCCAGGTCGGTGGCGCCGGAGATGCCCCGGACGGACTGGAGCCGGCCCCCCAGGGGCTTGGTGACGATGTCCTGCTGACCGTGCAATTCGTCCACGGCGATGCCCAGGCGCTCCTGGGCCAGGCCCACCACCACCACGAAGTGGCGGCTCACCGGGCGCTCCGGCAGGGCGAACATGCGAGACAGCCGCACGAAGGGCAACGTCTGTCCGCGCAGGTCCAGGACCTCGCGCCGCTCCACGGTGCGGATGTCCTTGGGCTGGACGGAGATGATTTCCAGCACGCTGTTGAGCGGCACCGCGTAGGTGCGGCCACTGACGCCCACCAGCAGCGCGCGAATGATGGCCAGCGTGACGGGGAGCGTGAGGTGGAAGGCGGTGCCCTTTCCGCGCTCGCTCCACACGTCGATGATGCCCGACAGGTTGCCCAGGTTGTTCTTCACCACGTCCAGGCCGACGCCCCGGCCGGAGAGCTCGGACACGCTGCGGGCGGTGGAGAAGCCGGGCTGGAAGATGAGGTTGAGCAGCTCCCTCCGGCTCATCTCCTGGGCCTGCGCAAAGGTGATGAGGCCGCGCGTGATGGCCACCTCGCGCACGCGCACCTCGTCGATGCCGGAGCCGTCGTCACTCACCTCGATGACGACGTGGTTGCCCTTCTGCTCGGCGCGCAGGCCCACCACCGCGCGACGGGGCTTGCCCGCGGCCAGACGGGCGTCGGGGGATTCGACGCCGTGGTCGATGGCATTGCGGATGAGGTGCATCAGCGGGTCGCTGAGTTCCTCGACGATGAGCTTGTCCAGCTCCACCTCGCCGCCGCTGATGGCGAGCTCGATTTCCTTGCCCGCCTCGCGGGTGATGCGGCGCACCAGCCGTGCCAGTTTGTCGAACACCTGGCCTACGGGGACCATCCGCGCCTCGAGGAGGCCTTCCTGGAGGGCTTCCAGCTTGCGCTCCAGGCCTCGCGTTTCGCGCGCCAGCTCCTGGCCGAACAGCTTGGAGAGCGCCACCGCGCCGTCCTGCCTCGCGGACTCCGCGAGCCGCTGGAGGTTGGCCTTGATGAGCAGCAACTCGCCCACCATGTTGATGAGGCCATCCAGGCGACCGATGTCCACCCGCACGGTCTGCGTCAGGGAGCGCAGCGACGTGTCCGCCGTCAGCGCCGCTGGGGCGCTCACGGGGGCGCCAGCCGGTGCCGCTGGGGCTACCGAGAGCCCCTTGGGTGATGCCTTGGCGGCGCCCTGGAGGTAGGCGACGACGGGCACGCTGGAGGGTCCGGGCACGGGAGTCGGTGAAGGCGAGCCGCCGGCATTGGCAGGTACGTCGGCGTCCGACGTGGGCCATTCCAGGAGCCCGGGCTCCGTGTCTTCCGGTACGTGCGAAAGGAGCGGCGGCTGCGCCTCGGGAGGCATCGCAGCGGGCGTCGCGCGCGCACCCTTCTTCTTGCCGCCGCCCTTGGGCGACGTCGAATGTCCCGCCACAGGCGAATCCTTGGCGTCCGCGGACGTGCCTCGGATTGCGGAGCTTCGGGAGCCGCGCGAGGGCGTTGCGCCCTTCCGCGACGCCTCTGGGGCCGCATCAGTCACGCGGACGGGCACATCAGGTGCCGCGAGGCCCCCTGCCGCTGCGTCCTGAGCAGAGCCTGCGTCCCCATCGTGCGTCGCCGCGTCTCCAGGCCGCGTCTCCGACTTCGCTCCCCCGGACGCGCGAATCGTCGCGGCGGGTTGCGCGGCCTGAAGCAGCGCGCTCGTCGCAGCCGCCGCGGCCGGGCGCACCGTCAGCGCGGACAGCTCCGCGGGCGTCCCCTTCAGTCCCGTCTCCAGGGACACACGGTCGACCTGCGCACCGAAAATCAGGTCGAACGCGATGCCATGCGCGCCACCCGGCTGCGCGGACGGCAGCGTGCTGATGACCTCGCCCAGCGGCTTGAGCCTCGCGTTGAGCTCCGCCAGTCCCTTGTCGAAGTCGGACAAATCAAAGGCGGCCCGTACGCGCCACAGCGACACACCCCGCCGCACGTTCTCCCGCAGCCGGTGTTCCTCGTACTCCGTGAAGACGGAGCGGACCTGCGCCTCCAGTTCCAACCGGTCCAGCGGGTCGTCCGCGGCAACCTCCGTCGGAGCGCCCATCGACGCCATCCGCGCGGCCATCGCCTCCACGCGGGCGGACAGGCTTTCGCTCTCCGTGCCGCGAGCGGCCTCGCCCAGCAGCGCCTGGAACGCATCCAGCGCTTCAATCAGCGCATCCAGGACCGCGCCGTCCAGCAGCAGCTTCCCCAGCCGAAGCCTGTCGAGCAGGTCCTCCGTCCCATGCGCCAGCCGGGAGATGCGCTCCTGGCCGAACAGCCCGGACAACCCCTTGAGCGAATGCGCCGCGCGGAAGATGCCGTTGACCAGGTCCGGGTCCGCCTCGTAGCCCCGGCGCTCGTCGAGCACGAGCAAGTCCCTGGCCAGGGCGTCGAGAATCTCCGTCGCCTCGGCCACGAACTCGGCCAGCGCCTTGCTTCCCGGACTCACGGCAGCTTCAGGTAGCGCCGCAGGAGCGCTTCGAGGCTCCCGGGGAGGAAGGGCTTGACCAGATACTCCGCGGCGCCCAGCGCGAGCCCGCGCTCGCGGTCCTGATCGCGCCCCTCCGTGGTGATGATGAAGAGCGGCACTTCGCGGTAGTTGGGGTTCTTCTTGACGAAGTTGATGAGCTCCAGCCCGTTGATGTCAGGCATGTTGATGTCGGTGATGATGAGCTCGAAGCGGTGACGCGGCAGCAGCTTCAGGGCCTCGAAGCCGCTCGAGGTCACCACCACCTCGACGCCCTCCACGGCCTCGACCATCGCGGCGATGTACTCGCGCGATGCTTTCGAGTCCTCGACAATCAACACCTTGACACGCATGTGCGCTCGCCCCGGGCGAGACATGCTAGCAGAAGGCCCGCCCGCCCGCCGAGCGTCAGCCCTTGCGTGCAGGCAGCGACTTGACGAGTCCCTTGTCCGCCAGGACCGCCACCCGTCCGCCCTTGAACGCGGGCAGGAAGCCCTTCTGGAAAGCCTCTGCCCGCGCGGCGTCCTCCACCTGGCCACCGGCGGGCACTTCCAGCGCCACGGACTCCACCCGGGCCTTGGACAGCACCCGTCCCGCTTCAGCCATCGCGTCGTTCAACGTGCCCGCGTCCAGCCGCTGACGCGCGCCCAGCCCCACGACGAAGATACGGGGCACCGCCAGCTTTCCGTCCGAGGGCAGCAGCAGCCAGTCATCCTTTGCGCCCGTGAAGAAGCCGGCCTTGAGCACCCGCGAGAGCGAGCCACACAGCCGCCAGTCCACGAAGCCCGCGGAGGACGGCAGGGGCCGGTCATCCTCGGCGATGAAGAGGCAGAGCGCGTCCACCCCGCCGAGCGTGTCCAGGCCCTCCAATCCGATGTCGTGCGTCGTCGTCTGGCTCACGGCGCGTCCCTCGCGGCTGGCGTCAGCGGCTCACGGCTTGTTCAAGGCGACCGCGACGCGGTCCAGGAGCCCGTTGACGAACGCGCTCGATTCTTCATTGCCGAAGTTCTTGCCCAGCTCCACCGCCTCGTTGATGGACACCTTGCGGGGGATGTCCGGGCGGTACTTCAGCTCGAAGATACCCAGGCGCAGCACGTTCCGGTCGATGCGCGACATGCGGTCCAGGCGCCAGTTGTGGCTGTGCCGTTCGATGAGCTGGTCGATTTCGTCCCGATGGGACTGCACACCTTCCACCAGTTCCCGGGCGAACCTCACCGCGTCCGGGTCCCGCTTGTTGCTCTCCTCGGCGGCCGACCAGGCCGACTCCAGCGCCTCGGCCGTCGTCGCGGTGGCCATCTCCAACTGGTAGAGCGCCTGCAGCGCACGCTCACGTCCCGTTCTTCGCGCGCCCATGACCTACGCCTTCCTTCCGTCCGTCGCCGACATCTTCGCGTAAAGATTGACCATCTCGATGCAGGCCAGTGTGGCCTCCGCTCCCTTGTTCCCCGCCTTCACGCCCGCCCGGTCGATGGCCTGTTCCACCGTGTCCGTCGTCAGCACGCCGAAGGTGACCGTCGTGGCCGGGGTGGCCGCCGCGGCCTCGAAGGCCACCGCGCCAATGCCCTTGGCGCACTCGCCCGCCACGTAGTCGAAGTGCGGCGTCCCGCCCCGGATGACGGCGCCCAGAGTGACGACGCCCACGTACTGCCGCGTCTCCGTCACGCGCCGGACCAGACCGGGCAGCTCATAGGTTCCGGGGCAGCGGTACACGTCGATGTCCGCGTCAGCCACGCCGTGGCGCACCAACGTGTCCACGGCGCCCTTGGCCAGCTCCTCGGTGATGAAGCCGTTGAAGCGGGCCACGCAGATGGCGAAGCGGCCCTTGGGGGGTAGAAAGTCACCGTCGAAGTAGCGAGGCATGCCGCGCTTCCTACACCACCCCGGGGCCCGGCGTCGCCTGCTACGGCGTGCCAAACCCCGCGGCCGCGATGGCCGCCGCCGTCAGCCCGCCACCGCCCCTGGGGGCACCCTGGCCCCGCTGGAGCGCGAACAGCCGCGCCACGTACTTGCCAATCTGGTCTGCCTCCAGGTTCACCTTCGAGCCCACGCCCCGCGCCTTCAAGGTGGTGCGCTCCTGCGTCTCCGGGATGAGCTGCACCCGGAACCGGTCCGCATCCAGCGTGTTGACGGTGAGGCTGATGCCGTCGATGGCCACCGAGCCCTTCTCGATGAAGTACGGCGCCAGTTCCTCCGGCAGCCGGAACCCCATCACCCAGGAGCCCCCCTCCGGGTACGTCTCCAGCACCTCACTGACGGCGTCCACGTGGCCAGAGACCAGGTGCCCGCCCAGCCGGTCACCCAGCGCCAGGGCCCGCTCCAGGTTCACCCGGTCTCCGGGCTTCACGGACGCCAGCGTCGTCCGCCGCAGCGTCTCTGGCGCGGCCTGAACGCGGAAGGTGTCGCCCGTGCGCTCCACCACCGTAAGGCAGGCGCCGTTGACGGCAATCGACTCGCCCAGCTCGAAGGCCGCCGCGCCCAGCGAGGTGTGAATCCACAGGTCGGTCATCCCACCGGGAATGACGCGCTCCACCCTGCCAAGGTCCTGAATGAGGCCGGTAAACATGGGGCCGCTTATAACGGACCGGCCCCGTCTACGCCCACGGCCGCTCGTGTCCTACAGCAGCGCCTGGAGCAGGATGTCGTCACCGTGGCGTTCGAAGGCGAGGTCCTTCACCGCCAGGGCCTGGGCCATCTCCTTCACACCCAGGTCGCCGGCCCACGACAAGCCCGGGCTGCCAATCAGCTTGGGCGCCAGGAACAGCGACAGCGAGTCCGCCAGGTGGCCGCGCAGGAAGGAGCCGTACATCTCCGCGCCGCCCTCCACCATGACGTGGTTGTGGCCGCCCTTCGCCAGCCGCCGCAGCAGGGCCTTGAGGTCCACCTGTCCCGACTTCTCGCGGAGCTGCCAGACGTCCACACCCTGGGCCAGGAAGCGCCGCGCCTTGCGGCCCTCCGGGTCCTCCAGCGTGGCCACCACGGTGCGCGCGGGGCTGCGCTGAGTGAAGACGGTGTAGCCCGGGGACAGGCGTAGGTGGCTGTCCACCACCACGCGCAGCGGGTCCTTCCCACCGCCTCCGGGCAGCCGCGTGGTCAGCTTCGGGTCGTCCTTCCGGACGGTGTTCGCGCCCACCAGGATGACGTCCACGGAGTCACGCAGCCGGTGGACCCAGGCGCGCGCCGGCGCCCCCGTCACCCAGCGCGAGTCACCGGTGGCGGTGGCCAGCTTCCCATCCAGCGTCACCGCCGCCTTGAGCGTCACCCAGGGCAGGCCGGTGCGAATCATCTTGAAGAAGGGCCGGTTGAGGCGGTCCGCCTCCTCCGCGAGCACGCCCGTGAGAACCTTGAGGCCGGCGCGCCGCATCCGCGCCACGCCCTTGCCACTCACCTTCGGGTTGGGGTCCGCCGACGCGCAGATGACGCGCCGGACGCCCGCCTCGATGATGGCCATGCTGCACGGCGGGGTACGCCCGTAGTGGTCGCACGGCTCCAGCGTGGTGTAGAGGTCCGCGCCCTTCGCGCGCGCACCGGCGGCCTCCAGTGCGACGACCTCCGCGTGCGCGCTGCCCGCCTTCTTGTGGTAGCCGCGGGCGATGATGCGCCCGCCCTTCACCAGCACCGCGCCCACGACGGGGTTGGGGCTGGTGCGGCCCAGGCCCTTGGCGGCTTCCTCCAGCGCGATGCGCATGAAGAACTCAGCCACCGCCCGGTCGAAGTCCGCTGCTCGCTTCGCCCGGGGCGCCCGTGTCGCTTCCAACCTTGCCCGTGTCAACAGCCGCATGTGCTTTCTCTAACCGCCCTTGTCCACCGGTGCCGAGGGAGGCGACTGGCGCTGCTCGCGCGCCTCCGCCTCGCGCAGGGCCTTCAGCTCGTCCATGAACTCCGCGATGTCGCGGAAGCTGCGGTACACGGACGCGAAGCGGACATAGGCCACCTCGTCCAGTTGCCGCAGCCGGCGCATGATCTCCTCGCCGATGACGGACGAGGGCACTTCCTTCTCGCCCATGCCCTGCAGCTGCCGCTCGATGGCGACCACCGTCTCCTCGAGCTGATCCGCGGACACGGGCCGCTTCTCACACGCCTTCTTCAGCCCGTTGACGATCTTCTCCCGGTCGAACGCCTCGCGCCGCCCGTCCTTCTTCACGATGAGCGGGTAGAGCTCCTCCACCCGCTCATACGTGGTGAAGCGGCGCTTGCAGGTCAGGCACTCGCGGCGCCGCCGGATGACGGAGCCCTCGTGTGACTCACGGGAGTCGATGACCTTGTTCTCGGCGTCCTGACAGAAGGGGCAGCGCATGGAAGGGTACGGCCCGCCAATCTACTTCAACCGCGATGCGTAGAGCGGGAATCCCTGCGAAAGCTCCTTCACCTGCCCCTTGATGCGGGCCAGCGCGGCGTCGTCCTGCGCGGCGTCCAGCGCCTCGCCGATGAGCCGCCCCACCACCGCCATCTCCGCCTCGCGCATGCCGCGCGTGGTGATGGCCGGCGTGCCCACCCGGACGCCGGACGTGGTCATCGGCTTCTCCGGGTCGAACGGAATCATGTTCTTGTTCACGGTGATGCCGGCCTTGTCCAGCACCGCTTCGGCCACCTTGCCCGTGAGCTTCTTGGGGCGCAGGTCCACCAGCATCAGGTGGTTGTCCGTGCCACCGGACGTCAGCCGCAGGCCCGCGCGCTGGAGCGCCTCCGCCAGCGCCTTCGCGTTGGCGACAATCTGCCGCTGGTACGCCTTGAACTCCGGCGACAGCGCCTCCTTGAAGGCCACCGCCTTGCCGGCGATGACATGCATCAGCGGACCGCCCTGGATGCCGGGGAAGATCTGGCTGTTGATGGCCTTGGCGTAGGGCTCGCGGCTCAGCACCAAGCCGCCACGCGGACCGCGCAGCGTCTTGTGCGTGGTGCTGGTGACGATGTCCGCCACCGGCACCGGCGAGGGGTGCACGCCCGCGGCCACCAGGCCGGCGATGTGCGCCATGTCCACCAGCATGGCCGCGCCCACCGCGTCGGCGATCTCTCGGAACTTCGCGAAGTCCAGCGTGCGCGGGTACGCACTGGCGCCCACGACGATGACCTTCGGCTTGTGCTCCTTGGCCAGCGACTCCACCTGCGCGAAGTCGATGGTCTCCGTGTCACGCGTCAGGCCGTAGTGGACGACCTTGTAGAGCTTGCCGGAGAAGTTGAACGTGGCGCCGTGGGTGAGGTGACCGCCGGAGTTGAGGTCGAGCGACAGCATGGTGTCGCCCGGCTTCATCAGCGCCATGAAGGCGCCCATGTTGGCCTGGCTGCCGGAGTGCGCCTGCACGTTGACCGCGTCCGCGCCGAACAGGTCCTTGGCGCGGGCGATGGCCAGGTTCTCCGCGACGTCCACCACCTCGCAGCCGCCGTAGTAGCGCTTGCCAGGGTAGCCTTCCGCGTACTTGTTGGTGAGCACCGAGCCCACCGCCTCCATCACCGCCGGAGAGACGAAGTTCTCCGAAGCGATGAGCTCCAGCCCTTCCTCCTGGCGCTGGGTCTCCTCGCGGAGGACGCGGGCAATCTCCGGGTCCACTTCGGCCAGCGTACGGATGTTCTCCATGGCGGACTCCCTCGAACGACGGGTACGGCGGGGCCGTTAGCCCTGGGACTCGGCCTCGCGAATCATCTGGACGCGCCGCTCGTGGCGGCCGCCTTCGAAAGCAGTGCTGAGGAACGCCTCCAGGATGGCGCGGCCCACGCCGGCCCCCACCACGCGCTGGCCCAGGCACAGCACGTTGGCGTCATTGTGGGCCCGGGCCATCCGGGCCTCGAACTCCGTGGTGCACAGGGCCGCCCGGATGCCCTTGTGCTTGTTGGCGACGATGCTCATGCCAATGCCAGTGCCACACACCAGCACGCCCAGGGTGGCCTCCCCGGACGCCACGGCGCGGGACACCCGCGCGGCGAAGTCCGGATAGTCCACCGAGTCCCGCGTGACGGGACCCACGTCTTCGTGGGCCACGCCCCGCGCGGTGAGCGCGGCCACCAGCTCCTGCCGGAGCTCCAGTCCCGCGTGGTCTGAAGCGAGGATGACTTTCACGCGGGTTTCTCCTGGGACTGCTAGAAGCGCTTGAACACCAGCACGGCGTTGGTGCCGCCGAAGCCAAACGAGTTGCTCATCACCGCGTCCACCCGGGCCTCACGCGCCTGGTTGGGCACGTAGTCCAGGTCGCAGTCCGGATCAGGCGTCGTCTGGTTGATGGTGGGCGGCAGGATGTTGCGCGCCAGCGCCAGCGCGCTGACCACGCCCTCGAAGCCACCCGCCGCGCCGAGCATGTGGCCCGTCATCGACTTGGTCGACGACACGGCGATCTTCCGCGCGTGGTCGCCGAACACCGTCTTGATGGCCTTCGTCTCATTCGCGTCGTTGAACGGCGTCGAGGTGCCGTGAGCGTTGATGTAGCCCACGTCCTCCGGGTTCATCCCCGCGGACTGGAGCGCCAGCCGCATGCAGCGCGCCGCGCCCTCGCCTTCCGGCGCCGGCTGGGTGACGTGGTACGCGTCCGAGTTGGCGCCGTACCCCACCACCTCCGCCAGGATGTTGGCGCCGCGCTTCTTCGCGGCCTCCATCTCCTCCAGCACCAGGATGCCCGCGCCCTCGCCCATGACGAAGCCGTCACGGTCCTTGTCGAAGGGACGGCTGGCCCCGGCCGGATCATCATTGCGCGTGGACAGCGCCTTCATCACCGAGAAGCCACCCAGCCCCAACGGGGTGATGGCCGCCTCGGCGCCGCCGGCGATGACCGCGTCCGTCTCACCCAGGCGGATGGACTTCCAGGCCTCGCCAATGGCGTGGGCACTGGTGGCGCACGCAGACACCGGCGCCCAGTTCGGCCCCTTGCAGTTGTACCGCATGGAGATGAGGCCCGGCGCCATGTTGATGATCATCTGGATGATGAAGAAGGGCGACAACCGGTCGAACCCCTTCTCCAACCCCTTGCGGTGCTGCTCTTCCAGCGAAGAGATACCGCCGATGCCCGAGCCGACGATGACGCCGACCTTCTCCGGGATGTAGCCGTGCGGCGCATCCGGGCCAATGGGAATGCCCGACTCCGTCACGGCCATCTGCGCGGCGGCCAACGCGAACTGCGCATACAGGTCCATCCGGCGCACTTCGCGCTTTTCGATGAACGCCTCGGGCTCGAAGTCCTTCACCTCGCCCGCGATGCGCGTGTCGATTTTGCCAACGTCAAAGCGCGTGACCTGGGCAATACCCGACTTGCCGGCGATCAACGCCTGCCAGTTCTTCTCGGTTCCGGTTCCCAGAGCCGAAACAAGCCCGGTTCCGGTGACGACGACTCGACGTTGTGACACGGTCCTCTCCGGTGGCGCCTGGGACACCGGGGACGCCGCGCATAACGCGGCGCCGCCCCGCACCCCGGCACGCCGTGGTGCTGCCTACTTCTTGTGGGTGTTGATGTAGCTGACGGCGTCGTTGACGGTCTTGATGTTCTCCGCCTCTTCGTCGGGAATCTCGACCTCGAACTCCTCTTCCATCGCCATGACGAGCTCCACGATGTCGAGGCTGTCCGCGCCCAGGTCCTCGATGAAGGAGGACTCCGGCTTGATCTCATCCTCTCCGACACCGAGCTGGTCGGCGATGATGGACTTGACCTTGGCCTCAATGGTTGACGTCGACATAAGTGTAGAACCCTCCAGGAACCAGATGTGGCCCGGCTGGCTTCCCGGACCATGTCGAAAGCGGGCGCGGTATATCCCACGCCCGGCGGCAATCCAACCGTGGGTTACATGTACATTCCGCCGTTGACCTTCAGGACCTCGCCGGTGATGTAGGACGCGGCGTCCCCCGCCAGGAAGAGCACGGCACCGGCGACCTCCTCCGGATTGCCCAGCCGACCCAGGGGGATGCCCTCCAGCATCTTCTGGCGCATCTCGTCATTGATCTGATGCGTCATGTCCGTCCCGATGAAGCCAGGGGACACGGCGTTGACGCGGATGTTCCGGCTGGACAGCTCGCGCGCCACGGACTTGGTCAGGCCGATGAGCCCCGCCTTGGACGCCGAGTAGGCCGCCTGACCGCCGTTGCCCATCTCCCCCACCACGGAGGTGATGTTGATGATGGCGCCGCCCTTCTGCTTCATCATGGGCCGGCTGACAGCGCGGATGAGCGAGAAGGCGCCCTTGAGGTTGGTGTCCAGCTGCTTGTCCCAGTCCTCGTCCTTCACCCGCATCACCAGGCCGTCCACCGCGACGCCCGCGTTGTTGACGAGCACGTCCAGCCGGCCGTGGCCCTTGACGATGCCGTCCACTGCGCTGGCGCAGGCGGCGCTGTCGGACACGTCGAAGCGGATGGCCTCCGCCTTGGCGCCTTCCGCCTGGAGCAGGGCCACCGTCTCCTGGGCCGCCGCCTCGTTGCCCGCATAGCTGATGACCACGGTGGAGGCCCCCGCCTTGGCGAAGGCCACCGCACACGCCCGGCCGATGCCGCGCGAGCCACCCGTCACGAGCACGACCTTGTCCTTGAAGCCGCTCATGGTGCCACCCCCAGTGCCGCGAGCGCCTTGTCCAGGCTCGCGGAGTCCTCGACGTTGAACAGCTCGATGTCCTTGGTGATGCGCTTGACCAGGCCCACCAGCACCTTGCCCGGCCCCAGCTCGATGATGCGGGTGACGCCTTCGGCCTTCAGCGCCTCCACGCACTCAATCCAGCGCACCGGCGAGCTCACCTGCTCCAGGAGCAGCGGCACCACCCGCGACGCGTCCGCGTTGGGACGGGCCTCCACGTTGGTCACCACCGGCACGGACGGCGCGGACACCTGGATGCGGCCCAGCACCTCCGCCAGCCGAGGCTGCACCGGCGCCATCAGCGCGCAGTGGAAGGGGGCAGACACCGGCAGGGGCATCACGCGCTTGGCGCCGGCCTCCTTGCACTTCACCCCGGCGCGCTCCACGGCCGCCGCGTCACCGGCGATGACCGTCTGCTCGGGCGAGTTGTAGTTCGCCGGCGACACCACCTGCCCCTCGGCCGCCGCGTCACAAGCCGCCTTCACCTTCTCCGGAACCAGGCCCAGCACCGCGGCCATGGCGCCCACGCCCGCGGGCACCGCCTCCTGCATGAAGGTGCCGCGCGCGCGCACCGCCCGGACCGCGTCGCCCAGGTCCATGGCGCCCGCCGCCACCAGCGCCGAGTACTCGCCCAGCGAGTGCCCCGCCACGAAAGACGGCACCGGTCCCCGCTTCGCGAACACCGCGTGCGCCGCCAGCGACACCGTGAGGATGGCCGGCTGGGTGTTGGCCGTGAGCTTCAGCGCCTCGTCCGGGCCCTCGAAGCAGAGGGTGGAGAGCTTCTCCCCCAGGGCGGCGTCGACCGCGTCGAACACGGCCCGGGCCTCGGGGAACTTCTCATACAGGTCCTTGCCCATCCCCACGGCCTGGCTGCCTTGCCCGGGGAACACGAACGCGACCTTCGACATGCGGACTCTGCCTCCTCTTCAGCGGCCGGGGCCGCAGGCTGGACGCCCTGTTGCCGTACCTGACCAGGTTGAGCCAGCAATTTCCGCGAGGCGCCCCGCCACCAGCCCGAGGCGGCCTGCACGCTCCGGGCGAAGGCTCTAATCGGAAACGCCCGCGTCTGTCGCTCTTTTTCCCTTCGGATGGGTCGGAAGCCACGCCCCCGCGCGCCCGATGCAACGCGTCAACTCCGCCTGCACGCCCCCCTCCGCCATGGCCAGCGCCGCGCCCAGCGCGTTGAAGAGGGCCCGGGGCGTGGAGCGCCCATGCGCGACGATGCCCACCCCCTGGATGCCCAGCAGGGGCGCCCCGCCGTACTCGGCGTAGTCCACCACCCGGCGAAGCCCGGCCAGCGCGGGCTGGAGCAGCATCGCCCCCACCTTCTCCGCCAGCCCGCCGCGCCGTTCGATGGCCTGACGCAGCATGCCAATGACGCCCATGCCCACGCCCTCGGATGTCTTCAGGACGACGTTTCCGGTGAACCCGTCCGTCACCACCACCTGCACCTCGCCGGAGAAGAGGTCCTTGCCCTCCACGTACCCCACGAAGTCCAGATCCGAGCGCCGCAGCAGCCCACTGGCCTCCCGGGTGAGCGGCGTCCCCTTGGAGGACTCCTCTCCATTGGAGAGCACGGCCACCCGGGGCCGGGCCACGCCCATGCGCGCGCGCACGTAGGCCTCCCCCATGACGGCGAACTGGGCCAGGTGCGTCGGCTTGCAATCCACGTTGGCGCCCGCATCCAGGAGCAGGCACCGGCCGCCACCCTTGAGCGCGGGGAAGAGCGCGGCGATGGCGGGACGCTCCACGCCCGGCAGCCGTCCCAGCGTGAGCAGGCCCCCGGCCATGACGGCGCCGGAGTTACCCGCCGAGACGAGCGCCTCCGCCCGGCCGTCCCGCACCAGCTCGAAGCCCACCCGGAGGGAGGAGTCCCGCTTGCGGCGGAAGGCGGTCGAGGCGTGCTCGTCCATCTCCACGACTTCAGAGGCGTGGTGGACCTGGAGGTTGGACGGAGGCCGCAGCTTGCCCAGCAGGGGCGCCACCTTCGCCTCGTCCCCCACCAGGAGCACCTGGTGACCGGGGTGGGCCCGCGCGAAGAGCACCCCACCCTCCACGGGGGCGGCGGGCGCGTGATCGCCGCCCATGGCATCCAGCACCAGCCTCATCCCCACCCTCTCCTTGCCCGCCAGGCGTCCCGGCGGCTATCGGTGTCGGTATCCCACCCGCCGGGGGGCGGGCGGCGCGCAGCACAGCAGGAACCCTCCAGGGGGGCAACGACTGGCTGACACGCCCCGGGGCACGGCCGGAAGAATGGCGCCCGCGCCATGGGCGTTGTCACCGGGCACCGTCCGAGATAGACGGTGCCCGGGAGATAACGGGCCCTCCCGCGTTGCCGCATTGACTCGGGGGCTTCGAGCCGCTAGGGTCCGCCGCCTTCCGAAGCCGGACATGGAGTACGGGAGCCTTCGTGCGACCGCCCCAGACCGGTTTCGAGCAGAGAGTGTTGCGCACGGAGCCGGGGACCCCGGCACAGCGCGAAAGACATTGGACTCAACCGGTCCGGACCGGCGCGAACGCTCCGGGTCGGGGTCGAATATAGAGGTGAGCCGTGGGTGTCCCCAAGAAGCGTACTTCGAAGATGCGTCGCGACCGCCGCCGTGCGGCCAACAACAACCTGCGGAGCGCCGTGCAGGTGACCAAGTGCCCGAACTGCAAGGAGCCGGTGATGCCTCACCGCGCCTGCACGTCCTGCGGCCAGTACAAGGGCCGTGAAGTGGTCGCTCAGGCCGAGGCCTGACACACAGCCACATACAGCGCCCTTCCCGGGCGCTGCGAAACACGACGGGCCGCGTCTCCATCCTGTGGAGGCCGCGGCCCTTGTCGTTTCAGGGCCCCCTCTCACGAGGCGGCCCTGCACTCCAGGCTCACTTCAGTTGTTGAGCTTGATGTTCTTCAGCGGCGCCAGCCGCGGATCCACGGGCCGGGTTTCACAGGAGCAGGCGACGTCGTTGCGGTTCGCGCCGCACTGCGAGCACAGGCCCTTGCAGTCGTCCCGGCACACGGCGTTCATCGGCAGGGCCAGCAGGAGCTGCTCGCGGACGATGGGGTCCAGGTTGATGGTCTTCCCGTCGAAGAGTTCCTGATCCGCGTCGTTCAGTTCGAAGGAGCCGCCAGACTCACCCTGGCTGCGCTCCTTCTTCTCCATGGCCTTCTCGTCGTCATCCTTGAAGTCGTCGCCCCGAGCCAGGGACTCCGGCACCAGGTTGAGCGTGAACTCCACGGGCACCTTCGTGGCCACGTCGGTGAGGCAGCGCTTGCAGGGGCTGGTGACGTCCACCGTGAAGCGCCCCTCCAGCAGCACGCCGCCGCTCAGCTTGCGCAGCGACGCCTTCAACGTCGCCGGGGCCGTGGCCCGGAATCCGGTATCCTCGCCGGAGGCAGCGCCTCCCAGCGTCTCACCGAGCAGCTCGAGATTGACGGGCTCCTCGAGCTTCAGCCCTGCGTCCTTGATTTGATCAACCTTTACGAGCATTTACGCTACTTCCAGGCCAAAAGGGGCGCGCAACATAGAGGGTGGCCCCTCCAGCGTCAACACGCCCTCGTGCAACACCGCCACGAAGATGTCACCGCGCCGTCACCCCCGATGGGCCGGCCTTCGTGGATTCTCTCGATAACGTTTTGATAGGTACGAATCGATGCACGCACACGGCTGGCGGTTGCGCGGGTGGGCCCTGCTCCTGGTGCTGGGCCTGGGTGCCCGACCGGGCTGGAGCCGGCCCCTCTTCCCTGAGCCTGTTCTCTCGCAGCTCGGCCCGGCCAGCCCGGCCATCACCGAGGCCCGCGAGCAGTTCGACCAGGGCGAGTTCGAAGACGCACGTCGCACCCTCCTGGAAGGCCTGGATGCGCCGGACCTGACGGATGATCAGCTGGTGGAGATGTACCGCCTGCTGGGCCTCACAGCCCTCTACCTGGGGGACGAGCCCCAGGCGCGCGACGCCTACGAGAAGCTGCTCCAGGCCCGGCCGGACTACGAGCTCCCCCGCAGCTCCCCGCCCAAGCTGCGCGCCCTCTACGCGCGCATCCGCGAGGACATCAAGAGCCGGCGCGTCCGCCCCGTCACCCTGGACGTGGACCCCATCCCTGATCCGCCGGGTGGCGAGCCCGTCGTCGTGGAGGCCTCCATCCAGGACCTGGCGCTGGGCGCCCGCGCGCGCCTCTTCTACCGGCGCGCCGGTGACGAGGCCTACAACTCGGTGGACTTCGCGCGTGAGCGAGGCCCCGACGGCCGCCCCCGCGAGCGCTACCGCGCGGTGTTGCCGGCCTACGAGGTGCCCACCGAGGCCGAGGCCTACGAGATGGAGTACTACTTCGAGGTCGCGGACGCGGCGCAGCGCCGGCTCGCGGGCCGGGGAGACTCCTTCCAGCCGCTCATCTTCCAGGTAGCGCCCCGGGCCATGCGCGCCGGCGCCGCCGCCGACCCGTCCTCCCGCCCCTGGTACAAGAGCCCCTGGCTCTGGGTGGGCGTGGGCGCGGTGGCCATTGGCGCCACCGCCGGCATCGTGGCGCTGACCTCCGGCGAAGAGCGGGGCCGCGTTCCCATCACCATCCGCGTGGAGCCCCCCACCCCATGAGCCTGCGCCTCCTGTCCCCGCTGTTGCTGCTCGGCCTTGGCGCGTGCGGCCCTGACGCCGAGCCCGCGGGCCGCTTTCCGCTCGCCCTGACGATGGAGCGCGCGGTGGCCAACGACGTCCAGGCCCTGCAGGTGGCCGTGGTGTCGCGGGGCTCCAGCCGCAGCTGCACCGAGATTCAGCGCACGTGCCTGGGCACCCAGGTGCGGCGTGACGACCTGGTGGTGCTGAAGGACACCCAGGGACGCGAGGGCAGGGCCCTCCGCTTCCCAGTGGACCTGGCGACCCTCCAGTCGGGAGGAAGCCTGGAGCTGGCGGTGGACGTGCCGGTGGGCCGAGACTACGCGCTCGTCATCGAGGCGATCACCACGGGGACCCCGCCCGGCTTCCTGGGGAGTTCGTGCAACTACCTCCGTGAGGTCAACGCGGGCGACAACGCCCCGGTGATTGCCGCGCCTCTGACGCTGACCGGTGGAGATTGCAATCCGTCCATCGCGCCCTGAGCGCGGAGGGACTCGAGAGGGCTTCATGTCGCGCATCCTGATTATCGAGGACGAGCAGGACCTGGCGGGCCTCGTCGACTACAACCTGCGGGCGGCGGGCTTCGAAACGGAGACGGCCAACACCGGCGCGAGCGGGCTCGCCAAGGCGCGCGCGCATCCGCCAGACCTGGTGCTGCTGGACCTGATGCTGCCGGACGTGGCGGGCAGCGAGGTGCTGCGCATGCTCAAGGCGGACACCGAGCTGCGCAAGGCGTCCGTCATCATCGTCAGCGCGAAGGGCCAGGAGTCCGACCGGGTGCAGGGCCTGGAGCTGGGCGCGGACGACTACGTGGTGAAGCCCTTCTCCGTCCGCGAGCTCCTCCTGCGCGTCAAGGCCGTGCTGCGCCGCGCGGACGCGGAGGACGGGCCCTCCGCGGTGCTCGCCTCCGGCGACATCAGCCTGGACACCACCCGCCACCAGGTGCGCGTGAAGGGCGAGGAAGTGCTCCTCACCGCGCTGGAGTTCCGCCTGCTGCGCACGCTGCTGGAGCGCTCGGACCGGGTGCAGACGCGCGAGGTGCTGCTGTCGGACGTCTGGGGCATCCAGGCGGAGATTCACACCCGCACCGTGGACACGCACATCAAGCGGCTGCGCGAGAAGCTGGGCCCCGCCGGGGACATCATCGAGACGGTGCGCGGCGTGGGCTACAAGCTCAGCCCTCCGTGAGGCCGCCCCACCCATGCCCCTGCGCGCCACACTCCTTCCGCTCCTGCTGCCCGCCGTCGTCGTCGCGACGCTCGTCGCCCTCCTCGACGGGCCGAAGGAGGTCTTCGCCGCGGCACTCGTCGCGCTCGCCGGCTCCCTCATGTCCCTGGGCGTGAGCCGCGGAACGCTGCAGCGACAGCTCACCCTGCTGGCCCGCCACACCCGGGAGCGCGCCGAGGGCGGCCCCCCCACCGCCGCGCCTGGCGTCCCTGAGCGGCTGGACGAGGTGGCCGGGCTCGAAGGCGCCATCGACTCGCTGCACGCCCAGCTGTCCGCGCGCAACACGGCGCTCACCCAGGAGGCGCGCACCCTCACCGCCGTGCTGGACGGCATGACGGAAGGCGTCTGGGTGACGGACGAAGAGGGCACGGTGGTGCGCCACAACGACGCGCTCCGGCCCCTGCTGGCGTCCACGAGCAGCCCGCTCACCGGCCAGCGCCCCCTGGCCCTCATCCGGAACGAGGCGCTGCACGACGCCGTGATGCGCGCCTGCCGGGAGAGCGCATCCAGCCACCTGGAGCTCACGCTGGACGACCACTTCCCGCGCACGCTCTCCATCCGGGTGACGCCGCTGGCCAAGGATTTGCCGGGCAGCGCCGCCGTCTTCCACGACGTCACCGAGCTGCGCCGGCTGGAGAAGGTGCGCAAGGACTTCGTGGCCAACGTGTCGCACGAGCTGCGCACGCCCATCACCGCCGTCCGCGGCTACGCGGAGACGCTCCAGGGCGGGGCCCTCAATGACCCCGTCATGGCGCCGAAGATGGTGGAAATCATCCACCGCCAATCCGAACGCCTGTCCGAACTGGTGGAGGACCTGCTGGAACTGTCCCGCCTGGAGTCGCGCGAGGTGAGCCTGAAGCTCGCCCGCGTCACCCTGGCCGACGCCGCCGCCCGCGCCGCCGACACCGTGCGTCCCAAGGCCGAGGGCAAGGGCCAGCTGGTTTCACTCCACGTCCCCCCAAGTCTACTCGCGGTGGGGGACCCCCGGGCCGTGGAACAGGTGCTGCTCAATCTGCTGGACAACGCGGTGAAGTACACGCCCGCGGGTGGCCGGGTGGATGTTTACGGTGCGTGCGAGCAAGGCCGCTGCGTGGTGCGGGTGAAGGACACGGGGGTGGGCATCGAGGCCAAGCACCAGTCGCGCATCTTCGAGCGCTTCTACCGGGTGGACAAAGGCCGCAGCCGGGACATGGGCGGTACCGGACTGGGGCTCGCCATCGTCAAGCACCTGCTGCAGGCCATGGACGGCGAGGTCAAGGTGGAGAGCCAACCCAACGAGGGGAGCACCTTCACCATTTTTCTGCCCCTGGCGGCTTCATCGAGCGCGGCGACAGGGTAGGATGGAGTGACCATGCGGGTCGCCATCCTCGCGGACATCCACGGCAATCTTCCTGCCTGCGAGGCCGTCCTCGAGGACATCGCCCGCTCTGTCGCGCCCGACTACATCGTCGCGGCCGGAGACCTGGCGCTGCGTGGCGCCCATCCCCGGGAGACGGTGGACCTGCTCTTCGACCGGTGTGACTCCGTCCTGATGGGCAACACCGACTGCTACCTGGCGGGCAACTACCTGGGCGGCGCCTACCGGGAGAAGGATCACTGGAAGACGGAGCTGCTGCGCTGGACGCGGGACCAGCTGGGCGGCGCGCTGCTGGAGAAGCTGGGCGCCCTGCCCTTCTCCGTGCGCTACACGCCGCGCAAGGGACAGGACCTCTTCGTCTGCCACGCCAACCCGCGCAACCTCGAGGAGTCGCTGGACCCCACGCTGGATGACGTCGCGGTGCGCCGCTTCTTCAGCCACCTGGACGCGGCGGCCTGCGCCTTCGGGCACCTGCACTTCCCCTACCGCCGCCGCGTGGGTCGCATGCTCATCGCGGACGTGGCCAGCGCGGGCATCCCCCGGGACGGAGACCTGCGCCCCGCCTACGGCGTCTTCACCTTCACGCCCAAGGGTTGGCGGGTGCAGATTCGCCGGGTGCGCTACCCGGTGCGCAAGGCCACCCAGGCCCTCACCGCGCGCCGCGTCCCCGGCGGACCGCTCCTGGTCCACAAGCTGGTGGAGGCGCGCTACCGCCACCACAACGCGCTGATGGAGGCCGCGCGGCGCCACTCCGGCCTGCCACCGCCGGGCCCGGTGCTCCGCCCGCCGCCAGGGGCCGCCTCGCGCGCCGCAGCCACGCCCATGGACAGTCGTCCCTCCCCGGAGGTCGACCCCGCCTCGTTGCCCACGGACCTGGACGGAACCGTGACGGGCGCGGCGCCGCTTCCCGTGGACGCGCTCAACGATTTTGAAGGGTAGACGTTGTCGCCAGTCCGTTGCTTGCGCGGGGACGTCCGGAGTGATTCACGGCGCTCACCATGTCTGCACGCGAGCTGCCGCTGCTGTTCATCCGCCACGCCGTCGCGGAGGACTCTCACGTCCTGGGCGATGAGGCGCGCGCCCTCACCCCGGAAGGCCGCGCGGCCTTCCGCCACCACGCACGCAAGCTGGCACGCCTCACGCCTCTGCGCGGCATCATCACCAGTCCGCTGGTGCGCGCCGTCCAGACGGCGGAGCTGCTCGCCGAGGCCTTCGGCGTGTCCGGCGTGGAGGTCCACCCCGCCCTGCTGCCCCAGCGCGGCGCGCACAAGCGCATCATCGACCTGGGCCGCGAGCGCGGCGCGGGCTGGGCCCTGGTGGGCCACAACCCCTCGCTGGAGCGCGCGGCCATTCGCGCCCTGGAGCATGAGCTGCCGGACAAGCTGCGCAAGGGCGCGGCGCTGGCGCTCCACCCCCTGAAGAACGGCGGCTTCACGCTCGCGTGGTGGGCCACGCCGGGCAAGCCCGTGAAGCGCCCCGGCGACCTGCGCTGACGCGCCTCAGTGCGCCGCGCCCAGCAGGAAGGACAGGACGAGCATGGCCAGCACCGTGGCGGTGATTCCCACGTAGAGCCGGTCCTTCTGCTGGCGGAAGATGAGCAGCGACAGGGCCACCCGCATCACCGGCACGGCCATCATCACCAGCAGTCCCGCCATGACGAACGCCTGGCCCCGGGCGGCCAGCGCCCCCGCCACGACGTCCCCCAGCGTGTGCGGCACCGGGTGCGGCGAGGTGAGGCGCTGCAACGCCTCGGACGAGACGAGGTAGTCCGGGTGGCGGAAGAAGGTCACCACGGTGCCCAGCGTCACCAACGCCAGGCTGGCGGCCACGCCGTACCGCAGCAAGTCACTGATGAGCAGCTCCGGATGGAGCAGCGAAGCGTCCTCGCCGTCCTGCACCGCCGCGGTGGCGGCCTCAGGGCTGCGCGGCTCCGGCTTCGGTGCCTCGCTCATGGCGCCCACCCCTTGCGCAGCATCTCGAAGGCCACCCACAGCAGCACGCCCACGAAGAGCGCGCGCAGCCACGTGCTGTTCACCCGGGCCATCAGGTGGCGCGAACCCAGCCACGCGCCCAGCGTGACGCCCACGCACACCGGCCCCGCGATGAACGGGTCGATGTTGCCGCGCGCGAAGTAGACGCCCGCGCTGGCCGCCGCCGTCACGCCAATCATGAAGTTGCTGGTGGCCGTGGACACCTTCAGCGGCAGCCGCATGGCCAGGTCCATGGCCGGCACCTTGAGCGCGCCCGAGCCGATGCCCAGCATGCCGCTCACCGTGCCCGCCACGTACATCAGCCCCAGTCCCGCCAGCGGCCGCGTGACGCGGTAGGACACCTCACGGCTCTGCGACTCATCCCAGTAGCTGCCGTGCAGCGCCAGCCGGTCCGCCAGCGCGTCCGCGGGCACCGGCGCCTCGGCGCTCGCCCGCATCCGCCGCAGCATCACCAGCGCCGACCACGCCATGACGCCGCCAAAGACGAGGTACACGCCGCGCCCACCCACCAGCCCGGACATGAACGCGCCGCTGAGCGCGCCCGCGGTGGTCGCCAGCTCCAGGAACATGGCCACGCGGGTGTTGGCCATCCGGTCGCGCACGTAGGCCGCCGCCGCGCCGCTGGACGTGGCGATGACGGAGACGATGGACGCCCCCACCGCGTACTGGATGTCCACTTTCAGGAGCAACGTGAGCACGGGAATCAGGATGAGCCCGCCGCCGATACCCAGCAGCGAACCCAACAGTCCCGCACCCACGGAAAACCCCAGGACGACGAGCATGAAGAGGAAGGGAGTCATCGAAGCTGCGCCCCATCCTCTCCCCCTCACCGGCCTTTGGCCACCAGGAGAATGGCTCGATTCGAGCCGCTCCCCTGGTTGCCTGCTTCCACCGGGCTACTGCGCGCTGGCCACCACCGATATGCGCTGAGCACCGTTGCTGTTGGCGAGCGCGCCGGGGGCGTGGGTGTCCGTGCCCAGCTCGCGCAGCAGGGCTTCGCCCACCAGTTCGTCCATGGGGATGAAGCGGCCCAGCAATGGGCGCCAGGCGTGGACCTGCGCGGTGGCGATGTCGAACCACCAGCCGTGCAGCCGCAGGGTGCCCGCGTCGAGACGCTCCTTCACACACGGATAGGTGGAGATGTGCTCCATCTGCAGCAGCACGTTGTTCTGGGACAGGCGATCGTAATCCGACCGGCCCTCACCCAGCGTCGGGTTCGCATCCATCCGCTGGAGCGCGGCCTTGCCGTGCTCGAGCCAGCCCTTGAGGTTCGGGTTCTCAGGACCCACGCCGCCAGCGAGGACGGCCTTCATCGCGCCGCAGTTCGAGTGGCCGCACACGACGATGTCCTCCACCGGCAGGTTGCGGAGCGAGAACTCCAGCGCGGCCGCCTCGGACTGGTCGCCCGTGGACTGCCCCTTCGAATCCGACGGCGCCACCATGTTGCCGACGTTGCGGACCACGAACAAGGCGCCCGGGTCCGTGGACACGAGCAGGTTGGGCACCACGCGGCTGTCCGCGCAGGCGATGAAGAGGCAATCCGGATTCTGCCCCTGTGCCAGCAACGCGAACTTCTCCCGGTAGCTGGAACGGGCATTGAGCTGAAAGTCCAACAGACCGCGAATGAGCTTCCTCACTGCGCACCTCCAGAGACAAGCGAGTTGTGATTGGGACCGTCAACGACCACGGGGCTGCTCGGCTTCACCGTGCCCTTGCGGCTCCAGACGTCTTCGAGCGACTCGGCGAACACCGAGCCGCCCGTCTTGCGATGCGTGTCGCACCAGCTCTCCAGGGCTTCGTGCCCGGAGTGGTCCAGCGTCTGCACGGCCAGGTCCAGCTCCACCTTGGAGCCCGACGGAACCTGCGCCAGGGCGGTGGACAGCTTGGGGACGCCGACGAACGTCAGCGCGCCCGAGATTCGCACCAGATAGGACGCATGCGCCTGCTGGTGCACGTCCACCTTGACGCTGCCCAGGTGCCACAGCAGGCGCAGCACCGCGAACGCCAGGCCCATGCCGATACCAGCCAGCAGGTTGACGCCCACCACGCCGGCCACCGTCACCAGGTACACGGCCAGCTCCCCGCGCTTCTGGAGCTCACGGATGTGGTGCACGTTCACCAGCTTGGCGCCGACAAAGACGAGCAGACCCGCCAGCACGGTGAGGGGAACGAGCCCCGCCACCGAGCCGAGCAACGTGATGAACAGGAGCAGCCAAACGCCGTGCAGCGTGCCTGACAGCCGCGTCTTCGCGCCAGCGGTGATGTTGGTGGCGCTGCGGACGATGACGCCGGTGATGGGCAGGCCACCCGCCAGACCCGAAATCGTGTTCGCCAGGCCCTGACCGAAGAGTTCGCGGTCCAGGTTCGCACGGGGGCCCGTGTGCATCTTGTCCGTGGCCACCGCGCTCAAGAGCGACTCCGCGCTCGCGACCAGCGCCAGCGACAGCACCGCCGTGCCGAAGGTGACCCAGTCGCCCTTGGGGAAGGTGGGCAGCTGGATGCTGGAGAAGATGTTCTCCGGCAGGTCCACCCGGGCCACGTTGGCGCCCATGAAGGTCGCCACCGCGGTGGCGCCCACCACGGCCACGAGCGGACCTGGGACCTTCTTCAACTTTCCGGGAACGAACTGCCACGCCACCATCAGGCCGATGGTCAGCAGGCCCAGCAGCGTCGCGGCGCCATGAAGGTCCGCGATCTGTCCCGGCAGCTCCTTCACGTTCTGCCACGCGCTCGATTGCGGCGCGCCGCCCATCACGATGTGGACCTGCCCCAGGACGATGAGGATGCCGATGCCGGCCATCATCCCGTGGATGACGGCGGGAGAGATGGCCAGCGCGCCGCGCGCCACCTTCAACCCACCGAGAATCATCTGCACCACGCCCGCGACGGCCACCGCCGCGCACGTCATTGCCAGGCCCATCTGCTGGATGAAGCCAAACACCATGACCGCGAGGCCGGCCGCGGGACCGCTCACCTGGAGGGGCACGCCTCCAAAGAGCCCCACCACGATGCCGCCAATCACACCCGCGATGAGCCCGCTGACAATGGGCGCGCCTGAAGCCAGCGCGATACCCATACACAACGGCAACGCCACCAGGAACACCACCAGGGAAGCAGGCAGGTCCGTGGCCAGCGCCTTCCAGGGGGAAGCAGCGCCCTCAGGACTCTTCAAAGTCGACATCACACCTCCACACAAGTCGCCGCGACTGCCGCGTGCGCTGGTTCACGTGGAGGCCCTCCGCAAAGAGCGTGCCGTCCGCCTTCTGTCAGGCTCAGAGGGAACGCCAATTGATTGCGGTTGGGAATATGAAAGCGATTTTAAGTCCCGGATCCAGACTTAAAAATCCTTGAGGCCGCCGGCCTCAAGAATCTTGAAGTGCCCTCGCCTACTCCTCCTCAAGCCGGCGGAGGAAGGTGGGATAGGAGAGCCCCAGCACCCGGGCGGCCTCCATCCGGCGCCCATCCAAGCGGGCGAGGACGTGCCGGACGTACAACCGCTCCACGTCCTGCAAGGGGCGCGGAGCCCCGGAGACGACGAACGCGTCGGGGTCCACATCGGGCGGGCCGCTGGTGCCCTGCGGCTCCAGGGAGGCGAGCTCCAGTTCGGGTCCGGCCTCCAGCACCAGGGCCCGTTCGAGCACGTTGCGCAGCTCACGGACGTTGCCGGGGAACGGGTAGCGCTCCAGCCGGGCGCGCGCGGCGCTGGAGAAGCCCACGGGCCGGCGCCCCAGCTCGGCGCCCAGTTCCGCCACCAGGGACTGTGCCAGGGGCAACAGATCCTCGCGGCGCTCGCGCAGCGGCGGAATGTCCACCCGGAAGACGCTCAGGCGGAAGTAGAGGTCCTCGCGGAAGCGGCCCTCGGCCACCTCCTTGGTCAGGTCGCGGTTGGTGGCCGTCACCACGCGCGCGCTGCTGCTCAGCTCGGCGGTGCCGCCCAGGCGGCGGAAGGCGCCCTTGTCCAGGAAGGTGAGCAGCTTCGCCTGGAGCTGCAGCGGCAACTCGCCCACCTCGTCCAGGAAGAGCACGCCGCCCGCGGCCACCTCCACCAGGCCGCGGCGGGCGGTTCGCGCGTCGGTGAAGGCGCCGCGCTCGTGACCGAAGAGTTCACTTTCCACCATGGTGGCGGGCAGCGCGGCGCAGTTGACGTGGACGAACGAACCCTGCCCGCCTTGCAGCGCGTGCAGGTGGCGCGCAATCACCTCCTTGCCCACGCCCGTCTCGCCCAGCAGCAGCACCGGGCTGCGCGGCGCCTTGGCGATGCGCTCCAGCATCTGCAGCGCGGCGAGCATCTTCGGCGAGTGCGGACGCGACAGGCGCCGCCGTCCGCCCAGCTCGCTCTCCGCCAGACGCAGCCGTTCCTGGAGCTGCAGGTCCGCGACGGCGCGGCGGGCGCGCAGCACCAGGTCATCCAGCTCCACCGGCTTGGACAGGTAGTCGCGCGCGCCCGCCTGGATGGCCTCCACCGCGCTGGCGATGTCGCCGTGCGCCGTCACCATCAACACGGGCGTGTCCGGAAGCTGGGCGCGCAGCTCCGGCAGGAAGTTGATGCCGTCCCCGTCCGGCAGGCGCCGGTCCAACACCACCAGGTCCGGCGCCTCGCGGGACATGGCCCCACGCGCGTCGTGGAGTGAATGCGCCAGCGTGACGCGGAAGCCCTCGTGGCGCAGCACGGAGGCCGCCAGCGAGGCGAAGGTCCGGTCGTCATCCACCAGCAACAGATAGGTGCTCATCGGGCCACCTCCAACGGAAGGCGCAGCGTGAAGCGGCTTCCCAGCGGACTCCGGACATAGTTCAGACTGCCACCATGGGCCTCCACGGAGGCACGCGCCATGGGCAGCCCCAGCCCCACGCCCTTGGCCCGCCCGGTGGCGAAAGGTTCCCACAACCTGGGCTCGAGACGCGGATCCACTCCGCCCGCATTGTCCTCCACCACGAGCACGGCGTCATGGTCGTCCCGCGTCAGACGCACGCTGACCCACGGTGCCAACTGCATTCCTGTGTCCTTCGCCACCGCGCCCGCCTCCACCGCGTTGCGCAACACGTTGTCAATGGCGGACACCAGCAGCGCCGCATCCCCCTGGACCCACAGGGACTCCTCCAGGGACGTAGTCAGTGCCACGGCCTCTGACTCCGGCAGCAGCTTCACGCCCTGGAGCGCGTCCTTCACCAGCAGGTGCACCTCGCAGCTGCGGCGCAGCGCGGCACGAGGCGCCCCGAAGGACAGCAGCGAGCGCGCCAGATGGCTCAGGCGCTCCACCTGCGAGCGCAGCGCGCCCACGGGCAGCTCGCTGCCCGCGGGGGTATGCCGGAGCACGGACAGCGCGGCCTGGATGCCGTTGAGGGCGTTCTTCACCTCATGCGCGATGAGCGAGGCCGCGGTCCCCAGCGCGGCCATGGTCTCCTGGCGTCGCAGCCGCTCCTCGGCCGCCAGCAGCGAACGGTAGGAGTGCCGCAGCAGGAGGATGAAGATGATGAGCGTGCTGCTCAGCAGGGCGATGTGGAACGCCAACTGCCGCAGGAAGCGCGCCCGGAGGCCCGCGGTGGCCGTCTCCTCCTCCAGGACGACCAACAGCAGGTCGCTCTTCCCCACCCACGCGCCCGCGCCCATCATGTGCTTGTCATCCAGCGTCAGCGGACCCGGCATGTTCGCCAGCGCGCGCAGCCGCCCCGTGATGTCCCCGGAGCCCAGCGTGAGCCCCACCGGCATCAGGAGCTGACCGTGGTCATCCATCAGCACCAGTGACGTCTGCGCGGTGGGCCGCGTGGGCAGCGCGCTGGCGCGGAGCTCTCCCAGCAGCACGCCCTTGAAGCGGCCCTCCTGGAACATGGGGACGGCGACCACGATGGGCCCCCCCTCCCCTTCCAGCAGGTCGATTTCCGGCTGGCGGCCCTCCACCATCCGGCGGAACCAGGGCCGCAGCGTCAGCGGCGAGCGCCCCAGCGGCATGTCCGGAGGGTCGCTCCAGACGCGCTCGCCCTCGGGCGTCAGCAGGGCCACGCCCTCCGAGAAGAGGGACGAATGGTAGAAGGCGCTCTCCAGCAGGGCCAGCTCCGCCGGGGAGGCGCCGTCCTCGGGAGACAGCGCGGGGTGCCCGGCCACGCGGGCCAGCTCCGCCTCCAACAGCCCCAGGTGGACGCCCAGCGCCTCCGACTGCACCTGCGCCTGGTTGAGCAGCCGGCTCAGCAGCTCCTCGCGCGCGTTGCGCACATCCTCCACGTAGCCCAGCACGGGGCTCGTCAGCGCCACCAGCCCCACCAGCCCCAGACCGACGAGCGCGGAGCGTCCCCCGCGCCGCTGCGCGTGGGCCAGCTCGCCCGGCGTGGGGGTCAGCGTCGGAAGTGGAGGTGGGGTCGGCGGCAGGTGGGCGGAAGTCATGACAGGGAGCCCTGAGGTTTACCCCGGCACGGCAGCGCCTTCACGCGCAATCAGGCCACCTGGCCGGGGGCCCGCCCGCTGGAGGGCCGGCCATCGCCCCGGGTCACCCGCTCCCGCGCGTGTTCCCGCCATGACGAAGTTGTTGCACATGCGTCACACGTTCGGAAAAGGGGGCGCGCAGAGTGGCGGCCCGCCATGCCCCATGTCCTCATCATCGACGACGAACGCGACCTCGCGGAGCTCATTGATTTCAACCTGCGGGGTTCCGGCCTCACCACGCACGTGTCCCACACTGGCGAAGAAGCGCTGGTGGCCGCGCGGGAGCAGAACCCCGACCTCGTGCTGCTGGACCTGATGCTGCCGGACATGTCCGGCATTGATGTCTGCCGGCAGCTGCGGGCCAACCCCCAGTCCCGGGGCGTCCTCATCGTCATGCTCACCGCCAAGGGCGAGGAGTCCGACCGCATCCGCGGCTTCGAGGTGGGCGCGGACGACTACGTGGTGAAGCCCTTCAGCGTGCGGGAGCTGGTGCTGCGACTGAAGGCCATCCTCCGCCGCGGCGCGCCCACGGCTGGGAGCACGGCGCCGCTGGCGCTGGGGCCCCTGCGCCTGGACGTGGCGTCCCACCGCTTCTTCGTGGAGGAGCGCGAGGTGGCCCTCACCGCGCTGGAGTTCCGGCTCCTGGAGCACCTGCTCGCCCGCCTGGGCCGGGTGCAGACACGTGAGCAGTTGCTGGAAGAGGTGTGGGGCCTGTCATCCTCCCTGGAGACGCGCACCATCGACACCCACGTCATGCGCCTGCGCGACAAGCTGGGCCCGGCGCGCGCGCTGCTGGAGACGGTCCGCGGTGTCGGCTACCGGATGCTGGACCCAGCCGCGGGCTGAGCGTCGTGACGGCGATGTCACGTGGCGGACGCGAAACGGACACCCACGTCACGTAGAAGCGCGGCGTCTTCGCGCAAGCATCACACAGCGTCCAGATTTCGATCCGCATCATCCAGCCAGGAGAAGTCCCCCCATGAAATCGCTCCTCAAGCCCCTGCTCGCGGTGTTCCTCCTGGCGCTCCCCGCCGCTGCCCAGGCGGGCACCGTCACCATCAAGGGCTCCGACACCATGGTCATCCTCGGCCAGCGCTGGGCCGAGGCGTTCATGAAGAAGAACCCCACCATCAAGGTCCAGGTCACCGGCGGCGGCTCCGGCGTGGGCCTGGCGGCGCTCCAGAACGGCACCACGGACATCGCCATGTCCAGCCGGGAGATGAAGAAGGCGGAAGCCGACAAGCTCCGCGCGCGCTTCAAGGCGCCGCCCGTGCAGCGCTCGGTGGCCAAGGACGGCGTCACCTTCTACGTCCACCAGGGCAACCCCGTGAGCGCGCTCACCACCGAGCAGTTGATGAAGATCTACGTGGGCGACATCACCACCTGGAAGCAGGTGGGCGGCGCGGACGTGCCCATCGTCGCGTATTCCCGGGAAAACTCCTCCGGCACCTACGTCTTCGTGAAGGACATGGTGCTGGACGGCGAGGACTTCGCGCCCGCCATCCAGACACTGCCCGGCACCGCTGCGGTGGTGAACGCCGTCTCCAAGGAGAAGAACAGCCTGGGCTACGGCGGCGCCGCGTACGCAGAGGGCATCAAGGAGTTGAAGGTGAAGAAGGGCAACGAGGAGATCGCCCCCAGCGCGGACAACATCAAGAGCGGCAAGTACCCGCTGGCGCGCGACCTCTTCTTCTACCTGCGCACCGAGCCGACCGGCGACATCAAGGCCTTCATCGACTTCGCGCTCTCCCCCGAAGGTCAGGCCATCGTCACCCAGGTCGGCTACTTCCCCGTGAAGTAGCCGCGGAGCGTCACACGAATGTCACAAGAGGCGCTGAATCCCAATGGATAGACAGGCGACCATGGAGCAAGGTCTCACGCGGGTCGTGGCCGCGCCGCGCCTGTCCGCGGCGGCGCGGAGGCGTCAACTGCGGGAGAAGGCCGTCGCGGGCTTCATCACCCTGATGGCGTTCACGGGCATCGCCGCGCTCGTCCTCATCATCGTCTTCGTGGCCAAGGAGGCGCTGACGCTCTTCACCGACGCGGACGCCCGCCACGAAGCCAGCCTCGCCAAGATGTTCCTGCCGCAGGAGGGCCGCTACCCGTTCCGGTGGCAGCCCGTGTCGGACACGCCCAAGGTCAGCATGATTCCGCTGTTCGTGGGCACGCTGAAGATCACCCTGGTCTCCATGCTGGTGGCGGTGCCCATGGGCGTCTTCAGCGCGCTCTTCGTCGCGGAGTTCGCCCCGCGCCGCCTGCGCGAGCTGCTCAAGCCCATCATCGAACTGCTGGCCGGCATCCCCTCGGTGGTGCTGGGCTTCTTCGCGCTGATGGTGCTGTCGCCGGTGGTGAAGGACCTGTTCCACCTGGACCGGCCACTCAACGGCACGCTGGCCGGGCTGGCGTTGGCGCTGGCCATCGTCCCGGTCATCTTCACCGTGTCCGAGGACGCGCTCACCGCGGTGCCCCGCAGCTACCGCGAGGCCTCGCTGGCGCTGGGCGCCACGCTCTGGGAGACGGCGTGGAAGGTCGTGCTGCCCGCGGCGGCCCCCGGCATCCTCGCTGCGTGTGTGCTGGGCTTCGGCCGGGCCATTGGCGAGACGATGATTGTCCTCATGGCGTCGGGCAACGCGGACATCGTGTCCTGGAACCTGGGGGACTCGGCGCGCTCGCTGTCGGCCACCATCGCGGCGGAGATGGGTGAAGTGGTGGTGGGCAGCCCGCACTACTCCCTGCTCTTCTTCATCGGCGTGGAGCTGTTCATCTTCACCTTCGTCCTCAACATGGTCGCCTCCACGTGGACGAAGAAGGTCCTCCAGCGGCTGACCGGGAGCGCCTCGTGAAGTACACCACGCGCCGAGCGGTGGGGCTGGGCCTCACCGGACTGACGGCCCTCGCGGCCTTCTTCATCGTGGGCATGCTGGCCCTCATCCTGCTGAACGTCGCGCGCAACGGCGCCCGTCACCTCTCCTGGACCTTCCTCACCCAGCCCCCCAGCGACGGCATGATGGGCGGCGGCATCTTCCCCGCCATCTTCGGCACCGCCGCGCTCACGCTCCTGATGACGCTGGCGGTGATGCCGGTGGGTGTGCTCACCGCCGTGTACCTCCACGAGTACGCGCCGCCGGAGTCACGCTTCGCCCGCTGGGTGCGCGTGGCGGTGGTCAACCTCGCGGGCGTGCCCTCCATCGTCTTCGGCCTCTTCGGGCTCGGCTTCTTCATCCTCTTCGTCGGCGGAAATCTGGACCGGATGCTGGGCTACGAGGAGATGCACTGGGCCCAGCCGGGCATCCTCTGGGCCTCGCTGACGCTGGCCGTGCTGACGCTGCCGGTGGTCATCGTCTCCACGGAGGAGGCGCTGCGCGCGGTGCCGCTGGAGCAGCGCACCGCCAGCCTGGCACTGGGCGCCACCCAGTCGCAGACGCTGGCGCGGGTGGTGCTGCCCGGCGCGCTGCCCGGCATCCTCACCGGCGCGGTGCTGGCCATCTCCCGAGGCGCGGGCGAAGTCGCCCCCATCCTCTTCACCGGCGCCGCCTACTTCCTGCCGGACCTGCCCACGCACCTGGACTCCCAGTTCATGCACCTGGGCTACCACACGTATGTCATGGCCACCCAGTCACCGAACGTGACGGAGGCCAGTGGTCCGCTGTATGCGACGGTGCTGGTGCTGCTGGCGCTCACCTTCGCCCTCAACCTCGTCGCGGTCATCATCCGGACGCGCACGCGCCGCAAGGCCGCCAGCGCCCACTGACGGTACGCCTGCCATGTCCCTCCAACCCCAGAATCCCCGCGCGAAGATGGAAGCGCGGGAGCTCACCCTTCGCTACGGCCCCAAGACGGCCATCCACAAGGTGTCCCTGGCCATCCTCGACCGGCGGGTGACGGCGCTCATCGGCCCCTCCGGCTGTGGGAAGTCCACCTTCCTGCGCTCGCTCAACCGGATGAATGACCTCATCTCCGGCACCTCGCATTCGGGCACCATCCTGCTGGACGGCACGGACATTCATGACCGCGGCGTGGACGTGGTGGACCTGCGCCGGCGCGTGGGCATGGTCTTCCAGAAATCCAACCCCTTCCCCAAGAGCATCTTCGAGAACGTGGCCTATGGCCTGCGCGTGGGCGGGATGAAGGACAAGGCGGAGCTGGCCACGCGCGTGGAGAAGTCACTGCGCGGCGCCGCGCTCTGGGACGAGGTGAAGGACCGGCTGGACGAAAGCGCCCTGGGCCTGTCCGGCGGCCAGCAGCAGCGTCTGTGCATCGCCCGGGCGATGGCGGTGGAGCCGGAGGTGCTGCTGATGGACGAGCCCGCCAGCGCGCTGGACCCCATCGCCACCGCGAAAATCGAGGAGCTCATCCACGAGCTCAAGGCGACGTACACCATCGCCATCGTCACCCACAACATGCAGCAGGCCGCGCGCGTCAGCGACCGCACCGCTTTCTTCTACATGGGCGAGCTGGTGGAATGCGGCCCCACCGAGCAGATCTTCACCAACCCGCGAGAGAAGCGCACCGAGGACTACGTCACCGGCAAGTTCGGGTGAGCGGAAGAAAAAGGGGACCGGACACATGCCGTCGACGCATACGGACAAGGCCTTCGAGGCGGACCTGAGGGATTTGCGGGAGAAGCTGCTCGCGATGGGCGCGAAGGTGGAGAACCTCATCGTCCAGAGCATGAAGGCGCTCACCGACCGCGACAGCGCCCTGGCCGAGAAGGTCGTCGCCGCCGACAAGGACGTCAACCGCCTGGAGGTGGACATCGACGAGCTGTGCCGGAAGATTCTGGCGCTGCGCCAGCCCGCCGCCAGCGACTTGCGCCTCATCACCACGGCGCTGAAGATCGTCACCGACCTGGAGCGCATCGGCGACCTGGCGGTGAACATCGCCGAGCGCTCCATGGACCTGAACCAGGCCCCCCCGCTGGCGCCCTACGTGGACACGCCCCGGCTGGCGGAACTGGCCCAGCGGCAGGTCCGCATGTCGCTGGACGCCTTCGTCTCCGGCGACGTCGCCAAGGCGGAGGAGGTGCTCCGGGGCGACGATTTGCTGGATGCCCTCTTCCTCAAAATCTTCAACGAGCTCCTCGCCTACATGATGGAGGACTCGCGCAACATCCGCCGCGCCACGGCGCTGATGTTCATCGCGAAGCACCTGGAGCGCATTGGCGACCACGCGCTGAACGTGGCGGAGATGGTCGTCTACATGGTGCGCGGCAAGGACATCCGCCACCCGCGGAGCCGCAACCTGGCGGAGTAACCCGCGGGCGCGGGCTTCACCGCCCTGTCACCGCGAATTGCCCGGCCCGCCCCGGGCGCTTCGCGGGGCTGACGTGGAGGGCCTCTAGCGTGGCAACCGTGGTCGCGCCATGACGGCGCACCGGCCCCGGGGATTGCCCGCGAATGTTGCTCGCCTCCACCGTCCTGCTGCTTGCCGCCTGCCTCGGACTGTTCGTCCTCACCGTCCAGTTCGCGCTCGTGCTGCGCCACCGGCGTGAGCCGTCCCCCACCGCGCAACCGGGCACGCCCCGCCCGGGCATCTCCATCCTCAAGCCGCTGTGCGGCGTGGATGACGACCTGGAAGCCAACCTGGCGCAGTTCGCGGGGCTGGGCTACGCGGGCGCGTACGAGGTGGTGCTCGGCGTCAAGGATGCCAGGGATCCGGCCTTCGCCGTAGCCCGCGCAGCGGTCGCCCGTTGGCCCCACGTCATGCGCCTGGAGGTCCAGGAGGGCGAGCCGGGCCGCAACCCGAAGGTGAATCAACTCATCACCCTGGCGGACCGGGCGCGCTACGACGTGCTGGTCATCAGCGACAGCAACACGCGGGTGGCGCCGGGATACCTGGAGGAGATTGCCCAGGCCTTCGAGGACCCGGAGGTGGGCTGTGTCACCCACCCGGTGGCGGGCATGGGCGAGCGCACCTTCGGCTCGCTCCTGGACAACCTGCACCTGGGCGCCAGCGCGGCGGCGGGGATGATTGCCGCCAAGCGGCTGGCAGGCCGGGACATCGTGGTGGGCAAGTCCATGGCGCTGCGCCGCGAGGACGTGGACGCGCTGGGCGGCTTCTTCTCCGTGAAGGACGTGCTGGCGGAGGACTACGTCATCGGCCAGTGGGTGACGCGGAAGCTGGGCCGGCGCGTGGTGATGGCGCACACGCCCGTGTTCAACGTGTCGCTGCGCAAGAGCGTCCTGTCCTTCTTCCAGCGCTATCTGCGCTGGAGCGTGATTCACCGGACCGCGGTGTCTCCGGGCACGTACCTGGCCCAGGCCCTGCTGAACCCCACGCCGCTGGCCCTGCTGGGCGCGATGCTGGCCCCCTCTTCCGACACCGCGGCGCTCTGCCTGGTGGTGGCCCTGGGCAAGGTCGCGGTGGACCTCTCCACCGTGCGCGCCTTGCGGCCGCAAGCCCTGTCGTGGGACGCGGTGCCCGCCGTCTTCGCCAAGGACGCCCTGCTCTTCGCGGCCTGGAGCTACGCGCTCTTCTCCCGCACCGTGAACTGGCGCGGCACCCGGCTGCGCGTGGGCCGGGGCACCCGGCTGATGCCGGTGAGCACGGCATCCCTGACGTCTGAGCCCGCGCTGCCCCAGGGCGACCGCATCCTCGCGGGCTGACCTGGCGACGCGCCCTTCCAGGGCCTGCCTGCCCGCATGCCGCAGCGAGCACCATGTCACCGCTCGCGGAGAATGATGGCGCCCTTCAGCAGCGTTCATCTCAGGTCGGGGGAGGACGATTGGCGCGACTGGCAACGGACAACGGCGCAAGAAGGGTCTTGGTCGTCGATGACGACGCGGACTGGAGGGAATTCCTCCGGCTCAGCCTGGAGGACCTTGGCTACGAGACGACCGAGGCCTCGGATGGGCAAGAGGCCCTGGAGACGCTGAGGCGCGGCGGACGGTATGGCGTGATGCTGCTGGACCTCAACATGCCTGGCATGTCCGGGCTGGAGGTCGTGGAGCATCTGCCACGCGGGCCGCATCCCCGCATCGTCTTCCTGACGTCCGCGGCGGCGCAGGATGTAGGCAGTGCCCTGCTCTCAGGGCCACACTACTACCTTCCAAAAGGTGCGAGCCGCGACCAATTGTCACTCCTCTTGCAATCACTTGGTGAGTGAGCAGCCCGCCTCTGGCGTATAGGGTAGAGGGCCCCTGAGAGGAGGGCCATTATCGTCACCGAGCTTCTCATCATCCTGTTGCTGGTCCTGGCAAACGGCATCTTCGCCGGCGCGGAGCTGGCCATCATCTCTGTCCGCCGGACGCGGCTGCGGGAACTGATTGAAGAAGGCAGCACCTCCGCGAAAGCGGTGGAGGCCCTGCGCGGCAACCCTGAGCGCTTCCTGGCCACGGTGCAGATTGGCATCACCGTCATCGGCGCCACGGCGGCCGCGTTCGGTGGCGCGAGCATCGCCACGCGTCTGGGTGACTTCCTCACGAGACTGGGAGTGCCCGAGCAGCAAGCGGACGAAGTCGCCCTGGCGGGCGTGGTGGCCTTCGTTTCGTACCTCTCCTTGGTGCTGGGCGAGCTGGTGCCCAAGTCACTCGCGCTGCGTGCCGGCGAGCGCTACGCGCTGCTCATCGGCCGGCCTCTGCGCGGCCTGGCGTGGCTGATGCAACCGGTGGTGTGGTTCCTCACCGCCAGCTCCAACGTGGTGCTGCGCCTGTTCGGCGACCGGACGAACTTCACCGAAGGCCGCCTGTCTGCAGAGGAGCTCCAGCAGTTGGTGGAGGAGGCGGCGAAGCAGGGCACGTTGGACCCTCACGCCGGTGAGATTGCGTCGCGCGCCTTCGAGATGGGCGACGTGACGGTGGGCGAGCTGTCGGTGGCGCGGGACGAGATGGTGGCCCTGCGGCGGCACTCCAGTCCGGAGGAGATTCGCCGCGTCCTGCTGGAGGGCGGCCATTCGCGCATGCCGGTGTACGAGGGCACGCTGGACAACATCGTCGGCTACGTCATCGCCAAGGACCTGCTGGGGGTGGCCTGGGAGGGCAACCTCATCATCCTGGAGGACGTGATGCGTCCGCCCTTCTTCGTCGTGGAGACGATGCGGGCCATGGACGCGCTCAAGGAACTGCAGAAGCGGCGCATGCAGTTGGCGGTGGTGGTGGACGAGCGCGGCGGCGTGGTGGGGCTCGTCACCGTGGAAGACCTCGTGGAGGAGCTGGTGGGCGACATCCTCAGCGAGTCCGAGGTGCCGGAGGAGTACGTCAAGCGCGAGGGTCCGAACACCGCCCTGGTGCTCGGCACCGCGAGCATCCGCGACGTCAACCGGGAGCTGTCCCTGGACCTGGACGAGGACCAGGACTACGCCACCGTGGCGGGTCTGTGCATCGCCCTGTCCGGCGGCGCCATCCCCGGGCCGGGCACGAAGGTCCAGACGGAGGGAGGACTCGTGCTGGAGGTCGTCGCGTCCTCGCCCCGCCGTGTGGACACCGTGCGCTTCCACCTGCCGCAGCGCGAAGAGCCCGTGGAGGCGTGAAGCCTGCCCCCCCCCCGGCCTTTGGCTCAGGAGGCCAAAGGCGTCGGGAGGTGCGGCGCGGCCTCAGGGGCGCAGCGAGTCAAAGTAGCAGTAGAGCTCCACGGAATTTCCAAACCCATACGCATTCTGGGCGACGAGAGAGAACCGCATGGGGTTCCCTTCGCGAGGAATCTCCGGGAGGACGTAGCGCAGCTTGGTGGTGTACCACGCGGTGTAATAGCCGCGGAGCATTGTCGCGATACGGTATTCCACTACCGGGTACCCGTAGTCGAACTCAGGCGGCTCCCAGGCGAACGTGACGTTCCCGCTAGAGGTATCGCAGGTGGCGTTGAGCGGCACTGACGGGCTCCGGGCGAGCGTGCTCGCGATGCGCTCCGAGATCGTGCCCCACCCGGCCTCGTTCCGTGCGACGACCGTGAAGTGATAGGTCGTCGAGTAGAGCAACCCCGTCACGTTCAACGTCAACTCGGTCGTCTCCACGGTCCGTAGGACCTCGTCGTTCAGGTACACCGTCACCAGATAGCCGGTGATGGGACGGCCTCCCGTGTCTTCGGTGGTCCAGCGCAAGGACACGCGAGTCGAATACCCTCTGGCCGTCAACGCGGGAGCGCCCGGCGTCGTGAAGGGGGTGGCCGAAACGGAGCTCCCAGGCCCCTGCGCATGGCCGTTGTCCGCGACGACGGTGAAGGAGTACGCCGTCCCGTTCGTCAACGCGACCAGCGCGGCCCGCGTCTCCGTCACGGTGACCGTCACCGGCTGAGACTCGGCTCCTGCATCCTCGGCCTGCACTGTGATGGAATAGCCGGTCAGGGCCATGCCCTTGCCATCGGCGGCCTCCCACGTCAGCACGACCTCCTGGTTCCCAGGCACGGCCACCAGGTTGCTCACCGCGCCGGGCGTCACGTGCGGCGTGACGAGGGCCGTGCGCGTGGACGCAGCACCACGGCCCCGGTCGTTCACCGCGACCACGCTGAACGCGTAGGCCGCGCCATTGCTCAGGTCAGGGATGAGGGCCTGGTTCGCGGACGCGGGCGACGGCACCACCCGGACCTCGCTCTCACCGGAGAAGACATGCACCGCGTATTCGAGAATGGCGCTGCCACCGTTGTTCGCGGGCGCCGCCCACGTCACCGTGACATGTGAGTCCCCCGCCACTGCCGCCACCTGGGTCGGCGCCCCGGGTACTGTCACCTGCGGTTCCTGGGGAGGCGGGTCATCCGAACCGCCACATCCCATCCCGCCAAACAGCCCCAGCAGCACCGCAGACAAAAGACAGATTCGTCCGTTCATCACGACAGTCCTCCCCTCTCACTGGGAAATGCAGGCCTACAGCATCACGCCCGCCTCCGGAAAGAGAGGCTGCATGGACCCTGCCCTTCAGAAGGAAGTGCTCGCACACCCCTGGAGCAGGACAACCGCCCACCTGAACAAGCCCACGGGAAGAGCGAGCTCCCAGCCCTTACAAACGCTCAGGATTTTGGAGATTCGGAACCAGGGACCATCCAACCCTCCACCAGCTCGTCACGAGCGTCCACGCGCCCCTGGAAATGTCGACTATCGGACCAGGACCTCGGAAGCAACTTTGCGATACCAAACACTATCGACGGGAGTCGACAAGTCACATGACCGTGTTTGCGGCATATCTGGCCATGCCCGATTGGCGCCGCAGAAGGGCGCGATGCACATGTGGTCGCAGGTCAGGCGGTGGCGCATTCCCTGTCGACTGAGGGGTACGCAATGAAAAGCAAGCGCTCGTTTCGACTAGGATTTCTGTTGGCGGTCGCTCACTGAAGCGCAACTGTCACTCCAGCGCATCGACAAACTATACGAATCCAATCCGGTGGCCGCACTGGAAGCCAAGCAGAAGTTGCGTCCAAAGCTCGATGAAATCAATCATCTGATTGCTCGTGTCGAACTGGCACCTGAGCACCATGTTGAATTTTACGACTCGGGAGCCGGTGGCCTACTCATCATGGAACGCGGGCCCGTTGAAAATGGACATATCTTGCGTGACGAGGATGTTGCAGGTCGCTCCGCCGTCGACCTCTATCGTCGGCTTACGGGAGGCTCGCCACCGCCAGAAGCATTGGTCAGGGCAGAATCGCTCAGTGGGGCGCATGATGGCTCCCATGTCATGCCTACGCGAGATGAGGTTGTTGCCAACCCAGAATCTTCAGAGGGCTTTGCCCCGGATGTCACCCAGTCGTGGACGGGGGCCGATGGCCAACAATGGTGGCGCATGGGGATCCTGGGTCTTTTTTGCAGGAGAATCGGTGCAGTACTGGCAGCACAGTGCTAGCTATTGGGCATGCCCTTGGCACGAGGCATGCGGCGTTCAAGAGTACTACATTCGACAACATCGATGGGATGTCTTGGATGCGGACGGCGACGGGTATCACTTCAGTCACGCCTTCAGGAGCAATTGCAACTGGACATCGTGTGACAATGCCCCCTGACGTCCGCAACTGCTGATCCCATTGAGGCTGCGTTCCTTGATGCCAGATTGGCTCTCGTAGCGTTGCTACGTTGCCACTGAGCAAGGCCACGTGAAACTCCAGCGCGCCGCATGCTCGACTGGGACTCCCCCGGTTCCGTGGGGTCCGCCCCGAAAGCAGCGGCGCGCGATGTCCCTCCTGCAAGACGCCCAGCGATACCGCCGCATCGTACCTATATCCGGCGCCCAGCCGACCTGCCATCGGCCGAGCGCTCCGTTCAGCTCCAACTGCGCGTGCGTCGCTTCTCCTGTCCAAACACGAAGTGCACTCGTCGCACTTTCGCGGAGCGTCTGCCCGGTCTGCTCGCCCCACGTGCCCGGCGCACGTCACGAAGCTCAAACTCCAGAAGCGCCAGATGTACGGCCGCGCCCGCTTCGACTTGCTGCGCCGTCGCGTGCTGCTCGCCGCTTGATCCGACGCCTCACATCAAGTGCGGGAGCGCCACGAAATCGGGGCAACCCCAGGTTCAAGCAAGTGGCGCGAAGCGCTCTTCCTGCAAGGTCCGTCCAGAAAGCGAAGGGCCCGAAATCGGTGGAGAATCTCCACAACGTTCCGGGCCCTTGTCTCTGCTCACAGCGAAAGCTTCGAACCTGCGGCCTTTGGCTCCGGAGGCCACCGGCCTCACGGGGCCATGGGTGTGGCCTGCGTCGTCGCCGTCGGCCCCTGCCCCGCGCGGTTGTCCGCACGAATGGTGAACGTGTAGGTCGTCCCGTTCACCAGGCCCTCCATGAGCCGCGACAGGTCGTTCGGGCTCACATAGAAGGTGTCCGTTTCGCCCACCGCAGGCTCGACCGTCACCACGTACCGCGAGATACGCCCCCCATTCAATGGAGGCTCCGTCCACGACAGAAGCACCGTGCCGTCGCCTGGCGTGGCGGTGAAGTTCCCCGGCATCCCCGGCGCGGGATATGGCGTGGCCTGATCCTGAGTCGAATAATCACTCATCCCAGCCTCATTCCGGCTGTGGACCACGAGCAAATAGAGCACTCCGTTCCGAAGCCCCGTCGCAACGAAGCGCGTATCCGTGTTCGTTTCAGTCCGGGTCGAGGCGCCGCCAACCACACCCATGATCTCGACGCGGTAACCGATGAGGGGGCAGCCCCCGGTCTCCACCGGCGCGAGCCAGGTGAGGGTGAGCTGCCCATCCCCGGGCGCGGCCATCAACGTCGTCGGCGCTCCTGGCAGGCCACAGGGCCGCTGCGCCTCGAACTCCGCGGGCGCCCCCTCTCCCTGCGCATTGATCGCGATGACGACGACGCGATACGGCGTGCCCGTGGACAGGTTCCTGAACCAGTGCAAGGTCTCCGTCGTATCGGCGGTCTGGACCACCGAGTCCCCCTCCCGCAGGACCAGCCGGTACCCGGTAATGGGGCTGCCGCCCGTGTCCCCTGGCTCCCAGCCGAACGCCAGCGCGGTCGCGGTCCGGTTGTGCACCCACAACCGGGGCGCGCCAGGGACGGACACCGGCGTCACCGCGACCGGCGCGGACTCCGGCCCCGCAACCACCGCGTTGGCAGCCGCCACGGTGACTTGATAGTCGGTGCCGTTGATGAGTCCTGAAACGGCGGCGTGCAGCTCCGTTGATGCCTGTGTCGCTACCACCGTCTCTCCCTGCCGGACGGTGACGGTGTAGCCGGTGATGGGCATGTCCGTCGCCTCGGGAGGGCTCCAGGCCACATTGGCACTGCGGTCTCCCGGCGTCGCGGTGACCTCGCGCGGTGCTCCCGGAATCACGCGGGGCGTGACGGCCTCGGAAGGCGCGGACGCGGGCCCTTCGCCCTGCGCATTGATGGCCACGACGACCAGCGTGTACGTCTCACCGTTGGTCAGCCCCGTGAGCGTGAGCGAGGTGCTTGTCCCTTCCAGGGTGTGGGCGACAACGCCGTTGCGCAGGGCACGAACCTCGTAGCGCTGAATGGGGCTGTCGCCCGCATCTTCTGGCGCCGACCAGGTCGCGGTGACCAGGGAGTCACCTGGTGTGGCCGACACGGAGCGAGGCGCTCCTGGCACACCCGAAGGCGTTGGTTCACTCTCTCCCCCACACGCCGCCAACCCCACCAGGAGCAGCAGACACCAGGATTTCAACGGGATACGGCGCATCACACTCACCTCGCTCCATGACTCCAGCAACGAGTCCCCCCGGGGACTTCGCCACCTGACGAATGAGCGCGGACTCTAGTAGAGCCCATGCGCCATGAAGATTGGGTGAAGCCGGACACCGCGTGTAGCCCGCAGGACGGGTGCAGCGTGCCTGGAAGTCTCCGCCCCTCGCGGGAAAGACAAAGGCCCGGAACCGGCGGGATGAATCCCTCGGTTCCGGGCCCTGTCCCTGCGCGCGATGCAGGATTCGAACCTGCGGCCTTTGGCTCCGGAGGCCAACGCTCTATCCAGCTGAGCTAATCGCGCAGACAGCTCTGACGGTGGGGCACAAGTAGCCGAAGTTCCCCGCCGAAGCAAGCACGCAATCCCCCAACCGGATGCGTGCGCCGCCCCATTCCCCCCAAAGGCGGCCGGTTACGGCTGCCTCCTCCGGCGAGCGGCCAGCAGGGCGAACGCCACGAACCCCAGGGAGGCGACAGGCGCCTGGCCACTGCCACCCAATGAACAGCTCAGGCCTCCTCCTCGCGAGTCGATCTCCGTGGATGGGATGAGCGTGAAGGTCACGAGCTCGCTGGCCGCGCTCTGGTTGCGAGCCAGGTCCACCGCGTAGACGCTCACGGAGTGCTCGCCGTCGGGCAACGACCCCGTCAGGGTAAAGCGCCACTGCCCCGCTCCATCCACGGACGCCCGCCCGCGTTCGTCGCCATCCACCCTGATCACGACTTCGCTGGCCTCCCCCAGTGCGGTTCCTCGAAACTGCGGCGTGCGCGTCTCCACGAGGGCACCGGGCGTCGGGAAGCTCAGCGAAGGGACCTCTGGGGGCGTGTCATCCACCGTCCAGGTGTAGCTCTCCGGGGAGTCGTCCACGTTCTCCACGCTGTCCACAGCACGGACTTGCAGCGTGTGCGCCACCTGCGAAAGCGGAGGCAGCGTGACGGGGTTGTCGCAGGGCGCGAATGCGGCGCCATTCAGACTGCATTCGTAGCGAACCTCCTCTTCATCGGAGCCGAACAAGAACACGGAGCGCGACGAGTGGTCGAACAAGCCAGGCTTGTTGATGATGCTCGTCTCGGGCCGCTTGGAGTCGACCAACCAGGTATGGGTGGCAGGCGTCGGATCCAGATTGCCAGCAAGGTCGCGGGCGCGAACGCTGAGGAGATAGGTACCATCCTGGGGAACCATGACCTCGTAAGGCGTCGTGCAGTCCCGGTATTGCTCGTCATTGAGGCTGCACTGGAAGCCAGCGAAGTTCACCTCCTGCCGATGCTCAAACTCGAAAGTGACGGTCCGTTCGCGGCCCCGAGCAGGGGGCGCCCCGGTGATGGTGGTGTCCGGCGGCGTGACGTCCACGGTGAAGACGCGCGGCTCGGAGGCGTTCAGTGAGCCCGTGTTGGATGCCGGGTCCGTCAACGTGGCGCGAAGGGTGTACTGCCGCTCCTCCAACTGGAGGCCGCTCAGCTCCCAGGAGAGAGTGCCGCTCGTCGCCGCCTGCCCGACGTTCAGTGCCCCCAGATACACCGTCACCGTCCCGGCCTCGGGGGCGGTTCCCCGGATGACAGGCGTGGTCGTGTTGACGTACGCCGTTATGGGCTCCGTAATGAGCGGTGGCCCCGGGGCAACCGTATCCACGGACCAGGTGTAGGAGGCACCCGTCTCATCCCGGTCTCCGTTGTCCTGGTCCACGGCGTGGACATTCAGCGTGTGCCGTCCATCCGATACGTTGAAGGGGTGCTCAGTCTCCCGATCCTCTGGATCTGGCGTGATGGAGCCACAGTCGACTTCGGCCTGGTCATCCAGTTTGCACCGGAACGCCACATGCCCCTTGTTCGACGTGAAGACAAACCTGGCCACCGACTCGTTGGTGAGCTGCGGTGGCCGCGCCCTGATCTCAGTGATGACAGGACCGGAGTCGACCCGCCAGACATGCGTTGCGGGCGTGTCGTCCACGTTTCCCGCCGTGTCCACGGCGCGAATGAGCATCTTGTGCACCCCGTCGTCGACCTGGAACTCGACGCCAGAGACGCACCTCTCGAAGGGGTCTCCATCCAGGCTGCACTCGTAATAGTCGACATCCGAGTCCTGAGGTGACGCAAAGCCAAACGTCGCGACCAGGTCACTCGTCAATTCCGCAGGCGCCTGCGTAAACACCGTGTTGGGAGGGGTCACGTCCACACGCCACAAATGGCTGGCCGGCGACGCGTCACTGTTTCCCGCCCGGTCGACCGCCCTGACGTGAAGCCGGTAGGTGGTGCCATTGACGAGGTCGTTGATGACATGGGCAGAGGGACACGTCTGCCAGGTTCCCGTGGTGGACTCGGGCTCCGTCGTGTCCAGCCTGCATTCGAAACGGACCACGTCCGGCGCGGAGGAGGTGAAGCCAAATGCCGCCGAGCGGGAGTTGTTCGGGTTCCGCGGGGGGACCGGAGACGTGAGACTGATGGCGGTATCTGGCGCGGCCGTATCCACCACCCACATATGCATCACGGGCGTCGGGTCCACGTTGCCTGCTTCATCCACCGCCCTCACCTGCAACGCGTGCGTCCCGTCCGTCGGCGGAGTGACAGGCGTGAAGGGCGAGGTGCACGTCGCGAAGGGCGCCGAATCCAGGCTGCACTCGAAGCGCACCACGTCCGTGTCGTCGCTGCCGAATGCGAACGGCACGTTCTGTGACGTCACC
>NZ_JAAEAH010000036.1 GCF_010998615.1 Myxococcus sp. CA023 | reverse complement strand
GCGTGGGTTGAAACACGCAGAAGCGCGAGCCCGTCTACGACGCGCTGGTCGCTCCTCGTGAACGCGAGGAGCGTGGGTTGAAACATGTCGCTCGACATGAAGGAGTTGTCGGGCTTCAGTCGCTCCTCGTGAACGCGAGGAGCGTGGGTTGAAACCCCGCGTACCCGCGTGATGCGGGCGGCGAGCGGTCGCTCCTCGCGTTCACGAGGAGCGTGGGTTGAAACGTCTCCGCGGAGCTCTCCGCGTCGCCCTGACGTCGTCGCTCCTTGTTAACGCGAGGAGCGTGGGTTGAAAGCTTGCTTGGATGGAGCAGGTAGAACTGACTACCGTCGCTCCGCATGAACTCGGGGAGCGTGGGTTGAAACGCCCACGACGTCGTGGGTGGCATCAGCCGCGCCAGTCGCTCCTCGTGAACGCGAGGACTCTCTCTCTTCAACAGGTCCGAAAATTGGGGAGCAGATCACGAGGACTCGCTCGTGCTCAGGCTCCAGAAGTCACCGGGCATGCCCAATACACGGCACTTCTGGCTTGAGGTCTTCGGGGATGCCCGTTTCAAGCGCAACGGCTCGTTCCTATCCGACGTGAACGCGGCCAACGCCCATCGGCTCACGACGTTGCTCATCGCCGTGAGCCGGCTGGACGAATTCAAGGAGGATCGCAGCGCCCCTCCTCCCTTCGCACATGGCCGGCAGGTGACGACGTTCGAATTCACCGTGGACGGCCGGCGCACGGGTCTGACGTTGGACAGCGACACGCCGCCCGACATCCTCCGCTTCATGCAGCAGGAGGCTGCCGCTTACGGCATCGAACTTTGAGCGCGAGGACCCCGGGCGCCCCAGGGCCGGAGGAACACCTCCGTCTCCTCCAGGATCCGCGGCAGTGACGCGGTGAGCTCGTGACCATCGTCCACCTCCACCAGCCGGACGTGGCGCTTGCCCTCCGCCCACTGGCGCGAGTTTTGGACGTCACAGGTGTCATCCTGACGGCCGTGGATGATGAGCGTCGGGACGCGCACGTCGGGCCAGCCACCCGTGCGGGCGTCCACTGCCTCCGCGTCGGCGATGAAGCCCGAATGGATGCGCACCTTGCGCTGCGTCGTGAAGTCGTCCGTCTCAATCCAGCCCGACGTCTGCCAATGCTGCCACGCCGCGTCCCCCATTCTCCGGCGCAGCTGCGGGACGACGCGGAAGGCGGGCGCCAGCAGCACCAGCGCACACACGCGGGCGTCCTGCTCCGCCACCCGGGCCGCCGTGAGGCCTCCCAGGCTGGAGCCGATGAGCACCACCCGCTCCTCGGGCCCGCCCATCGCGGCCAGCACCGTGTCCAGCATGACGCTCAGGCTCAGCTGCTCCATGGAGGGGACGCGGAGGTTCAACCGCTCCACCGGAATGCCCTGGTCCGCGTAGTGCCGGGCCACGGCCACACCCTTCTTTGAATCCGGACCCGAGGCGAAGCCGTGCAGGTACAGCCAGCGAGGACCCACGGCAGAAGGCGATGTCGTCGAAGTGCTCATGACAGGCCCACTCTAACGGGCGCGCGGGGCCGTGGCTTCAGATGCGCAACACCGGCCCGGCAATCACCGACTGCATGAGCTTGGCGCACTGGTTGAGCGCGTTGGACGTCAGCTTCACGTCACAGAACTGGAAGCCCGTGGAGACGGACACGCCCCAACGGTCGCTGAACCAGCCGTCCACGCCCACCCGGAAGGCCATGCTCGTGGTGTCGATGTTCTGCCGCAGCCAGGTGCCCACGTCGTCCGGCGTGAAGGTGCTCCCCCAGCTCTTCGACAGCCGCGCGCCCACCCACGGCGTGATGGGCTTGTCCTGGAAGAAGCGCAGCCGCGCCTCGATGCCCACTGCCCGGTAGTCGAGCTGCGCGCGCTCCAACTGCCCCGGTCGCATCGCGTCCGGGAACTGCTGGCCCCACGTCTCGGAGATTTCCGCCAGCAGGCCCACCGACAGCCCGGGTGGGGTCTCCAGGCCCAGGTATCCGTGCAGCGCCGGGCCCTTCGTGCGGAAGTTGCTCAAATGGTCCAGGGTGATGCCGGCGCCCAGCGATGCATAGCCATTCCAGCCTGCCGCCACCGCGTCCGTTCCTACACACAGCACGCCCACCACCGCCACCCACATCGACTGCTTTCTCATGCGTTGCAGTCTATGCCTGGAGGTCGCCGTGGGGGACTCCGAGTGCCGCTGCGTGTCATGAAATCAGGCGGACGCGCGCGCCTCGGTGTGGCGATGCGCATCCCTGCGGACAGTCCAACTACTGCCGGCCTGTCGGAATGGAGGGTGGGGTGGGGACCTGCATGTGCTTCCGGAGGGCAAGTCCGGAAGTTAGGGTGGTGTTCCATGTCCATCTCCTTCGAATCCGCCGCCTCCGCTGTTCGTGACGCACTCTCCAGTGCGGGCCGGGGCCTGGTCGAACGCGAGGCGATGGTGGAGCTCGTCGCGCTCTCCGCCGTGGCGGGGGAGCACCTGCTCGTCATCGGTCCGCCGGGCACCGCGAAGAGCGAGGCCGTGCGGCGCACCGCACGCGTCCTGGGCGGCTCGTATTTCGAGTACCTCCTGGGCCGCTTCACCGAGCCCTCCGAGCTCTTCGGCCCCGTGGACCTGCGCAAGCTGCGCGAGGGCATCGTCGAAACGGAGACCCAGGGCATGCTGCCCGAGGCCGAGGTCGCCTTCCTCGATGAGGTGTTCCTTGGCTCCACCGCCATCCTGAATACGCTGCTGGGCCTCCTCAATGAGCGCACCTTCCGGCGCGGCCACACCCGGATGCGCTGCCCCCTGCGCGTCTGCGTGGGCGCCTCCAATGCCTTGCCGGAAGACGAGTCGCTGGCTGCCTTCGCGGACCGGTTCCTCGCACGCATCTTCGTCGAGCCCGTGCCAGACCCGCGGCTGGAGGAGTTGCTCGCGGGCGGCGCTTCACTGTGGGGGGACGCGGACGCGCATGTCACCTCGCTGGAGTCCCTGGACGTGGTCGCCCAGGCCGCGCGTGAGGCGGACCTCTCCGGGGTACGCCCCCACCTGGCCCATGCGCTGCGCACGTTGCGCGCCGCAGGCGTGGCCTTGTCCGACCGCCGCGCGGTGAAGGTCCAGAAGCTCATCGCAGCCGCCGCGGCGCTCGCGGGCCGGCGCACGCCAGGGACCGCGGACCTGTGGCCGCTCGTGTATGCCGTGCCGACGAAGGAGGCCCAGGCGCTCGCTCGGGACGTGCTGCGGGACGTGCTCGCCGGGACGGAGAACCCGGCCCTGCCGGCGGCGGCGCTGGAGGCCAGCGCTGGCCCCCTGGCGCGGGCGCGGCGCATCGCTTCCGCGGGGCAGGCGCTGCTGGCGGAGCGGCCCGTGGATGGCCATGGCGAAGCGTTCGCCGCGTGGCGGCTCAAGCTGGAGGGCGTGGCGCGAGAGATGGACGCGGGCTTCGCTCCCGAGTCGCTTCCCGATGACTTGAAGGTGCTTCGCGCGGAGGTGGCGGGTGTGCTCGCCTACGGCGCTTCAGGGCTCGAGTCATCCGAAGCGGAGGTGGCGGTGTGAGCGCGCAGGGTTCCCGCGCTGTCTCCGCCACTGCCTGGACGCAGGCCCGCGAGCCTGGAGGCTCCGCGCATCGGTTTCCGGAGGCGCCGCCTCGTGGCCGGGGTGCGGTGGCTGACGCGCCGTGAGCGCAACGGGAAGAGACTCGCGGACGGGGGACGCGCTGGAGACGCGCGGCGAAGACGCCGCTCGCCTGCCGGTGCGGTGGCGTTCGCGCGCCGAGCCGCTGGAGCCGCTCGCCGTGGCAGGAGAAGGACCCGTGGCGGTGGCGCTCGCTCGCCGGGTGCTCGCGGAGGACGACGCACGCCTTGCCAGTTGGGAAGGCGTCGCGGGGCGGGGCCTCCTGGTGCTCCTCGGGGCCTCGGCGTCGCTGCCATGGGTCGACGGCGCCGTGTACCTGGGGCGGGATGCCGCGGCGCCCTCGCTGTTGCTTCCCTGTGCGTTGGCGCCAGATGTGGCGGCTTCGTTGCTGGAGCGTGCGTTCGTGGTGCATGCGCACGCGGGGGGAGCGAAGTTGGCGGTGCTGCCCGCGTCCAGGTGTCTCGTCCGCATGGACGCCGCGCGGCCCGTGTCGCGTGTCACGCTTCAGGCCTGGCTGGACACGGGGACGTCGGGGGACACGCCGTGAGCACGTTGCCTCATGCGTTACGCCCCTGGGCGTCGATCCTCGCGAAGTTCCCGCTGGAGGTGGCGCTGAACCTGGGCCCGCTGGTTGCCCGGTTGTCCGTGGCGCTAGGGCCGCTGCGGGCGCCCTCGGAGAGGGAGGGCGGTGAGCCTCAAGGGTATGACGGCCTGTCGCGAAGAGGCTCCTTCGACCGGCTGCTGGTGAGTGAATGGCTGTGGGCCATGGAGGCACCTGACGAACTGGTGCGCCGTGCCGCCTTTGGAGAGCTGTCCTATCTCAAGCCCTCGTTTCGCCAGCCTCAGCGCGCGCATCGCACGGTGATGTTGCTTGATGCGGGACCAGACCAGCTTGGCGCTCCGCGCATCGCGCACCTCGCGTTGCTCATCGTCATGGCGCGCAGGGCGGAGGCCGCGGGCGCCACGTTCGCATGGGGCGTGCTTCAGGCAGACCCGCGGCGTGGCTGGTTCACGGAAGTGACGCCCGCCACGCTGGGCGCGTGGTTGAACGCGCGTGACACCGTGCCGCCCTCGGCTGAGCGGCTCTCGGCCTGGTGTGAGGCACTCGAGCTCGGCGCGCGGACGGCGGACGCCTGGCTGGTGGGGTCTTCTCGCCTGTCCCGGCTCGTGGGGGCGGAGACGCTCTCGCGCATCGAGGTCTCCGAAGTCCTGGCGCCCGAGGTTCGCCAGCTCGCGGTGGGGGTGCATCCCGCCGCGCGCGCGCCGCGCTCCGTGTTGCTCGACCTGCCGTCTCCGGATGACAGCGTGCGTCTGTTGAGAGACCCGTTCCGCGCGCGCGTCGCCGCGCCCGTGAAGACAGTCCAGCACTCGCGGGTGTCGGGGTTTGCCTTCTCCGCGGATGGCCGCCGGTTGATGCTCTTCTACGAAGGGGGCGGCGTCGGCGCCATGGCGCTGCCCAATTCTCCTCGCGCCACCCTCGCTCGGCCCCAGCGGATGATGCCTCGGAGTGATGAGACCTTCCTGGGCGCGGGTTGGCGGCGGCAGGGGGGGCTGCTCGTGCTGATGCGGCGGCAGGGCGCCTATGCCTATGCCTTCCGGGGGCAACTGCAACATCAGTCGAGGACTCGTGGGCCCAAGGTGTTCCCCTGGGCGCTGCGCGATACGCAGGCGCATCCACCCAATCCTGCTCGTGGACAGCCCCCCGGCCGGCTGACGACGTATCTCGATGCATTCAATCGGGAGTGCGTGCTCCTGTCCGGCCTGGACGACAGGCTCTATTTCTTCGAGGAGGACGCCTCCTCCCGCCGCGTGGTCTCCGCCCAGGTGGCTCAGCGGGTCATCGCCGCCGCTCACGTGAAGGGCTCCAGCATCGTCGTGACGCGCGACGAAAATGGGGGGGCTGCGAGTAGCATGCGGCTGGGCATCGTGAGTGCGAAGGAGGTGCGCCAGGTTCGCCTGCAGGACTCGAGGGGCGACACCCTCTGGTTCGGTGCATCGCACCATTCGGGGCATCCGGATGCTGGGTTGCTCGCGGTGAACAAAATCCCAGGCATGTGGTGTTTACACCATCGGGACTCGGTGCAATTCGTGACGCTGCGCTCGGGATTGCGAGCCGTGGGCCTCGGGGTCTGTCCGCAGGCGAAAGGAGAGGCCGGACTGTTGGCGCTCGACCCGGACCAGCGAACCTTCTGGAACGTGGGGCTCCAGCACCAGTTCAAGCTGGCGGTAGCCGCCGCTGACGTGGTCCACGCGGAGGCCAGCCATGCGGTGCCTGTGCTCGGGTGGCTGACGACGGAAGGCGAGCTGGTGCTGTACCACCTGGAGCATGAAGCGGTGCTGTGCCGTATTCATACGGGGGGCGGGGGATGAGCACTGCACGTGCGGGGCTACGGCCCCGGCAGCAGGTGCATCGGAGCACGGTCCGGGCCTCGGCTTTCTGGCTCGATCCGGCCCTGCTCGGTGAGGCGGAGGCTCGCCGCCGGATCCTGGCGGTGTGGACGCCCGGCATGTCCGTTCACGCCGTGGCGGGTGGATATCTTGTGGAGATGTCCGCGCCACGCACGGTGGTGTGCGAAGCCGCGCTGGGGCTGCCGCTCACTCGGGAGTACGGCGTCCTCTCCTCGGCGCCCTTGTCTCCAGCGGAGCGTCGGAACCCGAGTCTCCATGACGGCGCGGCGTTGCTGGTCCTCAGGGGACGGTCCCTGGTGTTCTCTGTCGGTGCGATGCCGCGGGTGGATGTGTCGACATGGCTCGATGTGTCCGCGTGGACGCTCCGAGCCCCGGAGACGCTGGGCGCGCCGCCGCCCCCCGTGCCCGTGCTGGAGCCTGTGCCTCCGCCGTCGCGCGAACGCTTCGGTCCCGGCGTGCCCGAGTCGTCTGCTGAAGCACAGGAAATGCTCGCTCGCATGGAGGGGCGCCGCGCTCCCATCTCCGCTGGGGCGCGCCGCCCGGGATGGTGGGCACGGCTGCGCGAGAAGTTCTCCCGTCAGGGCGCGCCAGTGCGCGGAGGCGGCGAGTCCGGGCGTGGCTGGCCAGGATGGCTGGCGCGGCTTGGGGCCGCGCTCTTGGGAGCGGTGGCCCCCGGATCACTACAGGGCCCGAGTCCCTGGAGCTGGCTGTCCGACTGGATGAGGCGCAACACCCTGCTCGGCGCGTGGGCGCGGCAGCGGAAGGCGGAGTACGTGCGCCGCCTCTTCGACATGTTCGAGGAGGGCAACCTCGACGAGGCACTGCGGCACGCCATTCCACTGGGCAAGGAGCTGAGCGAGAACGCACGCGAGGCCTTGGGGCTGCCAGGGCCTCGTGCGCAACTCACCCTCCAGACGGAGGCGCGGGGAGCGGCGGGGGCCGTGTTCGGGGGAGGAGCTGAGCTCTACTCCGCGCTCCAGCAGCGCTACCGCGAGGCCTTCCGTCGCTTCGAGCGCGAGGGGCGCATCGACGAAGCCGCGTTCGTCCTCGCGGAGCTGCTGGGCGCCGTCGAGGAAGCCGTGTCCTTCCTGGAGCGGCATGGGCGCTTCAAGCTGGCGGCGGAGCTGGCCGAGGGGCGCAAGCTGGCTCCGGGGCTCGTGGTGCGTCAGTGGTTCCTGGCTCGGGACGTAGCGCGCGCCGTCGCCATCGCCCGACGCAGTGGGGCCTTCGGGGACGCGGTGGCGCGGCTGGAGCGTTCGAATCCACCGGAGGCCCTTGCGCTCCGCCTGCTGTGGGCGGAGACGCTCGCCGAGGCCGGCGACTACGCGCGCGCCGTTCAGGTGGTGTGGCCGGTGGCGAAGAATCGTGCCCCGGCGCGCGAATGGCTGGAGCGGGGCGTGGCGAGTGGTGGCGCGACGGGCGCTCGGCTGCTGGCGATGTGGGCCACGGCGTTCGCGGATGGGCTGACGGTGGCGGGTGCGCGGGTGCGTGAGTTGCTCGACGACGACGCGCCGGAACGCGCGTCCGAGCGCTTCGTCTTTGGACTGGCGCTCGTGGAAGAGCCTCCTTCCGCCAACCGCACCGCGCTGGTGGTGCCCACGCTGCGTGCGTTGCTTCGGGACCGGGCGGCGGGCAATGCCCGCTTCACCTCGGACCAGAGCCTCATCAAGCGCTTGTTGGGCGACGCGCCCGACGGCACCTTGCACACGGACCTGCCGTCGCTGGCCGACAATACCCACCCCGCGTGGCGCGATACCCATGCACGGCCGCGCATCGACATCACGGTGCGGGCCTCAGAAGCGGGGACCTTCACGCTTCATGACGTGGTGGTGCTGCCAGACGGCCGGCTGCTGTACGCACTGGGGGAAGCGGGGGCGCGGCTGGTTCGCGAGGACGGCCGGACGGTGGCGCACTTCGACGTGCCGGCCTTCCACCTGGTGCCTTCCATCCATGGGGACCGGGTCCTGGCACTCGCGCGGCGGGACGAGGTGTGGCGCCTGTCCCGGCTGGACCTGGTCGCACGCAGGTGCAGCCCCTGGGTCGATATGTCATTGACGGACTGGTCCCCCAGCTACGACGGCAATGTCTGGTTCGTGACCTCTGAAAACATGGTGATGATGGTGGATGCGCTCGCCGCTGATTGCCGCGCGCTCTGGCGAGTCCCGGAACTTGCCAGCCGTGCGTTTTCCATTGCGGCGGATGCCACACACATGAGTTTCATCGTCGGAGCACAGGAGCGGTGGACGTATACGCTCGCGGACGGGCCCACATTGCGCGACCGTTCGGAGCTGCCTCCAGAGGTGTCGGACCCGAGAATGGTGAGCTGGCATCAGTCCGTGGTCCCGGACGGTGAGGCTGCTGTCCTGTGCATGGAATATCCCTCCAACCCCGAGGATGTGGCACGCGGATGGAATCATCTGAGGAGCTCGCTGGCTTGGGTGCAGCCCGTGTCACTTCGCAATCGGGTTCGGACGGAGTGCGACCACGAGACGCTCAAGGGCATCTTTCTCTCGAGGGAATGGTTTTTGGAGTTGATGGATTTGGGGCCGGATTGGCAGCTTCAGTTGACAGACAGGCGCGGATTTTCCCGCGCCGTGTTGACGTTCGAAGGGAATGCCCGCCCGAGGGTGCGGCTCACGGACAGCGTCTTGCTGGCATTCGACGCGGGTGGCCGGGGCGTGTGGCTGGATTTGGAGAGCGGTGAGGTCCGGCACTTCCCGGTGCCTTGAGCCGTCGCCGTGCGTCATCCACTTCCAGCTCCACCTGCACGCCGTCCACCGTCACCAGGAGCGAGGGGGGCGTCCCGGGGAGCGCCATCAACCAGGTGGAGGCCAGGGGGAGCTCCGTGCCCGCCAGCTCCGCCCCGAGCACAAGGCCGCGGGCATCGTGACCTGGATGGATGGGTAGCCATGGACCAGCCTCGTCGACCTGGAGACATCTTGAAGCGCGGACGCCTCCTTGCCCTGTGCCTGCTGTTGCCCGCATGTACGCTCTTCCAGCGTCCGTATCGCCCACCGCACGCGTCTCCTGAGGAAGCGGCGCGGGTGGAGTTCCCGCTCGACCTTCCGGCGGAGACGCGGACGACGCTCACAGGAGCGCTGGTGACGGCCATGCAGCTTGCGCTCGACGACTTTCTGCCCCTGGACGTGAAGCCCCACGACGGCGCGACCGACGTGGAGCGCTGTCTCTACCGGCGTGAATCGTACGAAGTGATTGCCTCCCCGGGCCCCGACGGCGTGACATTCGTCCGTGTGACATTGCGCCCGGATGTCTGTGAAAAGCAGAACATCATCATGGACATGGAAGCGACCTACGCCATCGATGTCGAAGGGCGGCGTATCCTCGCGCGGCAGCGGTAATCTCGGCCCAGGCGGCGCCTTCACTGTCTTGGGTGTCTGGCACTCCACAGCGAAGTGAGGGGTGGTCCCCTCATGGGGCTGGAAGCCGACGTCAAATAGGCACTTCCGGTACAGCTTGTCGTCATCGTCACGGCTCGTCAGTCTGAAACGACCATGGCCCTTCGACTTCAGCTCGCTCCCCGGGCACTCCGGACCCTGGCAGGATGTCCGACTCCGGTGCGAGAGAAACTCCAGTGTGAGCTGGGGGCGCTCGCCGCGGGCCTTCCGCTCGACGGGCCTTTGATGTCGGACCAGGGTGGGTTGGTGGTGCTCGACTCGGGTTTTCGCGTCCGCTACCAGCTCGACCTGGGGCGCGGCTTGTTACGGCTGACACACGTGGCCGCGCCCTCCTTGCCGCAGTCCTGGCCCGACGTGCCACCCGTCGACCCATGAATGGTGTGCACGTCACGCCTCGCGCGGGTCGTTCCGGGGCAGGCGGACCATGGCGCAGGTGCCGCCGCCCTCGCGGGCGGCCAGGCGGATGCTGCCGCCATGGCGGGTGATGATTTCACGGCTCAAATACAATCCCACGCCCAGGCCCTCCACGCGGCTGATGGTGGACAGCGTGCTGCCGCGAAGCGCCCGGCTGAAGAGCTCCTCGCCCCCGCGCGGCCCCAGGCCCACGCCCCGGTCCTTCACCTCCAGCAGCGCGTCACCGTCCTCTCGCCGGAGCACCACCTCCACCGGTCCGCCCTCCGGGCTGTAGCGGATGGCGTTGTCCACCAGGTTGTAGACGACCTGCTCCAGCCGGGGCTCATCCCACCAACCATCCACGTGCTCCAGGCTCAGCTTCAGTTGGTGCTGGGGCGCGGACGCCGCGCGCCGCTCCGACACCCGTCGCACCAGCGCGGACAGCTCCAGGGGCACCTGCGCCAGTGACAGCCGACCGCTGGCCAGCTCGGACACATCCAGCAGTTGGTTGGCCAGCCGCGCCAGCCGGTCCACCTGCCGGTCCATGAGGACCAGGTCCTGCTGGCGCACGGTGTCCGGACGCAGCCGCTGCAAGCGCAGCTTGAGGGTGGCCAGGGGCGTCTTCAGCTCATGGCTGGCGATGGAGAAGAAGGCCGCCTTGGCCTGGCTGACGCGCTCCACTTCCTCCAGGTGCCGCTGGAGCCGGGCCGCCATCTCGTCGAAGGCCAGGCCCAGCTTCTCCACCTCGATGGCGCCTTCGCGGTGGCGCGTTCCGAAGGCGCGCACGTCGCGTTCGCCCGCGGCCATGCGGCCGGCGGCCTGGGACACGGCTTCCACCGGTCTGGAAATCATGCGCGTCAGCAGGCGGGTGACGGGGATGGCCAGCACCAGCGCCAGTGCCAGCGTGGCCAGCAGCGCGCTGTAGGTGCCGATGACGCTGAAGTCCATGTCGCGCATCGGATGCTCCACCAGGACACGCCAACCCGGTTGGAGCAGCGTCGCGGTGGCCAGGTGCCGCGCCCCCAGGGCCCGCCGCAACGGGGGGGCCTGGGGCTCCATGTCGTAGGTGCGGGTGCCCGTGGCGGGCAGCGTCGACAGCAGCTCTCCCAACGCGGTGCCCTTCAGGGACTGTGGCTCCGGCCCGGGCGTGGCGTCAGTGTCGAAGGCCACGTTGCCGTCCGGGTCCACCAGCAGCGCGCGCTGACCCGGAGCCAGACGCTCCTGCGCCACTGCTCGCATCCGAGGCAGGTTGATGGCCACCAACGTGAAGCCTTCGAAGCGCTGCTGCCTCAGCAACGGCGCGACGGCGACCATGACGGGACCCGACACCGTGGTCCGGCCCGCGAACACGCCACTCACCACGGGGGCGCGCTTGCTGCGGACGTCCCGGAAGTAGGAGCGGTCGGCGAAGTTGGAGCCCGCCACCGGTTGGGCCGCCACGCCCAGCGGCGGCCAGATGGCCACCAGGCTGCCGTCGCTGTCCCCGATGCTGCAGTTGAGCGCGAACGCGGAGTGATACATCCAGTCCCGCAGCAGCTCCTCCAACTGCGGCTGGGGTGGACGCTCCCCTTCGCGCTCCCACCAATTCATGACGATGCTCGCCAGCAAGGCGGTCTGGGATTGGGCGGTGGACAACTCCGCGTCCACCGTCTCCGCCAGCAGGTGGGCGGTGGAGAGGCCCTGGTCATCCATCCGCCTCCGCTCGGCGGCATAGCGGGCCCGGCCCTCCAGCGTTCCCACCATCAGCAACGGCAGCACCAGCGCCAGCAGCAGCGCCGAGCCCACCGCCGACGACAAGGTGAAGGTGCGCAGCGCGGGCGTCAGCAGGGGCCACAGCCGCGCGCGCGCCATGGGCGTCATCAGCACCACCTGCGTCAGCAGCGCCGGCACCAGGCTGTTGAGCGCCTGCTTGACGGCAATGGCGAGCGTGCTCGCCGCCGTGACGTCCACGCCCAGGCGATGGCTGACGATGATGAGGTAGGGGATGCCTCCCAGCCAGAAGAGCCCGTCCGCCTGAAGGGGCCAGTAGCGCCGGGCCAGCGCGCCCAGGACGACCCCTTCCATCATCGAACCCAGCATGCTCCAGGGGTGGCCCCACAGTTGGACGGTGGTGGACGTGGCGATGCCGGCCGCGAGCCCCGCGCACCAGGGCCCCAGCAGCGGGGCCGCAGGGATGATGAGGAAGAAGCCCAGCAGGATGTCGATGCCTGGGATGACCTCCACGGGAAATCGGTTGAGCGCATGGCCCAACAGCCCCACCACCAGCGCCCAGGCAAACCGTGCGCGCCCGCTCATGTCGAAGCGACCCTAACAGCGCCGCCCCTGGCTGCCTCCAGCGCTCTTTTCAAGGAGTGTCCGTGACACGCACTCCGGACGTGCGAGGTGGCTGCACGCTTTCGGACATTTCCGCTGTCGGGCACTCGGAGCGCATTGCTGTTGTCGTCGGCCGCGCTGACGCCTACATCCACGAGATTGTGCCCATCCTCCTGGCCGAGTTTCTTCTACAGCAGCGGGAATCCATCATGTCCGCGTGGGAGGTGGAGGTGCGCCGCATCCCCGCGGCACAGGCGCTGCCAAGGCTCGCGCTGCGAGACGGGTTGCCCCGGCTGCTGGAGGTCGTCGCCTCGCTGATGCGCCGCGGCTCGCCCGGCGGCGTGGGGGATGGCCTGGGGGATATTCCGGACCGGCATGCCATCGAGCGGCTGGGGGAAGGCTTCGACCTGCGGCAGGTGGTGACGGAGTACCGGCTGCTGCGCGCGTGCGTGCTGCGCTTGTGGATGTCCCGGGAGAACGCCACCCACCGCCCGGAGGCGGAGCTCGTCTTCCACGAGGCCATGGATGAGGCGATGGCGGCCTCCGTCAGCCGCTACTCGCTGGCGCGCGAGCGCACGTTGCAGGCGCTGGACCGCATCAGCACCGCGGCCCTGGGCAGCGCCGACGCCGCGGAGCTGTTGCCGAGCCTCCTCCAGGTCCTGCGAGAGACCGTGGCCGTGGTGGACGTGGCGGCCGTCCTGCTGCTGGAAGAGGACGTCCTGCGGGTGGAGAGCGTGGTGGGCACGGGGATGGCCGTGGGGGACGTGGTGCGCATGGGGGAGGGCTTCACAGGCACCATCGCGGCCACGCGGCAGCCGCTGCTGGTGCGCGCGGCGCGCACGGACAGCCGGGTGAGCGAGCCGTCCTTGCGCGATGCGGACCTGTCCGCGTTGTTCGGTGTGCCGTTGCTCTTGGGAGAGCAGTTGATGGGCGTGGTGCTGATGGGCAGCCGCGCCACCCATGAACTGTCGGAAGAGGACCAGTTCCTCTTCCGGGCCATGGCGGCGCGTACCACCGCGCTGCTGTTGCAGGCCCAGGCGCATGCCCGCGAGCGCGAGGCGCGCGCCGTGGCGGAGGCGTCCCTGGAGCGCCTCCGGGAGAGTGAAGCGGGCCTGCGGCGGTGGGCGCAGGTCTTCAAGCGGCTGGGCGTGGGCGTGGCGGTGGTGGACGCGACCGAGGAGCGGCTGCGCGAGGTGAACCCCGCCTTCGCTCGCATGCATGGCTACTCGCCGGAGGAGTTGACGGGACGGCGGCTGGAGGACACCTATGCGCCGGAAGCGCGCGGCGTGTTGCCTCGGCACGTCGCGGCGGCGAACTCCAAGCCGTCGCACGAATATGAATCACTGCACATGCGAAAGGATGGCACCCGCTTCCCCGCCTTCACGCACGTCACGGCTTTCAAGGATGAGGCCGGCCGCGTGGAGCAGCGGGTGGCCACCGTGGTGGACATCACCCAGCGCCGCGCCATGGAGATGGACCGGCAGCGGCTGCTGGGCGCCATCGAGGCCGAGCGCGCGCGGCTGGCGTCGGTGCTGGACCAGATGCCCGCGGGCGTGTTCATCGCGGACGCACCGTCCGGCCGGTTGGTGATGGCCAGCCGGCAGGTGGAGGTCATCACCGGCAGGCCCTTCCATCCCTCCACGTCGATGCAGGACTACATGGCGGACAATGGCGTCTCGCTGCACCCGGATGGGCGGCCCTACGCCATGGAGGAACTGCCGCTGACGCGCAGCCTGCGCCACGGCGAGGTGGTGCAGGGCGAGGAGATGCTCATCCCCCGCGAGGATGGTCAGAACATCGCCGTGCTGCTCTCCAGCGCGCCCATCCTGGACCGGGAGGGAACCATCGTCGCGGCGGTGGCCACCATGGTGGATGTCTCCGAACGGCGGCGCGCCCAGGAGGCCTCGTTGCAGGCGGCCCGCTTCGGCGAGCGGCTCATCGCCATTGTCAGTCATGACCTGCGCAATCCGCTCAATGCCATCCAGCTGTCCGCGACGCAGTTGTTGCACAGCGAGGCGCTTCCGGAGCGCGAGCGCCGGTCGGTGACGCGCATCGCCCGCTCCGGCGACCGGATGAAACGCATGATTTCAGAGCTGCTCGACTTCACGCGCGGGCGGCTGGGCGGCGGCATTCCCATCCAACGCACGGCCGGTGATTTGCGGGCCGTGGTCCGGCTGGGGGTGGATGAATTGGAGGCGGCCTGGCCCGAGCGCCAGCTGGCGTTCCGGGTGGAGCCGGGACGCTACGAAGGGGAGTGGGACGGGGACCGGCTGCTCCAGGTGGTCAGCAACCTGGGGGGCAACGCGCTCCAATACAGCCCCGCGGACGCGCCCGTGTCCTTCAAGTTGTATGACGATGGCGACTTCGTGGTGCTGGAAGTCCAGAACCCCGGCGAGCCCATCTCCCCGGAGATGCTCCCCCGGCTCTTCGACCCTTTCCGGCGCGGCGCCATGGCGGGTGTCGGCGGAGCGAGCAGCAGTGGGCTGGGGCTGGGGCTCTACATCGTCGAGCAGGTGGTGAAGGGCCACGGCGGACGTATCGAGGTGACCTCCACCGCCCAGGCGGGCACCACCGTCCGGGTGACGCTGCCCCGCCTGCCGAGGGACTGACGCGCTCAGCCGGGGCTCACCACCCGCTCCAGGGTGGCGCGCAGCTCGAATAAATCCACGGGCTTGGGCACCGTGGCCCGGATTCCCTCCGGCAGGGGTTGGGAGCTTCCCGCCCCGGAGACCACCACCACCGGCAGGGTGCTCAGCCGCGCGTCCTCGCGCACGTGGCGCATCAGCTCCCAGCCGCTCATCACCGGCATCATCAGGTCCAGGAGGACGGCAGCCGGCAGGGGCGGGCGGCTCAGGCGCTCCCAGGCGGACAGTCCGTTGCCCGCCGTCTCCACGGTGAAGCCCTCCAGGGTGAGGAACTCCTCCAACAGCTCCCGGCTGTCGGCGTGGTCTTCCACGAGGAGGACGAGGTTGGGCGTGGACATGAGGCCGTAGCCTTGTACTGAAGTCCAATGTCCGCCAGGGCCCCAGGGTGATGCGTCCGCCCGTGGACGTCCCGGGTGTCCACCGCGACACGATGCGGGGATTGACTGTGATGTCAGCTTATTCCTGGATGTGTCTGGGTTGACTCATGGGGCCGTGGATACACGGCGCCTGTCTTGGGATGTGTGTTTTCATCGTCGATAATGACACCCAGGGGTGTCAGACATGCATCGCTCCATGTCTGGATTATCAAGAGTCAAGGTGAGGTGTCGTCAATCACCCCGGTGGGAGCGCGGACTTCATACAGGCTGGTGAAAATAATTGTCTCCACATGCACTGGGAGTCCGTGGTATCCGGGGAAACGAATCGACATAGAAGAGTTGCCTCGTTGAGAGGCATTTCCCCCTGCAGAACAGGCGTGCTCCCGGCATGCCAGGAACCAGACATGACACGGAATCATGGCGTCTCGACGTTGACGGCGTTGTTTCTTCTGACTGGCTGTGAGGGCACGCTTCCCGAGCAGAGCCCGGCAAACATCGACATGGAGGTCCAACGTCAGGAGGCGAAGGGGACGGGTCTGGACCTGAGCGTGGTGGACCTGTCCGCCTCGTGCGCGGCAACGGCGCTGACGCTCTCCGCGGCCATCAAGAACGAGCGGCCCACGGGCATCGGGAACTCCACCGCGGCGGTGTACGCGGGGACGCCGGGCGCTGGCGGCGTGCGGCTGGGCACCATCAGCGTCCCCTGGCTGGTGGGTGGTGAGACCTTCCCCTTCTCGCTGTCGTACACGGTGCCGGAGGGCACCACGAAGGTGGTGGTCGTCGCGGACGAGGACGGCACCTATCCGGAGGACGACGAGGACAACAACTTCGCCTCCATCGGTTTCGAGATTCCCTGTGCCACCAACCAGCAGCCGGTGGCCAGCTGCCAGAACATCACCGTCCCTGCGGACGCGGCCTGTCAGGGTAGCGCCAGCATCGACAACGGCTCGTTCGATCCAGACGGCTTCCCGGGGCCGTTCTCCGTGGAGCAGTCGCCCGCGGGCCCCTATGGGCTGGGCACTACGAGCGCGCAGCTCGTGGTCTCCGACGGCGTGGCCACCAGCACGTGCTCGGCGAACGTGACCGTCGTCGACGTCAGCGCCCCCACGCCGGGCGCCAACCGCGGCCTGGTGCTCCAGCCGGTCCTGGGCTCCGACTACGTGCTGGTGCCTCTGTCTGACTGCGCGATGCCGGCCGTCGACAACTGCGGCGGCGAGCTCGACCTGGGCGCGTCGGCCAGCATCATTCGCGTCACCTCCGACGAGTCAAACGACGCCCTGTCCCTGCTCCGGCTGCTGGCGTGTGATGACATCAAGCTGAGCCCGGACCGCAAGTCCGCGATGGTTCGCGCCGAGGCGGCCCTGCTGGGCAACGGCCGGGTCTACAACTTCACGTACTCCGTGCAGGACGCGTCCGGCAATAGCGCCATCGGCACCTGCAACGTGAAGGTGCCCGCGCTGCTGGCCAACCCCGCCATCGATTCGGGCGTCGTGTACTGCCAGGGCGATAACTGCCCCTCCGGTTCGCGCTCCCCCGGGCTGCTCTGCTCGCTGCTGTAGTCGAAGCGCCGCCCCGCCCCACTTGCAGCGGGGCGGGGCCTTTCCTCCGCCGGGGGCCCGGAGCACTGGGCCCCGGCGTTGTTGCGTTTTAGCGCCAGGACAGCGCGTACTCCGTGTCGAGCAGGCCCAGCTCGCGCCCTTGCACTCCGATGTCGCGCGCGCCCACGGCTTCCAGGGCGGCGTGCAGGACACCCTCGTGGTACGCGGTGGGCATGAAGTCCCGCTTCATGACGAAGCGGCCGCTGTGAGGCCCCGTCCACACCATGCTCCGCTCGCCGTAGCTCACCGCCGCGAGGAACCCGGTGGGGAGCTGTCCGAGCAGCAGCCGGGGCTCGTCATAGGCGAGCATCAGCATGGTGCGGCCCGCGACGGACTCCAGGAAGTCATGCGCGGCCTTCTGGCCCATGACGCGATGAGCGGCGGCCAGGCCCCCGCAATGTTCGGAGAGCAGGTCGGCGGCCTGGAAGGCCAGCGGCAGGAATTGGGTGATGGGGTAGCTGAAGAAGTCGATGTAGCGCTTCTCCGGCAGGGACTGGCGGCAGAGCTGCTCCATGGCGGAGCCGCCCACGCGCCGCACCGTCTCCAGGACCCCCCGGAAGAACATTCCGCGCGCGGTGTCCTCGGGGGTGGCGAGCGCGCAGCGCTGACGCAGCTCGCGCAAGGCATCCGGTCCCAGGGGCTGCGGTGGCGCGGGTTCTCGCACCTGGTGCGAGGTCAATCTCAATTCCATTGCGGGGGGACTCCAGAAGAAAGGGGGGCGCCATCAGGCCGAAGCCAGACGTGCTGTGCTCCAAGGTGGATGCTGGCCCCCACATGGGCGGCGAATGCCTTGGCCGCCCATGCCCAAACTCACGCGTTCGGCCGCGGGCCTCCGGTCCAGGAGGCTGCACAGACAGGTCGCGGAAGTGTTGCCGTAATGATGCACATTGCATGGAGTGGTTTCGCGAGGCAACCCTGGTTCGCGAATTTCGGTGGAGGGATTGGCCGCTCCCTCAATGACAGACATGGTGAGTAGGGTCGGACGGACCCGGTGCCGTACGGGCCAGGCGGGCTGACGCCTGGACGTCTGCCTGGTGCGTGGCGGCGCATCCGGAGCGCGAACGTGTGGTGCCGGGTACGACACTTTTCGCTGAGGGTGCGGGGCAGGGGACTACCCTCCATATCGGTATTTCGCCTGAGGACGTGCCGGGTTATAAGTCGCAGGAAAACTCGTGACCGAGCGCGACCTGTTCCCGGGCAGGGCGTGAGCTTGGCCCGTACTCACAAGGTTGACGCAGTGAAGACCCACCTTGAAGGTCCTGCTCCTCCCCGCAAGCGGCCCCGGTCCCAGCCTCGAAGCCCGGCGGATCGCGCCCGGAAGTCGCGCGAGCAACTGGAGAGCCGTCTGGCGGAGAACGTTGGCGAGGCGGCGCGAGGCGCGCGGCTGCTCGCGGGGCTCACCCAGGCGGATGTCGCGGAGCGTGTGGGTATCGCCGCGGAAGTCTATGGGCGCATGGAGCGGGGAAAGATGATGCCCAGCGTGCCGACCCTGTTCCGGCTGTGTCTGGCACTGCGGTTGTCGGCGGACGTCGGGCTGGGGCTCGCCACGGCGGCCAGTGTCGGCGCCGCGCTCTGGGAAGGGGACTCCGGGCACAGGGACCAGTTGCCGGAGATGCGGAAGGTGCTCCGAACGCTGCGGCGCATGTCGCGCAGCCAGCTCAACCTGATGAACCAGGTCGCGGCCGCCATCCTGCCGGAGCGGTGAGGGCCGGGCTCCGGACGGTGAGGCATGGACCGTCCGGAGGTGGCCGCTTCCCAGGTGTAGAGGGCGGTGACGGTGTGCGTGCCGGCCAGCCGCGTCCGGGGCTCCGGGCATGTTGGGGAACCCACGGCTGTGGTTGTCATTGCGTCGAGAGAAGGGCTGGCAACGCGCCGCGCCCAGGGCTGACGCGGTCCGCGCGGGTCCACCCCGAGGCGCTTGTCACTCCGCCGTCTCCCTGGCCTCATGGGGGACGGGGTGCGCAGTGCCCCGCTTGGTGAGGGAATGACCCGCGGACTTGGGTGGTGGACAGTCAGGGCAGCAACGCGAACGGCGGTCGCCGTGGTGGCCCTCTTCATGCTCGGGACTCGGGCGCACGCACAGGACGCGGGGACGCCGGAGGACGGGGGCGCCGCCCGGGCCGAGCGGGAGCTGCAACGCACCGACGCGGGCTGGGCCGTGGAGACGGATGCGCCCTTTTCTGAGGACGCGGGCGTGCCCGAGCCCGCGTTCACTCCGCCCGCGATGGTGCGGGACTCGCCCGCTCCCTATCCGCCCGGGCTGGCGTCCGACGGCGTCGCGGGGGTGGTGAAGCTGGAGTTGCTCATCGACGACGCGGGCGAGGTGGAGTCCGCCACGTTGGTGGAAGGGCTGCATCCCTTGTTGGACCGGGCGGCGCTGCACGCGGCGCCGTCGCTGCGCTTCGCCCCCGCCACCCTGGACGGCCTGCCGGTGGCCGTGCGCATCTTCTTCGAGTACCGCTTCGAGGCGCCCGCGCCGGGCATGTCCGAGGGTGCCACGCCCGCGGCTCCCGTCACCCTGAAGGGCCTGGTGCGCATCAAGGGCAACCGCCGGCCGCTGGTGGGGGCCACGCTGGTGTCGGACGCGCAGCCGGACGCGCCGGTGCAGACGGACGTGGACGGACGCTTCGAGGCGCGCTGGCCCGCGGGCGTGCATGCGGTGCGTATCACCGCCCCCGGCCACAAGCCCGGCGTCTTCCGCGAGGGTCTGAAGGCGAACGAGGCGCTGGAGGTGGTGTACGGGCTGGAGCCGCTCATCATCAATCCGTACGAGACGGTGGTGCGGGGAGACCGCGAGCGCACGGAGGTGAGCCGCGTCACCCTGCATGACGCGGAGTTGCGCGAGGTGCCTGGCACCATGGGGGACCCCTTCCGCGTCGTCATGCTGCTGCCCGGCGTGGGCAGCATGGTGTCCGGTGTGGCCTACCCGGTGGTGCGCGGCAGCCAGCCCGCGGCCACGGGCTACTTCCTGGATGGCATCCGCGTCCCCATCCTCTTCCACCTGTTCCTGGGCCCGGCCGTCATCCACCCGGACTTCATCGACGCCATCGACTTCTATCCGGGCTCGCCGCCGCCCCGGTATGGGCGGTTGATGGGGGGCGCCATCGACGGGCGTCTCAGCCGCCCGCGGGATGACGGCGTCCACGGCAGTGCCTACGCGGACTTCATCAACGCGGGCTTCTTCATCGAGACGCCGTTCAAGGACACCGGCACCAACGTCAGCCTGGCCGGCCGCTATTCCTATACGCCCTGGCTCGTCGCCCTGGCGGCGAACCAGATCCAGGCACCGCCCCCTCCCGGGCGGGAGAACCCCAAGGTGGTGCTCGACTTCTGGGATTATCAGGGCCGGGTGGAACAGCGACTGGGCGAGGGCACGCTGCGCCTGTTTGCCTTTGGCTCCTCGGACACCTTCGGTTCGGAGGCCCAGGACGAATGGGGCGACACCGCGATGCAATCCATTGTCTTCCACCGGGTGGACCTGCGGCACCGGCACCCCGTGGGGCCCGGTGAGCTGGAGGTGGGCGGGACGTGGGGGTTGGATCGCTTCGCCATCGTCAGCCGCAGTCCCCCTGGCGAGGCCACCGAAATCCTTATCGACCAGGGGCACTGGTCCGCGCGCCTGGGCTACAGCGCGACGCTGTCACCCAGCGCCACGCTGCGCGCCGGGGCGGACGTGGAGCACAAGCGCGCCATCGTCGAGCTGCTCCAGCAGGACGGCGGCTCCGACGCGGACGTAGAGGTGGCGCCCGTGGCGCTGGGTACCTTCATGGGAGCGTGGGCGGAGCTGGTGTGGCAGCCCCATGAGAAGTGGGCCGTGGTGCCCGGCCTGCGCGTGGACAACTACCACCTGTCGCCGGGGATTGATCGTCGCGCGCTGGAGCCGCGTCTCACCGTGCGTCACAAGGTGTCGGAATCGCTCACGCTCAAGGGCGGGGCGGGCCTCTTCCATCAGCCGCCCACCACCCTCATCAGCCTGCCCGTGGTGGACGTGGGAAGCCTGCTGCTGGGGCTCCAGCAAGGCGTGCAGCTCTCCGTCGGCGCGGAATGGAAGGCGTGGCGCGGTCTGGAGGTGGGGCTGGACGTCTATCTCAACCCCATGCTGCGGACCCTCGAGCTGACGCCCTTCGCCGACGAAGGCCTGGTGGACGACGACACGCCGGACACCGGCACTCCTCCAGCGGGCCTGCGACGCGGCATGCAGTTGGGGGACGGCGGCGGCATCCCCGACCGCTCGGGCTTCGACTTCCCGGACTTCCGCGGCAGTGGCATGGCCTACGGCATGGAGTTCCTGCTGCGCCACCCGCTGGGGGACAACTGGTTCGGCTGGCTGTCGTATTCGCTCCAGCGCAGCACGCGCCGCACGCGCTTCTACCGCTACGATGCGGAGGGCCACCGGGTGGGCGAGGCGGAGGCGGACCTGCCCTTCGCCTTCGACCAGACGCACATCCTCAACCTGGTGCTCAGCTACAAGTTCGCCAACAACATCACGCTGGGCGGGGTGCTGCACTTCAATACCGGGCGCCCTGAATACGACACCCTGGGAACGCAGACGCACCGCCCTGGCGAAGACACCTCCGGCAGGCCCGCCTGGGTCAAGGCAGACCGAGATCGCGTGGACCGGCTGCCGGCCTTCCTCCGGTTCGACGTGCGGCTGTCCAAGTCGTGGGTCTATGACACCTTCAGCCTGGAGGCGTATCTGGACATGCTCAACGTCACGCTCCGTCGGGAGACGTTGGGCTTCGAGTACGGGGGTGGCAACGGCTTCCCGCTGCGCAAGGACGCGGTGGGGCTTCCCATCGCCCTACCCATCCTGGGCGTGAAGGGTCGTTACTGAGCACGCGGACTGATGGATAGCGCACGCTTGGCGCCGCGCCTCCGCCTTCATCCGGGCAGGATGGCGCGCCACGCGGTGTAATCCCGCGCCGCCAGTTGTTCCGGGGGCCGCTCCGCTCCTGGGGGCCCGGAGACGTCGGGCCGAGTTCCTGACCACCGCACACCAGGTGACTTCTTCATGTCGCAGGACGGGATTCCGATGATGGTGCCGTTGCCGCGCGGGGGCATTCCTTTCAGTCGGGGGGCCACCGTGGCCAGCCGGCTGGCGCTGACTCACCTGCGGATTTCGGATGAAGCCCCCCATCGCCAGGCGAAGGCCGTTTCGGACACCCCCGCCGTGCTGCTGGTGGATGACCATGTGTCGAACCTGGTGTCGCTGGAGGCCATCCTCGAGCCGCTGGGCGTGCGCATGGACAAGGCCTGTTCGGGGGAGCAGGCCCTGCGCTTCCTGCTGCGCGAGGACTACGCCGTCATCCTGCTGGACGTGCGGATGGCGGGGCTGAGCGGCTTCGAGACGGCGGCGCTCATCAAGCAGCGTGAGCGCACGCGCAACGTCCCCATCATCTTCCTCACCGCCTACGGCCGCGATGACGCGGAGCTCGTCACCGGCTACGCCACCGGCGCGGTGGACTTCCTCCAGAAGCCCTTTCCGCCGGAGGTGCTGCGCTCGAAGGTGTCCGTCTTCGTGGAGTTGTTCCGCGCGCAGCAGCAGGTGCGGCGCCAGTCGGAGCTGCTGCGGCAGAAGGAAGCCGAGGCGCGGGATGCCGCGCTGAGGGCCGCGGGCTACATCGACCGGTTGCGGGACTTCACCGCCCGGTTGTCGGAGGCGGCCACCGTGCCGCAGGTGTGCCGCGCGCTCTTCGAACAAGGGCTGGTGGCCGCTGGCGCGAAGGCGGGCACCGTCAACCTCCTGGACGCAGAGGGCGATGCGCTGGAGGTGGTGGATGCCATTGGCTATCCGGAGAGCGTGCTGTGCCGGTGGCGGCGCATTCCGATGACGGCGGCCATGCCGCTGGTGGAGTCGCTGCGGGAGCAGCAGGCCATCTGGGTGGGGTCGCCGGAGGAGTGGCGCGCGCGTTATCCGCTCATGGATACGCGAGGCCTTCACGAGGCGGCGCTCGCGCTGCCCTTGCTGGTGAAGGGGCGGGCGCTGGGCGCCATTGGCCTGTCCTTCGCGCGGCCCCGGACCTTCACGGAGATGGACCGGGCCTTCTTCACCGCGCTGGCGCACGCGTGTGCCCAGGCGTTGGACCGGGTGCACCTGACGGCGGAGGAGCGCCGGGCCCATGCCGTGGCCCGGGCCGCCGCCGCCCGGCTGCAGATGCTCACGGAAGCGTCCGACGCCTTCGATGCGACGAACCGCGACCTGTCCGTGCTGCTGGACACCATCACCCGCCAGGTCGCCTACTTCCTGGGGGACACGTGCACGCTGTGCCTGCTGTCCGACGACGGGACGCGGCTGGAGGTGGCGGCCAGCCATTCCAATCAGGGGGAGGACGGGGCGCCGCTGCTCCCCGGCGAGGGGCTGAGCGACTTCGTGCTCCGTGGCGGACGGCCGCTCCTCGTGCCCGAGTTGCCGGAGGACCCACAGCGGGAGCTGGGACAGGGCGAGGCGCTGCGCAGCCTGCTGTGCGTGCCGCTGCGGACGCAGGGCAAGGTGGTGGGAACGCTGTCGGTGGGGCGCATGGGCCCGGGCCGGAGCTTCACCCAGGAGGACCAGGAGCTGGTGGAGGAGCTGGCGGCGAAGGCGGCGCTCTCCATCGAGAACGCGCGCCTGTTCGCGGAGCAGCAGCGGTCGCAAGAGGAGCTGCGCCGGCGCGCCGAGTTCGAACAGCAGTTGGTGGGCATCGTCTCCCACGACTTGCGCAATCCCCTGGCGGCCATCTCCATGTCGGCGGGGCTGCTGGAGAAGAAGGGTGAGTTGACGGAGCCGCAGAAGCGCATGGTGTGGCGCATTGGCCAGGCCACCGAGCGCGCGGCCCGGATGATTCGCGACCTGCTGGACTTCACCAAGGCCCGGCTGGGCGGCGGCATTGCCCTGCACCGCCAGACCACCGATTTGCGGGAGGTGGTGCACCAGGTGGTGGATGAGCTCCTGGTGGCCAACCCCGAGCGTCGCGTGGAGGTGGCGGTCCAGGGCGAGGTGCGCGGCGAATGGGATTCGGACCGCATCGCCCAGGTGCTCACGAACCTGCTGGGCAATGCCCTGGCCTACAGCCCCGCGGACGCCCCGGTGCGGGTGGATACGCGGCTGGAGGGCGAGGCCGCGCTGCTGTCTGTCTTCAACGGGGGCGCCCCCATCCCCCGTGAGTTGCTGCCTCGCCTGTTCGAGCCGCTGACACGGGGCGCGTTGACGGAGGGCCAGTCCACCCGCAGCATCGGCCTGGGGCTCTACATCGTGCAGGACATCGTGCGCGGCCACGGCGGCGGCGTGGAGGTGGTGTCCTCCGAACAGCACGGCACCACCTTCACCGTGCGCCTGCCGCGTGCGGCGGGCTGAGTTGCCCGTCCCGTCCATCGATTTGCTCGACGACGTGGGAGACCTCAACGGTGACGGCCCGTACGTCCTGTACCAGGTCAACCTGATGACAGGTGCCGCCACGATGCCGGAGCAGGCCTTCCTCGGCGGTGCCTCCGGACCCGAGCTGCGTGACATCGCCATCATGTATTGAGCCGGAGTCCTGGGCGAGCGCGCCGGGGCCCTGGCCGTTCGCGCAGGGCCATTGCGGAATGAGGACACCGCGGCGGGTGCCGGGCCGCGTGGCGCGTTGGCACTGGCGCGGAGTGAGCACTGAAGGTCGCACCGGTACTCACGTACAAGTTCGCGCTCCCGGAGATTTGTCACTCTTGTCTCGTGTGCGTTCCGCGACCGAGCGTCGAGCATCGGAGCTGGAGGGCGTGCCGGGGGGACGTCGATGGGGGTGTGTCTTTCGTCGAAGTGGGGCTCCGCCTGGACCTGGACGACGCATGCGGGGGGCGCCGCGCCCTGCCTGCGCTTCGAGACGGTGCGAGGGACGGCGGGGGAGGTGGTCGACTTGCGCCAGGCCGCGCTCGAGGCGTCCGCTGAGCCGGTGGCGCACGATTGGGCCCTGCCTCCATGTGTGTCGCGCTGGGAGCAGGAGGGCGTGCGAGGGCTGCGCCTGGAGGACTGCGTGCGCGTGGTGGACACGGGCGAGCCGGTGTCCGTCGTGCTGCGCATCACCCGCGAGGGCATGGAGGCGCGCTTCCGGGCCGTGGGCATGAAGGCATTGGATGCCTTCGTGCTGTGGCTGCTGCCCGATGACGCGGACGACGCGCAGGCGCTTCGCGAGGCGCTGGAGCGTGAGCGCGAGGCCCGCCACCGGGCGGAGGGCGCGCTGGAGCACGCGACGGCCCGGCTGACCCGCGAGGCCCTGGATGGCAACGCGCGCCACCTCGCGCTGGAGCGGCTGACCGAGGAGGCGGAGTTTCGTGAGCGGTTCATCGGCATCCTCGGGCACGACCTGCGCAACCCCCTGAATGCCATTTCCCTGTCCGCGCGAGCCATGGCGCAACGCACGCTGCCGGCGGCCCAGCAGCAGCAATGCGCCCAGCGAATCGAGGCGAGCGCCGCGCGGATGGGCGCCATGATTTCCGACATCCTCGACCTCACCCGCGCGCGTCTGGCGGGTGGCATCCCCCTGCACCTGGGGACGGTCAGCCTGGCCATCATCTGCCGGATGGTGGTGGAGGAGCTGTCCGCCGCGCATCCGGGCCGGCACATCACCCTGGACGTGGAGGGCGCGTCGGAGGGCTTCTGGGACGCGGACCGGATGGCGCAGGTGCTCAGCAATCTGGTGGGCAACGCGCTGGAGCACGGCGCCGAGGACACGCCCGTTCGGCTCAAATGTATCGCCGTGGACGGTGAGCAGGTCCTGGAGGTCCACAACACCGGGACGCCCATTCCGCCTCAACAGCTGGAGACATTGTTCGACCCGTTTCGCCAGGTGGGCACTGCTCCTGGGAAGGGCCACCGTCGCGGCGCCGGTGGCCTGGGGTTGGGACTCTTCATCGTGAAACAAATCGTCCAGGCGCACGGAGGAACTGTGTGCGTGTCCTCCTCCGAGGCAGAGGGAACGACCTTTACGGTGAAAATGCCACGAGACGCGCGACAGTCGCAGGCGCCCGCACCCTCGGGCGTGAGACATCGCGTGTGACTGCAATGTTGGCGGCTGGGCGGAGCGGATGCTGAGCGTCAGCCGGCGCACGGACTACGTGTTTGCCGCATGACCGACGTGCGCGAACTGCCCGAGAGGGCACCTGTCAGAGGGGAAAAGAAGGACTACCGGTTATCTTGGCCGCGAGAAACGCGGCTACCCCCAAAAACCGGAGGCAGCCATGTATCACCACCCCACTTCGAAGACCTGTACCAGCTCCAAGGTCACCTACGCCGGGCGCCGTTGTGCGCACCGGTGGGAGCTGCTGCCAGCGTTGCTTCTTGTCGCCGCCGTGGGGTGTGGCCCGGCGGAGCCGATGGATACGGCGAGCGAGACGCTGGGCACCCAGTCGGACGAGTTGGTGTCGTCCAATGGCTTGTCCACCAATGGCTTGTCCACGAACGGGCTGTCGACGAACGGCTTGTCGACAAACGGCCTATCCACGAATGGCTTGTCGACGAATGGACTGTCGACGAACGGCTTGTCGACGAATGGTTTCAACACGTGGTTCAGCGCGGACCCCGTCAAGGCCGAGGAGGTGATGCGATACATCGTCCGGTGCGCGCTCGCCTCCGGCCAGTCCCTGACGTACACGCATGCGGGCACCACGCACACCTGGCAGGGTTCCCTGGGGCTGGCGCCGACGTGGTCGAGCCCTACGCCTCCGCCTCCGTCGAGCCCGGGCGCCCCGGTTGCCCCGGAGTCCGAGCAGCAGCTGGTGTCGAGTTGCCTGGCGGCACACGTGAACAAGTACGGTGTGCACCTGAACATCTCCGTGCAGGGCAAGGACTCGCAGGGCACCGCCATTCCGACGACGGCCGAGGAAGTGCAGACCTACAACCAGAATGAGGCCGTCTTCTTCGGCAACCTCTTCAATGGTCAGGGACTCTTCGCGGCCAATGACGCGCCCTATCTGGCCTACGACGAGAGCACGGTGCGCGCGTGCGGCCTGTCGTCGTGGAGCGGGGACCCGGACTGCGCGGCCGTCATCACCCACGTGGGGGCTGCCCTGACGCACTGCCAGCAGGACTCCACGCGGACGTACTACACGCGTTGCACGTACAACGGCGTGACGTACCGCCCGCTCACCACCCGCATCCGTCCCCAGGACATCTACAAGTGCGGTGATGGGACGTGCCAGCTCTCCGAGAGCTGCGGCACCAGCAACACGCCGGACAGCTGCGCCGCGGACTGTGGCGCCTGCTAGGCGCTGACGTCTTCGCGGCGCCCCCGTGCCGCGCGCAGTGGCGGCTTTTCCTCCTACCCCTCGGGAGGATGCCGTGGAAGTCCCAGCCTGTCCGAACGCGGCGGCCGCCGCATCCAGGCTGAAGATGTGGGTTGTCCCCGGGCCTTCCCCGCACGCCCGGCTCATTCAAATGGCTGTCCGCGATATGTATCCACACCTCCCGCGCTTCGCTGGGGGCAGGGAGCGGTTTGCCTGATGCGTCGTTGTTCGTGGCCGTGGGTCAGCGGACCGGGACCTGACGGACGGAAGGCAGTCCGGGTGGACGCGTCCACAGGGCGTCAGCTGGAGTTCGAGCAGCTCGGGCGGGTTCCTTCCGCTTCGCTTGAGTTGCATCGGGCAGCCGTTCAGCCCTTGCAATCCTGCTTGCCGCAGTTGTTTCAGCGCTTCACGGCGGAGGCTCAGGGTCCACGCTTGAAGATGTAGCTGTCCAAAGGTTCCGGAGGCGCGTCCGGTCATCGGGCCAAACTTGGTCTCGGGCATCAACGCGAACCCGGGGGGCATCTGGGGCCGCACCTGTTCGCGCAATCGAGCCCACCCTCGATGCCGCCGCCATGCCGGGCTCGTTGCTCTGGCGCGGCTCCACCGACGACAGTTCATCCTCCTCCTCGGAAGGAATCTGGGCGTCCGGCGTGCACGTGTCGCCCAGTTCGTAGTCGCTGAACCATCGCTCACAGGTGATGATGCGACTCCCCCCAGGGCACCGCACAAACGAGCGAGCAGGGCGCTTCGTCGGCACACTGCACGTCGCAATCCGAGGGCAGCGCCGACGCGGACAGCGGGGAGCGCGTGACAAGGGCCGTGGCGCGCTTTGGCGGCATCGACTTCTGCGTGAACAACGCCAGCGCCCCGGCGCCGCATCCGCACATCCTGTCGCTGTCCGCCGGTCAACCTCTCGCCGCGCCGGCTGGGGCTGCACCCGGCGTACACGATGGCGAAATATTGGGTGGCGGACCAGGCGTGCATCGTCGCCGACCGTTGCTTGCAGTTGTTCGGGGGGTACGGGTACATGAAGGAGTACCCCATCGCCCACCTGTTCGCGGACACGCGTGTGCCGCGAATCCTTGCCGGCGCGAACGAGGTCATGAAAGAGCTCGTCGCCCGTTCCCTTTAGACCCACATCCCCGTCCCAAGGAGGCTCTTCGTGAGCCAGGAAGCATTCATCTTCGACGCCGTCCGGACCCCTCGCGGCAAGGGCAGGAAAGGCGCGCTGCACGGTACCAAGCCCATCACGCTGCTCACCGGGCTGGTGGACGCGCTCAAGAAGCGTCACCCGAACCTGGACCCCAAGCGCATCGACGACGTGGTGCTCGGCGTCGTGTCGCCGGTGGGTGAGCAGGGCGCCGACATCGCCCGTACCCTGGTGCTGGCGGCGGGGCTGCCAGAGACGGTGGGCGGCGTGCAGCTCAACCGCTTCTGCGCGTCCGGCCTCACGGCGGTGAACATGGCCGCCCAGCAGGTGCGCTCGGGCTGGGAGCACCTGGTCATCGCGGGCGGCGTGGAGAGCATGTCGCGCGTGCCCATGGGCTCGGACGGCGGCGCCTGGGCCATGGACCCGGCCACCAACTTCGACACCTACTTCGTCCCGCAGGGCATCTCCGCGGACCTCATCGCCACCATTGAGGGCTTCACGCGCGAGGACGTGGACCGCTACGCGGCCCGTTCGCAGCAACTGGCGGCCCAGGCGTGGGCCGGCGGGTACTTCAAGAACTCCGTCGTCCCGGTGGTGGACCAGAATGGCCTCACCGTGCTGGACCATGACGAGCTCATGCGCCCGGACTCCACCGTGGCGTCGCTCGGCAAGCTCAACCCGTCCTTCTCCGTCATGGGCGAGGCGGGCGGCTTCGACGCGGTGGCCTTGCAGAAGTACCACTTCGTGGAGCGCATCGAGCACGTCCACACGCCGGGCAACTCGTCGGGCATCGTGGACGGCGCGGCGCTGGTGCTCATCGGCTCCGAGCAGGTGGGCAAGTCGCTGGGCCTCACGCCGCGCGCGCGCATCGCCGCGGTGGCCACGTCCGGCTCGGACCCCACCATCATGCTCACCGGCCCGATTCCGGCCACCCAGAAGCTGCTGGAGATTGCGGGCCTGTCGGTGAAGGACATCGACCTGTTCGAACTCAACGAGGCCTTCGCCTCGGTGGTGCTCAAGTACCAGAAGGACCTCGGCATTCCGGACGAGAAGCTGAATGTGAACGGCGGCGCCATCGCCATGGGGCACCCGCTGGGCGCCACGGGCGCGATGATTCTGGGGACGATGGTGGACGAGCTGGAGCGACGCAAGGCGCGCCGCGCGGTCATCACCTTGTGCGTCGGTGGTGGCATGGGCGTGGCCACCCTCATCGAGCGCGTCTGAGCTTCTCTTCCAACACTTCGACAGGATTCGAGCGAACCCCATGAGCGAGCAGAACACCATCCGCTGGGACAAGGACGCCGACGGCATCGTCGTCTTGACGTTGGATGACCCGAACCAGTCCGCGAACACCATGAACGCCGCGTACCTGAAGTCCATGCGCGCGACGGTGGACCGGTTGGTCAAGGAGAATGACACCGTCACCGGTGTCATCCTCACCTCCGCGAAGAAGACCTTCTTCGCCGGTGGTGATTTGAAGGACCTGCAGAAGGTGCGCAAGGAGGACGCGAAGCAGGCCTTCGAGCTGGGGCAGGAAATCAAGGCGCAGCTGCGCACGCTGGAGACGCTGGGCAAGCCCGTGGTCGCGGCCATCAACGGCGCGGCGCTGGGCGGCGGGCTGGAGATCGCGCTCGCCTGCCACCACCGCATCATCGCGGACGTGAAGGGCGCCCAGGTGGGTCTGCCGGAAGTCACGCTGGGCCTCTTGCCCGGTGGCGGCGGCGTTGTGCGCACGGTGCGGATGCTGGGCATCGTGGACGCGCTGATGAAGGTGCTGCTCCAGGGCCAGCGCTACCGCCCGCAGGAGGCGAAGGAGGTCGGCCTGGTCCATGACGTGGTGGACTCCGTGGAGGCGCTGCTACCCGCGGCCAAGGCGTGGGTGAAGGCCCATCCCACCGCGCAGCAGCCGTGGGACCAGAAGGGCTACAAGATTCCGGGCGGAACGCCGTCGTCTCCGGGCCTGGCGGCGAACCTGCCCGCGTTCCCCGCGAACCTGCGCAAGCAGCTCAAGGGCGCGAACATGCCGGCGCCCCGCGCCATCATGGCCACGGCCGTGGAGAGCACGCAGGTGGACGTGGACACCGCGTTCACCGTGGAGTCGCGCTACTTCACGGAGCTCGTCACCGGGCAGGTCGCGAAGAACATGATTCAGGCGTTCTTCTTCGACATGCAGCACATCAACTCCGGTGGCGGCCGTCCCAAGGACTACCCGCAGCACACCGCGAAGAAGGTGGGCGTGCTGGGCGCGGGGATGATGGGCGCGGGCATCGCCTACGTCTGCGCCAAGGCCGGCATCGACGTGGTGCTCAAGGACGTGAGCCTCGCGTCGGCGGAGAAGGGCAAGCAGTACTCCGTCAAGCTGGTGGAGAAGGCCATTCAGAAGGGCAAGTCCACGAAGGAGAAGGGGGACGCGCTGCTGGCGCGAATCCACCCCACCACGGACGCCGCCGACCTCAAGGGGTGTGACCTCGTCATCGAGGCCGTATTCGAGGACGTGAAGCTCAAGCACCAGGTCTTCCAGGAAGTGCAGGACGTGGTCGCCACGGACGCGGTGCTCGGGTCCAACACGTCCACGCTGCCCATCTCCGTGCTCGCCGAGGGCGTGAAGCGGACGGAGGACTTCGTGGGCATGCACTTCTTCTCGCCCGTGGACAAGATGCCGCTGCTGGAGCTCATCGCGGGCAAGAAGACGAGCGACGCCACGCTCGCGAAGGCCATCGACATCGCGGTGCAGATTGGGAAGACGCCCATCGTCGTCAACGACAGCCGGGGCTTCTTCACCAGCCGCGTCATCGGCACCTTCCTCAACGAGGCCATCGCCATGGTGGGCGAGGGCATCTCGCCCGCCTCCATCGAGCAGGCCGGCCTCCAGGCGGGCTACCCCGCCGCCCCGCTCCAGTTGGTGGACGAACTCACGCTGACGCTGCCGCGCAAGATTCGTCAGGAGACGAAGGCGGCCATCCTGGCGGAGGGCAAGCCCTGGGCGGAGCACAGCAGCTACGCCGTGATGGACGCGATGGTTGACCAGCACCAGCGCAAGGGCCGCTCCACCGGCGGCGGGTTCTACGACTACGTGGACGGCAAGCGCACGGGCCTGTGGGCGGGGCTGGCGCAGCACTTCACCAAGCCCGGCCACAGCATCCCCTTCGAGGACATGAAGGAGCGGATGCTGTTCGCCGAGGCCATCGACACGGTGCGCTGCTTCGACGAAGGCGTGCTGCGCTCCGCCGCGGACGCGAACATCGGCTCCATCCTCGGCATCGGCTTCCCGGCGTGGACGGGCGGCGTGGCGCAGTTCATCAACGGCTATGAGGGCCGGACGGGCAACGGGCCGCGGGGCTTCATTGCCCGCGCGCGTGAGCTCGCGCAGCGCTACGGTGCGCACTTCGAGCCGCCGGCGTCGCTCGTCGAGAAGGCCGAAAGAGGCGAACTCTTGAAGTAGCAGCTCACACAAGGAGAGGTCCGATGACGCAGGGCTCCAGTCGTCTCGCTGCCGTTCCACCTTCGTTCGATGCGAAGGCGCTCGTCGAGAAGCAGCGGGCCCGTTTCGAGACCCGTGCCACGCTGCCGCTGGCGTGGCGACGGGAGCAGTTGCAGGTGCTCGAACGGGCGGCACGCAAGTACGAGGCGGAGATTCTCGCCGCCCTGCAGTCGGACCTCTCCAAGAGCCCCGAGGAGGCCTACCTCACGGAGGTGGGCAGCATCTACGGGGAGCTGAAGGACGCGCTGAAGAACGTGAAGGCGTGGATGGCGCCGCGCAAGGGGGCGGCGCCGCTCGCCATCCAACCCGCGCGCGTCTGGCAGTACTCGGACCCGCTGGGCGTGACGCTCATCATCGCCCCGTGGAACTACCCCTATCAGTTGGCGATTGCTCCGCTCATCGGGGCGCTCGCCGCGGGCTGTACCGCCGTGCTGAAGCCCAGCGAGCTGTCACCGGCGACGTCCGCCGTGCTCGCGCGGATGCTGAAAGAAGCCTTCCCCGAGGACGTCGTCGCCGTCGTGGAAGGCGGCGCGGAGGAGAGCCGCGCCCTGCTCGACGAGCGCTGGGACCTCATCTTCTTCACCGGCGGTCCCCAGGTGGGCCGGGTGGTGGCGGAGGCCGCGGCGAAGCACCTGACGCCCACCGTGCTGGAGCTGGGCGGCAAGAGCCCATGCATCATCGACAAGAGCGCGGACCTGGAAGTCACCGCGCGCCGCATCGCCTGGGGCAAGTACCTCAACGCCGGGCAGACCTGCATCGCCCCGGACTACGTGCTCATTCCACCCGAGCTCAAGGGCCGCTTCACGGAGCTGGTCCAGAAGGCCGTCACCGGCTTCTACGGCGCGAACGCGCGTGAGAGCCGCGACTATGGCCGCATCATCAATTCGCGGCACTTCGAGCGCGTCTCGAAGCTGGCGCAGGACGGGACAGTGGCCTTTGGCGGTGAGCGGGACGCGGACAGCCGCTTCTTCGCGCCCACCGTCATCACCGACGCGCCGCTGTCCAGCCCGCTGATGCAGGAGGAGATTTTCGGGCCCCTGCTGCCGCTGGTGGACTGTCCGAGCATCGACGAGGCCATCCGCTTCGTCCGCGCGAGGCCGAAGCCGCTGGCGCTCTACACCTTCTCCAAGGACGCGGCGGTGAACGAGCGCGTCCTCACGGAGACGTCGAGCGGCGGCGCGGTGGCCAACGACGTGTGCGTCCACTTCGCGGCGAAGGGCCTGTCTTTCGGAGGCGTGGGGGAGTCCGGCACCGGCGGCTACCACGGTCAGGCCAGCTTCGACGCCTTCAGCCACCGCAAGGGTGTGGTGAAGCGGCCCTTCCTGCTCGACCTGAAGCTGCGCTACCCGCCCTACACGGGGAAGCTGGACCTCTTCAAACGCTTCCTGTGACGCGAAGGCCGCGGCCTCCTGGCGGGTTCTCCAGGAGGCCGGCGCCCGCGCTCAGACTCGACTTTCGCCATTCTGCGGGGAGCAAGGCAGGGAGGCGAGGGGATGGCACCACGCAACGCGCTCCAGGCCCCCGGCGGTGACCGCAGTCACCAGGCGAATGGCGCCAGTCATCACAGAGTCCGTTGCCGGGCTCACCTGCCGACAAGCGCGTTTGCTTTCATATCCCCGAGGGAAATTTGGAGTCGAAGCGCTCCCGGAAAAGTCAGACCGACCCGGTATGAATCTCCCTGCACGGCGCTATTCGGGCCGTCGCCGAAAGGGTTTCCTTCACAATGAATATGTCATTGATTTCCCTCGGGCTTTTGGTCGGCATGACAGGGGTCGGCTGCGCGGGGCTCGACGAGGCCGAGGCGGTGGAATCCTCTGTATCGACGGACGCGACCTCCCAGGTCACCCAAGGCCTGGTCACCCATGTCACCGGTACCAGCCCGGTCACCTTCGTCGCCACGTCGGGCAACGAGACGAAGCCTTACGACCAGTCCGCCACGTCGGTGGTGGCATACCTGCGGGACTCATCGACCGGGGCGTTCACGGCCTATCCGGGCACGGGCTCTGCGGACGGCACCATCTCCGTGCCGAACGTCCCTTCCGGCCGCATCTACCTGAAGCTGGGCTCGCGCTACCTGGTGAGCACCGGCCGCGCGTTCGATCTGGGCTCCACGGAGTGGGGCCGCGATGGCACCTTCGCCTCGCTGCCCACTCCCGTGACGGTGTCCGCCACCGGCTTGTCCCCCTGGCATCCGGGGGACTTCCTGGACATGTATTCGTTGAACGCGGGCGCGTTCGGCTACATGGGCGGCGCCGCCACGGGGCGCCCCCTGGCGGGCGCCACGTCGCTCTCCGGGCTGAGCTTCGATTACGCCCACATGCTCAACCCGGTGCTGCTCGACAGCAGCCGCGGGGATGTGTTCTCGCTCGCGCAGATGCGGTTGCAGACGAGCGCGAATGGAGTGTCCTACCGCGCGATGCACAAGGTGCTCAACGCGAGCATGACGCAGGTGGAGGGCCAGCCCACCACCGTCAACGGAACCTTCACCCAGCCCGTCGCGACAGGCACCTTCGAGGTGGACTGGAGACGCTCGGCCTTCGAAGCCATGCGCACCCAGGTGAACCCGGGCGCGGTCAGCACGTACAACGAGATCTGGATGTCCGCCCGGCCGGCCGCGCTGAGCTCGGCGTTCGCGTCCATCAGCGGGCCGCCACTGCTCGTGAAGCTCAATCCTGACGCGCAGCGGACCGACATCGTCACGGGGAGCATGACCTACAACAACCCGCTCCCGGCGGCGTGGCAGAAGGTGGCGACCGCCGTCGCGGGCTTCACGCAGAGCTACGCGCTGGGAACCGCGACGCCCTACACCATGAGCGTGGACATCCGCGTGGAGCAAGAGGCGAGCGCGTTCACCGCCGCGCCCGTGGAGCCCCTCGTCGGGCCGGTGCAGGCGCCCCTGGTGAACACGCGCGGCGCGTTCCAGAACCTCACGGGCGTGGGGACCGACGCCTCGCTGCGCTGGTCGAAGCCGCTGATCGGCACGGCCACGAACTACGTGGTGAACATCTACCGGCTCGGCACGAGCAACGGCTCCACCACCGCGACGCGCGTGGCGATGCTGCACACGGATCTCCAGAGCGTGTACCTGCCCCCGGACGTGCTGCGGGCGGGCGGGACGTACTTCGCGGAAATCCAGAGCTGGTACCAGCCCGGCTCGAGCCTCGCGACGAGCCCGTTCAAGCGCTCGCTGCCTCGAGGCCGCGCCAGCGTGCTCACCGGCATGTTCAGCCCGTAGACGCTGAAGTCCAGGGAAGGGAGGGAGCCCGCTCCCTCTCTTCCTCACGAGCCGCATCGCTTCAGCGAGGCTCAGACTCGACTTTCGCCATTCTGCTGGGGGGCAAGGCAGGGAGGCGAGGGGATGAGCGGACGGGGGTAGGTCGCTCATGCGCGCAACCCTTCAGTTGCCTATTGGCATTGTGACAACAGGCGACTGGTGGGCTTCCGGGTGAAGGCTCATGATACGCAGCGCGTTAGGGATTCCCGGTGCGGGCTCGCGTCCGTTGGCCGCTGGTGGGAATCGCGTAGGGTGGATGGATGGCTTCGAAGCGCGTTCCCACCGTCACTGAAATCGGGCCCGGCACCTCGGCGCTCCAGGCCGCGTTCTGCGACTACGTGCCGCGAGTCTTCACCCGCGCCGACTTCCGGCGTTGGACGCAGTGGGGTGAATGGAACGACGACTACCGCGCGTTCGCGGTGGTGGAGGACGGCCGGGTGCTGGCCAATGCCTCGGTGATGCGGATGCGGTTGTTGCTCGAAGGGCGGGAGGTGACGGGCTACCAGCTTGGCGCCGTGGGGAGCCTGCCTGCCGAGCGCGGGCGGGGGCTGGCGCGCGAGGTGATGAACGCGGCGCTGGCGCACTGTGGTGACGCGCCCGTGCTGCTGTTCGCCAACAAGAGCGTGCTGGAGTTCTACCCGCGCTTCGGCTTCGAGCCTCGGCGCCAGACGCTGTTCTCCGCCTCGCACGTGGCGCGGCCGGGAGGGACGACGGCGCCGCGGCTCGACCTGGCGGAGGCGGATGTGCGGGCACGGCTCCGGATGCTCTCGGACGAGGGGCTGCCGGTGACGGAGCGCTTCGGCGCGCGGGGCACGGCCGCCAGTTGGTATGCAGCGAACGGGTTCGCTCGGCCGCTGCGAGCCCTGAGTGACGATGCCTGGGTGTTCGCGGAGGTGGAGGGCGAGACGCTGTTCATCGATGACATCTTCGCGCGTGCGCCCTTTGATTTACGGGCGGCGCTGCCGCGGCTCATCGACCGGCCGATTTCCTCCATCCAGTTCGGCTTCACGCCGGAGCGCTGGTGGCCCGGCGCGGTGGAGGCGGGCGAGGACATGGAGGCCGACCTGTTCGTGCGGGGACTGACGTCCCCACGTGAGGCGAACCTCTTTCCCGTCATGGCGCGGACCTGAGCCCGGGGCCGATTGTCAGAGGTAGCTCATCCAGGGACTGGAGGAGCGGGCCTTCAGCGCGGCGAAGGCGCGGCAGGCGAACCACATGGGCACCGTCGTCAGCAGCGCCACGAGCCAGAGTGCGCTGACATTCGGCAGGCTGAACAGCGCACCCTGGTTGGGACCGAAGGTGAGCAGCGCGAGCTTGTTCATCGCGTGCAGCAGGTACAGGTGGACGACGTAGAAGAACAGCGGCGCGGCGCCGAACACCGCCAGGGTGGATGTCAGTGACGCAGGCGCTTTGTCCAGCAGCGCCAGCAGGCCCGCGCCCACGCCGAGCGTCAGCAGCAGGAAGTCGAGCGACGGCGGGTACTTCGTCAGATTGACGAAGGACATGACCGTTTCCATCGGCGTAGCGCCGGGCGACCACGGCAGGGGCTCGCCGTAGACGTTGATGAGGCGGAGCAGCACGAAGAGGCCCACCGATGAGGCGGACGCCAGAAGCAGGCGGCGGCGCCTCACCGCTGGGGCGACCTGGGACGAGAACCACGGTCCCACCACGAAGCCCAGCGCGATGACGCCCATCCATGGCAGGACGGGGTAGGACGTCTTGAGCTGCGCGCCCCACGGAAGGGCGATGAAGCCCCGGTCATGCAGCAGCGCCCACAGAGCCTGTCCCGGCTGGCCCGCTTCGAAGTGAATCGGGTCGAGCACGTTGTGGCCGAAAATCACGAGCAGCGCGAAGGTGAGCAGCGCGGGTCGTGGCAGGTAGAGCAGGGCGGACAGCACCATCATCGACAGGCCAATCGCGCCGATGACCTGGAAGTAATAGGTCCGGGGCAGGAGCGTGAAGGTCCAGGCGAAGTTGATGACGGTCAGCTCCAGTACGAGCAGGAAGAGGCCGCGCTTGAACAGGAAGCTGGAGGCCGCTTTGCGCCCTCCGTGCCGCTGGCCGTAGAGCCAGGCAGCCACGCCCGTCAGGATGACGAACACGGGCGCGCAGAGGTGCGCGGCGAACCGCGTGAAGAAGAGGCTGGGCGGCGTGGTGGATATCACCACCGGGTCGCTCACCTGCGCGTGCAGGTAGAAGTACTCCCGCACGTGGTCGACAATCATCAGCGCCATGACCAGCCCTCGGAGGGCGTCGATGCCGACGATGCGGCGGCCCTTGGTGCTCACCGTCTCACGCGACGAGGTAGCGGAAGGGGCGGCGAAGGCAGGGAGTGGTGTCTGAGCGAGTTGTGTCATCGCGAGCGAGGGGAGAAGGCGCATCCGCGCGGTGGCTCGTGGAACATGCATGCGCTCCTTGCCCGGGTCTGCTGCCCTGGTAACGCCCTCGGGGGCAGCAGGGGGATGTCTCGCATGCAGGAGGAACGCAGCGGGAAGAATCCCCGTTCTTCCTCGTGGGCGAAGATTATATGAGTTCTTATTGTATTTGCAATGCAGTGGCAATTATGGTTTTGCTCAGTCGCCTACGCGCCCTTGGGCGAGCGTCCATGCGAGCCATCCGCCTGACGCCTGCTCCTTGTGCTTCGTGCCTCAGCCGCTCGCGAGTCCCCCTGCCCGCGAACCCACGGACGGCGCCACCTATTCGTGCGCCGGACGTGATGGGGCTTGCTTCCGGCGGCGCGTGCGCCCGCTTTCGCTCCCGTGCGACTCGTGCGCCCGCGTTTGTCTGGAGGCAGCGGCAACCGCGAGGAGTTGGCGAAACCTGGGACATGCCATGTGGCTCGGCGCGGGACAGTTCGCGGCGTGCCGCAAACCGTCGCGCATGGCGCTCAGCCGCCGGATGGTGTTGTCGAGTTCCTCCGCCTTCGCGGTTAGCATCTCCCGGTCAATGCGCGGTTGTCCGTCCGGCGCGAACATCCGAGCCAGCTCATCCAGTGAGAAGCCGGCTTCGCGTCCCAAGGCGATGAGTGCGAGCCGCTCCAGCACGTCGGGATTGAACAGGCGGCGCAGGCCTCGCCTGCCCGTCGAGGAGAGCAGGCCCTTTGCCTCATAGAAACGCAGCGTCGAGGCAGGAACGCCCGTGCGCCGGGCTACCTCGGTGATGTCCAGGTCTCTCACCCTGTTGACCTCAAGTCGACTTGAACTGGCACTGTACGGCCTTCACTTCTCTTGAAGGCATGTGAAGGGAGACGCGCGATGGCATCTGGTCACCAGCCCCCGGAGGGGCAGGCAGCGCTTTGGAATGGCCCCGCGGGACAGGCCTGGGTCGATAGTCGGGACCTGCTCGAAGGGATGTTCAAGCCGTTCGAGGACCTGCTCGTCGAAGCCGTCCAAGCCCGCGGCGCGCGTCAGGTGCTCGACGTGGGCTGTGGGACGGGCAGCACGACGCTCGCCGTCGCGCGGCGGCTCGGTGCCCAGGGACACTGCGTCGGCATCGACATCTCCGCGCCCATGCTCGCGGCGGCGCGGGCTCGGGCCGAAGCGGAGCATGTGGCCGCCAGCTTCATCGAGGCCAACGCGGAGCATCACGCCTTCGAGCGAGGGCGCTTCGACATGGTGATTTCACGCTTCGGCGTGATGTTCTTCGACGATGCCGTCCAGGCCTTCGTGAACCTGAGACGTTCCGCAAGGGAGAATGCCAGGCTGAGCTTCATCGCCTGGCGAAGCCCCTCGGAGAACCCGTTCATGACGACCGCCGAGCGGGCCGCGGCGCCCCTCCTTCCAAACATGCCCGCCCGCCAGCCGAACGCGCCGGGCCAGTTCGCCTTCGCGGACGGGGACCGGGTCCATCGCATCCTGGAGCAGAGCGGCTGGATGGACATCGACATCCACCCCATTGATGCCACATGCACCCTGCCCGAGCAGGGGTTGGTCCAGTACGTGACCCGGCTTGGGCCCCTCGGCCGCGTTCTTCACGAAGCCGACGCGAGGACCCGGACTCACGTCATCGAAACCGTCCGCGCCGCCTTCAACCCCTATGTGCACGGCGACGAGGTGCGGTTCACCGCCGCTTGCTGGCGGGTCGAAGCTCGCGCTCCCACTGAGGCCCTCTCGGCGTGACGTGACGGGCGGCTCCCTGAAAGCCGCCGTCACCAGTCTGGGAGAGGGTTCGGGGACTACTGCTGCCGGCCCTCGATGGCGCACATGAGCACCGCCGCCGCGATGCCGAGCCGCCGGTCCAACTGGCGGTTGGTGTCCATGGAGAAGTCCAAATCAATCTTCTGGATGAACGGGTTGAAGCGCTGGTGGAAGGCGAGCACCTGGTTGAGGCCCATCGTCCCGGTGAAGGACTGGGGAATCAGCGCGGTCAGGAAGCGGCGCACCAGCGCCATCATCATGCTGTCCTCTTCAATCTTCCCCACCTCCTGGTCATTCGCGTCCAGCACCAGCCACTGGTCGCGGAGGATGGAGCGCAGGCCCTTGCGGCGCAGCGCGCCCACGCGCTCGCCCGTGGTGGCATCCGTCACGTCGTACGTCATGCCGAAGTCGAGGATGCCGCGCGCCTTGATGGTGAGCAGCTCTTCACGCATCTCCTCGTTGCTGTAGATGCGGATGTCCTCCTTCAACTTGAAGGCCTTCAGCTTCGAGTAGAAGGCGAGGTTGCCCGCCTCGTCGTAGATGTGGAACGCGTCGCCGAACAGCTTGAAGAACTTGCGGCGAATCATGTAGCGCGTCTGGCCGAAGCGGCCGGGGGCGAGGTGGCTGGGAGGACGGGTCTGGAGTGCGGTCGACATTCCGGCACCCATAGCAAAGGTCGCCAGTGACTGGCACGGGGCACTCGCTCATTGCGAACCCGGTAATTCCAGCGAGGCGTGAGCGCTTCAACGGGAAGGCGGGTACTTCTGTAGCTTGCGCTGGAGCGAGCGCCGGTGGATGCCCAGCTTGCGCGCCGCCTCGGAGATGTTGCCGCCGCAGTCCGCCAGCACGCGGTTGATGTGCTCCCACTCGGCGCGCGCCAGGGACGGGGCCTCGAAGCTCTCCGATGTCGCGACGGAGGGCTCGCCGGACGCACGCGCGAAGGCCGCGAGCAGGTCATCCGCGTCCGCGGGCTTCGGAAGGTAGTTCACCGCGCCCAGCCGGATGGCATCCACCGTGGTGGCGATGCTTCCGTAACCCGTGAGGACGACGACGCGCGTGGAGGCATCCACCGCGAGCAAATCCCTCACCACCTCCAGGCCGTTGCGGCCCGGCATGCGCAGGTCCACCACTGCGTACTCGGGTGAGTCGCGGCGCGCGGCGGCCAGGGCCTCGTCGTAGTCCCTCGCGGTGGTGACGTCCCAGCCGCGCTCACGGAAGGCGCGGGCCAGCCGCTCGCGCAGGGTGGAGTCGTCATCCACCAGCAACAGGCTGGGCCGCTGCTCCGTGCCCGCGCTCGCGATGCTCATGGCGCGCCCTCCGTCACCGGCAGCGAGAGGCTCGCCGTGGTGCCTCGGCCCGGCGTCGAGCGCAGTTCCAGGGAGCCGCCCAACTGCTCCACCAGCGTGCGCGCCAGGAAGAGCCCCAGGCCCATTCCTTCGCCCGGTGGCTTGGTGGTGAAGAAGGGCTCGCCCGCCCGGGACAACACGTCCGCCGCCATCCCCGTGCCCGCGTCGCGCACCTCCAGCAGGGCACCTTCGCCGCGCGCTCGCACGCGCAGCTCCACGGGACGTGACACCTGGGACGCCTGGAGCGCGTTCTTCACCAGCCCGCGCAGCACCCGGGCCAGTGCCCGAGGCGGGCCGTGGACGCGCCAGTCGCGGGCCTCGGTGGGCAGTTCGACAGTCACCCGCTCCGCGCCGGGAAGCTCCGCCAGCATGTCCTCCACCAGCCGGCCCAGGGGCACGGGGTGGAAGGGCTCACCCGTCGTCTGCCCGGCGTCCGCGGACATCTGCACCAAGACGTCGCGGCAGCGGTCCACCTGCTGGCGGATGAGGCGCAGGTCCTCGCGAACGGACTCGGAGGTGCCCGCGGTGGCCAGCGCGCGCTCCACCTCCTTGGTCACCACGGCGATGGTGGACAGCGGCGTGGACAGCTCGTGCGCGGCGCCCGCGGCCAGCGTCGCCAGCGAGGCCACCTTCTCCCGCCGCGCGTGCAGCGCGCGCGCCTGCGCCAGCTCCTGCTCCCGCGCCCCGAGCGCCCGCGTGACGCGCTGGACGAAGTAGACAATGAAGCCCGCGGCCACGGCGAAGGCCACCCACATGCCGTTGATGTGCAGCCGCATCAGCTCCGCGTGGTCCGGCCGCGACAGGCCCGCTGGCAGCTCCACGTCCTGCAACACGAACAGCGAGCCGAAGGCCGTCAGCGTGAAGCCGAGCAGACCCCACATCCACCGCGAGGGCAGCAGCACGGTGCCCAGCGCCACGTTCACCAGGTAGAGCGTGGTGAAGGGGTTGTGCGTGCCGCCGCTGAGGGCCAGCAAGCCGGTGAGCACCAGCGTGTCCCACAGCATCAGCTTGCCAAGGGTGCCCTCCGTCACCCGGAGGCCGCGCGCCAGCCACGCCCGCACCGACACGTTGGTCAGCGCCTCCAGGCCCAGCAGCGCGAACAACACCGACACGGGCAGCGCCAGCTCCAACCCGAAGGCGGCCACGCCGATGACGAGCATCTGGCCCAGCAGCAGGCCCCATCGCAAGCGCAGCAGCCACTCCAGGTTGATGCGAGCCCGGGAGTCGGGCTCTGGGAGCGGTGGGGCGGCTTGGGGCGGAGGCGTCATGGTGCGACGGAGGAGGGAGGCACCACCGAGCGGGCCACGTTGCCCACCAGGTCCACGTTGGCGGGTGGCTGCTCGGCGCTGACGCCATCCAGCCACGTATCCCACGAGAGCGCAAAGACGAGCTGCGTGTGAGGATTGGCTTCCGAGAGCGTCACCCACTCCAGTAGCACGTCCACCGAGGCACGCGTCTGGAAGCTCACCTCGAAGGGCTGGGGCTCGCTGTCCTGTCCGGTGCTCAGGGTGCCACGCAGGTGCAGGCTGCGGCCCACCATGTCCACCGGCGCGTCGCCCTGGGCGGCGGCGGCCAAGCCTTGCGCGTCGTTGCCCGCAGGCTCGAAGTTGAGGCGCGCGTGGCAGTAGCGGCCCGGCGGCGGGTGCACCGCGCCCAGCGGAATGACCGTCCCATCCTCGCCGTCCAGGTTCACCACGTGCGCGGAGTCCAGCCGTGTGGGGTGAGTCACCGTGTGGTGGGCCCACGCCGTGCCCACGGGGGACAGCTGACGCAGGAAGCGTTTCCAGCCGACCTCTGCGCAGGGGAGTAGCTCCACGCTGCCCAGCGTGACGAAGCCGCTGGTGAGGACGGCGCGGGTGCCCTGGTCGTTCATGAGCTCGCGCGCGCCGGCCGCGCCCGAGATGGGCCGCGCCCGGGCGGTGATGAGCGCGAGGTCGAGCGTCATGCCGTCCTGGACGTTGGTGCCGCCGCAGCCGGCGAGAGACAGGAGCGCGGCGGCGCCCACGGTGACGGGCTTGAGGAAGGAGCGCATGGTTCAGAGGTCGTAGGCGACGGACAACATCGCGATGGGCGTGGGGACAACGCGGCCACGCAGTTGGTTGATGAAGGGCACGCGCACGCCCGCCGCGACGACGACGTCCATGCCCGGGCTGAAGATCACGTCGGGAGACGCGTAGCCGATGAATCCGCCCGTGTGCTCATGGCGCTCGCTGTCCGTGTGGCCCTGGTGCTCGCCTTCCGAGTCGGCCGGCGCTTCCAGGCGGCTGTCGAAGCCCAGGCGCAGGGCCCAGCGGGCCGATGGCTGGTATTGCGCGGCGAGCGTGGTGCGGAGGGAGGCACCCGCACGGAAGCCTTGGATGCCGCGCGTAGGGAAGAAGCCGGTCGCGCTGGCCAGGAAGGACCAACTGCCGCGGAAGTGCTGATAGGCGAGGCCGGCCAGTGGATCCACTGAACCGCTGCCCAACTGACTGTCCAGGGCCAACTGGGCGCCGTCCGGACCGCGCAGCACGGGCGCGGTGGGGAGCTTCACGCCGCCCAACACGCTGAACAGGTGGTCCGCGGAGAAGGCCTTGTCCTGGAAGAGGAACACCTTCGCGGCGACCTCCACGTCGCCAATGCCCCAGCCGCGGTCCCGGGCGAGGCTGACGTGCCGCACCTCGCGGGCCTGCAGGGGCAGGGTGGCGGAGAGGAACAGCCAGGGGAGCGGCGCGTAGGCCACCGCCAGGTCCATGCGCGCCTCGCGCAGGCGCAGGGCGTCCACCCCTTCCTCACCGACCGTGTGGCCCCAGCCCCGGACGGTGGAGGACACGCGCAGGCGGCCGGAGAACGGCTGCTCGGTGCCCATGGACATGAGCGTGGGGTCGCCACAAGCGCAGGTGGCGCAGGCCCAGGCGCTCGAGGTGGGGACGAGCAGCAGGGCGCTGGACAACAGGAGGGTGACGGTCAGGGCGTTCTTCACGGCCCGCGCACCATACGTGCTGGCCTGGAGGCCCGCGTGTGGCGTGTTGTCGCAGCGTGACATGGCCTGGAAGGGCTGGCGGCGCAGGGCGAGCGGGCAGGCGAGCGGCCGGTGTCACGCAGGAATCGATGCTCACTTTGAGAATGACGACGTCCTGCCAGCGTTGTGGGGCTGGGAGGAGGGACGACAGGGAGGATTCATGGGCGTGCTAGCGCCGATTGGCCGGCTGCTCTTTTCGGCCATCTTCATCACCAGCGGCCTGAACCACTTCTTCCAGTTGGAGGCGCTGACGGGCGTGGCCCAGGCGTCCGGGGTGCCGGAGCCGCGCATGGCGGTGCTGGGGTCCGGCGTGGCGCTGGTGGTGGGCGGCTTGTCCGTGCTGCTGGGCGTGTTCGCCCGCCTGGGCGCGGCGGCCATCGCCATCTTCCTGCTGTCCGCCGCCTTCATGGTCCACAGGTTCTGGCTGGTGACGGACCCGGTGCAGGCGCAGGACCAGCTCATCCACTTCATGAAGAACCTCTCCATGGCGGGTGGCGCGCTGTTCATCGTCTACTTCGGGTCCGGGCCCTTCAGCCTGCGGCGCAAGAAGGCGGAAGGGCTGGGGAGCGGGAGGCTGGGCGTTCCGCTGCGGCCTTGAGGCTCAGGGCGTGGGGGCGCTGACGGCCGGGGCTTCCGCGCTGTCGGGAACCCAGGTGATGAAGGCGGCGGCCTCGGGCAGGTTCTTCTTCAGCTTGTCGCAGGGGACGTTCCCCACGGCACCACTCGATATGATCAGGAAACAGCTCTCCGCTCGCGGGTCGATGAGATAGGCGCGCCGACCGTCGATGTTGATGATGGCGAATCCCCCCGCTTTAGGCAGCTTGACGTAGTCGAGGTGAGACGGAACGCAGCCTACGAGCGGCAGCAGGAGCACGGCACACCGGAGCAGTGATTTGCGCATGCGGCGCATGTTACCCGCCCCGGCCCGCGGCACCATCTGAGTTGGGAATCCTCAGCGCTGGACCGCAAGGATTCGCCAAGTCTTCGAGTCGATCGCATACCGCGCCCCCATGTCGTAGGGGGCACCCTTTCTCTCGCATGCGTCGGGGTCCAGCGAGATGCTCACGAGGATGATTCCGCCTTCGTACGGAGCCGCTGTCACGTCGTAGGACTCTCGCCGATAGAGGCACTCCCCTCCGGGCCGGTCGCCCGGCGGGAGCTTCAGGTCCCATGGCAGGTAATCCTCCATGGCGAGCTGGACAGCCTGGGCCAGGGGGCGCCGGATGATGACGCGTCCCTCTTCCGGCATTCCAACGGGGAACTCGAACCTCGAGGCTTCCTCCACGGGCGCATGGACAGGACGAGGCGGCTTCTTGAAGAGGGCGCATGCCGGGAGCGTGCACAGGCACATCAGGGGCAACCACTTTGGCATGATGTCTCCTGTCAGTCCTCGCGTCCGACGGGGGTGATGAAGCCGAACGGTTTGTCTGCGGGCTTGATGAGCCCGATGCGGACCCACTGCTTCCCTCGACGCGAGTAGACCTCGCCGGGCCTGTCTACATCATCCAGGTGGGGGATCAGCTTCTGGATGTGGCACGCCGAATCGAACTGAATCTTGATGAGCCAGAGTTGATTGGCTGCGCGCCGGTCCGGCTCGGATAGCGGCGAAGGGTGCCAGGGATGACTGTGGTAGTCGGCGAGGATGGAGAGGGACCGGGCCTCGGGGTCGATGACCTTGCGAACGGGAAAGCAGGACTTCTTCGTCGCTTCCCTACGCAGTTGCCATCGGCCGAGGGGAGAAGGATGGCTGACGCGGTAGATGCCGTCGCCTCGGGAGTAGATGAGGCCGCAGTACTCCTGTCCGTAATCCCTGTCGGTCGCGCCCGGGAGCTTCATGATGGCGGGGCACAGGCGGTCGATGACGTCATCCACGTCCCGGGATGGCTCGACGCCAGACCATGGCCCCCGCGCCCAGACATAGTCCGAGTCGTCGCTGATGAAGCCGTAGTGCTCCGTCTCGTGTGCCTTGCGAGGAGCGCTTTCACAAGCAAGGCACACGAGGAGCAGGAATGCAGGCCACCAGCGCTTCGGGTGCATGCCCCCTGCTTAGGAGATGCGCGGCGGGCTCGCAAGCCAGGCTGGCGTGTGCTACCCCGCGCTGACGGAGGCATGTCGCAGCGTGAAGAAGGCCACCTCCGGCTCGCTGCCCCGGCGCAGATAGGGGCCGCCGAAGCCGAAGCCCAGGCCCCGGTTCACGTACAACTGGTTGCCATTCACGTGGTAGTGGCCGCGGATGTACGGCTGGCCCGCGCGGCGGAAGAGGGCCTCCGTCAGGCCGCGCACCACGAACTGGCCGCCGTGCGTGTGCCCGGAGAACTGCACCAGCCCCGCGTGCGCCGGCAGCTTCTCCGCCGTGGGCGGCGTGTGGGCCAGCACCAGCCGCGTGCCGGACACCGGCGCACCCCGGAAGGTGGCCTCCACGTCGTCCCGGCCGGTGAGCCCGTCGTCGATGCCCAGCACCGTCACCGGCGCGCCCTTCACGTGCACCTGCCGGTGCTCATTCTGCAGCACCGTGTAGCCCATCCGTTCGAAGGACTCGCGCAGGTACGGCGCGTTCACCCAGTGGTCATGGTTGCCCATCACCACGTAGACGGGGCCCTCGATGCCGGCCAGCAGCTCGCGCACGCGCGGCAACGGCTTGGGGCTGTGCGTGACGTAGTCGCCGGTGAGGAACACCAGGTCCGGCTTCTCCTCGTTGACCGCCTCCACCGCGCGGCGGATGCGCAGCGCCGAGGTGGCCTGCCCCACGTGCACGTCCGACAGCTGCGCGATGCGCAGGCCGTCATGCTCGGCGTGCATGTGCTGGACCATCAGCACGTTCTCCGAAAGGGAGAAGTGGTCCCGCCAGCGCAGGCGCCGCTCCGTGCGGAAGGGGTCGGCACCGCTGCGCGCGACCAGCGCATTGCGCCCGTCCTCCTGCATGTTCCGCCGGAAGCTGTTGGCCGGAGCTGACAGGGGGGCGTCACGACGGGCGAGACGTCTCAGGCGCATGCGGTTCGGTTCCTTTCGGTGCCGGGGACGGCGTGAGGGCTCGATTGTAGCGAGCCAGGCGAGGTGGGTTGAAGCAGGTGTCCCTCGCACGCCTGCCCAGCCAGCGGCCGGCGCTCGGGGTGCGGAGAAAACCCGCGCGATTTCAGGAAGATTCCACAGCGTCCTCAGGCATCCTTCCATCATTGGACAGACGTCCGGGGGGCGTGCAGTGACGGTGACCGTTGGGATTGCTACAGAAGGTGGAGGAAGCGCCGCGCCCCCTTCCGGCGGCGGTTCGCGGCCGGTGGAGCTGGCCGAGCTCATGTCCACGGTGCCGCTGGGCATGGCCATCATCGACCGCGAGCTGCGCTTCGTCGAGGTGAGCGACGCCATGGCCGCCATGCATGGCGTGTCGCGCGAGGCCCACCTGGGCCAGCCCATGGTGGAGGTGCTGCGCGCCGAACCCTCCGCGGCCGATGTCGTGCGCCGCGTCCGCCGCGTGCTGGAGACGGGCGTGGCGCTGGAGGGCGTGGAAATCATCCACCGCGAGTCGGGCGCCCACGGCGAGCGCACCCGCGTCTATCGCGCCAGCTACCACCCCGTGCGCCGTGATGGCGCCATCGTCGCCGCGTGCATCTACGTGGAGGACATGACGGAGCGCCGCCGCGTGGAGGCCCAGCGCGACGCGGGCGCGGCCCGGGAGCGCTCGGTGCGCGAGCAGGCCCTGCGTGAGACGCAGGAGGCCGTGCGCGCCCGGGATGAGTTCCTCAGCGTGGCGGCCCACGAGCTGCGCACGCCCCTCACCAGCCTGCGCCTGCACCTGCAGCTGCTGCTGCGCCAGGTGGGCGGCTCGAACCAGGAGCCGCCCGCGGAGCTGGCGCCCAGGGCCCGCGTGCTGGACCGCCAGTTGTCGCGGCTGGTGGGGCTGGTCAACACGCTGCTGGACGTGTCGCGGCTGGCTGCGGGCCGGCTGTCGCTGGAGCCCCGGGAGCTGGACCTGGCGCAGATGGTGCGGCAGATGGCGGAGGCCTTCTCCGAGGAGTTCAACCGCGCCGGGAGCACGTTGTCGCTGCACGTGGACGGACCGCTGCTGGGTGAATGGGATTCGCTGCGCCTGGAGCAGGTGCTGGTGAACCTGCTCTCCAACGCCGTGAAGTACGGCGGAGGCCAGCCGGTGGAGGTGTCGCTGGCCCGCGAGGGCCCCACGGCGGTGCTCGCCGTGAAGGACCAGGGCATCGGCATCTCCGAGGACGGCATGGCGCGCCTGTTCGGCAAGTTCGAGCGCGCGGTGTCGGAGCGGCACTATGGGGGCCTGGGCCTGGGCCTCTTCATCACCCGTCAAATCGTGGAGGCCATGGGCGGCAGCATCACCGTGCGCTCCGCGCAGGGAAAAGGCTCCACGTTCATCCTCCGCCTGCCCACGCGGCCCCCGGTGCCCACCAAGGCCGCCGCGGGTTCGCGGTAGATTCAAGACGCGAACCCCCGGGGCGCCCGTGCGTGGCACCCCGGGGGCTCCCCCGCGCTTCAGTTGCCGCGGAGGACCGTCAGGCCTCTGTCGGTGAGGACGTACAGCGCCGCCGGCGTCACCCGCGGGTCGTAGATGAGCTGCCGCACCTGGGAGTCGCTCACGTCCGCCACCTTCTCCAGCGTCTTCAGCGGCGTGAGGCGCCACAGGCCCGAGCGGTCCGTGCCGATGTAGAGCGAGCCGTCCCCCGTGGCCGCCAGCGCGTTGATGTTCTGGAGCGCGGCGTTCTGCTCCGCGTTGGCGCCGGTCAGCCGGGTGCCCGTCTGGGCCTGATTGGTGGCCCACACAATCGTCATCTCCCACAGGCCGTGGCCCTTGCTGCCCAGGTAGTAGCGGCCGTCGGTCGTCTGCTGGAAGCCGCGCCAGCTGTCGAGCTCACTGATGCCGTTGAGCTGGGGCAGGTAGGAGGACTCCACCTTCATCCGGTTGACGCGCTTGTCCATGTTGTCCCAGTCGCCGTGGTGGGGCGTCGGCGTGACGATGCCGAACATCCACTCGTTAGCGATGAGGACGTCCCCGTCCTGCGCGATGCCGAGCCCGTAGGTGTAGCCCGCCATCTGGCTGCCCTTCTCGTTGAGCCATACGGGGTGCCGGTGGGAGCTGTACTCCAGGCCGCGGATGCGAGTGACGCCGTGGTTGGAGCCCACGTAGACGTCGCCCTCGTCACGGCCGTGCATCACCGTCACGCAGCTCAGGATGCTGCGGTCCTCGTCGAAGTGGTGGTCGTTGCTGTTGCGGATGCCCAGGTTGTGCACGTCATCCAGCCGGCGCGGGCCTGTCTGCACGCGGGGATTGCCGTTCGCGTCCGTCGTGTTGCGCACCGACTGGTGCAGGTGCTCCTCGAGGACAATCTGCCCGCTGCCGTCCAGGCGCACCACGTCCACGTCACCCTGCTTGTAGTACTGGAGCCGGCGGTGGCTGTACGGGAAGCACGGCTGCGTCGGGTCGGGCTGGTAGCACTCGTTGGGGCTGACGATGTAGTTGGTCTGCAGGCCCGGGAAGTCCGGGTCCGTGCGCAGGTCGGTCGTGGCGTAGCCCACGTAGGCGCGGCCCGCGCGGCCACCACAGATGACGGTGGAGCCGGTGGCCGCCCGGTCTAGACCGAAACCGCCCTGGGCCTGGCCAATGGGCGAGCGCGTCCAGACGACCTGCCGCGAGTCCGCGCGCAGCACGCCAATCCGGTCGCCATCCAGCAGCCAGATGTTGTGCGCGGCATCCACGCCCACCGCCTGCGCCCGGGAGATGTTGTAGCGGGACGAGTAGTTCGTCACCGCGTCCGTCGGCCACGGTCCTTCAACAGGACCGCTGCCCGCGTCCGGCTGTGGCTCCGAGCCCGCGTCCGGCTGCGTGCCGGCGTCGGGCTCTGGCCGCGTCACCGGTGGAATGTTGTCGATATCGTTGCCCGTCGTGGGGAACGTGGGCTCGTTCGAGCCACCGCATGCCCATGCCGTCATCACCACTGCCCCGAGACACCCGCCCCACAGTCGTCGATTCACCGCTTCCTCCTCCCGGGGACGCACAGCAATTCGCATACCGGGCCTTGGACGCCTGGCCGCCTGGGAAACAGGGTCAGCGTGGGCAAAACGTTTCCCTGTCTGGAGAAGAAGAGGGCCTCGCGGTGACGAAAAACGAACGGGCCCGCCTCCGGTGTGGAAGCGGGCCCGTTCCGAGGCACGATGCGCGTGTCGCCAGGACTACCGCGTCGGCGTGCCGTCGAGCTCCTTGTCGACGGACTCATGCGGCTGCGTGCCAGCGCCGCCGGTGCCCGGCTGCTTCTTCTTGGCACCCTTGGGGCTGGTGGCGCGCAGCTCCAGCGCGACGACCTCATCGCCCTCCAACTGGAACTTCGCGCGCACCGAGGCGCCTTCCGGAATCTCATCCGTCTTGGCGACCTTCTTGCCGTCCAGCATCAGCACCGTCTTGTCGCGCACGTCCAGGTCCGCGTCGGGCAGGCCCGGGCGGGACAGGCTCACGCCGTCCGCGGTGGCATCCTTGAGGGTGCCTTGCAGGCTCATGGCCTTGTCCATCTTGAAGGTGCCTTCATCCTCCGTCTGGATGCCCGTCACGTCCTTGGCGGCCTTGCCGATGGCGGGCCCCACTTCGGTGGCGTCCACGCCGGTGCTCTTCTCCGTACCGGGGCGGGGTACCTGCGTTTGCGACGGCTGCTGCTGCGCGAACGCGGCGCTTCCCACGCACAATGCGACTGCGGCGATGAGCTTCTTCATCATCCCTCTCCCTGGGTTCAGTTCGGTTGGACCGACTGCTGGGAGCAAGGGTGGGGCCGCTTCCTGCTCTCGCCAATCCAGGCCGAGTGCCCCAGGGACGGCCCTGGCCGCAGGGCAAGCGAGTAGGCGCCCGCGCTCAGTTGGGCAGCTGACTGAGCCGCTTCACCGCGTTGAGCAGTTCGCGCAGGTCCAGCGGCTTGCGCAGCCAGCCGGCGACGCCCAGGCCTTCCGCCGCGCCCCTCACGTCCATGTCCGCGCTGGCCACCAGCACGGGGATGCGGTTGAAGCCCGTGTCGTGACGCAGCGCCTCTCGGAAGGCGAAGCCGTCCATGCGCGGCATCATCAGGTCGAGCAGGATGAGGTCCGGCATGGATTCGACCTGGCGGAGCTGTGTAAGCGCCTCCAGGCCATCCGCCGCGAGCAGGAGGGCGTAGCCTTCCAGCTCGAATACGTCCTGGAGCGCGTCACGAATGTCGAGGTCGTCATCGATGACCAGCAGTGTCTGGAGCGGTTGCACCAAAGCCTCCGGCGAAGGCGGGGCAGTCTCCCCCGCGACGCCGTCGCCACGATGTGTCCGCCTCCCTGAAGGCGGAAGCGCGTGGCAAGCCAGGGGGCGGGAAAATGCTCAACCCCCGACGCATGCCAGGCCGCTCTCCGATCATCTTCCGAGGGCGGGGCGCGGTGCGCGCTCCTGGGGCCACGGTGGCCCCGTCACTCAGTTGCAGCCGTCGCAGAGACCGCGAAGCTGCACTTCCACCGAGCGCTGGGACACCGCGCGGGGCACGCCCTTCGAGGACGCGATGCGGACCGACTCCTCCGGGAGGCAGGCCACGGTGCCGCAGTCGGTGCAGGTGAAGTGCGGGTGGCTGCCGCTGTGCCCCCCGCCCGCGCGCTTCAGTTCGAAGCGCCAGACGTGGTCGCCCAGGTCCGCCCGCACCACGAGCCCGGCCTCGGTGAGGTCCGTCAGGTTGCGGTAGATGGTCACCCGGTCGTAGCCCTCGTCACCCAGCGCGTCCACCAGGTCGGCGTGGCTCATCGGGGACGTGGCGTCCTCCAGCTCCCGCAACACCGCCACACGGGGCGCGGTGCTGCGCAGGCCCGCGGAACGAATCCGGTCCTGAAACTCGGTGAGCTTCGGCTGCACGGCACTTCTCTTTGCTCCCATGATGCCCTTTCGATAACCGATTTGACGGCCACTTTCACCCTGCTGAGACCTGGAGCGTTGAGTCCTCACGCTCCGCGTCATGCATCCCAGCGGGTCTCCCCCGACTCTCCGCGCGTGCTCCCGGTGTTGTATCTGCTTCCAATGCAATCAGGATGCAGAAGAATCGTCGTTGCCGCCGTGATCGGGTGAGCCGTGAGTCCAAGGACCCCGCCTGGTGCCTGGTGGCTGGCGTGTCCGGCGTCACCCGACGGCGGGGATGATGCGGGAAGTTGGAGCTCCGGAAGCCGCGCGGCATGTCACAGGGAAAGACCTCGGAGGGGGCGGGCTGGCCACAGGTGGCCCCTGCCTGCCCGGATGCGATTGTTGACGGGATACCGCTGCCGTCGTGGATGCATCCGCCACGCAAGTGCGTTCCTAGAGGGGGATGCCGAGGGCCGGCGACCGACTGGCGGTCATTTGCACCGGAGAACACTTGCCGCCCGACTGCTTGACTCGCTGCGTCCGGTGCCCAGACTGCGACTCTTTCCTTCATCTGGGGTGTCCGGACGCCCTGGCCGCACGCCCGCCTTCGATTCGTCGTGATGACGCCTTCCCTCCTGCTCATCGAAGACCCTGGTGCCTCCCGGGAGCTCCAGGTGCTTGCCCTGGAAAGTCAGGGCTGGCGGGTCTGGGTTTCCGCGGACGTTCCGGGCGCGCTGACGCTGCTGCAGACGCAGTCGGTGCAGGTGGTGGTGGCGGCGGCCGGCCTGTTGATATCGGATGGGACGCACCTGGAGTCACTGCGGCACGCACTGTCGCTGGCGGGCGCTCTGTTGCAAATCAGCGCCTTCCCCGCAGAGCGGGAGGCACTGCGCCCGCTCGACCTGTCGGTGGAGCGCTACCTGAGCCGGCCCCTGTCGCTGGGGGCGCTGGTGGAGGGGGCGCGGCAGGCCTTCCCGGTGGAGGCGGCCGGGGGGCCGGAGGCACGGAGGCCCCGCGTGCTGGTGGCGGATGACGACCCGGTCTCCCGCAAGCTGGCGCAACTGCACCTGGCGCCCTTCCGTTTCGAGGTGGTGCTGGCGGCGGATGGCGCCACGGCGCTGGACCTGGCGCGGCGCCGCGGTCCGGACGTGGTGCTGGCGGACGCGCTGATGCCGGGCATGGACGGCTTCAAGCTGTGCCTGGGGTTTCGGCAGGACCCCAGGCTGGCCCGGGTGCCCGTCATCCTCACGCACACCATCGCGCCCGACGAGCTGGACTTGCGCATGGCCCACAACGTGGGGGCCAACGGCTTCGTGCGCAGGACGCAAGAGGGCGACGAACTGGTGGGCGCGCTGCTGCGTGAGCTGCGCGCCGGCGGGCCTTCCTACACGTCGCCACCCGCGGACCTGAGCACCGAGGACCACCTGTACCGGATGGTGCGCCAGCTGGAGCGGCGGGTGGGGCTGCTGGAGCAGGCCGAGCGCACCGCCCGGGAGAGCGAAGCGCGCTACCGCCTGGTGGTGAGCGGCTCCTACGACGGCATCTGGGACTGGGATTTGCGCGGTCAGGCCTGCTACTGGAGTCCGCCGCTGCTGGACATGCTGGGCCTGGGGCCGGGGGACTTCGGCGGGACGTTCTCCGCTTTCCTGGAGCTGATTCACCCGGAGGACCGGCCGGACGTCATGGCCGCGCTGTCCGCGCACCTGGAGCGGGGCACGCCCTATGACGTGTCCTTGCGGCTGCGGCACGTCACCGGCACCTGGCGTTCGTGCGTGAGCCGTGGCCGGGCGCTGCGGGACGCGCAGGGCCGCCCGGTGCGGATGGCCGGCATCATTGGCGACGTGACGGAGCAGCTGCGCCTCTACCGCGAGACGCAGGAGGCGGTGCGCGCGCGCGACGACTTCCTCAGCGTGGCGGCCCACGAGCTGCGCACCCCGCTGGCGGCGTTGCGGCTGCGCGTGCAGGGCGCCCAGGGCGTGCTGCGCGCGGGCCTGAGCAGCGGGACGGAGCGGCTGGAGCGCGCGCTGGATTCGGCGGACCGGCAGGTGCAGCGCCTGTCGGACCTGGTGGAGTCGCTGCTGGACGTGTCGCAGCTCCAGGGCGGCGCGCCCCGGCTGCACCTGGAGGACGTGGACCTGGCGCTGGTGGTGCGCGAGGCGGTGTCACGTTCGGAGGATGCGGCGGCGCGCGCGGGCTGTCTGCTGGTGCTCAGCCCGCTGGAGCCCACGCCGGGACGGTGGGACGCGGCGCGCCTGTCCCAGGTGATGACGCACCTGTTGTCCAACGCGATGAAGTTCGGGCCGGGCAAGCCGGTGGAGGTGGCGCTGGAGTCCGGGCGGGACGTGGCGACGCTGATGGTGAAGGACCATGGCATCGGCATCGCGCCCGGGCGGCTGGAGAGCCTCTTCCGCCGCTTCGAGCGCGCCGTGCCGGTGCGGCACTACGGCGGGTTGGGCCTGGGCCTGTACCGGCTGCGCCGCATCGTGGAGGCGCATGGGGGCGGCGTGTCCGTGGACAGCACCCCCGGAGAGGGCGCCACGTTCCGCGTCCGTCTGCCGCGCGAGGGCCCGCCCGCGGTGAGGGACTGACGGCGTCCCTGTCGCTGACTCGAGTGAGTCCCGGGAGGTGACGAGTGCGTCCCGCTCCTCCGGCGACAACCTGCGGAACGCCTCGCGTGAGGACGCCCGGGCCGACGGCGTCCGCACTGCAGGCGCGTCGGGACTGATACCGGGGGTCCCAGGCGGGGCACGTCGCTGCTGTGGACTGTCTGCCAGTGTGCGCTGTGGCAGCGCCATGTCCGGCCATGTCTTTCAACTTCGCGGAATCGCTCTAGGTTCGGTGGCCGTTTCCAGGGGACGCCATGGCAGATGTGCTCGTCGTTGATGACAGCAAGGTGATGCGCGACATGGTGGTCGCGTGCTTGCGGCCCTATCCGGGCCTCACCTTCACGCATGCTTCCAGTGGCTTGGAGGCCATCGAGCGGCTGTCGCTCCAGCCGTATGACTTGCTGGTGCTGGACCTGAACATGCCGGACATCGGCGGCATCGAGGTGGTGGAGTTCGTGCGTGGGCAGGACCGGCTGCGCGAGCTGCCCATCATCATCGTCACCACGCGTGGGGACGAGGCCTCGCGGACGCGGGCGTTGGCGGCGGGGGCCAGCCGTTTCATGACGAAGCCCTTCACGCCGGACGCCATCCTGTCGGAGGTGCGTGGGCTGCTGGAGGGGAGGCGCGCTTGAGCGCGTCCGTGGACCTCGCGGACTTCCTTCCCGCCTATCTGGCGGAGGCGGAGGAGTTGCTGGGGATGGGGCACCGCCAGTTGCTGGCCATGGAGGCCAGCATCCGGCGAGGGCTGCCGCACCCGCGCGCAGTGCGCGAGCTCTTCCGCGCCGTGCACACCATCAAGGGCCTGTCGGCCATGGTGGATGTGGAGCCCATCGTCGACATCGCCCATTGGATGGAGACGTGCCTGCGCCACGCCGACCGGGCGGGGGGCCGCCTGCCCGAGGCCAGCGTGGAGCCGCTGATGGAGGGGCTGCGCGAAATCGAACAGCGCGTCCGCCAACTCGCCGCGGGCAAGCAGGCCTCGCCGGTGCCCCCGGGCCTGCTGTCTCGGCTGGAGGCGCTGGATGCCGAAGGCGCTCCGGGTGTGAGCGCCGCGAAGGCCGCGCCCGCCGCGCTGGCGCTGGAGGAGGCCGTGGCCTCCCGGCTCTCCGCGGCGGAGCGGGAGCAGCTCACCACGGGCGCCACCGATGGCCGCCGCGCGGTGCGGCTGGACTTCATCCCCGGCGCGGACCGCGCCGCCAACGGCATCACCATCAACAGCGTGCGCGAGCGCGTGGCCCCGCTGGGCGAGACGGTGAAGGTGCTGCCCCTGTCGGGGCCCACCGTGGGCGGTGGGGCGCTCACCTTCGTGCTGCTGCTGCTCACCGAGGCCTCCGACGCCGCGCTGCTGGAAGCCGCGGGGGGACCGCCCGCGTCGGTGCGCCCGCTGGCCGTCGTAGCCCCGCGGACACCCGCTCTGGCGCCCTTGCCCGAGTCGGCGCTGGCGGACGAGGAGCCCGAGGAGGCGCGGCGTGGCGGCGGCTCCCTGCGGGTGGACGTGTCGCGCCTGGACGAGGCGCTGGAGCGGCTGGCGGCGCTCGTGGTCAACCGTTCGCGGCTGACCCGCGCGGTGGCGGCGCTGACGGCGGCCGGCGCGCCCACGCGCGAGCTGCAGGCCATTCTCCAGGAGAACGCCCGCCAGCTTCGCGACATGCGCACGGCCATCCTCCGCTTGCGCATGGTGCGGGTGGGGGATGTGCTGGAGCGGCTGCCGCTGTTGGTGCGCGGCCTGCGCCGCAGCACGGGCAAGTCGGTGCGGCTGGAGCTGGACGTCGGGGACGCGGAGCTGGACAAGGCCGTGGCGGACCGGCTGCTGCCCGCGCTGGTGCACCTGGTGCGCAACGCGGTGGACCATGCGCTGGAGTCGCCGGAAGCGCGCCGCGCCGCGGGCAAGCCGGAGGAAGGCGTGGTGCGCGTGGCCAGCCATGGCCGGGCGGGTGGGCTGCTGGACCTCACCGTGGCGGATGACGGACGCGGCGTGGATGCGCGGGCGGTGGCCGCGCGCGCGGGCGTGCCCGTGCCTCCGACGCCGGACGCGCTGCTGGAGGTGCTCTGCCGGCCCGGCTTCTCCACCCGGGATGCCGCCAACGCGACCAGCGGGCGGGGCATGGGCATGGACATCGTCCACCGCATCATCGTGGACCATCTGGGCGGCGAGCTGGGGATGGAGACGCGGCCCGGCGCCGGCACCACCTTTCGGCTCCGCGTGCCGCTCACGATTACGCTGCTGGACGCGCTCGTCTTCGAGTGCGCCGGGCTTCGCTACGCCGTGGCGGTGGGCTCCGTGGAGGAGCTCATCGAGGTGGACGCCGCGCGGCTGGTGTGGCCCGCGGGCGCGGGGGGCGTGGCCCTGCTGGAGCGCCGGGGGAACTCGGTGCCGCTGATGGGGCTGGCCCGGTTGCTGGGGCGCGGGGAAGCGGACGGCCGTGGAGGCTCGGTGGCCAAGGCGCTCCTCGTGCGTCAGCGCGGTGAGCTCGTCGCGTACGGCGTGGACCGGTTGGTGGGGCAGCAGGAAATCGTCCTGCGTCCGCTGGAGGACCCCTTGGTGCGCGTGCCCGGCGTGGTGGGCGCCACGGACCTGGGGGATGGGCGGCCCACGCTGGTGCTGGACCTGGCCGCGCTCGGGCTGGCGCGCGGTGGCGGCGCGCCGCACCGACGCAGGGCTTCCGTCCGGGAAGAGGGGCGCCTCGCATGAGCGTGCTGCATGTCGTGTTCAAGGTAGACGGAGCCGAGTACGTGCTGCCCGCGGCGGACGTGCTCCAGATGGAGTCCTTCACGGGGGCCACGCCCGTACCGGGCGCCGCGCCGCACGTCGCCGGGCTGGTGCAGGTGCGCGGTCGCGTCATCCCGGTGGTGGATGCCCGCCTGCGTTTCGGCCTGCCTCCCCTGGAGCGCACGCTCGACTCCCGGGTGGTGGTGGCGCAGCTCGGCAGCCGTGTCGTCGGGCTCGTGGTGGACAGCGCCCGCGAGGTGCTGAAGCTGGACCCCCAGCAGCTCAAGCCGCCCCCTCCGCTGGTCGTGGAGGGAGCGCGCGGTTTCGTGAAGGCCGTGGCCCAGGTGGGCCCGCGCCTGGTGATGCTCATCGATTTCCCTCGGGTCATCGGGGAGGAGACGTTGGATGGCGACGGACAGCGGTAACGCAGGGGTGGCGCTGGAAGAGGCCCGTACCCTGGCCGAAGACGCGCGACGCAGTGTCCAGGAGAGCGTGGGGTTGGTGCAGGCGGTGGAGGGGCTCGCGACGCGGCTGGCGGCCGGCGGCAACGAGCAGGCCGCGGCCTCCGAGCAGGTGCGCGCCGCCATCGAATCGGTGGCCGCGCACGTGGAGGAGACGGGCCAGTCCATCCATGAGCTGGTGCGCTCGCAGCGCACGGTGAGCGACTCCGCGCGGGCCCAGGTGCAGGAGGCCGAGGCCACCGCGGGCACCCTCCAGGAGGTGAACGCCTCCGTGGCGGGCGTGCGCAAGGACGCCGCGCACCTGGCGGCCTCGGCGGACACCACGGCGGGGGCGCTGGAGGAGGTGTCGCGCTCGGTGAAGGGCGTGAGCGCCAACGCGGAGGAGCTGGCCGCCTCCAGCGAGGAGCTGCTGGCCTCCATGACGGAGATGAACGCCACCGTGGCGGACCTGGTGGCGCGCAACCAGTCCAGCGCCGCCGCCACCGAGCAGGTGGCCGCCACCGCCGAGGAGATGGCCAAGGGCATTGTCCGGCTGTCCACGGATTCGCAGGGCGTGGGCGAGCGCGTGGCGCAGGTGACGCAGGCGGTGGCGGGAATGGTCCGCTCCCTGGGCGAGTCGTCCCGGGACGCCACGTCCATGGCCTCCAGCGTGGAGGACACGGCGGCCACGGTGGAGGAGCTGGCGCGCAGCGTGAAGGGTGTGGCGGAGAACGCCCGGGCGCTGGAGGCCCACTCCGCCACCACCGCGTCCACCGTGGAGGAGGTGGCCGCCAGCGTGGAGGAGGTGGCCGCCACGGCGGAGAAGAACGCGGCGACAGTGGAGGCCAACGCGGCCACCATCGAGCAGCTCGCCCGCTCCGCGCAGACGGTGGCGAAGGCCTCCGAGCAAATCAATTCCCTGGCGGCTGGCAGCGCCACCGCCTCCGCGCAACTGGAGGCGTCCACGCGGCGGGTGGCGCAGATGATGGAGGAGGCGCGCACCACCGCCGAGCGCGTGGGGAGCACCGCGCGGGAGGGGGGCGCCACGGTGACGCGCTCCATCGCCGGCTTCGGCCGTATCCGCGAGTCCATTGTCGGGTCGGCCGGAGTGATGAAGGAGATGGGGCGACGCGCCGAGGAGATTGGCGACATCGTGCAGACCATCAACCTCATCGCGGACCGCACGAATCTCTTGTCCCTCAACGCCAGTATCGAGGCGGCGCGCGCCGGTGAGCACGGCAGGGGCTTCGCAGTGGTGGCGGAGGAGATTCGCGCGCTGGCGGACCGCGCGGCGGCGGCCAGCGCGGACGTGGCGAAAATCGTCCGGGGCCTGCAGACGACGGCGCGCGAGGCGGCCACCGCTTCGGGCGAAGGCGTGCGGGCGGCGGACGAGGGCGCGGCGCTGGCTGGGGACGCAGAGCGCGCGCTGTCCACCATCCTCAAGGGGGTGGAGGACCTGGGGAACAACGTGCGCGAGGTGTCGCGCGCCTCCAGCGAGCAGGTGCAGGCCACGCAGGCGCTGGTTCAGGGCACCGCGAAGGTGAGCGAACAGGGGCGGGCCATCGCCACGTCCGCGGCGGAGCAGGCGCAGGCGTCCCAGTCGCTGGCGCAGGGCGGCGCGGAGATGCGGCGTATGGCGCGGCAGACGATGCAGGCCACCTCCGAGCAGGCGCGCGCGCTGCGCGACGTGGTGCGCTCCAACGGTCAGCTCGCGGAGGCGGCACAGAAGGTGTCGCGCGCCGTGCAGGAGCAGGCGCTGGCGGCGGCCGACCTGGCCAAGGGCACATCCCAGATGCGCCAGCTCGTCCAGGGCGTGAGCGTGGCGGTGACCACCCAGAGCCGGGACGTGGCGGGCGTGGGCACGTTGGCGCAGGAGGCGGCGGCGTCCACCCAGCGCACCCTGGTGGGGCTGGCCGAGCAGGCCACGGCCGCCCAGGAGGTGACGCGGGCCATGGAGGAGACGCGCAAGCAGGTGGCCCAGTCCGCGCGCGGCATGACGGAGCAGGCCCGCGCCCTCAAGCAGAGTGAGACGGCCAGCCGCCAGGTGGCGAAGCTGGCCGCGTCGGTGACGCGGGCCGCCGAAGAGCAGTCGAAGGCGCTCAGCGGGCTGGTGCGGGAGGCGGACGAGGTGCGGCGCGTGGCGCGGCAGACGTCGCGCGCGCTGGACGAGCAGACGGAGGCGCTCGGTACGCTCACGGCCTCCGCCAGCCGCCAGGCCACGGGCGTGGCCGTGGTGGCACGCGCCAGCGCGGAGGCGACGGCGGTGATGGAGGGCCTGGCCAAGAGCGTGGAGGAGATTCGCCTCCGGGCGCGGGACATCACCACCGCCACCGCGCAGCAGGCGCGCGCGACGGCCACCACCGCCACGGAGGTGCAGGAGGTGGCGGGTCGGCTGGCCCACCTCACGCGGCTGCAAGGCGCGCAGTCGGAGAGCCTTTCGCGGCTGCGAGGCGCGCTGGGTGGCGTGAAGGACAGCCCGGAGGCCGCGGCGGCCTCGCCGCGGGAGCAGCGGGCATGACGGTCGCGTCCTCGACGTCGGTGCACCCGCTGACGCTGTCGGCGGAGGACCGCTCCCAGGTGGATGAGGTGGAGCAGCTCGCCCGGCGCGGCACCGCCAGCCTGGCGCTGCTGGTGGGCGGGCTGGATGCCCAGAGCTGGGCGGTGCGGCGCGCCGTGGTGGGCGCGCTGGCGAAGCTGGGGACGCCCGCGGTGGCGCCGCTGCGCGACGTGCTGCTCCACCGCCGCGACAGTGAGGCGCGACTGGCGGCCGCCGTGGAGGCGTTGGTGGCCTCCACCGGTGATGTCGAGGGCACGCTGGAGGCGCTGGGGGAAGACGCCAACCCCGCCATCGTCTGTGACGTCGCCCAGGTGCTGGGCCGGCGCCGCAGCCGGCGCTCGGTGCCGCTCTTGGCCCGGCTCACCGTGCACCCGGACGACAACGTGGCGGTGGCGGCCATCGAGGCGCTGGGCCGCGTGGGCGGCGGCGCGGCGGTGGACGCGCTGCTGGCGGCGCTGGGCAGCGGGAACTTCTTCCGCATCTTCCCCGCCATCGACGTGCTGGGCCGGTGTGGAGACCCCGTGGTGGTGCCCGCGCTACTGGGCCTGCTGCCAGACCCCTTCTACACCCTGGAGGCGACACGCGCGCTGGGGCGCACCGGTCAGGAAGCCGCGGTGCCCTCGCTGGTGGGGCTGCTGCGCAAGGGCAATGACGCGTCGGTGCGCGCGGCGGCGGTGGCGCTGGTGGACATCCACGAGGCCCAGGTGCAGCGCTTCGGCGGCTCGCGCACCGTGCACACCGCGGTGCGGGGGCCGGAGTCGGCGGTGCTGGGACGGCGGCTGTCGCAGTGTGTCTCGAGCGCGGACACGACGGAGAAGACGGCCCTCTCACGCCTGCTGGGCTGGGTGGGGGGCAGGACGCCGCATTCGGGCTGCTGAAGCTCCTGGACGGGCCGGACCCGTCGGTGGCGCGCGCGGCAGCCGGCGCGCTGTCGGAGCTGGGCGCGGACGCGGACACCCAGATTCTCCAGGCGCTGCGCGAGGGCGACAGCCTCCGGCGCCGCGTGCTGTTACCGCTGGTGGGCCGCAGGGCCGCGGCGGTGCCGGACGTCATGTCGTGCCTGGAGGACCGGGATGCGTCGGTGCGCGCCCTGGCGGCGGACACGTTGTCCCGCATTGGCAGCCCGGCCGCGGTGCCGGCCCTGTTCGAGCGGTTGGTGGACGAGGACCTGCGCGTGGTGCAGGCCGCGGTGGGGGCCATCCAGTCCCTGGGCAGCGACACCACAGAGAAGCTGGCGTTGCAGGCGGCCCGTTCCCCCGACGTGCGCCTGCGCCGCGCGGCGCTGCGCATCATCTCCTACTTCGGCTATTCCAAGGGACTGGAAGTGCTGCTCCAGGCCATGCGGGACCCGGATGAGCGCCTGCGCGACGCGGCCATCTACGGCCTGCCCTTCATCGAGGACCCGCGCGCGGTGGACGCGCTGCTGACGGCCGCCAATCACGAGTCGGAGCGCACGCGCGCGGCGGCCATGCGCGCGCTGGGGCAGACGGAGAAGGAGGCGCGCATCACCTCCACGCTGCTGCGGGGCCTCAACGACCGCGACCCCTGGGTGCGCTACTACGCGTGCCAGGCGCTGGGGAAGCTGAACGAGGAGGCCGCCGCGGACGCCATCGTCGCGCTGGCGGACGACGCCGCGGGCCAGGTGCGCGTGGCGGTGGTGGACGCGCTGGCGCACATGCACACGGAGAGCGCGATGTCGGCGCTCCAGCGCGCGGCGGCCAGCGCGGACGCGGATGTGCGGCGCGCCGCCCTGCTGGGGCTGGGCGTGGGCCGGCGGCCGGACGCGCTGCCCGTGCTGCTGGAGGCGGCGAAGTCGGAGGACGCGGCCACGCGGCTCGTCGCGCTGTCCGCGGTGGCCGAATACGAGGCGCCGGAGACGCTGCCCGCGCTGCTGCATGCCGCGGGTGACGGCGACGACAGCGTGCGCAGCGCCGCGGTGGGCTTCATCGCCACGCGCCCCGGTGTCCCGGCCACGCAGGCCCTGGTGTCCCTGCTGGGGGACATGACGCTGCGCGAGCGGGTGGTGAGCGCCTTGGCGTTGCCCCTGGAGGGACGGTTGCCGGGACTGCTGGCCGCGCTGGAGGCGGCGGACGAAGTCACGGCGCCGCTGCTGGTGGCGGCCCTGGCCCGGATGCGACGGGCGGACGCGCGCGCCGCGCTGATGCAGCTCCTGGCGTCCGCCAGTCCGGCGGGCCGTCGCGCCGCGGTGCCCGCGGTGGCGGCATTGGGGACGTTGGAGGCACGCGAGGCGCTGGAGCGCGCCTCCAATCAGGACGAGGACCCCGAGGTCCGGCGGGCCTGCCGGCTGGTGCTGAGCCGCTGACGCCCCGCCATGTTCTCACTGCCCATGTCTCCCCAGGTGTTCGCCATCCTGGCCGCGCTCATCGAGCAGCGCTCCGGGGTGCACTACGCCCCCGAGGACCGGGAGTTGCTCGCCGACAAGGTGGTGCCCCGCGCGCTGGACGCGGGCTTCGATTCGCTGCTCGACTACTACTACTTCCTCCGCTACGACCCGGCGGGCTCCGAGGCGCTGGACGCGCTGGTGGACTCGCTGCTGGTCCACGAGACGTACTTCTTCCGGGAGGCTCTGCCGCTGCGGGTGCTGGCCGAGGACCTGCTGGTGCCCGCCGTGCGCGCCGGACGGCGGCCCCGGGTGTGGAGCGCGGCCTGCTCCACCGGAGAGGAGCCCCTCACGCTGGCGATGATTCTCGCGGAGCTGGGCGTGCTCGACGAGGTGGAACTGCTGGCCAGCGACCTGAGCGCCCGCGCGCTGGAGCGGGCCCGCACCGGCGAGCACAACCTGCGCTCCCTGCGCGCGCTGCCTCCGGGCGTGGAGGGCCGGTGGCTGGAGACGCGCGAGGGGCGCCCACGCGTCCGGCCGGAGTTGGTGGGCGCGGTGGACTGGCGGCGCGTCAACCTGGTGGATGCCAGCGCGGTGGCGCAGCTGGGCACCTTCGACGCCATCCTCTGCCGCAACGTCCTCATCTACTTCCAGGACGACACCGCGCGCGGCGTGGTGTCGTCCCTGACGCGCGCGCTCGCTCCGGAGGGACGCCTGCTGGTGGGGACCTCTGAGTCCCTGATGCGCTTCGGCACCGCGCTCGCCTGCGAGGAGCGGCGCGGCGCCTTCTTCTATACCAAGGCAGGGCCATGACGGCGGTGTCTCCCATTCGCGTGCTGGTGGTGGATGACTCCGCCTTCGCCCGCAAGGTGCTGCGGCAGGTGCTCTCCAGCGCGGAGGGCTTGGAAGTGGTGGGCGTCGCGCGCGACGGCCTGGACGCGCTGGAGAAGGTGGCCGAGCTCTCTCCGGACGTGCTCACGCTGGACCTGGTGATGCCGGGCCTGGACGGGCTGGGCGTGCTGCGCGCGCTCGCCTCCAGTGCCGCCGCGCCCCGCGTGGTGGTGGTGAGCAGCGCGGGCGAGGAGAGCGAACTGGCGGTGGCCGCGCTCCAGGCCGGCGCGGTGGAGCTGGTGAACAAGCCCACCGCGCTCGCCACCGAGCGGCTGTATGAGCTGGGCGGAGAGCTGGTGGCGAAGGTCCGCACGGCCGCGGGCGCGGTGGCTCGCGCGCCGCCGGAGCCGGCACCCTCGCCGGAGGCCTCCTCCGCGCCGGTGGCTCGCGCGGTCGCGAAGAGCCTGGTGGTGGTGGGCACCTCCACCGGCGGGCCGCAGGCGCTCACCCGGCTGCTGTCCGAGCTGCCCGTGGACTTCCCCGCGCCGTTGGCGCTCGCGCTCCACATCCCCACGGGCTACACGGAGGCGGTGGCCCGGCGCCTGAACGCGCACTGCGCGCTGGAGGTGTTCGAGGCGGTGGACGGGCTGGAGCTGCGCCCCGGCCGCGTGGTGTTGGCGCGCTCCGGGCAGCACCTCAAGCTGGAGCGCCATGGGTCGGTGACGCTCGCTCGGCTGGACCGGGAGCCGCTGCGCACGGCGCACCACCCCAGCGTGGACGTCCTCTTCGAAAGCGCCGCGCGAAGCTGGGGCTCGGACGTGGTGGGCCTGGTGCTCACTGGCATGGGGGACGACGGCGTCGCGGGCGCCCGGGCCATCCGCGAGGCCGGAGGCACCGTCCTCACGGAGAGCGAGTCCTCCTGCGTGGTGTACGGCATGCCGCGCGCCGTGAAGGAAGCCGGGCTGGCCACCGCCAGCGCTCCGCTGGAGGGCATGCTGGCGCTGCTGCGGCGTCATGTGCGCTGAAGGCCGACCTTTCCTAAGGACGGGCGGGTGATGGTCCCGGAGCGTCGGCTGGGTCAGGATGGCCGGCATGCTCCGATACGCCGCTGACCGCCGGACGATGCTGTGGTGTCTGGCCATGCCCGTGGTGGCCCTGTCGATGTACGTGGCCCCCGGGTGGATTCCCTATCTCTGCCCCCTGGCGTGCTACCTGGCGCTGTCGGCAGGCGTCATCGCGCACAACCACAACCACTGCCCCACCTTCCGCGACCGGAAGCTGAACGAGGCCATGGGCATGTGGCTGTCGCTCTTCTACGGGTACCCCACCTTCGTCTGGATTCCGACGCACAACCTCAACCACCACAAGTTCGTGAACAAGGCGGGCGACGCCACCATCACCTGGCGCTACTCGAAGAAGCACAATTTCCTGGTGGCCTTCCTCTTCCCCTTCGTCTCCACGTACTGGCAGCAGGAGCCGACGAAGGCGTTCATCGACAAGGCGCGCGAGCGCAACCGTCCGCTGTACCGCCAGATTCTCACCCAGTACGCCGTCTGGGGCGGCACGCACGCGGCGCTGCTGGGGCTGGCCATGGCGATGCACGGCGTGGCCGGCGGCGCGCGCATCTGGGCGTTCGCCTTCCTGGTGCCCGCGCTCTTCTCGCTGTGGACCATCATGTTCTTCAACTACATCCAGCACGTCCACACGGACCCCTGGAGCGAGCACGACCACAGCCGCAGCTTCACCGGCCGCCTCATCAACTTCTTCCTCTTCAACAACGGCCTCCACGCCGTGCACCATGAGACGCCGGGCCTGCACTGGAGTCTGCTGCCCCAGGCGCACGCGAAAATCGAGGCCGCCATGGACCCGGCCCTCAAGCCGGTGAGCTTCTTCGCCTGGTGCTTCCGCTCGTACGTGGTGGCACCCTTCCTGCCCCGCTTCGGAACGGCGCAGGTGGGGCGCGCGCCCTATGAGCCGCCCGCGGGTGTCGCGCTGGACGTGCGCTTCGGGGACGACCTGCAGGCCGTCGACTCGGGCGTCAACGTCGCCCGCGTCTGACGCTCCTTCGTGGCGCCGTGGACACCGGCTGCGGCCCCAGTCGGAGGCTGGTGTCCTTTATTTCCCATCTGTCATTGGAATCTGGCCCAGGGGGATTTTCTCTGAGTGGCCGTTTCTCATACTCATACTTCGAAGTCGCAGGATGAGCGCGGTGGGCGGGCCGGGGGGGACGAAGACAAGGGAGGCTCCGCATGATGACGGCTCCAGGACGCGTGCGTCCTTCACCAGGGCCGGTGGAAGCAACGCCGCGGGTGCTGTGTGTAGGGGCCACGAGCGAATCCTGGTTGGCGCTGTCACGAGCCCTGCGTCCATTGCGCTGCGTGGCCTTGCAGGTGCCTTCCCTGGAGTCCGCCTTCCTGGAGGTGCAGCACACGCGGCCTTCCCTGGTGCTGGTGCACTGGCGGCAGTTGGTGGCCGGCGCGGGCATGGGCCTGCGCGCGCTGAGGCTGCGCCTGGGGGGGGATGGTCCGCCGGTGGTGCTGGTGGCGGAGCCGGAGACGCCCGCCGAGGTGCTCGAGGTGGGCGACGCGGAGGGCGTCGAGGACTGCCTGCTGTCGCCCCTGCGCACGCACGAGTTGCGCGCGCGGTTGGCGATGCTGGCGGGTGACGGCGTCCCGGCCGCGCCGGTGCGTGCATCCCGTGTGCGTTCGCGCCTGCTGCTGCTGGCCGGCGCCAGTGGCCCCCTGGCGTGGAGCGGGCTGGGCGCCCTGCTGGAGGCGTGTGGTCATCGCATCCTCTACAGCGCCACCGTGGGCGGTGGCGCCGCGCGCGTGGCCGAACATGGTGAGCGGCCCGACCTGGTGTTGTCGCGGGAAGGCGCGCCAGGTGTGCCCAGGGGCCCGCCCTCTCCACGCTCGCAGCCGCTGCTGGCCGGGGTGCCGTCGCTCACGCTGGACGCGGACGCGCCGGTGCGTCCGGCCTCGTTGCTGCCCCGCCTCCACGCGCTGCTGGGACGGGAGGACGCCTCGCTGCGTGTCGAGGCGCGGGTGCGTTTCTGCTGTCCGGTGTCCTTCGGCGAGGCGGGGCAGCGCGGCGCGGAGTGGCGCTCCGGCGTGTCCAGCGCGCTGAGCCCGGGCGGCCTCCTGGTGCGCACGCTGGTGCCGGCGAAGGCGGGGACGGCGGTGGAGCTGCACATCCTGCTGCCCACCCTGGGCGAACGCCTGGAGACACACGGCGTGGTGGCCTGGGCCCACGCCTACGCGCCTCGCAACGGCGTGTCCCACCCCTACGGCATGGGCGTGCGCTTCCTGGGCATGGGCCCACCGCGCCTCATGCAACTGCGCCAGCTGTGCCAGGCGGAGGTGCGCCCGTGACAGCGCAAGGCGCACCGAGGCGCAAGAAGGTCCTGCTGGTGGATGACTCGGACACCGTTCTGTTGCTCCAGCGGATGCTGCTGGCGGAGCTGGGCCACGACGCCATCGTCGCGCGGGACGGGCTGGAGGCGCTGGCGCGCGCGGAGCAGGAGCGGCCGGACCTCGTCTTCCTCGACGTGCTGATGCCGCACCTGGACGGACTGGAGACGTGCCGGATGTTGCGCGGCCGGGAGCCGACGCGGCGCACGCCCATCATCCTCTGTAGTGCCCGCGCCGAGGCGCGCAGCGTGCGCGCGTGCTTCAACAGCGGCTGCAACGACTTCGTGGCCAAGCCCTTCGACGGCGCCGCGCTGGTGGCCCTGCTGCGGCGCTACCTGGATTAGTCGCGCGGGCTTCCGGTGGGAGGCAGGGGCGGCCGGGCCGGCATGGAGCGGCGCGGCAGCGTCACAGTGAAGGTGGTGCCTTCCGCCTCATCGGAGCGGACCTCGATGGTGCCGCCGTGCGCCTGGACGATTTCCCGGACGATGAAGAGCCCCAGCCCGTAGCTCATCTTCAGCGTGCGCGAGCTCTGGGGCCCGCCGCGGAAGGGCTCGAAGAGGTGGGGCAGCAGGTTGTCCGGAATGGGGCGGCCGGCGTTGTGGACCTCCAGTACCACCCGGGTGCGCAGCCCGCGCGCCGTCAGCCGCACCGGCGTCTCCGGCGGGCTGTACTTGAGCGCGTTCTCCACCAGGTTGGACGTCACCTGCGCCAGCCGGTCCGGGTCCCACACGCCCTGGGTGTTGCCCTTGGGGTCCACCTCGACGGTGCGCTGGGGGAAGGCCACGCCGAACTCGTGGGCCACCTTGGCCACCAAATCCTTCAGGTCCACCGGCCGGGGCTCGATGGCCACGCCGCCCATCAGCCGCGTGCGCGTGAAGTCCAGCAGCAGCCGGGTGAGCCGTTCGATGCGCACCGCCGCGGTGGCGATGCGCTGGCTGGTGCGCTGCGCATCCTCATCGGTGCCGCCCGCGGCGAGCACGCGCGACCAGTTCATGATGGCGCCCAGCGGGCTGCGGATGTCATGGGTGACGATGCCCATGAGCTGCTCCTGGAACTCGGAGTGTCGCCGGGCCTCCTCTTCCGCCCACTTGCGCTGGGTGATGTCGCGGCTGATGCCGAACAGGCCGAACACCTTGCCCTCGGCGTCACGCAGCACGCCCTTGGTGGACAGCCACACGCGCGGCCCGTCCACGCCCGGCTGCGCGTCCTCGTAGGTGACGGTGCGGCCGAAGGCGAACACCTCGCGGTCGTTCGCCGCGTTGGTGCGCGCCACCGCCGGGTCGAACAGCTCGAGGTCCGTGCGCCCCACCACGTCCTCGGAGCGGTAGCCCACGGCCTTCGCGCCCGCCGCGTTCATCATCGTGAAGCGGCCGTCCAGGTCCTTCGTGTAGACGGCGTCCGTGGTGCCTTCGAGGATGGCGCGGAACACCTCGCCGTTGCGGCGCAGCGCCTCGCGCCCCTTGCGCTCCTCGGTGATGTCACGGCAGTGCACCAGCAGGCCGCCCTCCACCGGGCGCACGCGCACGTCGAGGCAGGTCTCCGCATCCGGCCAGGCGTGCTCGTAGCGGACGGAGGGCTGCTCGGATACGGGTTGTTCGAAGTTCAGGTGACGGCTCAGCTCCAGCAGCTCCGGGCACACCCGGCGCACGTCGTCCTGCAACCGCGCCGCGCCGCCGAGCAGCCGGGCCATGTCTGGATTCACGTATGCCAGACACCACCGCGCATCGAGCAGGAAGAAGGCGTCCGGGAGCGCCTCCAGGAGCGTTTGCAGCAGCTCGGGGGAGGGGGCCTCGGCGGAAGGCTCGGGCAGAGGACGCTGGCGCTTCTTGGCGGGGGTGGGGGGCATGCCTCTTCTGTTTCAGCGGTGGAGATGGAACCATACCCCGCTCTCCGCCCCGCGCGATGCCAGGCAGGCATCAGCGCACGGTGTGTCGCCCCCGTTGCCTGGAAGGGAGGCGACCCCCGCTTCCAGGGTGCACCCGTGACAGAGGAATGCGACCCGGGTGGATGCAGCCCTGGGTGAAACAAGAATTTCAGGAAGTCACTTTCGAGGGAGGGTGGAGAAAGTCAGGCACGCGGTGGCTCACGCGCTTCTGTCGGGGTGTTCCGCTTCGTCCTTCTCGAAGAGGCTCTCCAGTTCCTGGCGGGCCTTGTCGGCCAACTCCACGAGCTTTTGCTCGTCGCGGTGGAACCGGGCCGTTTCGCGCAGGAGGCGCTCGTCGTGTTCCATCATACGTTCCTGGGCGCGCCGGCTCTCCGAATACGTGAGGCCCAGCTCCTGGAGCACCCCGGTGCCCATCTCCAGGCTGTCGAGGAACGTCTCACGCATCACCCGTTCGATTCCCATGTCCAGCAGCTCGTAGGCATGCACGCGGTTGCGCGCGCGGGCGAACAGCTTGAGGTGGGGGAAGTGTTGCTGCACGGCCCGCGCGGTGCGCAGCGACGCCTCGATGTCGTCGATGGCGAGCACGAACACCTTCGCCTTGTCCGCGCGGGCCGCGCGCAGCAGGTCCAGACGTGATGCGTCCCCGTAGAAGACCTGGCTGCCGAAGCGCTTCATGAAGTCAATCTGCTCCGGGCTGGCGTCAATCGCGGTGAAGCCGATGCGCTTGGCGCGCAGCAGGCGGCCCACCACCTGCCCCACGCGGCCGAAGCCGGCGATGATGACGGGTTTGTCCTCCGTGGGCGCCACGTCGAACTCGCGCCCCGAGGCCTTCGGCTTGAAGCGCGGGCGCACCCAGCGCTCGTGCGCGGCATACAGCACCGGCGTGGTGGCCATGGACAGGCCCACCACCACCACGAGCAGCTCTGACAGCGAGCGCTCCATGACGTGCTGGGCGGTGGCGAGCGAGAAGAGCACGAAGGCGAACTCACCGCCCTGGGAGATGACGACGGCCAGGTCAAGCGCCGACTCACGCTGCCTCAGGGCCATCCGCCCCAGCCCGTAGAGCACCGCGCCCTTGAGGGCCACCAACCCCAGCACCAGTCCGAAGACGAGCAGCGGCTTCTGGAGGATGAGGCTCAGATTCACGGACATGCCCACGCTGATGAAGAACAGGCCCATCAGCAGGCCCTTGAAGGGCGCCAGGTCCGCTTCCAGCTCGTGGCGGTACTCGGAGTCCGCCAGCAGCACGCCCGCGAGGAAGGCCCCCAGCGCCATGGACAGGCCCACCGCGTTGACCAGCGACGCGGTGCCCACCACCAGCAGCAGCGCGGTGGCGGTGAACAGCTCCTGGCTGTGGGTGGCGGCCACGGCGCGGAACACCGGGCGCACCAGGTAGCGGCCGCCCAGCACCACCGCCAGCAGCACGCCCACGTCTTTCAAGAGCAGGAGCCACACCGGCCCCGGGGTGGGCGCGCCGCCGTCACCCAGCATCGGCAGCAGGGCCAGCAGCGGCACCACGGCCAGGTCCTGGAAGAGGAGGATGCCGAAGGCCAGCTGGCCATACGGCGTGGTGAGCCGGTTGCGCTCGGCCAGCAGTTGCAGCGCGAAGGCGGTGGAGGACAGCGACAGGCCAAAGCCCGTGACGATAGCCGCGCCTCGCGTCAGGCCACACAGCAGGCCCACGCCGGCCAGCAGCGCGCCGGTGAGCAGCACCTGCGCGCCGCCCAGGCCGAAGACGGAGCGGCGCAGCGCCCACAGCCGGCTGGGCTGCAGCTCCAGGCCGATGACGAACAGCAGCAGCACCACGCCCAGCTCCGCCACATGGAAGATGTGCTCCACGTCGCTGATGAGCTTCAGTCCCCAGGGGCCGATGACCGCGCCCGCCGCCAGGTAGCCCAGCACGGAGCCCAGTCCGAGCCGCCGCGAGAGAGGAACCGCCAGCACCGCCGCCGCGAGGAACACGAGCGCCTGCTGCAGGAAGGACATGCGGCTTCCTTGCACGGACGTCCGCGTGGCGGCAATTCGGCGCGGGCGCGGGGCCCCGCGGGCTCAGGCGTCCGTGGCCCTGCGTGCGAGCGGCGGGTGTCCAGCGTGGGACGCCGAGGCACCCGCGGAGGGCAGGGTGAAGGTGAACACACTGCCTTCGCCCAGGGTGCTCTCCGCCTGGATGCCACCGCCGTGGGCTTCGACGAGCCCCTTGGCGATGGCCAGGCCCAGTCCGGTGCCGCGGCTGGCCGCGTCGCGGGCCTGCCAGTAGCGGTCGAAGATGTGGGGCAGCGCGTCCGGAGCGATGCCGGAGCCGGTGTCGCGCACGTGGACGGACACCTCACCGCCGCGCGCCCGGGCACCCAGCATCAGGTCGCCCCCCGCGGTGGTGAACTTCACCGCGTTGCCCAGCAGGTTGCCCAGCACCTGGAGCACCCGCACCTTGTCGCAGCGCACGCGCACGTCCGCGGCGGGGAGCTCCACGGACAGGTGCAGGCCCTTGGCCTCCGCCAGCGGACGGACGGAGTCCATTGCTTCGGTGAGCAGCCCCGCCACGCCGTGTTCGCCCCATTCCAGCGGCAGGCCGCCCGCCTCCAGCCGGCCCCAGTCGAGCAGGTCGGAGATGAGGCGCGACATGCGCTCGGTGGCGTCCTGGATGCGGGTGGCCTGCTTGGCCACGCTTTCGCCGCCCGGCTTCGCCCCCGCGCCGCGCAGCAGCAGCGCCGCGCCCAGCTGCACCACGCCCAGCGGGTTCTTCAAGTCGTGCGACACCACGGCCAGCAAATCCTCGCGGGCTCGCGCCGCGCGCCGCGACTCACCCACCAGCCGCGCATTGTCGATGGCGAGGCTGGCGCGCAGGCACAAGTCCTCCGCCAGCGCCAGGTCGTCCGGGCCGTAGCGCCGCCCGGAGCCCGAGGACACGAAGGTGACGGCGCCCAGCGTGTGGCCGCGCGCGCGCAGGGGCACAATCATGTACGAGCGCGCCTGGAGCAGCCGCAGCAGCGCGGGGTGCGCGGGCTCGGCCGCGGCGGCGCGCAGCAGGGAATCCGTCACCGCCGGCACCAGCTCCGGCTCTCCGGTGCGCAGCACGCGCAAGAGGCCCACGGCGGCGTCGTCCCGCAGCTCGGTGCGGGTGGGCAGCGCGCCCGAGCGCTCCTGCTGTGTCGGGTCCAGGCAGGCCGCCGCCACGCGCGTCACCCAGGGGCCCTGCTCCAGCGCGTCCACCAGGCACCAGTCCGCCACGTCGGGCACCGCCAGGTGTGCCAGCAGCGTGTACATGCCCTGCGGGTCCGGCGGGTGGGTGAAGAGCGTCGTCATCGCCTGGTAGAGGAAGGAGCGGCGGCGCTCGGCCTGCTCCACCTCCGCCCGCGCGGTCAGCTCCAGCTCCATGGCGCGGGAGAACACGGCCTCCGCGTCGGTGAGGGGGCGCGCCGTCACCAGCACGCAGCAAGGCCCCCCATCCTCCGAGGGCAGCGGACTGAGCATCAGCGCGTGACGCCGGGGGCCCGTCTGCGTGGCCCAGGGTGCTTCCAGTTCGCAGGTGTCTTGGATGCGCATCACCCGCGCGCGCGCCGTCTCCAGCCGCGCCAGCTCCTCGGGCGGGAAGCCCAGCTCCCCCCAGTGTCTGCCCACCAGCTCCTCGGGGAGCCGGCCCACCGTCCTCGCGCCCGCTTGGCTACACACCAGGACCCGCCCCGTATCATCCAGGACGTAGGACGGGTCGGGGAGCGCGGCGAAGACAGTGGCGAGGGATGCGGGGAGTCGAGCTGCCATGAAAGGGGACTGGCTGGAAGGGGCCCCCATCATGACACCGCCCGGGCGCCGGACCATCCCGGCACCGGGAGAATCCTGTGGATGTTTCAAAATCCAATGTTCTGCAGCGTGTAACTCAGACGCCCCCGTTACCCCGGAACGCCGAGGTGAGCCGGCTCGCCAGGTCGGGCAGGGCGACGACTTCGTGGGCCAGGTTGGCGCCCACCACCACGCCGGGCATGCCGTAGACGACGGAGGACTGCTCGTCCTGGGCCAGGATGCGGCCTCCGGTGCCGTGGAGGTCACGCACGCCTTCCAGTCCGTCCTGGCCCATGCCGGTGAGGATGACGGCGAGCGACGCGGGCCCGTAGGCGCGGGCCACCGAGCGGAACATCCACGTCGCGGACGGCCGGAAGCCATTCACCGGCGCGGCCCGGGAGACCTCCGCCCGGCCCTCGCCTCGCACGCCCAGGTGGCGATCATCCGGCGCCAGATACACATGCCCGGGGAGCAGGGGCTCGCCATCCTCCGCCACCTTCACGGGCAAGGGCCCCGCGGTGCGCAGCCACTGCGCCAGGCCCTCGCTGAAGCCAATGGCGATGTGCTGCACCACCAGCAGGGGGACGGGGAAGCTGGCGGGCAGCTCGGACAGAAGGCGGAAGAGCGCCGCCGGACCGCCCGTGGAGGCGGCCAGGGCCACCACGCCGGGGCGTGTGGGCGACACGGGCGGCGCGGGCGGGGTGGGCACGGGCGTGTGGGGGGCGGTGCGGTCCGGCCAGCGGCGCACCACCTTCACCTCGGCCATGGCCTTGAGGGTGTCGCGCAGGCGGCGGCTGTCCGCGTCGAAGTCCGGGGACTCCGGGCCCAGGGGCTTCTGGAGCACCGCGAGCGCGCCGGCGCGCAGCGCGGCCATGGACGTCTGGATGTCGCGCTCCACCAGGGTGGATACCACCACCACCGGCGTGGGCACCTCCGTCATGATGCGGCGGGTGGCCTCCAGGCCGTCCATCCGCGGCATCTGGATGTCCATGGTCACCAGGCTGGGCCGCAGGCGCTGGGCCAGCTCCACCGCTTCCACACCGTCCCTGGCCTCGCCCACCACCGTCAGAGCGGGGTCGGCGCGGACGATTTCCACCAGCAGGCGTCGGGCGGTGGGCGAGTCCTCGGCCACCAGGATGCGCAACGGATCGTTCTTCATAGCAGTCGTCTCAGCGTCTCCAGCAGGCTCGTCGGGTCGAACGCGCTCTTCACCAGATAGGCACTGGCGCCGGCTTGCAGGCCGCGCGCCTTGTCCTCTGGCTTGCCACGGGCGGTGACGAGCACCACCGGCAACCGGGAGAAGCGCGGCGAGGCCCGCACCGCCTCGGTGAGGGCGAAGCCGTCCATGCGCGGCATCTCCACGTCCAGCACCAGCGCATCCGCGCCGCCCGACTGGAGCCGCTCCCAGGCGTCCGCGCCGTCCACGCAGGCCACCACTTCATAGCCCGCGCTCTCCAGGATGCTCTGCTCCAGCGCACGCGTGGTGGGCGAGTCGTCCGCCAGCACCACCCTCTGCCGCGTCCGCTGGGTGGCGGGGGCGGGGAAGAGCGAGGCCGCCGGGCGGCCACCCGCCGCGCGGACCAGGGACACGGGGTTGAGCAGAAGCGACAGCCGTCCGTCCGGCAGCACCGCCGCCGCGGACACGTGCCGGGCCCGGCGCACGCGGTGGCCCAGGGAGCGCACCAGCGCCTCCTGTTCGGCGAGCACTTCATCCACCACCACCACGGCGCGCGCGCTGCCCGCGGCCAGCGCCACCGCGCCCCGGCGCGCGCGAGGCGGGCCGGGCGGCAGCCCCAGCACTTCCGCCAGCGAGGCCAACGGCACCAGCGCGTCACCGGAGGCCCACGCGGGGCGGCCCTCCACGTCGCGCACCTCGTCGGGCGCCAGGCGCACCAGCCGCGCCACGCTCTCACTGGCCAGCGCCAGCGTCTGCCCGCCCGCCGATACCAGCAGCACCCGCAGCGTGCTCAGCGTGAGGGGGACGTCCACGACGAAGCGGGTGCCCTGACCTGGCCGGGTCGTCACCTCCACGTTGCCGCGCAGCCCCTCCACGTGCATGCGCACCACGTCCAGGCCCACGCCACGGCCAGCCACCTGGGTCACCTTCGTCGCGGTGGACAGGCCGGCCAGGAACACCAGCCGCGCGGCCTCCTCGTCACTTTCAGGCACTCGCAGGCTCCGGGCGCGCGCCTGCTCCCGCAGCGCCCCCAGGTCCAGGCCGCGCCCGTCGTCATCCACCGTCACCTCGACGCGGCTGCCCTTGAGGCGCGCGTTGAGGGTGAGGCGTCCCTCGGCGGGCTTGCCCAGTCGCTGGCGTTCCTCGGGGCTCTCCAGGCCGTGAGCCACCGCGTTGCGCACCAGGTGCAGCAGTGGCTCGCGCAGCCCCTGCAACAGCGAGCGGTCCAGCTCCAACGCGCCGCCATGAATCTCCAGCCGCACCTGCCGGCCCAGGCTGCGCGCCACGTCGCGCGCGGCGCGCTCCAGGCCCTCGCAGCCTTCCTCGAAGGACAGGGTGCGCGCGCGGCGGACCTCGTCGTCCAGGCCCGTGGCCACGCCGCCCAGCGTCCGGCGGTCCGCCGCCAGCTCCAGCGTCACCCGCGCCAGCTCCGTCTCCGCGCGCAGCAGTGCCTGTTCGCCGGGCGTGCCGAGCACCGCCTCGCGGGCCTGCGCCAGCGCCTCGCGCACCGACTCCAGTGCGTCCGCGCGGCCTTCCAGCCGGAGCGTCGCCACGCGCAGCTCACCGCTGCGTGCCAGCAGCGCGTCCAGCTTCTGCGCGGAGACGCGCACGGGCAGCGCTTCGGCTCCGGCAGACGCGCCGCCGCTTGGATGCGGCTCCACACTGGCCGGGGCGGCCGGTGGTGACGGCACCGCGTCCGTCAGCATGGGCGGAGGCGACGGTGGCGGCGCGCCGCGCGTGGGGGCGGGCGCGCCGGCCCGGCGTCCGGCGGCGCGCTCCAACTGGGGCAGCAGCCTCTCCAGGGGCGAGCCCGTCAGGTCCACCCGCGCGGCCAGACGCCGGCCCGCGTCGTCGAGCGCGTCCACGGTGGTGAAGCACAGCTCGTACACGTCGGGCGTGCCGGCGCCCGCGTCCCGCACCTGCTCCAGCAGCTCCTCCATGCGGTGGCAGGCCGTCTCCACCAGCGTGGCGCTGGCCGCGCGCGCAGCTCCCTTCACGCTGTGCAGCGTGCGCAGCAGGGACGCCACGAGCTCCGCCAGGCGCGCGGGCACGGTTTCGCGCTCCAGGGCCAGCAACTCGCGGTTGAGCGAGGCGACGTGGCCCTCGAGCTCCTCGAGGAACGTGGCCAGCAGCGCTTGGGCCAACCGGTCGCGGTCCATCAGCGCCCGTACTCTCCCAACAGCCCCTTGAGCTTCTGGCCCATGCCGTTGAGGTCCTGCATGGCGCGCTCGGTCTGCCGCGACGAGATGAGGGCCTGTTGCGTGGCCTGATTCACGTCATGCATGGCCTGACGAATCTGACCGATGCCGGTGGCCTGCTGGTTGGCGGAGGCGGCAATCTGCGCCGCCGTCAGCGAGGCCTGGGCCAGCAGGTCCGACAGCGTCTGGATGTTGGAGCCCGCCTCGGACACCACGCGGGTGGCGGTGGCCACGCTCTTGGTGCCTTCCTCGGTGGTCATCACCGCGCCGTGGGTGGCCTTCTGGATTTGCCCCAGAATCTGGCGCACCTGGCCGGTGGCCTTCTTGGACTGGTCCGCCAGGGCCTTCACCTCGGAGGCCACCACCGCGAAGCCGCGGCCGTGCTCGCCGGCGCGGCTGGCTTCGATGGAGGCATTGAGCGCCAGCATGTGCGTCTGCTCGGAGATGTCGTTGACGGTGGTGATGATGTCGCCAATGGCCTGGGCCTGCTCGGCCAGGGCGAGGATGCGCGAGGCGATGGACTCCACCTGCTCACGCACCGCGCCCATGGCGCCCACGGCCTCCTCCACGGCGCGGCGGCCGCTGCGGCCCACGTCCTCGGCGTGGCGGGCGGAGTCGCTCACCGCGCGGGCGCGGCCCGCGGCCTCCTCGGACGTCTTGGTGATTTCCTCGATGGTGCTCACCGTCTCCGTCACCGCGCTGCCCTGCTCCTGGGCGCCGGCCACCTGCTCGGTGGTGCTGGAGAGGATTTCCGCGCTGGCGCCGGCGAGCTGGTTGACGAACTCCGCCACGGTGCGGAGCGTGTGCTCGCGCTGCTCGGATTCCTTCTCCAACTGGACCTCGTTCTGCTGGCGCTTCTCCGCCATGTCGTTGAACGCGCGCGCCAGCTGGGCCGTCTCGTCCTGGCCCTTCACGTCGATGCGGTGCTCCAGCTTCCCGCGCCCCAACTGCTCGGCGCCCACCATGAGCGCGCGCAGCGGCGTGGTGATGCCGCGGGTGATGATGTAGCTGCCTCCGCCGACGATGACCACGCCCAGCAGCGTGCCGATGCCCAGCACCCAGAGGATGCGCTGGGCCATGTCCCGGGCGGCGGTGGCGTGCTCGTCCCAGCGCTCCTGCTCCGCCACCAGCATCTCGTCGATGACCTGCTTGACCTGGAGCATGGCCTCCCGGCCGTGGCCGGCCTGGATGAACTTCGCTCCGGCTTCCAGGCCCTCCTGGCGGCGCAGGCGGATGCCTTCCTCCAGCCGGTTCACCCGCTGGGTGACGATGGGCTCCAGCCGGTTCAGGCGCGCCCGCTGGTGGGGGTGGTCCGTCATGGCGTCGCGCAGGCGGGACAGGTCATTCTGGAGCGCCACCGCCGCTTCCCGGTAGGACACCAGGTAGGACTCATCCCCCGTGAGGATGAAGCCGCGCTGGCCGGACTCGGCGTCCATCAGCAGCGCGCGGACCTCGCGGATGACGCGGAAGTTCTCATGGGCTTTCAGCAGGCCCGCCGTGCTCGTCGTGAGCTGATTGGCGCCCAGGAAGGCCACACCCGCCACGATGAGCAACATCAGTAGCGACAGTCCGAATCCGAGTGCGATGCGGTTCCCGATGCTCATGCTGCTCCTTCGCCGGACATATCGAACATGAGGCGACTGTCACCCAGGAGCGCCTCTCCCTCCAGCACCAGGGTGCCTTCCCTGTCGGCCGCGGACACGAGGTGTCCGGCGGCGTCGTTCAGGGAGGTGGGCGGCGCCAGCAACTCACTGCCCGCCAGCACGGTGACTTCCTCCACTTCCTCGGTGCGCACGCCCAACTCCGCCCGCCCCACGCCCACCACGAGCAGCGGGCCCGCGGCGTCCGAAGGCGCGCGTCCGAAGAGCGGCGCCAGCTCCACCACGGGGAGCACCTCGCCATGCATCAGGGTGAGGCCGCGCAGCGCGGGGGGCGCGCCCGGCAGCGTCACCAACTCCGGCGCGCGCACCACCTCCAGCACGAAGCGGGACTCCAGGGCATAGCGCTGGCCGGCGGCCTTGAAGCGGACCACCTCGCGCAGAGTGCCGGGGTCGACCTGGGGACGGGGCTCGCGCGAGAGTGCCCGGGCGCGGGCCTCCAGCAGCGCCGTGGCCTCCTCGGGCGACAAGGTGCCCTGTTCCTTCACCAGGTTGGCCAGCCGCGCCAGCCGCGCGCGCGTGGCTTCCCAGTCGACTTTGCCGGAACCCGGCATCAGCTCAGCTCCTCACCGGCAGCCAGGGCTGCCTCCATGCGTGACCGCTCTCCACGCGCCACCTCCGCCAGCCTGCTGGCGCTCTCGCCGTCCGCGTGGAGCACGGGCGCGTCCGGAGGCAGGGCGTTGCACAGGTGCTCCGCCTCGCGCCAAGCCTTCAGGGCACCGGACGTGTCGCCGTGCCTGCGTAGCACGCGCCCGAGGATGAGCCACGCCACGATGAGTGTGGGCTCCAGGTACAGCGCCTGCCGGACAGCGCGCTCCGCGTCCACCGCGCGCCCCTGGCCCAGCAGCAGCAGGGATTCCAGGTAGCGCAGCCCCGCCACCAAGGGGTGCCGGGCGGCCGCTTCGGTGCAGGCGTAGACGGCGGCGGCGGCGTCCAGGTTCGCCAGCGCGCGCACCGCCAGGGCGGAGGTGTCCGCGTCTGAATCCAATGCCCCTAAGTGCTGGGCCGCCTCGCGCCAGTGGCCCCGCGCCAGGGCCTGCTGGGCTGCGTGCATGGCCGCCGCGCTGGGGGCGTGTGTCGGTGTCTCGGCCCCGGGGAGGACGCCGCTTCGCAAGGCGGGCGCACCGGTGCCCGCTGTGTTCCCGAGGACGGGCCCCGCGCCGGCCTGGGGCTGGCCCGCCGCGCGCGTTCCTTCCGCCTGGGCGGAGGTCCCGCCCGCTCCGGGGGGACTCCAGGCGGGTGCCGTCGTTCTGGCCGCGAATCCACCTGGACGGCCCGGAGCGGATGCACCCGGGAGCGCGGTCCCCGTGGAGGAGTCGGAACCGGAGGGCAGGCCCGGCGCGGTGGTGCCCAGGGACGTGGTGCCCGTCGCGGTACCGGGTACGCCGGTGGAGGATGGGCTCCACTCGGCCGGGACGGGCAGGGAGAGGGTGGCTCCAGGAAGGGGCCGGCGGTACAGCACGCCCCATTCGGTGAGGATGGACTCCAGCGGCGCCAGCCCACCGAGCGGCGGGTCCGACGGGCCGGTGAAGAGGTAGCCGCCCTCATCCAGCGCGTCATGGAGCCGGCGCGCGACAGCTTCGATGGTGGGCCGGTTGAAGTAGATGAGGACGTTGCGGCAGAAGATGACGTCCAGCTTCCAGATGCCGCTGTCCGCCGACGGCCAGGTGTCGAGCGCGAGGTTGAGGTAGCTGAAGCGCACGCCCTTCCGCACCTCGGGTGACAGCACGTACCGGCGTCCCTCGGCGCGCAGGTGGGTGCGCATCCGGTCCGCCCATCCGCCGCGCAGGGACCAGTCGCCGTAGTGGGCCTTCCGGGCCCGGGCGAGCGCGCCGCGCGACACGTCCGTGGCGTACACGGCCATGTGCTCGTTCCAGCCTTCGCCTAGCAGCAGCGCGGCGATGGAGTAGGGCTCCTCGCCGGACGAACACGCGGCGCTCCACATCCGCGCGGTGTGGTCCGGGCCATGGCGCTCGCGCAGCTCCGGAAGCACGACGCTCCGCAGGTGCTCGAAGTGCTCGGGCGTGCGGAAGAAATACGTCTCTCCGACGGTGAGCTCGATGAGCAGGTCATCCAGCGCGGAGGGGTCTTCCGTGAGCCGCACGCGGTAGGCGTCGAAGTCCTTCAGCCCGGCCCGTTCCATGGCGCGGGCGATGCCTTCCTCGGCGGACGCGGGGCAGCTGGGTGGCACCAGCCCGGCGCGCTCTTCCACGAGCGCGAGCACCGCCGCATAACCCGGGTGGCTCCAGGGACCCCAATTCACGCGGGCTCCGGCTCCTGCGGCGCGGCCAGGGCGGCATCCAGCTCCAGGGACTCGGCCTCGGACAGGAAGGTGCGCAGGTCATGGACCAGGACGAGCCCGTCCTTGAGCTTCACGGCGCCCGCCACATAGCCCACGCCCGGCAGCTGGCGCGGCGTGGCGTCCCACTCATCCGGCGTGAGGACGCGCAGGCCCTCGGCGCGATCCACGCGCAGCACGACGCTGCGCGAGCCCGCGGAGGCCACGATGAAGTGGTCCATGGGGGACAGCGGGCGGGGCGGGTGGCGGAAGCGCAGGCGCAGGTCCAGCACCGGCAGTAGCTCCCCCCGAAGGTCCAGCAGGCCCTCCACCACGGCGGGCGCGCGGGGCAGGGGCGTCAGGCGCGCGGCGCGTACCAGCTCGCGGACGTCGGGGGCGGGCAGTCCGTAGCGCTGGCCGTTCAGGGTGAACAGCAGCACCTCCGTGGGTGCGGGGGTCATGTCCTGGGACATAAGACGTGGACGTGGCCACTGTCGAACGTTGATGTCGGCCCGCGGTCGCGGTGTCCACCAGTCCTCAGTGGAGGCAGGGGGAGGGGCCCATGGTTCGGTGGAACACGACAGGTGCCCGCTGTGCCCCTGCCTGGACGGAGGCTCCCGCGTGCGGGTGGGGCTGGGAGAACGGTCGCTCAATCTCCCAGGCGACGAGCGACGGCTTCGCGCCCGCGTCCGTCGACTTGCACTCCCCAGTCCGGGCCGAAAGACGTCGGCCACGGGCTGGTGCCCTGGGCGGCATTGGACAGTGAGTTGCGTTGCCCCGAAGGGCGATGTCATTGACGGGCGTTGCTCCAATCAAGCCACGCCACCGCCCGTTCCGTTCACAGGCTGACGGCGACTTGCCGTACGGGGTTTGGCACGCGTTGTCCCGGCCTCGCGTTCTCCACTTAATGCTCGTCATCGCCACTGCATTCAAAGCAATGGCTCTCACGCGTCAGCCGCAAGCGAAGCAAGAAATCCTTCGCGCGTTCATGTCAGCCCTTGCAGCGGCGCTTCGCTGAGCCGAGGGGGAGCGGGCACCATGGTGTTGGTAGACGTGCTGGAGGAGCACCTCGACGAGGCCGAGTTCCGGTGGCTGCAGTGGGAGAAGGCGCTGGGGGCGCCAGACATTTCACTGAGTGAGATTGCGAGGTTGGAGGCGCTTCTCCTCGCGCATCTGGACGGGCGGTGGTGGGTGCATCCACCTCGGTTGAATCCGTGCTGCGCCCCGCCTTCGCGACGGAGGACGCCTTCCGCATCTGCGCGGCGGCCTTTTCGCTGCTGGCCCTCGGCGAGGTGGACGAAGTCCTGCTGCGACTCCGCGAGGCCGAGCCCGAAGCGCGTGCAGCCATTCGACGGGCCTTGGAGCTCAGCGAGGCCCCAGGGATGGGCACCCGCCTACTCGACGTGTTGAAGCGGGAGGACACCGTGCCGCAGGCCGAGGTGCTGGAGGCGCTGGCGTTTCGCCAGGAGGCACCTCCGGAGGTGCTGGCGCACTTCTTCACCCATGACGAGCAGCGGGTGCGGGTTACGGCCCTGCGTGCCGCCCTGCCCTTGCCGGAAGACGCTGCGCGAGGGCTGCTTCCCAGTCTGCTGGACTCCCCCCACCCCAGCATTCGCGCGGCGGCGATGGGGGCGGGACTTGCGTCTGGCGTGAGGCCAGCCTGGGAGACGTGCCGCGCTGCCGTGCGCGCCCGCGATGCACACAGCCTTGAGGCCATGGTGCTGCTCGCCATGGGCGGCAGTGAGACGGACATTTCCTTGCTACTGGGGCTGCTGGACGCGGAGCAACTCCGACCCCATGCACTCTGGGCCCTGGGCTTCAGCGGCCGGGTGGCGGCCATGGAGGCGTGCGTCGCGCACCTGGAGGTGCCCGCGGTGGCACAACTGGCCGGGGAAGCCTTCTCGGCCATGACAGGCCTTCGGCTGGAGGCGCCCTACGCCCTGCTCCCTGGCGAAAGGCCCGAGGGTGCTCCGCCGCCGCCGGAGTTGCAGGAGGACCTGGACGCGGACCTGGTGCCCAGGCCCGAGGACGACTTGCCCTGGCCGAACGTGGCCGCCGTCCGGGGCTGGTGGGACGCGGAGAAGAAGCGCTTCGCGAAGGGGACGAGGTACCTTCTCGGCCGCCCCTTCAATGGCAGCGTCCTGGTGGAGGCGCTGGAAACCAGCCCCATGCGGCGCCGCCATGTCCTCGCCCGCGAGCTGGCGCTGCGGAGTCAGGGCACGTTGATGGTGCGCACTCGGGCCTTCACGCACGTCCAGCGCGCGGAGCTGGTCAAGGCCCGGGCAGCCAGCGCCTCCGGGCTGCGGTACTGCGGTGTGCCCGGGGGGAAGCACCCCCCGGGTGAGGCGAGGCGCGCCGGGATAGGAGCCCACGCCGAAGTCCACCGGCACGGGCGCCCCGGTGGCATCCCGCACCATGATGTTGGACTCTTTGAGGCCCTGGTGGAGGACGCCTTTCGCGTGCGCCGCCGCGAGCCCTCGGGCCAACCCCAGCGCCAGCGCCGCCGCCTGCCGCGAGCTGGGGTTCTCCTCGTCCACCCACCGGTTCAGCGGTCGCCCCTCCACCAGCTCCATGGCCAGGTAGAACCACTCGGGGGCGGTGTCCAGCCACAGGCCGCACGCGTGGAATCGCACGACATTGGGGTGGTTCATCCTCCGGAGGATGTCCACCTCCCGCTGGGCCCAACCGCCCAGCGCGGAGATCGACTGGAGCTTCAGCGCGAAGCACGCGTCGCCTTGCCGGGCGCGGAAGACGGCGCCGCAGCCGCCCATCCCGAGCAAGCCCTCCACGACGAAGCCCCCCACCTGGGTGCCGATGGCCACGTCTCCCCGAAGGCGCTGGGCCTTCATACGCCCCCCTGGGGGCCCGCTCCGCCGCGAGCTCCTCCTGTCAAGGTCATCGCTTCCCTGTCGCATGGGGCTTGTCTCTGGAGGGACGGGGCGTGGCGGAATGGATGTAAGGCGGGCCACTGGGCGGAAGTGGGAATTTATCTTCCCCAGAACCCCGAAGGTAGAGTCTTGCCCTTCGCTTCGCCAGGCGCCGGGCCGTGGCTTCCACTCCAGCCATCTCCTCCGGATGCGCTACGTTCTCCCGCGCATGGACGAACAACTGGGCATGATGGTGGGAAAGGCGGCGCGGGAGGCGCGTGCGCGCCTGGGGTTGACCCAGGTGGAGGTGGCGGCCTTGGTGGATATGCACCCCATGGTCTACAGCCGAGTGGAGCGCGGAAAGATGGTCCCCAGCGCGGGCATGCTGCGCCGCCTCAGCATGGTCCTCCGCATCTCCACGGATGAGCTGCTGGGGCTGGCCCGGCCCGGCAAGGACGAGCGGCGTGAGCTGGAGAAGGAGCCGCCGCTGCTGCGCCGGCTGGTGACGTTGGCGCGTGAGTTGGACGATGCGAAGCTGGAGGCGCTCGTCACGATGGCCCGCGCGCTGACCCGATAGGGGGCGTCAGGGCTCGGTCGTCACAGCGGGAGTGGCCGCTCCGAGCTCATGGGCCTCCAGCCCGGAGGAAAAGAACCGCTCGTCGCCAGGCTCCGCCTCGTCGCGGTTCTGGCTGGCCTCGGTGATGAGGCGGGCGAATTCCTCGGCGGCTTCCTTACGGCCATCGGGTCGGCCGTCGCGCTGGATGCGCCCGGGCCCGCTCCTCCTCGGTAATCGGGTGGAGGCTGGGCTTCGTGGGGTGGGTGGGCACGGAGACTCCCGGCTTTGGAATGTAAACCTCCGCAGTTTGCATAGTGATTGGAGCCGGGTGAAGAGGCGCATGGGGCCTGGCGCATCTTCACCTCCACGATGGATGAGGCGTGGCGGGGTGTCTCAGCGCCGGCGGCGGCGCAGCAGGGCCATGGGCGAGGCGGCCATCAGCAGGGCCCACAGCGGCGCGCTGCCCGCGGCGGCGCAGCCTCCGCTCTCCTCGCCCTTGTCATCCGGCTCCATGCCCGGCGTGCCCTGGCCCACCTTCACGCTCAGCTTCGTGGCGGCGGCCCGGTCTCCGTCGGTATGGAGGTCCGCGTTGGAGGAGTTGCCAGCGCCGAAGAGGGTGAGGGTGACGTCCGTCGCGGGGGCGACGAGGCTGAAGTTGAAGCGCAGCTCGTTGTTCGCGAAGGGCTGGGGCTGCGAATGGGTCAGCTCGGCGCCGAGCTTCTTCATTCCCTCACCGGGTTGGAGCGTGGCTGCCGTGCTGTCCACGGCGATGCCCACGCCGCCCGTCCTGGCGGGACCGCCCCGGATGATGAAGGTGTACTGGCCGGTGCCGCCCGGCGCGAGCGTGGCGGGCCCTTCGAGCGCGACGGTGGGGAGTTCCCCGCCCTGGTGGCAGGTGCTGCACGTGGGGCCTCCCTTGCCCGTCTGGCCGGTGACGCCCGTGCTGGTGGCGAAGGCGGGAATGGACCACAGCGATGACACGACGACGACGCCCGCGATGCGGAATGGAAGACGCATGGACACTCCAGAAGATGGGTGAAACCCGGTGGTGCTACAGCCGGGGCCCCGCGTGAGCGGAGCCCCGGGGACTTCCGCTGGCGTCGGTGCTTAGCGCAGCTGGAGCAGGGAGAAGGACAGGCCCCGCGTCGTCAGCGTGGGCCGGCCGTTGTCGCCCAGCACGTGCAGCGTCGTGGACGCGGAGCCCGCGCCGAACTCGGTGTAGAGCGTCTGGTTCTCGGTGTGGAAGAGGAAGCTGCTGCCCGAGGTGGCCGGGAACTGGGTGTTCCGCGTCGCCGTCAGCGTGTTGAGATTCAGCGCCCACCACTGCCAGCCGGCGCCGCTCGCGATGCCGCGGGGGTGCGCGCCCTCCTGCACCGGGGCGACGCTCTCATCGAGCACGCGCAGGTACGCCGTGCCCGACGGGCCGGGGACGAGCGAGCCCGCGGTGCCGCCGCCCACGAGCTCCGACAGCGAGCGGTGGAAGCCCGCGTCGAAGGTGCGCGTCTGCAGGTCGAACCGCAGCAGGCACGGCTCCGGCGCCGCGTCGGCCGACACCCGGTGCACCGCCGCGCCGTAGGCCTCCGTCGCGACGTAGACCTTGCGGTCGGGGCCGAGCACGGCGTCGTGCGCATAGCCGCACCGCTCATCCGTGACGAGGGTCGCCGTGTCCGTCGCCGTGTCGACGGCCACCACGCCCGTCCTCGGGGTGATGCCCACGCCGGCCACGGGACGCCAGCCCACGGGAATGATGAGCTGCCCGTTGTCCGAGACGACCGAGCCCGAGAAGGCCATCTCCGTGCCTTCGAGTTCCAGGTCGCCCAGCGCGATGTTGCCGGTGACGGTCATCTCCGTGGGATTCCAGATGACCGCCTGCGCGGTGATGCCGTCGAAGAAGTACGCCTTCGTCGCCGACACGAACTGGAAGTTCGCCTGGTACTCGCCCAGCGACATCACGCCCAGGCTGGCGAAGCTCACCGTGCCCGACTGCTCCAGGCCGCCGTCCTCGGTGAGCGAGTAGCGCGTCACGACGGGGCTGTCATCCGACACCACGTAGACCTTGCCCGACTTGCGGATGCCCACGCCCAGCGCACGGCCGGACACCTTGATGGCGCCGTCCAGCGACAGCTGCGCGGTCTGCTCCGCCTCACGCGTCACCACCACGTAGCTCGCCGCCGGGTCGGCGTTGAGGTCCTGCGTGGTGATGGCGTACAGCGGGCCGGTGTAGTCGTCGCCGGAGTCGTCGCAGCCGCCCATCAGGGACAGCGCGAGCGCAGCGGCGGAGAGTCGGAAACCCGAGCGGGCAAACAGATGCTTCATGAAGGCGGCCTTCCTGGAAGTGGAGTGGGGCGCCGTTTCACCCGGAGCCAAGTTGTGGGTTGCTGTGAAAACGATACGCATTCTCAATTTCAGGAGTTGTTTAGGCGGAATTCATGAAAAGTCAAGAAGCAGACGGGAGGCCCGCGAGGCTCAGCGGTGGTGTCCGTGGCTGTCGAGCACATTGCGCGCGTCCCGGATTCCTCCTCCTGCCTGTCATTGAAGGGCTTTGCCGTGCTTCTCCGCAAAGCAGGGTGCGTCAAGCCACGGCCGGTGGGCCGCTCAAGGGCAGCACGACGGTGAACGTGGCGCCCTGGCCCGGGGTGCTGGCCACGCTGATGTGGCCTCCCAGTGCCTCCACGAGTTGGCGGGTGATGAAGAGGCCCAGACCCAGCCCGCCATAGTGACGGCTGGAGACGGCGCGTTCGAAGCGGCCGAAGATGCGCTGCGCGTCCTCCGGCGGAAGGCCGATGCCGTGGTCCTCCACCTCCACCATCGCCTGTGTTTCATCCGAGCGCACGCGCACGTCCACGGGGGCTCCGTGGCCGTATTTGAGCGCGTTGGACAGCAGGTTGGTGAGCACCTGCTCCAGCCGCATCCGGTCCCACTGGCCCGTCACGGGGGCCGGCGAGTCCACCGTCACCTGGACCCCCGCGGTCCTGGCTTCCGTCTCGAAGCGGCGGACGGCCTCGCGCACCAGTTCGTCCAGGTCCACGGGCTCCAGGTTCAGCTCCATGCGGCCGCGCGCCAGCCGGGACACGTCGAGCAGGCTGTCCACCAGGGTCGCCAGGCGCGAGGTCTGACGCTCGCAGGACAGCACCCGCTGCGCGAGCTTCTCCACGTCCAGGGGCTCCTCGCCGCGAAGCTGGCGGTACAGCAACTGGAGCTGGAGCTTGAGGTTGGTGAGGGGCGTGCGCAGCTCGTGCGCGGCGATGCTGAGGAAGTCGTCGCGCACTTGTACGGCGTCGCGGGCCTCGCCGGTCAGCCGCTGTTGCTCCGTGTTGGCGGCCTCGGCCGCGGTCCGGGCGCGGACCTGCGAGCGGGTGATGAAGAACAGCAGCAGCGTCACCAGCAGCCCGGCGCCCACGATGGTGCCAGGCTGCTCGGTGGTGCTGGCGGCGATGAAGGCCTGGCGCGCGTTGAACCGCAGCGTCCAGGTCTGGCCGGCCACGGGTATCTTCACGTCCTGCTGGAGGACGGGAGCACCCCGCGATGCCGGGAGGCTGGACGCGTAGAGGAGCGCGTCGTCGCGGACCTCCGTCCCGTCGTACACCTCCAGGTCGATGGTCTCCTGGAAGCCGATGAAGCGCAGTTCGCTCATCAGGTCCTCCATGGCGAGGGGGAGGTACACGAAGCCGCGCAGGTTTTCGGTGGGGGGACCGGGACCTGTCTCTTATACACAT